>JBGSPU010000021.1:0-150283 GCA_041738415.1 Bythopirellula sp.
TCAACAACAAAGTAAAACTGACCACCAGAAAATCATACGGCTTTCGCACCTACGAAGTCATTGAAATCAGCCTCTACCACAACCTTGGACGCCTGCCAGAGCCAGAGTTCGCCCACAGATTCTGGTGAGGAGGCATTTTTCCCCAACAAACAAGTTTCCCGACAGACACTAACTAGGATTTAGATCCCGCTGCTCAGTTGTCACACGAAACTCAATTCTGCGGAGATGGACCAATTACAATATCGATGGATGGACTGTCGAAGTGTCAGCACCTGGATACGAATCTGCTAGGAAAGTTTTATCAACAGATTCCGTTGAGGGCGAACCAAGCGGTCCTCTCGAATTTCGCGTGGAGCTACATCCCAGTGACAAAGGATTTCCGAAATGACGAACGGCGAACGGACGCTATCAGACAAAAGAATGCTAAAGCTTTATCCGGTCTGATTTGGTCGCTGCGGTGTTGAAAAGTGGGAAGCTCCTTTCCCGACGCCGACCCGGTCGGCCAGTTCCTGGGTGTCGGCTCCGGCGAAGCGGCGTTCGGCAAAGAGCGTCGCCGCAACATCGGAAAAGAAAAGCACTGTCATGGCCAAACTTGCCTTTTGAGTTGATCGCAGACGTAAAGCGAAACTACCATAGGGTATTTTTTTGGGAACACGCTGTCCAGTGAGTTGCGTGCTGCCGGCGCGTCTCGGTCAGCTTGGTAGTGGTTCCTTCTCGCCACCCTGGTAGATATCCGAAGCTCGCGGGGCCTCACACTGTCTCATCCGGCGTTGGAACCGCTGACAGAGCCACCCACAAGTGGGTACCCGGCTCCGCGCCCATTCCAGCAACGGGGCATCACTTTCGCGTGCCGATCTCGTCCTGACTTAGCGAAGGCAACATCGTCATCGCCGCTAAAAGAAAATCGGGGTTCCTGACACTTCTTCTCCAACCGTCTTTGCTGGCTAGAACATGTTCCGCTCCCTCTCGCGGCTAACAGCGAGTTTGCGGGACGTTGGGGATTGGAATAGAATGGGGGCGGCGCTAATTCTTTCTTCCACTTGGGGCAAGCATTGCATGTGGCGGCTTGTTGCACAAAACCTGCTTATTCTCTTTCTAGTGAGCCTCGCTATTCCCTGGTCAAGTGGCGAGGAGTCTTCCAACGGCATTGAATTGTTTGAGAATCGGATTCGCCCCGTGCTGGTGGCGTCTTGTTACGAGTGCCATTCAGCGAATGCCGACGAGATTGAGGGGGAGCTAACGCTTGACAATCGCGCGGCTGTGCAACGAGGTGGGCGATCGGGGGCTGTCATCGTGAAGGGCGATCCTGGTGCGAGTCGATTGTTGCGAGCGCTACGGTATGACGATCCTGAGCTGCAAATGCCGCCATCCGGAAAATTGCCAGCAGAGGTGATTGCCGACTTCGAGAGGTGGATTGAACTTGGCGTGCCGGATCCGCGCGATGGCAACGCGGCTTCGCTGGAGACGATTACTTCTCGGGCCAGTTCTCATTGGGCGTTCAAGCCGCCGGTGCGACCTGATGTGCCTGAGATCGAGGGAGATCGTTGGGCAACCCATTCGCTCGACCAACTCATCTTGGCAGAGCTTACTGCTGCGGGACATTCGCCTGCACCAAGTGCTTCGCGAGGTGAGCTGATTCGTCGCTTGTATTTCGATCTCGTTGGTTTGCCGCCGAGTTGGGAACAGGTGCAAGGGTTTGAAGTTGACGATTCGCCGGAGGCGTATCATGAGTTGGTCGAAGAGCTACTCGACTCGCCGCAGTTTGGCGAACGATGGGCGCGGCATTGGCTGGACGTGGCACGGTTTGCCGACACCAAAGGGTATGTGTTCACAGAGGATCGCAATTTTCCCCATGCCTACAAGTATCGCGATTGGGTGATCGGTGCGTTCAACGACGACATGAGAATCGATCAGTTTCTGAAGTATCAGATCGCTGCCGATCAAATGATCTCGGACGACGGAGCACGGCATCACCTGGCAGCTCAAGGGTACGTGACTCTCGGGCGGCGTTTTATTAACAATCCACACGATATCATTGCCGACCGCATCGACGTCGTGTTCCGGGGCATGATGGGCATGACGGTTGCCTGTGCCCGGTGTCACGACCACAAGTTTGATCCGATCACTGACGAGGATTACTACGGCCTGTACGGCATGTTTGCCAGTTCGGAGGAAGTGCAGGATGAGGATTTGCCGTTGCGTCTGGTGGACAAAGCCGAGCCACAAGACGTGGGGGTGTTCATTCGTGGCAATGCCCAGAATCGGGGCCCACCGGTCGCGCGCGGTTTTCCGAAATTCTTCACGATGAGTGCATCACCCATAGGATCCGCCAGCGGGAGATTGGAACTCGCCCAGGCAATCGCCAGTCCCGAGAATCCGCTGACGGCGCGCGTGTTTGTGAATCGGGTGTGGGGACATCTGTTTGGTGAGCAACTCGTTCTCACTCCCAGCGATTTCGGTCTGCGGAGCGATGTTCCTCGGCAGCAAGCAGTGCTGGATTTGTTGGCCACGGATTTTGTGAGCAACGGCTGGTCGCTGAAGTGGTTGGTGCGTGAACTGGTGACTTCGAGTACGTATCGCCAGTCATCGCAGGCCGATCCGGCCCTTGTTGCCGCGGATCCGGAAAACCTGTTGTGGGGGCGGATGAATCGGCGACGGCGCGACTTCGAAGCGCTCCGCGATGGGTTGCTCACCGTCTCGGGTCGGCTTGACCATCACGTGGGAGGCGAGTCGGAGCGGATCGATACCGAGGAAGGGGGGACGCGGCGGACGCTGTATGCCCACATCGATCGGCAGAATCTTCCAGGAGTGTTTCGTGCGTTCGATTTCGCGAGCCCCGATGCCCACTCCCCGGAACGCCCACATACGCTCGTACCACAGCAAGCACTTTTCTTGCTCAACAACCCGCTGCTGCAGATTGTCGCGCGCGATCTCGTGTCGTTAGTTGCCGCGAAAGAGCCGAAGGAGCGGATTGCGGAGCTTTATCGTAGGGTGCTCGCGCGCGAACCGAGCGCAAGCGAAATTGAACTGGCACTTGAATTTCTCAAACGGCAGGGTCCCGAACTATTGGCTGAGGGTGAATGGAGTTTCGGCTACGGTGCCATCAATTTCGTCAGTCAGCAAGCCAGCGTGAGAATTGTGCCTCTTAATTACTTCGTCGACAATCGCTGGCAGGCGAAAAGCGAATTTCCGGATCAAGAACTCAGATACGTTTCGGTTACGCCGGATGGAGGACACCCCGGCAACCAGGCGGATTGCTGTTCGATACGGCGTTGGACGGCACCCGAAGCGGGTAAACTATTCATCTCGGGCGATCTCGACCGTCCGAGCGAAAAGGGAGATGGCATCGAGGCCAGCATCGTTTCGTCTCGACGTGGGGTGGTTGCTAGTTGGATTGTCGCTAGGGGGACGCAACTTACCGAGGCAGAGTTGCCCGCGGTGGAGAGCGGCGAGACGATCGATTTTGTGGTCGGTTGCCGCGAGAATGATGGCTGGGATACGTTCCACTGGAAGGTGTCGCTGGCATTGGAATCCTCCTCTGGTTGGCAAAAATGGTCGTCAGAGCAGGATTTTCATGGTCCGCAACCCGAGCCGCTCGATCTCTGGTCGCAATTTGCCCAAGTTCTGTTGGTTTCAAACGAATTTCTGTTTATTGACTGAGGCTGTCATGACAAAGTGTTCACTGCCTGTCGTTTCTCGCCGCGACTTTTTCGCACGCTGCGGAATGGGCATGGGAGGCCTGATGCTCGGAGGCTTGCAGAGTGAGTCGGTTTACGCCGCTGCCGATCAACTTGCGACCCGGACGCCGCACTTCGCGGGGAAGGCAAAACACGTCATCCATTTGTTCATGAACGGCGGGCCCTCGCATCTGGATACGTTTGATCCAAAACCAATTCTCGACAAGTATGCCGGCAAACCGCTCCCCTACAAAAACTTGGGAACCGAGCGGCCGACGGGGGGCGTGTTGCCTTCGCCTTTTCGATTCAAAAAGTA
Organism: Bythopirellula sp.; assembly: GCA_041738415.1. GTDB lineage: Bacteria > Planctomycetota > Planctomycetia > Pirellulales > Lacipirellulaceae > Bythopirellula. The sequence continues at coordinate 3,994 of JBGSPU010000021.1, forward strand.
TGGGAAGAGCGGCATCGAGGTGAGCGAGTTGTTTCCACATGTTGCCGAGCGGATCGACGACATCTCGGTGGTGCGGTCGATGTACGCCGACGTGCCAAACCATGAACCATCGTTGCTGTTGATGAATTGCGGCGATGGACGATTGATCCGGCCAAGTGTCGGTTCGTGGGTGACGTATGGCCTCGGCAGTGCGAACCAGAACTTGCCTGCTTTTGTGGCACTCTGCCCTGGTGGTTATCCGATTCAAGAATCGCAAAACTGGCAAGCCGGTTTCTTGCCCGGGGCATATCAAGCGACGCACATTGATACCCAACACGTGACGATAGATCGGCTGATAGAGAACATCGAAAACAAGCGGACCGCCAGCACGGATCAACGGCGGCAACTTGATCTGCTTGTTGAACTCAATGAGCGCCATGCTGCGAGTCGGCAGCATGATCCACAACTGGAAGCACAGATCGATTCGTTCGAGCTGGCGTATCGCATGCAAATGGAAGCCACCGATGCGTTTGATATTACTCGCGAGTCACAATCCATTCGCGAGATGTATGGCCCAGGTGTTCAAGGTCGGCAGATGTTGATTGCACGTCGGCTGGTCGAGCGAGGGGTGCGATTTGTGCAGGTCTGGCACGGTCACGGTCAGCCTTGGGATAATCATGATGACATTGCGATACTGCATCGCAAGTTGGCCCAGGAAAGCGATCAGGCCATTGGTGCGTTACTGGCCGATCTTAATCAGCGCGGGCTACTGGATGAGACGCTCGTGTTATGGGGTGGTGAGTTTGGTCGGACACCGGTGGTGGAGCTTCCCAAAGAGGGTTTGAATGAAGGGAAGATGAACGGTCGTGATCACAACCACTATGGGTTTACCGTGTGGATGGCCGGCGGCGGCATTCGAGGTGGGTACGTGCATGGGGCTACCGATGAGTTTGGTTTTAAAGCGGAAGAGAAACCGGTCCACGTTCACGACCTGCACGCCACGATGCTCCACTGCCTGGGCTTCGACCATGAGAAGTTGACCTACCGCTATGCAGGACGCGATTTCCGGCTGACGGATGTGCATGGGCGCGTAGTGAGTGAGTTACTAGTGTGAATCTCAAGCGGCTCTCGATGTCGCTGACCCAGGGTTCGCTCATCAGATTGAGACTTTTGGGGTACCCGGACTACTGCGAAGGTGGGGCACTGGTACTCTCTTGATTCTTGTGGACATAAGCGCGAGTCGTAGCTAAGCGAGGTAATGCTGGGCAACCTCGGTGAATTCTTCGAGCTGGGCCGATTTCCAGGCGGCGTCGTGGCCGAGTTCGTCAACGAGAAGGTCGGCCACGTAGGGGGCGGCGCGGAGTGCGGCGGGGGCGTTGAGAAAGAGCGCCCGGAGTCGGCGGGCGAGGACATCCTCGACAGTGCGGGCCATCTCGTGGCGGACCGCCCAAACGACCTGACCGACAAGATAAACCAGCGCATCATCGAGAAGCTCGGCGTATGCAGGTTTTGAGGCGATCAACTCTGCCACTTGTTGCCCGGCGTCGCCGTAGACATGCAGTGGTCCATCCATCACCGGACCCTTTCCCCCGGCAATGGTCAGGTCGTGCGTTCGACAATCCACTTGGGGCAACTCACCGACTTGGGCGGCGCGATCGACACCATCTTGAGCCATCTGCCGATATGCCGTCCATTTGCCGCCGACGATGGAGACCAAGCCGGGCGTGGAGACTCGAATGGCATGATCGCGGCCGAGTTTCGACGTATGGTCTTTGCCACCTTTGGCAACCAAAGGGCGAATGCCAGCAAAAATCGAGAGGACATCGGCCCGAGTGGGAGCTGGATCCAGATAGTCGGCCACGGTCTCTAGCAGAAACTCGACTTCGGCAGGTTGGGGGCGAGGTTCGAGTGAGACCGCTTCGAGTGGGGTGTCGGTTGTGCCGATGAGCGTGTGACTATTCCAAGGAATCGCGAACACGACCCGTCCGTCGGTTGTCTTGGGAACGATCAGCGCCGAGTTGCCGGGCAGAAAACTGCGACTCACGACGAGGTGGATTCCTTGACTGGGAGCAATCAACGGCTCGACTTGCGGGTTGTCGAGTCGGCGGACTTCGTCGCTAAATGGCCCGGCGGCGTTGATAACCACCCGCGCTTCGATGTTTCTGGTTTGGCCGGTCTCACGATCGGTTGTGACAACGCCCGAGATGTTTTCTCCTTGTCGCAAGAGCGATACGACCGGGGAGTAGTTGAGGCAAACGGCACCCAGTTCGACGGCCGTCTGTACCATGCTGATAAGTAGGCGTGCGTCGTCGAAGCCAGCATCGAAATAGCTGATTCCTCCGCGCAAGTTTTGCTGACGGATGGTGGGAAGTTCGGCGACCGTCTCGGCGAGGGACAGCCGGGAAGACCTGGCGAGATTATAGCTGCCAGCGAGCAGATCGTAGGCTTTAAGGCCGAGGCGGTAGTAGGGTGGCTCCCACCATTGATAGAGCGGCACGATCGTCGGCAGTGGATAGACCAGGTGTGGTGCGTTGGCACGGAGGCGCCCGCGCTCACGGAGCGCTTCGCGCACCAGGTGCAGATTACCTTGCTGCAGGTAACGCACGCCACCGTGGATGAGCTTGGTGCTGCGGCTGGAGGTTCCTTTGCCGAAGTCGTGTTGTTCAAAGAGAGCTACTCGATAACCGCGCGAGGCAGCGTCGATCGCGATTCCCACTCCAGTCGCGCCGCCGCCGATGACAACGATATCCCTGATGCCGGAGTGCCTGTCGAGCCGGGCTAGTTGTTCGTCGCGCGAGAACGAATTATTGGATGTCATAGTAAATATCTCACGCGTGGAGCACTAATTCTTACTAGTCGAAAAAGCGAAAAGTTGTGTTCTTCTCATCCAGCAGTTCTTTTTTGGTTATCTCATTTCCTCCTGTTCCATGTCTTGTTGGCGGCCCGAGACCCCGGAGAGATACCACGCTACAAGGAAAAAAGGTTCAGTCGCATTACAGCAGATGTGGAGTCGTGGTGCAACTAATTTCTCTGTTGCGCTGAATAGGGTGATTGTGAGGGGAAGACCTGCCGGGCGTAACCCCGCGGCTAGGGAAAGTGGGTGAAGTGAGTTGGGGATTGGGTAGTGGGGTGCTATAATCCCGGTAGAATTGACGACACAAACCCACTTCTCCCATCTGGCCTCCGATCAGCATGCAACCCTTACTCCAAACCTTGGGGCGATATCTTCGGCCAGTTCTAGATGTGCTGCTGAAGGTGCCGGAAAATGTCGAGCGGTACGATTATCGGATGTACCTTTCGATGATCATCGCCAACTACATCGCGCTCCTATTGCATCTGTCGTGGGTTTTCGTCTTCTGGTGGCTGAATTTCCCGACGCTCAGTTATATTAATATCGGCAGCGTTATTTTCTGGATCTTCAGTATCACGATTTTGTACCGCTGGGGGGCGATGCTCACCGCTGTCATTCTCGGTTCGACTGAAGTGCTGATTCACCAGTTTCTAGCAGTCTATTTCTTGGGTTGGGACCTCGGATTTCAGTACTATCTGCTAGTGATCGTCGCATTTACCTTCTTGATGAATTTCAAGAATGTGATGTACATCCCGGTCGTGTTGTTTTTCGTATGCCTGATTTCTTTCTTGGGATTCTACTACCGAGTGCAGTATTGGAACGAACCACATGTTGACCTTGGCCCGACGGCGAAGGAAGCGTTTCTCATGATTAATGTGTCGAGCGCTTTTGCGATCCTCGCGATCATGTCGTTTTTCTATAGCGATGCGGCTCAGAAGGCGGAAGCGATGTTGGAACTCGAACGGGTGAAATCGGAAATGTTGCTATTGAACATCCTGCCGTCGAAGATCGCCCAACGGCTCAAAGAGGACCGCTCGATTATCGCCGATCATTTCGACTCGGCCACGGTGTTGTTTTCCGATATCGTCGGTTTTACAGCCCTGAGTGAAAAGGTGACGCCTACGGAACTGGTAGACCAACTCAATCGACTTTTTTCGGCCTTTGACGACCTGGCGGAAAAGCACGGGCTAGAGAAGATCAAGACCATCGGCGATGCCTACATGGTCGCCGGCGGGCTGCCGGAAAAACGGCTTGGCCACGCGAAGGATGTTTCGGCGATGGCCCTGGATATGCTCGAGGCGGTGGTGGCATGCAACCAGAAAATGCTGCATCCGGTCAGCATTCGCATCGGCATCCACACCGGCCCGGCGGTGGCGGGGGTGATCGGGATCAAGAAGTTTGCCTACGACGTCTGGGGCGACACGGTCAACACAGCCAGCCGCCTGGAGTCGAGTAGCCTGCCGGGGCGGATCCATCTTTCGGAGGATGCCGCTGCCCTGCTCAATGGCGAATTCATATTAGAGGAACGCGGAGAAGTGGAGATGAAAGGGAAAGGGTATATGAAGACTTATTGGCTGGTGGGGCGGTGCGAGAATGGAGCGGAAGCAAAGAAAGATAAACCTTCGCTTTCCAGTGAGGGCTGTTAGCCAGGGAATAATTCGATTGTTGGCACGGTGCTTTCGTTCTTTAGCCACGGGTTCACCCAGATGGAACACGGATAAGATCCCCACTTCAAGATTCTCCGTGCTTCATTCGTGCTACTAACGATGCAAATCTTCGCAACTTGCGCAAATTTCTAAGCCACGGATTAACACTGATTGAACACTGAAAATGTTGAATTCGAACTCTTATCCGTGTTCCGTCCGTGGTACAAACGATTCAAGTTTTCGCAGCCTGCGCAAATTTGTTGAACGGGAGGAGAGAGGGAACGGAGGCAATGAAGGATGTGCAAGGACACTAATCATCGCTAATGACTCATACTGAAAACAGTCCAAGGAATGAACCGCAGAGACGCGGAGATAATTCTCGTTAATAAGCAGTGAAAGCATCTCCTCACCAGATCAACTCAGGCAGCGGTTTTCTCCGCGCCTCTGCGTCTCTGCGGTTAAAACTCTTTTCACTTTAAGTTAATTAAATTAGTGAAGATTAGCGTTCCTTTCATCCATTCCTTGCGCTTCTCTATTGTCTCAATTCCTCCTGTGCAATGCTTTGGTTACCGCCACTGGCCGCGCTGGGTGAATCCGTGGCTAAAGCTGAGAAACTTTGGCTGGTTTGGTTAGCGTTGTTCTGGAGGAGATTGCGGTCCGCGGCTTCGATCTTGGGTTTGATTTCTTGAAACTCAGTGTCGTCGGCCATCGTCGCGAAAAGTTGCGCAACTTCCGTGTCTTCGAGAATCACGGGGGCCAAGGAGAGATCGGCTCCACTCGTGACCTACACGCGAAGTGCTTCGAGGGCCAGGCGTGATGCTCGGTAGGAAGACTTTCGATCGCCGCCAGTCTGATGCGCCGGCTTCGCCGAGGTTACTCGGAGGGAATACTCAAGTGCTCTGAGAGAGACTGTAAAGAGTGTTCGAAGATTTCGTGCGGCTGGCCCTGGGCTGAGAGAGAGATCAGTTTCTTGCGCTCAGCGTAGAACGCTATCAAAGGCCTGGTCGCTTGGGTGTAGGTCTGCATACGAACGCGTACGGCGTCGGGGAGATCATCGTCCCGCTGGCGCAACGCTCCACCGCAGTGGTCGCAGAGATCTACTTTTGCGGATGGGTGGGAAGTGATGTGAAAAACGGCTTTGCAGTTCGAGCAAGTGCGCCGGCCGCCGATGCGTTCTATAATCTCTTCTAGCGGAAGGTCGTACGACAACACCGCGTCCAACTCGACACCTAGTTCCTCAAGGATAATCTCCAGGGTTTCGGCTTGGGAGTAAGTGCGCGGGATGCCATCCAACAAGAAACCACCGTGGCACCGCAAGCATCCAACCCGTTCGCGGACCATCGTCATGACAAGCTCATCAGAGACCAGTTCCCCGCGACTCATGGCGGCGAGTGCGGCAGCCATGGCAGGGCTGGGATCTGTGGCACAGGGCTTTCCCGAAAGAGGTCGCCCGTCGACAGATGGCAGGTTCCCAGGCGCCCGCAAAGCAACCCGGCCTGGGTTCCTTTGCCCACGCCCGGTGGCCCAAGCAGAATCAATCGATAGGTGCGCTTACGAGGGATGGGTGCCGGTTCGCATGCGAAGTTTGAGCCGCGAAACCAACCTTCTCGATTAGGATGCTGGCTCATCGATGGTCTCTCGAAGCACGGTGTTGTCTTGGTAATGATTTCTTTAGGATAACCAAGTCTGACGCAGAGTCATACCTCTGGGTGCCACATTGCCCCTATTTAAGTTGGCATACACACGACCAATGGCAGTATGTCCCAGCTCGCAGGAAGTGGGGGTTCCCATAAATACGGCTTTTGGCGAGAGCCGAGATCGACACTCGCTTGAGTACAGCTAATCTGTCATCATGTGATCAATGACTATGACGAACTCTCTGGGAAGAGTCTATGGAAAACCCGCCTTACTTTAATGGATTGCTGCATCGATTGGCCGGCGACGACTCTCGTGCAGTTGCAGCATTTAGTCGCCACGTGCATTGGGGATATTGGCAAGATCCTCCGCGCGACGCTTGCTCGCCTGAGCAGTATGGTGAGGCCGCCGAGCGGCTCTGCCGGGTGATTTGCGATGTGGCTGCAATTGATGATGGAATGCGGATCGTGGATGTTGGCTGCGGATTTGGCGGGACGCTGGCCAGCTTGAACGAGCGATTCAGCGACTTGCAGCTTGTGGGGGTGAACATCGATGCGCGGCAACTGGAACGCGCGGCCGCATTGGCGCGACCTTGCAACGGAAATTCAATTGAGTTGTTACAAGCGGATGCGGCACAGATTCCACTCTCTGACGCGAGCTGCGACATTGTGTTGGCCGTTGAGAGCGTGTTCCACTTCAATCGTGCAGCGTTTCTGGCAGAAGCGGGGCGCCTGCTGCACAAGGGCGGAAACCTCACCCTTTCGGACTTTCTGCCCAGTGAGAGGGCGGCCGAGTATCTCGCGGCCATTGACTTCTCGGCGGATGAAGCGGTACGTCGGAGCTATGGGCAGATCGATCTCACCTCGTCGCTGGAACAGTATCGAGAACTGGCCCAGGTGAATGGGCTTGTGTTGCGTGAGGCCAGGGATATCACAGCGAACACGTTGCCTACGTATGATTTCCTTTATGCCAGTGCCAGAGGTTGGCCCCAGTCAAGGACCCAGTCACGGGAGGTCGAGTTGTTTACGCGGGCAACGCGGTTGCTGGAGAAGGCAAGCCGCAAGGGGATGTTGGGGTATCAAGTGTTGCGGTTTGAGCGGGGGTGAGAAGACGCGCTCCGCTCTGGCGAGCATTACTCGCCGGGCGCGTGGCGACTAACCAGGTAATCGTGGGAATATCAATATGACAGAGAAGAAAACCGTGGCCCTGGTGACGGGGGCATCGTCGGGGATCGGCAAGGCGATTGCCGAGCAATTGCTGGCAGATGGGTTGGTAGTTTATGGGGCGGCGCGACGGCTGGAAATGATGGCCGATCTCGAACAGCAGGGGGCGATTGTCCTGGAGATGGATATCACCAAAGAGGTGGATGTCGCACGAGTCGTTAACCAAATCGATAGCGCGCACGGCGGGGTCGATGTTCTGGTGAACAATGCGGGCTTCGGCAACTACGGCGCGGTGGAGGACACTCCAATGGAGGATGCCAAGTATCAGTTTGAGGTGAATCTGTTTGGGCTAGCGCGGATGACCAAGGCTGTGTTGCCCCACATGCGCGAGCAACACCGCGGCAAGATTGTGAATATCTCTTCGATGGCGGGCAAGATGTATATGCCGCTGGGGGCCTGGTACCACGGCTCGAAGCATGCGCTCGAGGGGTGGTCGGATTGTTTGCGGATGGAACTGGCTCCCTTTGGCATCGACGTGATTATTATCGAGCCAGGCGTCATCGAAACGGAATTTGACGACTCGATGATTGGACCGATGATGCAGCGTTCCGGCCACACGGCTTATGGTAAAATAGCCGAGAAGATCAAGGTGGCCAGCACCGAAGCGTACAAGGAGGGAAACGGTTCCCCAGCAAGTGCGGTGGCGAAAACGGTTTCAAGAGCGCTCCAAGCCCGCCGGCCGAAGACACGTTACGTGGTAGGAAAGATGGCCCGGCCGATGATGTTCGCACGGAAGTGGCTGGGGGATCGAGTGTACGACGCAATAGTGTGGTGGTGGATTTGAAGGGGAAAGCATACGCTCCGCTTTGACGAGCAGGACTCGTCGGCGCGCCGCGGCTAAACCTTTTAGCCGCGACCCGCAGGGGAGCGTGAATGGGTTCCTGACGCGAAAGATTTCTTCACCTGCTTCAAGTAATCGCGCTAAATTCCCATCAATAATTTTGGGGGCTACTTGCCCAATCAACATGAGTCTCTAAAGTGAAGGATGCTCGATAAGCATTACGGACTAACTCGGTATGAAAGGAGAGCCAGATGAGTTTCGACATTAAAGGTAAGGTGATTTTAGTTACGGGTGCCAACCGAGGAATCGGCAAAGCGATCGCTGAAACCTTACTCAAACAGGGTGCATCCAAGGTCTACGCGGCCGTGAGAAACCCTTCCTCAGCAGCCCCCCTTGTCCAGGTCTACGGAGACAAGGTTGTCCCCATTGAGTTGGACATGACGAAACCTGAATCGATCCAGGCAGCGGCCAAGGTTGCTAGTGACGTGGAGCTAGTGATCAACAACGCGGGTGTCTTGCGTACGGCCTCCGCTTTGGATGGCGATGCCATTGATGCCTTAAAGTTTGAAATGGACTGCAATGTTTATGAATTCATTCACGTGGCTCAGGCGTTCGCGCCAGTTCTCAAATCCAATGGGGGAGGTGCCTTGGTCCAGTTGAATTCGGTAGCCTCACTGAGGTGCTTTCCGCCATTCACGACGTATTGTGCTTCCAAAGCAGCTTCGTATTCCGTGACACAGGCTTTGCGCGAGTTGCTAAGAGATCAGGGAACCACAGTTCTCAGCGTGCATCCAGGGCCGATCGATACGGACATGGGTGATGCCGCAGGACTCTCTGAAATTGCAGAGCCGCCCGAATTAGTTGCCGAGGCAATTGTCAAATCGCTTAAAGCAGGAGAATTTCATTGCTTCCCTGACTCGATGGCCAAGCAGATCGGGACGGCCTACGCGGGGTTTGCCAACGAGGTGATAGAAGGGGGAGTGCTGCAAGCGGGGTGAATCCCCACTCCTATTGCAACTGCGAAGTCGTTAGCCGCGACCCGCAGGGGAGCGCGTGACTCACGTCCGCGAGAAGATCTCTTCCCCCGCCTCGATCACAGGCACCACGACGATGCCCTGTTCGGTAATCGTAAAACCACGGCGGACGTCCAGTTCCAGATCGACGCCACTCTGACTGCCGTGGGGGGCAATCGCGCGGCCCAAAAGGGGTGGTAACGCTTCTTTTGATGTGAAATAATGGAAATGGAGAGTAGAAAAGTCGAGCAGTTTATTATTTCGCTCTATCCAGGTCTCCGTTGTGAGCGTCAAACATGAGCATTGGTGAACTTGAATCCGCCGTTACTCAACTTTCCTCAAGCGACTTAGCTCAGTTCGCTTCGTGGTTTGCCGAGTTCCACGCGCAGTCTTGGGACGAGCAGATCGAGTGCGATCTCGAAGCAGGACGCCTCGACACACTGCTCAACGAAGTCGACGCCGAATACGCCGCCGGAAAGGCAAAGCCGCTGTGACGCATCTTGCGTTGCCAAGATTTTGGCAACATTATCGCACTCTCCCTGAGCCAGTGCGGAAGTTGGCCGACGAGAAGTTTCAACTTCCGAAAGCCGATCCCCGTCACCCTTCGCTGCACTTCAAGAAAATCAGCGGTAAGCAGCAACTGTGGTCGGTCCGCGTCGGAATGAACTATCGCGCATTGGCCAGTGAAAAGTCCACCGGCTTTGTTTGGTTCTGGCTCAGAACTCATGGGGAGTACGATCAATTGTTGAAGTAATCCCCGCTCCGCTTTGACGAGCAGGACTCGTCGGCGCGTCGCGGCTAACAGGGGATACGCGGAGTTACTTGCGCGAGAAAATCTCTTCGACGGCTTCGATCACCGGCACCACCACGATGCCCCCTTCGGTGATGGTAAACCCGCGGCGGGCGTCTAGTTCCAGGTCGACGCCGATCTGGACGCCGTCGGGGACTTGCACGTATTTGTCGATGATGGCGTTGCGCACGACGGCCCCTTTACCGATTTGGACTCCGCGGAACAAGATCGATCCCGTCACCTCGGCACACTCTTCGACTCGAACCCGCGGCGAGAGAATCGAGCGATCGACCTTGCCGCCGGAGATGATGGAGCCCGCGGCAATGATGCTGTCGGTGGCCATACCACGGCGGCCGGAAGGTTCGTTGAACACGAACTTGGGTGGGGGGAGATTTGGCTGGTCGGTGCGGACCGGCCAGTGATAGTCGTAGAGATTCAACAGCGGCTCGACGTCGGTCAGCTCCAGGTTCGATTGATAGTAGGCATCGAGTGTCCCGACATCGCGCCAGTAGAGGTCGGCCTTGGAGTTTTCGTCGGTGAATGGATAGGCCATCAGTCGATGCGACTTGATAACCGAGGGGATGATGTTGCGGCCAAAATCGTGGTCAGAATGTTGGATCGTGGCGTCCTGGCAGAGTTGGTCGAAGAGAAAGTGGGCGTTGAAGACATAAATGCCCATCGAGGCGAGGCATTGGGTGTCGCTACCGGGCATTGTTTTTGGCTCGGCAGGTTTTTCTTCGAAGCCGATGATGCGATTGTTTTCGTCGGTTTGCATCACTCCGAAAGAGCGCGCTTCGTCGACACCGACGCGCAAGGCGGCAATCGTCAGGTCGGCGTTATTCTGTTCGTGGTATTCGACCATCTTGGAGTAGTCCATCTTGTAGATATGGTCGCCCGCCAGAATGACGACGTGCTCAGGACGTTCCTTTTCGAGGGTGTAGATGTTCTGATAGACGGCATCTGCAGTGCCGCGGTACCACTGTTCGTCGATGCGTTGCTGAGGAGGGACGACGTCGATGAATTCTCCCAACTCGCGGCTTAAGAGATGCCGCCAGCCGGCGCCGACATGGCGATTGAGACTCATCGCCTTGTATTGGGTGAGGACCAATACGCGACGAATGTCGCTGTTAATGCAGTTGGAGAGGGTAAAGTCGATGATGCGATAGATGCCGCCGAAAGGGACCGCCGGCTTGGCACGTTCGCGGGTGAGTGGTTCGAGCCGAGTTCCCTTGCCACCTGCCAAAACCACTGCCAAAACATCATTCATCGCTTTTGATCCTCCCCGGTGCGTTGCGTGCGAGATAAGTATTACGGTAATCCCGGCAATTCTAGTGGTTTATTGGGTGCGGGCAAAGGCCGACAACCGCAGTGGGACACGGGATCGCTAACGGGCCTGAACCAAGAATTCACAATATCTGAACAAGACCGCAACTATTGGCCAGTACAGTTGCGTCCATGTCAAACGTTGAACCAGGGCCGAGTCATTCGCACCTAGATGCCCATTCTTTGCTCGCCACAGTGCGTTTCGGCCCTGGTTTCTTTCCTTTCAGCTTTTTCCCACAACGCGAGATTAACCTATGAGAGCCTATCCTGAATACTTGCCGTCGCCCCGTCAGATCGCCTCGGAATGTGAAAAGATTCGCCGGCGTTGGACCCCTGCAGAGTTTCGTCGCCGCACGGTGGGCTATGCCCAGCAGTCATCGCAGGAAAGGTGGTTGCCACCTAGGATCGAGACGGCCTCGTGCCTCTCGGGCGTTCGGCGAGTGGTAGCCGAAGCGTAGTCGAAGTTAGCCAGCAGCGCTCGCGCTGCCGACGAACGATGTGAGTTGGTGGTAGGCCTGGAGCATGTCAGGCAGGGAAAATCTCGCGGCGATGACGCTGCGGGCGGTGACGGCGAATTGCTCGCGCAAGGGGGCATTTTCTAGGAGTTCGATCGAATGGCGAGTCCAAATGGCCCGCCGATCGGTGGGAACGAGAAAACCATTTTCCCCGTTGGTGATGACCTGGGCGTGGGGAGGGGTGTCGTTGGCGATGGCTGGAATCCCGTGTGACTGGGCGGTGAGCAAGGCAGTGGGAATGGAGTTACTTTTGCCAGGTTGCCAATAGAGGGTGCTGTGTGCAAGCATGCTTGGCAAAGAAAAGGAGTAAGAACTCGTTGTTTGATAAATAGTTCTGACCCCTTTAACGAATCGGATCACCGCAGGCTCGCTGACTAAGCGGGCGTAGCGCTCGAGGCGGGCGGCGTCGGGGCCGTCGCCGATTATTACCAGGCAGGCTTGTTGGTACAGGGTGCGGACGAGTTCGAAGTTCCAGATCACTTCGTCGATCAGCTGAGATCGCGTAAGAGGGCCGGCGAGGGTGATGAGTTGGGCGTCGGCAGGAAGATCGAGGTCGGCGAGGAGTTGCTCACGCGGCAAGGTATTCTCGGTTGGGATGGCAACCCCTGGGGTGACGACGACAGTTTTTGCGGTTGGTTTCACGGCGTAGTCGACCACGAGGTGGTCGAGTGCCGCGGCATTGCTGCCGAGCCATTGAGTCAACCATGATTCTGAACTCGGCGGTTCCGCGGGAAGGGTTGCGATGAGCCGCGATTGAGGGAGTGCCCAGCGGACAAGCGAGGCAAATTCTGCGGCGCGGGTTCCCCAGAAATGCACGACTCGGGGATTCATCGAGCGGAGTAGTACTGCGCACTCGCGCAAGGCAAACGGGTCAAATTGCCAACGCCTACGCACGAAAACGCAAGTGGCACCGAGAGCTTCGATTTCGGCACGGGACTCGGGGTTGGCGGAGAGAATGAGGACGGCCACTCGCTCACCGGACTGAACCTGGCTGCGGACAAGAGCGCGCAGGTGGGCTGCAGCATCGAAGGGAGACCACTCGGCGATGAGGTGCGTGATGGAGTGGGGCATGGGGGTATCTGGGGCTATGCGCTCCGCTGCGCTGGCGCTCCGCGTCGTGGCTAACAATGCGATTTGCTTCGCGGCAAACAATCGCGGTTAAACTTTGGAGGGGTGGCGTGGGGGGGTGCGGTCTTTTTGGGGGGCGGCGCGTTCCATGATGCGGTTGCCTTCGCCCAAAAGTTCGTCGATCCGTTGGTTGAGTTCAGCCGAGGCCTCCACGCCGGTTGAGTTGCTATCGAGCCAGACCTGGCCGCCAGTGGCCAGGTCAAGTCGCAGCCGGAGCCGCTTCTTGCCGGGATAGCCGCGGACGATCTCTTTGAGTTTTTCCAGGCCCGAAGCGCCGTGTTCTTGTTCGCGAATGCGGATCACCATGCCGCTGGAGAATTGTTTTTCCATCTCATCGAGCGGCAACAGTTTGTCGACGATGAGGTTGGTCTCTTCGCTGCCGGCGCGGCGGTCGACTTTGCCGATGACGGCCAGGATGGCATCGGGGACGACCAAGTGACCGTACTCGGCGAACTGTTCCGGCCACATGATGCAGCGGACGATGCCGTCGAGATCTTCCAAATCCCACATGGCGTACTTGGTGTGGGTGCTGCCAGCGCGCGGATTCTTGGTGTGTGAAAACTTGATCGCCGCGAGCATTCCACCGAGGTGGACCTCATCGCGGTGGGCCAGGTTGGCCAACGACTGGCTGGTGTGTGAGCAGTAAGTGCGGATGATCTGTTCGTGCTCGGCCAGGGGATGGCTGGTGAGATAAAAACCAAGCACCTCCTTCTCGCGCGTCAGTTGATCTTTTTCTTCCCACGGGGCAACGTTGGGCATATCGGCAGCACCGGCTGGGTCTGCCGGTTCGTCTTCATCGTCGAACAGTCCGATCTGACCCGAGCGGCGATCCGATGCTGCGGCAGCCCCTGCTTGCAAGGCCCGTTCCAAAAGTATCATGAGCTGTGCGCGATGACCACCCAACTCATCGCACGCGCCGGCTTTAATGAGTGCCTCGATGGTGGCCCGGTTGCAGAGTTGTGGATCCACCCGTTCGCAAAAATCGAAGAGGCTCTTGAAGGAGCCGTGCTTTTTCCGCTCGGCTTCGATTGCCTCGGCGGCGCCGGTGCCGCAGGCCTTAATCGCGCTGAGACCGAAGAGGATCTTCCCCTCGCGGACCAAGAAATCCGGGCCGGATGTGTTCACACTCGGCGAGACGACCTCGATCTCCATTCGCCGGCAATCTTCCAGATGCTCGACCAGAGCGTCTTTGCTTTTGAAATTGCGGCCCGGGATGTCGCACGACAGCAGGGCGGCCATGAACTCGACTTGGTAGTGCGCCTTGAGATAGGCCGTCATATAGGCGATGAGGGCGTAGGCAGTGGAATGGCTCTTATTAAAACCGTAGCCAGCGAATTTCTCGATCATGCTGAACAGCTCAGCGGCCTTTTTCTTGTCGAGCCCCTGGCTGTGGGCACCAGCGATGAACTCCTCGCGATACTTGGCAATCATCGGCAGCTTTTTCTTGCTGATCGCCTTGATGCAGGTGTACGCGTTGGAGAGCTGGATGCCCCCGAGACGATTGAGAATCCGCATGACCTGTTCCTGGTACACCATCACCCCGTGGGTCTCGGCAAGAATTTCTCGCATCGCGGGATGGGGATACTCGGCCTCTTTGCGGCCATGTTTCACTTCGATGTAGTCGTCGACCATCCCCCCTTCCAGCGGGCCGGGACGGTAAAGGGCGTTGGTGGCGATGATGTCGCGGAAATGATCGGGCTTCATCCGCTGCAACAGATCGCGAATGCCGCCCGATTCAAGTTGGAAGATGCCCTTGGTTTCGCCCCGGCACAAGAGATCAAACGTTTCCTGGTCGTCGAGCGGAAATTGGTAGGGATCGATCCGCTCGCCGCGCGAATGCTCGACCAATTCAATCGTGCGGGCGAGGATCGTGAGATTTCGTAAGCCAAGGAAATCCATCTTTAACAGGCCGGCACGCTCGACGTCCCCCATCGCCCATTGGGTGATGACTTCTGTCTTGCCCTTCACATGCTGCAGCGGCACAAACTCTTCAACGGGTTTCTCGGCGATGACTACCGCCGCCGCGTGGGTGCCGACATTGCGTGCCAGACCCTCGATCTTGCGGGCAAGATCCAATAGCTCGCGGATTTCGCCATCAGCTTCGTAAGTCTTTTTAAGTTCGTCGCTCTGCTCGAGCGCCTTGTCGATGGAAATGCCTAGCTGGTCGGGCACCATCGCCACGACCTGATCGACACGAAAAATCGGCATGCCAAGTGTGCGGCCGACATCGCGGATGGCGGCTCGCGCGGCGAGGGTTCCGAACGTGCCGATCTGGGCGACGTTGGCGGCGCCGTATTTGTCCTTGACGTATTGAATCACCTCGCCGCGGCGTTCCTTGCAAAAGTCGATGTCGATATCAGGCGCTTCGAGACGACTCTCATCGAGGAACCTCTCGAACAAGAGATCGTACTTGAGTGGACAGACGTGGCTCATCTTCAGGGCGTAACACACCAGCGAACCGACGCCCGAACCGCGTGCTGTGCAGGGGATTCCTTGCTCGACCGCAAAGCGGACAAAGTCCCACACGATGAGGAAGTAGTCGCAGAAGCCGAGCTTGGTGATCACGCCGAGTTCGCGGTCTAAGCGGTCGTGGACTTCTTGCGAGAGGTCGTCCCCGTTCCAACGTGCGGGCTCATTGGCGTAACGCTCTTTGAGGCCAGCGAGGCACAGCTCGCGCAAGTAATCTTCGGAGTGCTTCTCTTCGGGTGGCTTGAAGCTGGGGAAGTGGCGTTTGCCGAGCTCCAAATCGATGTGGACCGAGTCGGCGATTTCCTGGGATCGCTCGAGGGCCTCCTCGCAACCGGGGAGCGCCGCATACATCTCGTCGGGACTCCGCAAGAAGAATTGATCTCCCTCCATTTTCATGCGGTTTGTGTCAGTCCGGAATTTTCCTGTATTGATACACAACAGCACGTCCTGCGCTTCGGCATCTTCTTGCCGCACATAGTGGGCATCACTCGTGGCGACCACCGGCAGGCCGACTCGCTGGGCAACCACCAGCGCTGCTTCCATCGCCTGTTTCTGGATATCGAGACCGTTGTTCTGAATCTCGATGAAATACCGATTGCCAAACACCTGGCTGAACCACTCGGCGATACTCGTTGCTTGGGCGATTTGTTCCTCGGTGGCCGGGTTGTTGCCATTGAGCAACGACCGGCTAAATTCGCCCGATACGCAGCCACTCAGACAGACGATCCCCTCGGCGTGGTCGGCGAGCAACTCGCGGTCGATGCGCGGTTTGTGATAAAATCCTTCGAGAAACGCCCGGCTAGAGAGTTTGATCAGATTCTGAAACCCGATGCGATTCTGCGCGAGTAGCGTGAGATGAAAACTCGCTTCCTTGCTACTGGCGGCGCCCGATTTTTCAAACCGGCTTCCCGGCGAAACGTACGCCTCATAGCCAAGAATCGGATTGATCTCGGCATCACGACACGCCTGGTAAAATTGCAAAGCGCCGTAGAGATTGCCATGGTCGGTGAGCGCGAGGGCGTTCATCCCCAACTCTTTTGCGCGGTCGACAAGCTTCTTGATGGGGCTCGCCCCGTCGAGCAGGCTGTAGTGGCTATGGCAATGCAGATGGACAAATGGCTGCGACAAGATGGTTCCCTCCAAAAGCAAAATTCCGACGTGTGATCAGAAGGTTATTGTAACCGGTTGCAGGAGGGTGTTGGAGGGGGCGGGAAGTGGGACGTGCGAACATCAGGAATTCCTGCTATGTCAAGGCATTCTAGCGTGGTATAATCAAATAAGAACAGAATTTTTCAGGAGATCCAGCGATGACACTCGATACGTGCAAGATCCCTCTTCAGGAAGATGCCTCTGGCGTCATTCATGTTGAGAATACTCGCGTAACTCTCAATTCGGTCGTGGACGCGTTTCACGAGGGGGCCAGCGCAGAGGAGATAGCTGAACGGTTCCCTGCGATATCCCTCAGCGCGGTTTATGCGGCCATTGCTTTCTATCTGCAGAATCGAGAAGAACTAGATAACTACCTCAAGAGCCGGAACGAGGAAATTCAACGGTTGCGTAAAAAAATCGAAGCGCGTCCTTGTGCAGGTGAGTTCCGTGCCCGCTTACTTGCTCGCAAGTCCTCCGCTGGATTGTCTTGATGCTTTGCTATCTGGCAGATGAAGATTTGGATAATCACATCCTCAAGGCATCTCGTCGTAGAGATTCTCAGGTAGATTGGGTCCGAGTCCAAGATATTGGTCTAAGCGGTTGCGACGACGAATTAATACTTCAGCTCGCATCGGAACATCAGCGTGTCGTTGTTACGCGTGATAGTTCAACGATGCCAGATGCTGCGTATCGCCGCGTCGAATCTGCTGAGTCAATGCCAAGAGTGATAGTAGTGCCTCATCGAATGGCAATAGTTCAGGCGACAGACAAGCTTTTGTTCCTTGCCAAGGAGTCAACTGTCGATGAATGGATGGGACAAGTGATTTACTTGCCACTTTGAGACTTCAACTGGGTTCGAAAAGTCTGCTCCTTGCCCCCCAACAGGGCTTCTTGTACGCTGGCGGGTTTGATTCTTTCCTGTCTGCGAATCCTTGAGACACCCATGAGCGATCCTTATTTTCAAGCCTTGTTTGCCGACCGCATCGGCGGTGCTCAGTATGGCAAGGGGACGGCCATCTACAAGTTTGAGAAGATCAAACGCGCTAAGCGGCAAGCGCTGGCAGAACATCCCGAGCGGAAGCTCTTGGATTTTGGAATCGGTGAGAACGACGGCGTGGCGGACGAACTGGTGCTGCGGACGATGGCCGAGGAGATCGGTAAGCCGGAGAACCGTGGTTATGCCGACAATGGCATTGCTGCTTACAAGGAAGCGGTCGCGCGGTTCATGCAGCGGCAGTATGGCGTGTCACTCGATCCTGTGACGGAAATCAATCATTGCATTGGGTCGAAGTCAGCATTGGCGATGTTACCTACGGTGTTTATCAATCCGGGGGACGTGACGCTGATGACCGTGCCCGGTTATCCGGTGGCCGGTACGCACACGGTCTACTACGGTGGCCGTGTCTACAAATTGCCCCTATTGGCGGAGAACAATTTCCTGCCGGACCTGGCTGCGATTCCCAGCGACATGCTCGCGTCTGCCAAGCTGTTGGTGCTCTGCTATCCTAACAGCCCTACCGGCAAAACGGCCCCGCGCGATTTTTACGAAGCGGTCATTCGCTTTGCCCGGGAAAACAACATCGTTGTGGTGCAGGACGCGGCCCACGGCTTGCTCTCGTTTGATCGCGAGCCGAACAGTTTCCTGGCCGTGCCAGGGGCGAAGGAAGTGGGGGTCGAACTGCATTCGATGTCGAAGGGTTTTGACATGATCGGCTGGCGACTGGGCTGGGTGTGCGGCAACGAGCGAATCGTCAGCGCGTTTGCCGATGTGAAGGACAACTTCGATTCGGGACAATTCATCGCGATCCAAAAAGCGGCTGCCGCCGCGCTCGACGACCCGGCGATCCCTGCACGGATTCATGCTAAATACAAGCGGCGTATGGAAAAACTGGTCGCAACGCTCGGCCGCTGTGGTTTTCAATGCACAATGCCTGGGGGGACTTATTTCCTTTACACTCCGGCGCCCAAGGGACTGGGAAGCGGGCAGACATTTGAGAATGCCGAAGCAGCGAGCCAGTATCTCATCAAGGAGCAATCGATCTGCACCGTGCCATGGGACGACGCGGGGTCGTACTTGCGATTCAGCGTTACCTATGAGGCTGCTGATGAAGCGGCGGAGGATGCACTGATGGTGCAGACCGAAGCGCGGCTGAAGCAGATCGAGCCCGTGTTTTGAGTGGTACCGATGAACAACATAGTAATTCGAACATGCATCGCACTTTTGCTCACTGGCATCACATCAATTTGCGCTTACTCTGGCGACGTTCTACCCGCCTTCCCCGAAGCTGAAGGCTTCGGCGCGTACGCCCAAGGTGGACGCGGCGGGCGGGTGCTCTTTGTCACCAATCTCAACGACTCCGGTCCGGGAAGTCTTCGCGCGGCGGTTGAAGCGAAGGGGCCACGCTATATTCTCTTTCGCGTTGCGGGCATCATTCCGCTGGAGCGTGAGCTGGAATGCCGTGAACCGTATTGCACGATTGCGGGACAGTCGGCACCTGGGTGCGGAGTCTGTTTGAAGAATTTTAATTTCACAATTCGCGCTCCCCAGGTGGTCGTGCGACACCTGCGATTTCGTCCTGGGGACGAGCCAGCAGCCGCGCTCCTAGCCAAGGGAAAGACTTTTGAGCCCGATGCGGTGACGATTGGTACCCCGTCGCGCGACGTGATACTCGACCACTCGTCGGCCAGTTGGTCGACGGACGAGTGTTGTACCGTGTCGGGGGCGGGGATCGACAACGTCACGGTACAGTGGTGTCTCATTGCAGAGTCGCTTAACCACGGCGCGCATCACAAGGGGGACCACGGATTCGGTTCCCTCGTGCGGTGCAATGGGCGAGTGAGCTTTCATCACAACCTCTACGCCCACCACCGCACCCGTAGCCCGCGACCTGGAACCTATGGCCCGGGAAGCATTTTGTTCGACTTTCGCAACAACGTCATCTGCGACAGCAACGGCTACTCAGCCGAAGACCCTCTGCGGATGAACTACGTGGGCAACTACATCCTCCGCCCGAACGGGCCTGCCTTCAAAGTGGGGGGCCCGTCGACGGAGATGTATCAGGAGGGTAATTTTCAGGAAGGTGCAGGAGCGAAGAATGGTGACTTCTGGAAATTGGTGAGCCACGCTCAGCCGGAAAACAAGCGGACCGAACCCTTTGAAGTGGCACCGGTCACCACACAGTCAGCCAAGGATGCTTACGTCGCAGTACTCGATGCGGCAGGGGCAACACTTCCCCGGCGAGATGCAGTAGACATGCGCATCATCGAGCAAGTGCGGTCCGGCACGGGAGGGCTAATCAATTCGCAAGCTGACGTGGGGGGCTGGTCCGCGTTTGAATCTGCCAATCCGCCTGTCGACAGCGACGACGATGGCATGCCCGATGATTGGGAAACTTTGCACGGGCTAGATGCCACGGTCGATGATCACCTCGGCGATTCGGATGGGGATGGGTATCCGAATCTGGAAGAGTTTCTGAATGCGTCGGATCCGATAGGGGTAAGATGATCAGGGAAAAGCATGACGCGCAGCAGTCCCGAAGTGCATTGCCAGTACCACTTCCCTTAAAGATGGCTGAATTTAACAATATAAGCGTTTTGGGATGGGGATTTTCTAAATATGAAAGTAGAATACTTCCGACTACTGCGGCGAAGTTAATAGGCTCCCCGGGAACCCTGGCATGACAGAAAAGCAATTAGAAAAACGAATTGAAGCCGTCGAGCAAGAACTCGCTAGACTCAAATGCCAATTGGAGGGCGCGCACCCTGCGGTTCCTTGGTGGGAAAGAATTGCGGGGACATTTCACGACGACGCTATCTATGAAAAGGCGATGAAGTTGGGTCGTGAGTACCGGCGTTCGCTCCGACCAGTTTCATCTCGTCGAAAACAAAAGTGACATCTGATGTTCGTGCTAGATTCAGATCATATGAGTCTGCTCGACTGGGGCGGAAGAGACGTAGCGGATTGCGCGAACGACTTGCGGAAGTACCGGAGGAGGAAGTTGCCACGACAATCATCTGCTATGAAGAGCAAATGCGTGGTTCGATGGCATATCTTGCTAAAGCAAGATCAGTGGATAGGCAATTGGAAGCCTATCGCAGACTCCGGATACATTTGGATAATTACCGTTCCATCCCTATTTTGGACTTCGATGCAAAAGCTGCTCAAGAGTTTCAGCGTTTACGGAAAGCGCGCGTGCGAATTGGTACGATGGATTTGAAGATTTCCGCGATTGTGCTTTCCCGCGACGATATCCTACTGTCCCGAAACATAGCCGACTTCGCCAAAGTGCCTGGCTTAAAAGTAGAAGACTGGTCGATTTGATCTGCGACATTCGCGATAATACCGCTTCAGAGTATCAATCAAACAATCCGCCTGTCCACGGTGATGTATATGGTATGCCGGATGATTGGGAAACTTTGCACGGGCTAGATGCCACGGTCGATGAT
Source organism: Bythopirellula sp. (assembly GCA_041738415.1). Lineage (GTDB taxonomy): Bacteria > Planctomycetota > Planctomycetia > Pirellulales > Lacipirellulaceae > Bythopirellula. The sequence continues at coordinate 24,942 of JBGSPU010000021.1, forward strand.
CACCTCGGCGATTCGGATGGGGATGGGTATCCAAATCTGGAAGAGTTTCTGAATGCATCGGATCCTTAGCAGGGTCCTCCGGCCATGAGTTGAGAAGGAGAAGACACGGCCCAGGGACCATGATACGAATCATTTTTCTCGGGCGGGGGCCAAGTTGCCATGCTCATTCTCTTTGTCACTCTCTATCTCCTGGCTTCCATCGCGATGGGGCTCTGGTTTGCGCGGCGTGTGAAGAATACGGCGGACTACACCGTTGCGGGGCGGGCGTTGCCGATGGGGGTTATCATTGGCACGACGTTCGCCACCTGGTTTGGGTCAGAGACGGTGATCGGCATCCCGGCGAAATTTCTCGAAGGAGGGATGGTTGAGACGGCGGAGGATCCGTGGGGGGCGTCGTTTTGTTTGATCCTGGTGGGGCTGTTCTTCGCACGTAAGCTGTACCGCATGTCGCTGTTGACGATCAATGATTTTTATCGCCAGCGGTATGGCGTGGCAGTGGAACTCTTTTGCTCGGGGGTGAGTCTCATCTCGTATTTGGGGTGGGTCGCGGCGCAGATTACCGCGATGGGGATAGTGTTTTCGTTGCTGACCGATGGCCTGATCAGCCCGCTCGCTGGGACTTGGTTGGGGACGGTGGTCGTGCTGCTGTTTACGTATTTCGGCGGCATGTGGTCGGTCGCCGTCACAGATACGATCCAGATGGTGATCATCGTCGTTTGTTTGACAGCGATCGCAGTCATGGCGGGAAATTTAGCGGGAGGACCCGCCAAGGTCATCGAGGTAGCCTCCCGACAGGACATGCTCGAATTCTTCCCGCCGCTCACGTTCAAAGAAACCATGTTCTATCTCGGGGCGGGGATCACGATCATGCTCGGCTCGATTCCGCAGCAGGATGTGTTTCAGCGGGTGATGTCGGCGAAGCGAGAAAACATCGCCGTGTGGGGGCCAATCATCGGTGGCTCTGCCTATCTCCTGTTTTCTTTCGTGCCGATGTTCATCGTGGCGTGTAGCCTCGTGATCATGCCCTCGGAGACTGCCGAGCTAGTGGAAAGAGATCCGCAGCATGTGTTGCCGACGCTCGTCATGACGCACATGCCGGCAGTGACCAAAGTGTTGTTCTTCGGAGCGCTGTTGTCGGCAATTCTGTCGACGGCCTCCTCGACGATTCTCGCGCCGGCAACGGTGTTTGTGCAAAACGTGCTGAAGAATGCGTGGCCCGAGATGAGCGATGCCCAAGAACTGCGCCTGATGCGACGGACGGTGCTGGTGTTTACCGCGGGAGTGCTAGTGTACTCGATCATCATGCACGGCACGTCGGTTTACGATCTTGTGTCGAGCAGTTATCAGGTTCCGCTGGTTGGCGCGTTCGTGCCGTTGGTATGTGGGCTGCACTGGAAACGCGCGACCAATGCGGGGGCGCTGACGTCAATCGTGCTGGGCGTCGGCACTTGGATGCTGTTCATGGCGACATCGCTGGGAGACTATTTTCCCCAGCAACTTGCGGGATTGTTGATGGCGGGGGTGGGGATGTGGGCTGGTTCGATGGTTGGTTGCTCACGGTCAATTAGCTAGAAATGCTCAAGAAACGCGCACAAGTTACCGAACCTTGCCTGCTCGGCGCGGTCCTGTTCTCTATGGCAAATTTTCGACAGACACAATCTGCAATGAGAGATACAGACAGCGGGTGCTCATTAGCGAAGCCCCTTGCACCGGAGGAAATCCGTGTGGGGGATTTTGTATCGCTATTGCACGTGTTCTATGATTTTCCCTCGTTCTTTTGGTGTTGCGATGATTTCTCTCACAAACGCGAGGAGACGGTGCGAATTAGCTACCTTCCCGAGGCGGGGGGCGTGCCGATGAAGGTGAAAGCGGTATGTCTGCCGTTCGTGCTGGTGAAGCTTCCCACGGGTGGTAAGCGGACGCTGGACGTGCGCAAGGTGCGCCTGGCTCGACTCGACAGAGAATATGCCGCCGCCGCGTGGAAAATGCGCAAGCAGGATCAGGGAAAGCTGGATTGCCGGTAACGCCCATGACGCCCAGGGATTGCAATCCCTGGGCGTTGCGCCTTCTGAACACTTTTGCGCAAATCTGTTATCATAGCGGCTTTGTCGGGAACTGTACCGCGGAGCGCGTCGCATGAAATATCGCTATCTGGGTGAATCGGGACTGTTGGTCTCGCGGGTCTGCTTGGGGACAATGACCTTTGGCATGGAAGGTTGGGGTTGCGACGAGAAGGCAGCCATTGCCATTACCAACCGCTTCATCGAGGGAGGTGGCAACTTCATCGACACTGCCGACATGTATTCGAAGGGGATCTCTGAGGAAATTCTGGGCAAGGCAGTCGCTGCGCATCATCGCGACGAACTGGTGATTGCGACCAAGTGTTGGTTTCGCATGGACGATTCGCCCAATGCCAAGGGGCTCTCTCGGAAACACCTTCTTTCGTCAGTCGAAGCGAGCTTGCGGCGATTGGGGACCGACTTTATCGATCTCTTCCAGTTGCATGGGCCTGATCCCTTCACGCCGCTGGAGGAAACTCTGCGGACCCTCGATGATCTGGTCCACAGCGGCAAGGTGCGCTACCTGGGTTGCAGCAACTTTTTTGGTTGGCAGATGGTGAAGGCGAATGCCCTGGCCGACAAACTGGGGCTCACCCGCATCGTCAGTGCCCAACACCTGTATAACCTGCTACGGCGCGACATCGAGCGGGAAGTGCTTCCCGCCTGTGCCGACCAGGGGATGGGAATGCTCTGCTGGAGTGCGATTGCCGGGGGGCTGTTGGCAGGCAAGTACGACAAAGAGCGGGGCCCTGATAAAGACTCTCGCGTCGGACTGCGGGCCAGTGTCGATCTGCCGCGCTACTGGAACGACGAAAGCTTTCGCATCATCGATGAGGTCGTGGCCGTCGCCAAGGAAACGGGCGTGAGCGCGGCACAAGTTGCGCTAGCGTGGCTGTTGGGCGATCGCCGTGTGACGGCGGTGTTGGTCGGTGCGAAACGGGAAGAGCAGGTGGCCGATTGGCTTCCGGCTGGCGATTGGGATTTGCCGCAGGAATTGCGCGACCGGCTCACCAACGTGGTCCCGTTCAACCCCGGCTATCCTCGCGAGTGGGTGGAAATGAACTGGACCAACATCAGCGGCGGGGAGGAGTTTGCGCCGTGGGAAGTGGGGCGCGAGGTAAATCGATAGTAAGTCTACCAGCCTAAACGCTGGATGCCATCGATCAGACCGAAGTGGTGATCTTGGCTGACAATCTTCAGTTCATATTGCTTAGCTAAAGCGGCAGTCCAGAGGTCACTCTCCGGGATGGGGGTTCCTTTGAGTCGCAGTGCATGACGTATTGCGGCATACCAATCGGCGGTTCCACGATCAGGGATGAGAGTGTCACTTTTGGCTTCCAGCTTGCGGAATAGCGATGGCAGTTTTGAGCCTTTCCGAAGACTCCGTAGTCCATACAAGTATTCGGCGGTGACGTTGAGTGGCAGATGATGATACTCAGCCGAACCAAGAAGCTTACCGAGTCGCTTATCACCTTCTAGAAGGGCAGTAATTGCATTCGTATCCAGAATCATGGGGTAGCTTACTGTGGCAGATCCCAGCCCCGAAGATCGACAACTTGCCCTTCGTCGATTATCCTTTGAACCTCAGCGAGTTCTTTTTTATTTCCTTTGCCGAAAACTGCTTTCCATCCGTGATCGTCGTCAGACGGCGATGCATGTTTCCCGCCAAGCTTTTCACTCAAAGCTTCGATAAAAAACGTCTTTACAGTTTGCCCCTGGAGTGCTGCTTGGGCCTTGATCTGGCGATAGAGATTGTCGGGGACTTCTACGGTAGTCTTCATACTCAAACCATAATACCATATTTATGGTTTGTCAAGGCTACTCTCATTAGTGCATCTTGCCCCTGCTGCAGTAATCGAGGATTTCGGGATGCCTTGTCTTGGAGTTCGGTAGAAGTGATAACAGGGCTTCTCGAGATAGGAGCATGTCGGTATGAAACCGCAAGACATCAAAGCAATTCGAAACTATGTTGCTTACGCAAGTGTGGGAGCATCTACGGTTCGTGGTCTTCGGACGAAGGGAGCAGTGAAGGCAGCTCGTGTCGCTTTGCAGAGGGTTGATCTCGGACCGTATGGTAAAGCGACGAAGGAAGAGTTTGCGAAGTTACTGAACAAGGACACCAAGCGAGTCCAGCGTTCCTTACCAAAGGGAGCGAGATATTGGATGCGTTATTCTGGGGAGGACGTTAATTCTATTCGCGAATTTGACAAACGCCCTGCAAACTATTCAATAAATACACGCGTCCAGCACAGCGAGCACTTCATTCAGCAGGGAACTAGGAGCTTTGCCAATACGTTTCGCATGGCGGGCACGGAAATCGATGGACTTCACCTGATCCACCATGACGAAGCCCGTAACTGCGATGCCATCTCCGACCGCGACATGGAAGGGATACTGGCGATCCGTGTTGGTAATGGGGCAGGCGACTGCCATTCCCGTGTGACGATTGAACAAGTCGTTGCTCACAACGAGGGCCGGTCGACGCCCTTTTTGTTCATGTCCGGTTTGCGGGTCAAAGGTTAGAGCTACGAAGTCACCCTTCTTGGGAATGTAGGCTCCCACCTACCACACTTCCTTTCCGCCGGGACTACCCCACTCTTCTCCGGTCGGCTGGTAACTCTTTGGTATCTGACGGACAAGCTTCTCGAGATGGTACTTGCCGCGAACCTGTTGGGCCGGAGCGACGACAATCGAGCCATCACTTACTTCTACAACGACTTCATCGCCAACAGCCAAACTGGCACTTTCCAGCAGTTGTTTGCTGATCCGCAGGCCTTGGCTGTTGCCCCATTTCTGAATCTTGGTGAGCATGATCTCTGATCTCTCTCTTTTCGAATGTATATCCGAAGTATAGCCTGCGAGGACACGGTGTCAAGAGAGGACGTTGGGTGAGAAGGAGGTAATAGTTATGTCTTCAGAGGAACAAAGCACACCTTGCTTCCAGCATAAAGCGCAAAACGCAATCCAGAAATACTGCTTTTAGTCCACTTTAACTTGCGAACTCAAACCACTCCAAACTCAACGTTCGGTTGAACCAGTACACTAGAATCATTCTTCATGCCACAGGTGCCCTTTCTTCCGCGATCCGTGCTCCCAGGTTGCCGTAGCGGTGGTAGACGTGGGTAAGGGTTTGCTCTTGGAAATACCACAGGAGTTCAATGCGGCCATGGTGGCTGACAGGTGCGTCGGCTAGGTAGTCGCCATTCAGGGCGGCGGCGGTCCGCAACGTGTAGGGAACTCGCTCTGGCTGGGCGAAGCGGAGGCGGTCGATGTGGCCTTCGCGCAAGGCTTGGGCCAGGTCGGTGTCGGATTCTGTGACAAACTCGATTGCGCCAGCCCAACTGTCGGTGAGTTCGTCAAGCATCGCTACGATGGGTGAATCGAGTTCAGGGGGGAAACTTATGACCGTGCGGCAACCAGCGGTTCTTGAGGCCAGCGCGCGGGCAAAGAGTTCAAAAGGCGAGTCGTCTGAGTGGACACGGACCCTTACTTCGGCCAGCGGCAAATAGCGGCGGAAATTGTCTTCGCCCACCAGGCGGAAGTGATCGTGGGCGCGGTCGAACTCCTCGGCCATCCAGTGTTCGTAGCTTTGGGCGGCGGTGACAACTAGCTCGCAATCGGTGGTGGGGATTGCACCACGGGCGGCAGCCATGCGCAAGTTTTCGCAGAAATCGTCGAGGCCGGTGTCGCCTAGGTCGGACCTGCGATCCGTTAGATCGCGGCTACTATGGAATCGCATGAATTGGGCGACGTAGTTGGGGCCGCCGGCTTTGATGCCTGGGCCTACGGCGCTCTTGCCCATGCCGCCGAAGGGTTGCCGCAGGACGATCGCTCCGGTGGTGGGGCGATTGATGTAGAGGTTGCCCGCCCGGATGCCCTCCTGCCAGAGTTGGTGCTCGCGGTCGTCGAGGCTTTCCAGCCCCGAGGTGAGTCCGTAGCCGGTAGCGTTCACGAGGTCGATGGCATCGTGCAGGTCGCGGGCCTCCATCACTCCCAAGAGCGGGCCAAAGAACTCGGTCATGTGCGTGACACTTCCAGGAAGAACACCCCATTTAACACCGGGGCCGACCAGGTGGGGATTGTCGTCGATGTGGAAACTTGGCCGCACGGCCCAGGATTCGCCCGGCTCGAGTTCCTTAAGTCCCCGTTCCAAATCGCCGCTGGGGGGGCGGATCAACGGGCCAACCTTGGTCGGCAGTTCCCACGCAGATCCAATTTCGAGACTCTCAACGGCATCGACGAGCAATTCGCGGAATTTGCGATCGTGGTAGACTTCGCTTTCGAGAATCAGTAGCGAAGTGGCGGAACACTTTTGGCCGCTGTGGCTGAAGGCAGAATGCAGGACGTTTTTGATGGCCAGGTCGCGGTCGGCCAGCGCCGTGACGATCGTGGCGTTCTTGCCGCCGGTCTCGGCGGCGAGATTCATCGTCGGTTTGGCAGCAAGCATGTGCAACGCGGTCTCGGTGCCGCCGGTGAGGATCACGGCGTCGACCGAGTCGTGGGTGACGAGCAGTTGGCCGACCGTGCCGCCGCTGCACGGCAAAAATTGCAGTGCGGTGCGCGGCACTCCGGCCGACCAGAAACATTCGCAGAGCAGGTAGGCGATGAGCACGGTGTCGCTGGCCGGTTTAAGAATGACCGTGTTGCCTGCCGCGAGTGCTGCTGCCACGCCGCCACCCGGAATGGCCAGTGGGAAGTTCCACGGGGAGACGACGACCACTACGCCGCGACCTTCGGCTTCAATTCCCTGCAGATGATAAAACTCCTCGGCACTGCGGGAGTAACACCGGCAGAAGTCGATCGCTTCCGAGACCTCGGGATCGCTCTCGGTGAGCAGTTTTCCCCCTTCGGCGAGCATGGCTCCCAGGAGAGCTCCACGTCGGGCGGAAAGTGTGTCGGCAACCCGGTCGAGAATCTTCGTGCGATCGGCAGGTGAGAGAGATCGCCAACCAGAGCGATCTTGCTGCGCACAAGCGACTGCCGCCACAACATCGTCGGCGCTGGCTTGGGAGTATCGAGCGACGACAACTCCTGGTCGTGAGGGATCACGCGAATCTCGCCGGTCACGGTCGGCGACGATCTCTTCCCCGGCGACGATCAACGGCACTTCGATAGCGTGAGCGTCGCACTTCCCTTTCCAGGCCGCGAGAATTCCCCTGCCCCACGCGTCGTTTTCCGGGAGGCTCCAATCGGTGTCAGGTTCATTGCTGAAAAGCTGAGAGTCAAGGGTCGAGAGTCGAGAGCCAGACGATTCTGGCTCTCGACTCTTGGCTCTTGACTCTTGACTCCTGTCCTGCGTCCGCCGCGGTTCACTCGGAAGCGAGTCAATTCGTGCGAACGACGCGGCGAAACCAGCGGCAAGTTGTTGCCATTCAGGGCTGTTGACGGAGAGTCGGAAGGCGTGCCGTAGGAAGTTTTCTTCGCCCGTGTTTTCATCAAGGCGGCGCACCAGGTAGCCGATGGCGTTGATAAACTCTTCCTGTCGACAGGCGGGGGCGTAGAGCAGTACATTCTGCGTGAGGTCAAAGAGAGCCCGCCGTTGGTGGTTGGCCATCCCTTCGAGCATCTCGAACTGCACCGAGTCGAGTGCATTGACTTGAGTGGCCAGCACCAGACCGTAGGCGAGTGTGAACAAGTTATGCGAAGCGATACCCAGATGCACGGCGGCGAGGTTTTCTCGCTGCATGCCGAATTGGAGCATGCGATGGTAGTTGGCGTCGGTGTCGAGTTTGTGCTGGAAGGGTGCCTGGGGCCAGCCATGCAAGCTAGCCTCGACGCGTTCCATTTCCATGTTGGCACCTTTGACGAGGCGGATCGTTACCGGTGCCCCACCTGCGGAATGGCGCTCGCGGGCCCAGGTAGTAATTTGCTGCTGCGCGGCAAAGGAATCAGGAATGTACGCTTGCAGGGCGATGCCGGCCCGTGCTTGTTCGAGTCCCTTGCGCTCGAGCGTGCGGAGGAACACCTCGGTGGTAAGGGTCATGTCGCGATATTCTTCCATGTCTAGATACACGAATTTTGGAACACGCACTCCATCATGGCGTACGAACTGGTATTTTGTTGCGGCGCGAAGCAGGAGTTCCAAACGGTCACAGAGCACGGAAACCGTATGCTCGCGCGCCAAGGGGGAAATCTGTGAGTAGATCGTTGAGATTTTTATCGAAAGGACTTCCAGCTCCGGACGTTGGAGCGCAGCGAGATAGGTTTGGAGCCGCCGCTCAGCTTCCACTTCTCCGAGTAGCGCTTCGCCGAGAAAGTTGACGTTCATTCGCAGTCCCGCCGCGCGTCGCTGGCGGAGGTATTCGCGGAGCAATTCTTCCTCGGCCGGCAGGATGACATTGGCCGTCTCGTGCTGCATTTTTTCTTTAACGAACGGCATCGTCACGCCGGGCAGATAAGCGCCAAAGGATTGAAAACCTTTGAGCAATGTGCGATCAAGCGTGCTAAAAAACCGGGGCACCCCCTGCACGTCAAGAATGTGAATCATCTGGTCGGCAGCACGGTGGGGCAGTCGTGCGCGGAATGCCTGATCGGTAAGCTGCATGAGAGTCGCCTTGTCGCCAGGGGACTGGATCATCCGGTCAAGCTCCGCCTGCTGACGGCGCTCGGCTGGAGTTTGCAGCGCCGTGGCCTGGAGTTGCAATTGCCGGGCGAGATAGAGGGCTTGATGCACTTCGACCGGGAGCGGACTTTCTGGTTCGGTTTGAAAGTCGGCCAGCAACGACTCTACTCTTCTGGCAACCTCGGCGGCGGTTTGGGTTGAAAGTGACGAGGACATGATGATTGTTCAGCTTTTGCAATGATCTCTTGAAAACACAGAGGTCACGGAGGCGCAGAGAAGATTTCCAAGGTCGTATCTGAGCAATCCTCTGCACCTTTGCGAACTCTGGGCTAAAACCCCATGAAGTCTCGGGGAAGCTCGGAGTATTCTTTCTGAATGATAGCGGCCAGTAGGCTTGATGACCAATCAGCAAAGGACCCACTTCTTGAATTGGAAACCGATGAATAAATGCAATTGGCCACAGACGGAATCCATCCTTGACGAGATCCATTGCACGCGCCGCGGGATTTCGGAGCGATTCCATGGCGATATTGCTGCGATTGCCGAGGACGCCGTCCGTCGACAGGCCGCGTCGGGTCGCCCCTTGCGGAAACCACAGCAGGACAAACCAATCGATGAACTGCGGGCGCAATCTTGCAGATGATTGAGGACGACCGCGCGACTAGCGGACGCGGCTTTATGCGGAGGTGACGATGCGTTCGGCCAGATAGTTGAGAATGTCGCGAATGGAGGTGACGCCGATTAGTTTTCCCTTGGAGAGCACTGGCACATGGCGGTAGCCGCCGACGTGCATGCGGTGGAGGGCGAAGGCGATTTTGTGATCGATTTCTACCGTCACAGGGCAAGCAGTCATGAGGGAGCTGATCGGTCGGTCGGCCAGGGTCGCGGCGTCCGTATTGACCTTCATCAGGGCGTCGAACTCGGTGAAGATTCCGCGAATCTCGTCCCTTTCGACTATCATCACGCAACCGATCGACTCAGCCACCATTTTTTGCAGTACTTCGCCTACGGTATCCTCTGGCGAAACCGTGAGCGGTTTGTGTGGCTTGAGTAGCTCGATGGTGTCTTTTACCAAACCTTTTTCAACGGCCGTGCGCGGCTGGGGAATGCTCAGGTCGGAGAGCGAGTTCTGGCACTGATCACAGAAATCAGCGCCTTCCAGGTTTTCGAATCCACAGGAGGGGCAAGGAATCATTTAACGGTCCATGTTTCGCCAGAGTTAAACAGGGTTTCTAGATCGCCTTTGCCTTTATCTTTGAGCGATTGATGGATCTGCTTGTTGACCTCGTCGTCGTAGCGGGGTCGATCCACGCAGCGAAATACCCCGATCGGTTCGGGAAAGCCATCTTCGTAGCGCATCCTGCTCAGGAGGTAAGCCAGGCTCGGCTCGGGGGCACGTTCGTCGTGGAACAGCAGATCGTCTTCGCTGATTCCCTTGCCCAGTTCGACCACTTCGGGATCGAGGCCGTGCAACCGGACACCTTTTTGGCGTTCTTTGCCAAAGATCAAAGGCTTGCCGTGCTCGAGTTCGAGCGTGGTATCGTCCCTGGTTTCGCGGTCCTTGGCATACTCCCACGCGCCGTCGTTGAACACGTTGCAATTTTGGTAGACCTCGACGAAGGCCGTGCCACGATGCTCGGCAGCTCGTTTAAAGATATCGCCCAAGTGTTTGATGTTGGTGTCGATACTGCGGGCGACAAAGGTGGCTTCGCAACCGATGGCAATCGACAAGGGATGTAGGGGATTGTCGACCGCCCCCATGGGGGAGCTTTTGGTCTTTTTGCCTAAGGGTGAAGTGGGGGAATACTGTCCCTTGGTCAGCCCATAGATGCGGTTGTTGAACAACACAATGTTGAGATCGATGTTGCGGCGGATGGCATGCATCAAGTGATTGCCGCCGATCGAAAGGCCGTCGCCGTCGCCGGTGATGACCCACACCTGCAGATCGGGACGGCAGCTTTTCAGACCAGTCGCCACTGCGGGCGCGCGACCATGTATCGAATGAATGCCATAAGTATTCATGTAGTACGGGAAGCGACTCGAGCAGCCGATGCCCGAGATGAAGACGATTTTCTCACGGGGAACACCCAACGAGGGGAGGATCTTTTTCATCTGGGCCAGGATGGCATAGTCGCCGCAGCCGGGACACCAGCGAACATCCTGATCACTGGCAAAATCAGCAGGTTTCAAAACCGGAAGGGTAGATTCAATGCTCATTGGTGCGGAACTGTCGGGTTAACCGAGCAGCGAATTAATTTTGTTGACGATTTCAATAACACTAAACGGCTTGCCTTGGACCTTATTCAGGCCTACGGTGTCGATCAAGAATTTAGCTCGAATGACGGCATTGAGCTGACCGAGATTTAACTCAGGAATCAACACCTTGTCGAAATTACGCAGAATTTTTTCTAAATTCTTTGGGAAGGGATTCAAATAACGGAGGTGACAGTGGCTCACCTTTTGGCCACTCTTTTGCGCGGTATGTACGGCCGTGGCACAGGCTCCGTAGGTGCCACCCCAACTGAGGACCAGAAGTTCACCGCTATCGGGGCCATCCAGCTCTTGCAGCGGAATGTCGTCGGCGATGTTCGCCACTTTCTGCGCTCGCAGGATGCACATTTTTTCGTGATTAATGGGGTCGTAACTCACATTGCCGGTAATGTTGGCCTTTTCCAGGCCGCCAATGCGATGCTCCAAGCCAGGGGTACCGGGAACGGCCCAGGGGCGGGCCAATCGCTCGTCGCGCTCGTAGGGTTGGAACTCATCACCATTGGCAAGTTCGCCCGGATGGTTGATTTCAATCCGCGGCAAATCAGCGATCTTCGGAATCTGCCACGGCTCGGAGCCATTTGCGATGTATCCATCCGTGAGCACGAACACCGGCAGCATGAACCGTGTGGCGATGCGCCAGGCTTCCTGGGCGACGTAGAAACAATCGCCCGGACTGCAGGCGGCAATAACTGGCATGGGACATTCGCCATTGCGACCAAACAGGGCCTGATTCAAGTCGGCTTGCTCCGTCTTGGTGGGAAGGCCGGTCGAGGGGCCGCCGCGCTGGACATTGATGACGAGCATCGGTAGTTCGGTCATCACGGCCAAGCCGAGTGCTTCTCCCTTGAGTGCGATGCCAGGGCCGCTCGATGCGGTGACGGCCATCTCTCCGGCGAAGGCTGCGCCGATGGCAGCGGTTACTGCGGCGATCTCATCTTCTGCCTGGAAGGTCAAGACGTCGAAGTTCTTATAGCTGGAGAGATAATGCAGCACGTCGCTGGCTGGAGTGATAGGGTACGCACCCAGAAAGAGACGTTTGTCGGACAACTTGGCTGCCGCCAAGAGTCCCCACGCCAAGGCGAGATTGCCTTCGATATTGCGATAAGTGCCTGGGTTGAGTTTTGCAGGACCGACGTGGTACTGGGTGTTGATCGCCTCGACCGTCTCGCCGTAGTTGAAGCCTGCTTTGAGGGCATTGGTATTGGCTTGGGCTACGCCGGGGAGCTTCCCGAACTTTCTTTCGATGAAGCGAAGCGTGGGTTCGAGCGACCGATCGTAGAGCCAGAAGACCAATCCCATGGCAAAGAAGTTGCGGCAGCGGTCAGCTTCTTTTTGACTCAGCCCCAACCCTTCAGCCGCCAGGCGGGTGAGTTTGGTCATGTCGACGGAGTGCAGCTTGTACTTGTCGAGGCTGCCATCTTCGAGCGGATCGGTTTCGTAGCCGGCTTGTTCAAGTCCCTTCTTGTCGAAGGCGTCCTTGTTGACCAGCAGAATGCCACCATCGCGGAGGTCACTGAGGTTGGTAATCAAGGCAGCGGGGTTCATGGCCACGAGGGCATCAACGGTATCGCCGGGGGTGAAAATTTCGGTGCTGGAGAAGTGGATCTGGAAACCGCTGACCCCGGCCTTCGTACCCCGAGGGGCGCGAATTTCAGCGGGAAAGTCGGGAAACGTTGCTACGTCGTTGCCCAACAGGGCGGAGGTATTCGTGAACTGGGTACCAGCCAACTGCATACCATCGCCAGAGTCGCCGCAAAAACGGACGGTTGCTTCTACTAAATCGGAGACAGGCTTGGAGGGAGTCGCGGTGGCCATGGGGTTCTTGGATTGATTGCGGTAGGGTCTGTGAGGAAAAAAATAACTGGAATTAATGACGAATTACCAAAGCACGAATGAATGACGAATGACGAAGCTCAAAATACTGCCCGGAGAATTCTCTGGGATTCTGAAATTAGGCATTCGAACTTCCTTTCTCATTGGGTGGTTAGTCATTCGTCATTCAAATTGCTAGCGTAAAACCTGTCGAGACTGTGTCCAATATTAAGCGCCTTCGCGTTCAGCTTGCACCATATCTTGCTGCGGGGGCAGTGTGTAGATCGTCTGCGGAAAGTGATCCACCAAGTAATGCACGATGCCATGGACATTGGCCATGCCATTGGGCAAGCCGTTGGTGCCGATGATCGGCAAATGGCGATAGCGGCCAGCCGACATCAACTGAATTGCTTCGCCGACGCTGGTCGATGCTAGCAGGGAAGTCGGCTCGCGGGTCATCAACTCGGAAATCGGTTGCTGGGCGCTACCATTGCTCCCACTATCGGTCTGCTTGGCCATCCAGCGGAGGGCATCGCGGTCGGTAAAGATACCCAACATTTTGCCCGCCGAACAAACCAGGACGCAGCCGATTTGCTGGGCACGCATCAGTTGCAACACTTCGCTGACATTTGCGTCAGGCGCGACGATCAACGGATCGTCTGGATAGGCGGCCATCACCGACTCGGTGCTTAGGCTCAGATGAAAACTCACGGGTCGCGGCTTTCTTAGGGATTAGAGATTACGAATAATCTCGTGCGTCTTTTCAAGGGTGGTGGTAGGTAGTTAGGAAGAAACGGGACGCGGATACAACGGATTGTAGCAGGTCCATTCAACTTCTATCAGGGGAACTATGGCAGTCCTTAGCGCGGGCTGTAGTACGGGAGTTAGATGTTCGGATCCGCGAAAAACCGCTTAATTATCGTTTGTCCGCGTTGTATTCTTGGTAGAACATCTAGCTCATTCATCGATTCGTACCATAAAATTTACCATGCCGAGAGCGACTGTTAAACAGCAAAAGAGGGAATTGTCACGAATTCGCAGAGTTTTCGGTTTATGGCAACTTCGGCTGATTGGCGGCATAGAACTTCGCTAGATCGATCCCTCCTCGTTGCTCTTCTTCTACCAGTCGCAGACGAGCCTCCAGTTGCTCGACTCGCCTAGCCAGCACAGGCAGCAGGCGTTCTTCGGGATTGACCGGCTCCGAACGGGGGACAGCCGGATAGTCCAAATGTCGATGCAATGCGGAAAACAGCAGCAAGGGTTCCTTGCGGCGATTGGCCCACGCGATGCGGCCTTCTTGAACTCCGAAGAGTGATTCAGGGACAGCAGAGTGGGCCTGGTCATCTCCGACCGACACCGTTGAGGAATCAGCGTCGATCGTGGGTGAGGATGCCCCGGCTCGCTCTGCGCGATTTTGATAATATTCGCTGCGGACGTAGATCAGGTCAGCTAGCTCGACCAAGCCCACCTGACGGCGGACGGTTAGCAGCCATTCGCTCCAAGTCGCATTGTAGGATGGATCGCGTGACATGGCTTCCAGGCCCTCGTCGTAGCCCAAGCGGTTGCGACAAAGCGTCTCAAATTGGTAGACAAAAAGTCCTTGGCGAGTGGCATGTTCGGCGGTGCGATACGTGGCTTCGCGGGCGAGGACCAAGAGGCCGATGCGAAGGTCGAAACGATGGCGGACGTTTTCTGCCTCGCCCATGACATAACATTGGAAGGGGGTGAAGTAGTGCGACAGTTTACACATGCCGGCAGCGTATTCCCCCTGATGCCGTAGCTCGGCAAGCAGGAAATCGATGGCCATGGGCATCTTGGTGGTTGCCAGCACTTCCTCCCGCACCGCGGCGAGCACCTCCTGCGCTGGCATATTCTCCGCCATCCGTTCTGCCAGCACGGTGAAAAAATGCGCCTGCTCGACGTATTCTTCGCGTGGGAGCGGCGAGATGAGCGAGTCGGAAATGCTCATGGTGAATCCTGCTTCATCAGTTGCGCACTAAGAAAGGCAATGCACTTGCTCAAAGCCGTGCGATCCATGGCTGCCGTAATGTGTCCCAGCTTCGGGACCACGTACAATTCTGCGGGGACATGGACGTGCTGCATGATTTGACACATCCCTTGGGGCTGAGTGATCGGAACGAGGTCGTCGTTCTCGCCGTGAAAGAAAAACATGGGGGGATCGTCGGCAGTGACGAACGACGCCGGAGAAGCAAGGCGATATTGCTCCGCCAACTCGCCGCGCGTCCCTCCCAACCAGAAGCTGAGCCAGCGGTAGTCGGGGGGCATGTCGCGGAAGTCGCACGGTGTCCCTCCTCCCACGACCGCCTGCAAGCGGGTGCTCGGCTGGAGTTTGGGGTCGTCAACACCCTCCAAACCGTCTTGCACGTCCGTCGTTCCCAACAAGGTCACCAAATGGGCGCCGGCCGAGTAACCGAACCCACCGATCCGTTCGGGGTCGAGTTTTAGTTCGTCGGCATGGGTGCGCATCCAACGGACGGCTGCCTTGCAATCCTCGATCTGGGCGGGGAACTTGTCTTGCGGGGCAAGGCGATAGCTGATCGCGACTGCCGAGAATCCCTCTTGGGCAAGCTGCTGGGCGATCCCCGAGAGTTGGGCCCGGGTCCCCATTCGCCAGGCCCCGCCATGCACGACCAGCACACCTGGATGCGGACCGGGGTCCTTGGGGATGTAGGTATCTGCCTTGAGCGGCCCGTCGGCCCGCTCGACATAGGAGACGCCGTAGTGAGCGTCGAAATCCCCTGCACGGACGCTCATCCACCCACCGCACGCCGAGCAAAACACCAAAAATGCCAATTGCATACTGAGTCTGTTCACGTAGATTCTCTCCCGTCGGTTGGTTTGCATCCCTGGACTACTTATAATATCCGCAGAAGAGTTGACCAATTGCAAGTTTTCCAGCCAGGGAGTTCCCAGAGCGTGTCTGACCAATTTTCGAGTATTGAGGATGCCGTCACTGCTATCGCTGCAGGGAAAACGATCGTCGTTGTCGATGCGGAGGACCGCGAGAACGAAGGGGACTTCGTTTGTGCCGCCGAGAAAGTGACGACCGAGACGGTCAATTTCATGATCACCCACGGTCGGGGACAGCTCTGCATGCCGATTCTGCCCGACGTGAGCGAGCGGCTTAAACTTTCCCCGATGGTCGAGCAAAACACGGCCCCGCTGGGCACGAACTACACCGTGCCGGTCGATCACCGCTCGACACGAACCGGGATTACCGCTGCAGAGCGAGCTCGTACGATCCAGGCAATTTGTGATCCGGCGAGTGTGCCGATTGATTTCAATCGACCTGGACACCTATTTCCGCTGGTGGCGAAAGAGGGTGGCGTCCTGCGACGGGCAGGCCACACCGAGGCCGCCGTCGATCTGGCCCGCATGGCGGGGCTGCTTCCTGCCGGGGTGCTGTGCGAGATCCTGAATGAAGAAGGGGACCGTGCGACGCGAGACAGCTTGCTCAAGATCGCGGCGGACTTCAAGTTGCCGATCATCTCCATCGAAGAGTTGATTGCCCACCGTCGAGTGCGCGAGAAACTCGTCTATCGGCAGGCCGAGGCACAGCTTCCCACTCGGTACGGCAAAGGGACAATCATCGCCTACGGCGTGAAGTACGAATCGCAGGAGCCAATTGTCTATGTGCTGGGCGATCTGACGAAATCGGCAGCCCCCTTGGTGCGACTGCACTCCTCTTGCTTCACGGGTGACCTCATGGAGTCGCTCCGCTGTGATTGTGGGGATCAATTGCATATGGCGCTGAACATGATCAGCCAAGAAGGTTGTGGCGTGTTGGTTTACCTACCGCAAGAAGGGCGGGGGATTGGACTAGTCGAAAAGATTAAAGCCTACAAGCTGCAAGATGAGGGACTCGACACGGTCGAGGCGAATTTAGCATTGGGATTCAAGGCCGATCCGCGGGACTACGGCGTGGGGATTCAGTTGCTCAAAGACTTGGGACTCAGCCGCGTGCGACTGTTGACGAACAATCCAAAGAAGACGAACGCCTTTATTTATGGGGGTTTTGACCTGGAGGTGGTAGATCAGGTTCCCATTGTGCCCCCGATGAACGAACACAATGTGAGATACATGGCAGTGAAGCGCGACAAGATGGGACATCAATTGCCGTTGGATTGATCGGCTGTCGATCAAGATTAGGGCCGGGGCGGAGGACCGCCCGCCTCGCTGAGGGCGAGCCGGGGCGTCCTCGCCCCCGACTGACTTAAGCCGGAAAAAACGAATGACTTTATACCCTCCTCAGCAGCTTGATCCCACTCGCACCACATGGCACATCACCTTCGGCACTTACGGCACACGCCTGCATGGCGGTGAGCGACCAACTGTCGACAAACAACACAATCAGCGCGGAGAAGCTTTCGTTGCAACTACTCCTCAGCGCGAGCAGTTTGAGCGGATGCGAATGAAATTTCCGCCGCGATTTCTGACATCGGCACAACGTGAGTTTATTGAGATCCAGGTCCCTGAAATCTGTACACGAGGTGGCTGGAGTTATCGCATCTGTGCCGGCGCTCCAGATCATGTTCACTTGTTTTGTGACGTAGTTCCCCAAGTGCATGGAGAAAAGGTGCGGCGATTGGTCAAACGGTGGCTAGGACAGGAGCTGAGTGAGCGCTGGCCGCTGAGCGAGGGTGAATCATGGTGGGCGGAAGAGGGGTCAAATATCGCGATTCAAGAGGTGGGCTATTTGAACAATGCGTTTGCGTATATTGCGCGGCAACGTGCGACCCCGTGGGATTTATGAGCGTGGCAAAGCTGTGAATGGTGTGACGATGGGCGGGGCGGAGGACCGCCCGGCTCGCTAAGGGAGAGCCGGGGCGTCCTCGCCCCCGACTGACTCGGAGCTTTATGTACCACTTCCATTGCAATCTTTTTGCGAGTCCCTTCAAATGCACCTGGGAACAGGCGGCGGCAGGGCTTGAATCCTTGCCACGAATGATTTTTGAGCCTGATGGGTCGTGGATCTGGTCGAAGGGCGTGGGGCATGAACGTTGGCAGATTGACGGGCACCTTTTCGACTTTGCCGAAGTGCTGCATCGGGTGGAATTGCACGGGGCGTGTCCTGCCGAGGAGTTTGATCGGCTGCTGGCATGCTTCGGTTGGCCAGAAGTGGAGATCACGCTTGAGATGGTCCGCGCGGGGACACGACTGACTGAGACCGAATTTCGGCAACAGATGGCAAGCTGCGATCACTCTCCCTGACCTACTGGTGTCGCCCCGGGCGGTGGTGTTCCCCCTCCCCGGCGGACGTAGTCGCTACGTGACTTGGCGTAGTCACTGGCTGTTGGTAGGTCGGCCTCGGTGAGACCTGCGCGGTGGGCGTCGAACAACTTTTTGAGGAACGGTCGGCACCAGCCGCAACCGGTGCCTGCGCCGTAACACTCGGACAGTTGGCTGGCGCTGTGCGGGTTTTCGATCCGCAGGTAGTTGGCCACCTTGCGCTGCGTGACGTGAAAGCAGAGGCAGAGTTCTTCGTCGGGTTGCATCTACACCCCCTGTGCCAATCGCATGGCGATCCGCCTTGCGCGGTGGAACTCGGGCAGGTCGAGCCACTCGCTGGTGGTGTGAATGTCATTCTGACCGCAGCCGAGCGTTACGGTGGGAATTCCACGCTCCGTGAGCCAATTCGCGTCGAGCCCGCCGTTGGAGATGTTCATCTCGGGAGTGCAGCCTTCCGACTCGACTGCGGCTTGGGCGGCTCGTACCGAGGGGTCGTCCTTCGGCAGGCAGAACGCTTCGTAATCGAGCCGCCCCTCGATGGACACCTCGCCGCATTTACCATCGGTGTTGGTGACCTCTTTGGCAGCGCGTTGAAACGCCTTCTCGATTTCGTCGATGATCCGCTGACGAAACTTGCGGTCGTGGCCGCGGGCTTCCGCTCTGATTTGCACTAAATCCGTTACGACGTTGGTGGCCGACCCACCATGGATGACACCGACGTTACTGGTTCCCCGTTTGTGGTTCTTTTCGACCAGTCCATGCCAACCGTTCTTCACCAGGTCGGCGATGGCGAGTGAGGCAATGGCGATCGCACTGACTCCCTGTTCGGGGTGACCGCCGGCATGGCTAGCCAGACCGCGAATTTCGATATTCATGCGGTGGCCGCCGGTGGCACCGATCGTGAGGCAGGTTGGCAGTCGGCCATCGAAGTTAAAAGCCAATGTTGGTTTGCCGAGCAGGCCCAAATTGGCGTGTCGTGCGCCGTGCAGCCCCGCTTCTTCTTGCACGGTCCAGAGAAAGGTGACTGGAGGGTAGGGTATTTTATTCTCGAAGAGGTCGATCGCGGTCGAGAGGAGCACGGCGACTCCTGCCCGGTCGTCGCCCCCTAAGCCAGTGTGCTTGTCGAGCGATACGATGCGTTTTGAGCGTTTAGAGGGACGGGCACCCTGGCAAATCGGCACGGTGTCGAGATGGGCAACCAGCATGCGGCGGGGGCCACGAACAGTACCGGGCAAACGCAAAACCAGATTGCCGATCTCGCCTTTCAAGGCTGACTTGCGGTGGGTCTGGTCGAAATGGAGGGCGTTGCTCGGTATGCCGGCGGCGCGTAGCTTCTGGCAAACCAATTCGGCAACGGCCGCCTCCTGACCGCTACCTCCGGGCAGGGACAACAAGTCCAGGAGCAGCTTTTCTGCCACGTTATCGGAAGAGATGGGCAGTTTCTGTGGGGACGATTTCATGGATATTACGAATGCAAGAAGTAAGAAATGGAACGCGGACGAACACAGATTGGACGGAGTTCCACAGAGTCTTCACTTGATAAAAGATAGTCTCGCGCAGAAACACAGGAGCAACGAAGTAAAAATAAATGCTTTCTCTGTGCCTCCGCACCATTGCGAGAAAAAAATTCTATCTGCAAGTAATATCAGTGGGATTCTCGAGCTTTCTTTGCGCGCACGTTTGACTCATTTTATCTTTTAATCGAACTCTCAGCAGTCGTTAAAGTTTACTTATTTTCGCTGACCAGTCCCTGCCCATCGAGCATTTCACCCCGCTCGGTGTGAAAACTTGCTCAAAACCGCTTGAGACTCGGATGGGGAGGTAGGTAGACGCAAGCCGCTGCCGCAGAATACCGATCTTATCATAGCAATTGCATTTGTGTGTCGTGAACCATTTTGGCCCCTTCGTGATGGGGGGTCCGCCCCGAGATTTCACGCTCGCCTGTTGTTGTGCATCCAGTGGTTTGAAGAAATTGGTCCGGGGTAGGAGACAGAAACCATGCGGTGGGAACGTCGCAAATCGCGGTGGCCGTTGATGGCCGGGCTCGTCTGCCTGCTCGCTTTGGCGATTGCTGCTCCTTATTGCTGGCAACATCCGGTGCTGAACGTCCATGAGTTGATGGCGCGTCAGCAGGAGTGCCAGTTGCAGGAGAGCCAGTTGCAGCAGCGCCGCTTAGCCTACGAGACAGGTCAAGAACTGCCTGCGTTTCCCACACGGCTCCCAGTCACGTTGGATACGCTACGCGAATTTTGTGGCACGGTGCAGAGCATTGTCGACTCTTTGCCCGACACCCCATGGCCGGAAACCTCTGGGGAAACAATTGCGATTGAAGAGACCCCTGTTGCATCTCCCACCCCACAATTATCGATCGAGCAGCCGATCGATCCGCCAGCACCTCTGTTTCAACGCACGTACGTCCCCCCCTTGGCAATTGAGCCGACGGTGCCCATTGTACGAGTCGAAAACTCATCGGATCGTCTGGCGATGTTAAGTCCTCGCCGGCTCAATCAGGAGCACCTTGGCCATGTTCTTGCTAGGACGGTTACAAACCCTCAGGAAAATCAACCAACTCCGACGACTGTGCCATCAAGCACAGAGTCGGAAAACAATTCCAACGTCGAAGAGACGCCCGAGTTTGCTTTTCCCCTCATTCGCCAGCGCCCGACGCAGTTGATCGAGCGGCTCGAAGCCCTCGTCACCATTCCCAAGTCCGCCGAGTGGGCTGCGGAGGTTTTGAAAAGTATCCTGCCACTGACAGACAATACGGCGACGACCACTGCTGAGGCAGAAGCGAGACTTGCCGAACTGCGACCACTCTCCGTAGCTGGCAAAGCCAAATCTCGCGACTTAGCCGACCCGGGGCTTCAACAACATTGGTTGCAAGCCGCTGAACAATTGGAGCGGCGTTTGGGCATTTGGGAGTTGCTCTTGGCGGAGGAGCCGCCAGTAGTTGGGGCCCATGATTTTGAGACGAGTGGGACGCTAATGCCGGTGCTGGGGAACATTGCTTCTCTGCTGGCGGGGTCTTCCAATGGGGAGGCGTGGCGCGAGTACCTGCTCTTAGACGAAATCGCGCTGGCCACCAGCGAAGGGGTGGGAGTTGATCGCAATGCAAGGCTCAAGCTGGCCCAAGAAGTGCTCACACGACTAACCGATAAGCGGTTGACCACAGAGCAGCAGGAATTTACTGCCCGCGAACCGCTGGCCAGTTTAAGTCGGGAACTGCGGCCCTGGGCGACCGGACCGGTGGATCTCAATACTCTGCTGGCAGTGGTGGAGCGTTACGAAGCCCACGGGGGACTTCGCTATGCGGCTGCGATTGCCCAACTGGAACAGCGCATGCAGTGGTCGAATGATGAGCGACTTCAGGCCCTGGCCGATGAACTGCACGAGCAGTATCGGGGTGCCAACATGCGGATTGCGATAAGCAAAGACCTCATGAACCGAATGGTACCTGAGCAGAATATTAGGACGGCACTTGTGCGGGAGTCGATTGCTGGCCGACGAGTTCGCGGCCGATCGCGGACATCCACCGAAGTGGAAGTCGCGCTCTTGCCGAGTGATGATGCCTGGCGGTTCGCCTTGCAAGCTGAAGGCAAGGTCTACTCGAGGACCCGCAGCGAGACGTGGCCCGTGAGAGTACACAATGCCGCCAAGTACGAGTACGAGGCTGACAAAGTGATCACGATCGATCCTGAGGGCCTCCAAGTAGCGCGGGCTAAGTCGTCGGCGCGAGGTCGCAATGAGTTTTTGGGAGCTGACTCGCAGTTCGATCGTGTTCCTATCCTGGGTGCGTTGTTCCGAGATGTGGGTAAGCATCAAAACCAAAAAAGTCGCCCCCAGGCGATGTCGCAAGTCAAAGCCAAGGTGGCGTATCAGGCACGCACGCGTATGGACAAAGAGGCGGATCCCAAGCTATCCGAATTGGAACAACGCTTCCAAGATCGCGTGCTTGCACCTTTCGGAAATTTGGCACTTGCGGCTGAGCCGGTGGACATGCATTCCACAGCGAATCGCGCAGTGATGCAATTGCGACTAGCGAATCTCGATCAACTCGCCGCCCACACTCCGCGTCCTTCGGCGCCGGCGGACAGTCTGCTGAGCTTCCAGTTGCATGAAACGGCCTTGAACAACGCCTTCGCCGGATTGGAGCTCGAAGGAGAACGGCTGACACTGCTCGAGTTGCACGCGCTCTTGGCGGAGAAGTTGGGCTACAAGGACGCACTCCCCCCTGATGATCTCCCAGTGCGAGCGATCGTCGAATTTGAGTCTCACGACGCGATCCACGTTTCTTTCGCAGACGATCGGTTGGAAATGGTTTTGAATATCCGCGAATTAGCCCACGGCCGCGACAAGATACGCAACTTCCGGGTGCATACTTTTCATCGACCCGTGGTGGACGGCCTGACGGTCAAGCTCGTTCAGGACGAAACCCTGCAATTCGCTGGTCGCAATTTGCGGACCGGTCACCGGGTAGTATTGCACAGCGTGATGGGTAAGTTATTCAGCAAAGCCGAAGAAATCGCGGTTCTCAAGAAGCTGGAATCCGACAAACGATTGAGTGGTTTGATGGTCACGCAACTGGTGATTGAAGACGGCTGGCTTGCATTGGCGTTGGGCCCTGCTTCGGCGGAGCGGACCGCCTGGCGCACGCCAACTTACCAAGTCGAAGCGGAATCGGTGCACTGAAATGCCAAGTGTACTGCGCTAAGTAGTAGTGCGACTGCGAGCAGGGCATCCGCGAGGAAGATGACATCGCAGCGCAGGTGCAGCTCTGCGCCAACGGCCAATCCCACCAGCGCGGTGTAAACAAGCAAACTCCCACAAAGCCGCCACCGCTGGTGGCGAATGGTAACGCGACCAACGGCGGCTTTGTGAAGCAATACGCACGTCGCCCCGCATCCGATCAGTGCAATCGCCGCAGCCACGGGTACCCCAGGCCAGATTTGCGCGGCCAGGATAATGCCCAACCCCGCCCCAATCCATAGCGGCCCGTGATGTTGCGTCGTTGCAGATTGCATAGTTGAAGCGCCCCAAATATCCCCACAAAACCGCCACCAAGGGTGGCGAATTGCCTGCTCGATCAACGGTCGCGGTTTTAGGTTATCCGCCAACGGAGCCGGTGGCATTGTCGGCTTTCGTGTCCGCCGCTTTGGCCGTGCGTTTTTGTCCGGCGTCGGTGCCGGGAACGATCATGGGGCTCGGCGAATTCGCTTCGACGATGCGTTTGAGTTCTTCCGCGTCGATCACTTCTTGTGTCATCAATTCTTCACTGATGGCGACCAGTGCCGCGCGGCGCGTCTCCAGGATGCTGCGGGCTCGATCCAGCGATTCGTCGAGGATGCGTTTCACTTCCTCATCGATTTCGCGAGCGGTTTGCTCGCTGTGAGATGCCATGCGTCCCCCTTCGGAACCGGTGGCCAGGAACGGGTTGCGATTGTTCTCGCGATAGTTCACTCGGCCTAGACGGCTCATGCCGTAGTCCATGACCATACTGCGTGCCGTCTCGGTAGCGCGCTCCAGATCGTTGCTCGCACCAGTGGCAACGTCTTCGAAAATCAACTCCTCGGCCAAGGTGCCTGCCAGCGCTACCTGGATGCTGCTCTCGAGTTGTCCGCGGGTCATCATGTAGCGATCCCGTTCGGGCCGCTGTTGCATGTAGCCGAGTGCGCTCAAACCACGGGGAATGATCGAGACCTTATGCACGGGATCGGTATTGGGCAGCGAATAAGCTACCAGGGCATGTCCTGCTTCGTGGTAAGCGAGGCGAATTTTTTCTTCGTCATGGATAATGCGGCTTTTCTTTTCCAGGCCGATGCTGGCACGTTCGACGGCTTCGAGAAAATCGGCTCGGGTGACCGATTTTTTTCCCTTCCTTGCTGCCAGCAGGGCCGCTTCGTTGACGACATTGGCCAGATCGGCGCCGACAAATCCGCTCGTGATCGCCGCGACTTCTTTGACTTTCACGTCGTCGGCAACCTTGATGTTCACGAGATGGACTTCGAGAATTTCTTCCCGACCAGACACATCGGGGCGGTCCACTAGCACATGCCGATCAAAACGGCCCGGTCGCAAGAGCGCCGGATCAAGCGTTTCGGGACGATTGGTGGCGGCCATCACGATTACGCCGATGTTTGATCCGAACCCGTCCATTTCCACCAAAAGCGCATTAAGGGTTTGCTCACGTTCGTCGTGGCCGCCGATTTGGCCACTTCCACGGGTCTTGCCCAAGGCGTCGAGTTCGTCGATGAAGATGATGCATGGCGCGCGTTGTTCCGCTTGGCTGAACATGTCGCGGACGCGGGCCGCACCGACGCCGACAAACATTTCGACAAAATCGCTACCGCTGAGGCTGAAAAACGAAACGCCCGCCTCACCGGCCACCGCCTTGGCCAGCAGTGTCTTGCCGGTGCCGGGAGGGCCGACGAGCAAGACACCCTTGGGGATGCGGCCACCGAGTTGCTGGTAGCGATCGGGGTTCTTGAGAAAATCGACCACTTCGCGGAGTTCGTCGACGGCTTCGTCTACGCCGGCCACGTCGTCGAAAGTGACTTCGATGTCTTCCTGCACGTAGAGTTTAGCTCGACTTCGACCGAAGGCCATCGGAGAACCTGCTCCTCCCATGCGTCGCATCATGATGACCATCAACAGGATTAAGAGACCCGTGAAGGTGAGCATCGGCAAGTAGCTCAGGAAGGGGCTCGGCGATTCAGCCATCGTGTGTTCGAGGCCGTGGTCGTGGAGCAGAGTGAGTAGGATCTGCTCGTTGGGCAGTCGATTGGTGCGGAAAGCATAGGTCTTGGGTCCCTTCGAAGGATCTTCTTCAGAAGCATCTGAGTTGGTGGCTGGTAGGCCCCCTTGGAGCACTTCTGCCTTCACATTGCCGGTCACTTCGG
This sequence comes from Bythopirellula sp., assembly GCA_041738415.1. Classification (GTDB taxonomy): domain Bacteria; phylum Planctomycetota; class Planctomycetia; order Pirellulales; family Lacipirellulaceae; genus Bythopirellula. Next base: position 49,793 of record JBGSPU010000021.1, read on the forward strand.
TGTTGCCGATCTTGATGTCGGACAGGCCATAGAGCTTGAGCATTCTTGGCGGCGAGGTGGAAGTATCTTCGATGTCGATCCAGTTATCAGCCGGATCGTCGCTCTTGGCGATGAGCCTTTCCAGATCGCTCCATTTGATGGTGAGCCGACTTTGCCCTCCCCATAATGTCCCCAGGAGCAGTAACAGTGCCATCAGACCCAGGACATACCAGACTAGATTGCCGGACTGCGGATTAGGTTTCTTGTCGGTGGAACCTTTGGATTTTTTGGGGGAATCTTCCATCTATGTTCTTTCGGGGGCTGAGCGAAGTGATAATCGCGGTTTCTTCCATCCTAAGTTAGCCCCCGCAAAAAGACAACGAATCTTCCCGGGGCGTTTGCTACAAGTGCGGAGGGCCTTGGGTTGTGACAAAGTCACTTCACACGTAAAATACCAGTCTCGCAGGCATTTTCCTGACCGACATTGTGCCAGGTGATTTTCTGTCAGGCATTTTCCATACGTTCACTACGTCCGTCATAAGCGGTCAGTGCGATACGGAAGCGGCTCAATCAAGGGCTTCCGCACGTGGCTATTAAAAATACCTCTGGCAAAGCACTACCCTTGGATTTTGCATGGCCGAATCGCCTCGAAAAATTGCGGTACTCGGCTCCACGGGGAGCATTGGGACCAATGCGCTGAAGGTGATCGCTGCCAGTGGAGGTCGCTTGCAGGTCGCAGCCTTGTCGGCCCATTCACAATTGGACCTGTTAGTGGCACAAGCGGTGGAATTCTCTCCTCGCTGGATCGTTGCCACGGATGCCCACGCAGCGGAGAAGTTCGATTGGTCCGCATTGCCGAAGGGGACTGAGTTGTTGGTCGGCTGCGACGAACTCACGAGGCTGGTCGCAGAACCGCAGATCGAGATAGTGCTAGCAGCGATCGTGGGGCGGGCTGGGTTGGAAAGTACCTGGGCTGCCTTGGAAAACAAGAAAACCGTCGCCCTGGCGAATAAAGAAACGCTGGTTATGGCGGGGCCCTTGGTAATGCATCTCGCGCAGAAACAGGGGGCCTTGTTGCTCCCTGTCGACAGCGAACATAGTGCCATTTTTCAAGCACTTCAAGCAGGCCAGCCCACGGAGGTCGAGCGATTGGTGCTAACGGCCAGTGGAGGACCCTTTCGCCACCTCAGCCAGAACCAACTCAAGCAAGTGACCGTAGCAGAGGCACTGGAGCATCCTGTTTGGAATATGGGGCCGAAAATAACTGTTGATTCGGCCACAATGATGAACAAAGCACTCGAGATTATCGAGGCCCGCTGGTTATTTGATGTGGAGAGTGACCGGATCGAAGTGTCGATCCACCCGCAGTCGGTGGTGCATTCATTGGTGGAATTTGTAGATGGTTCGGTGATTGCTCAGATGAGCCCCCCCGATATGCGGCTCCCCATCCAGTACGCTTTGTATTATCCTCAACGGGTTGCCGGCGTTGCTCAGCGGGTGGATTGGGGAACAAGTTTCTCGTTAGATTTTTCGCCGCCTGATCCGGAGCGTTACCCCGCCTTGGAACTGGGTCACCAATGTGCCCGCTCGGGGGGAACTTCGGGAACCGTGCTGAATGCTGCGAATGAAGCTGCCGTTGGGGCTTTCCTGGCCGGTGAGCTACACTTTACCGAAATCGTGCCGGCTTGCCGGAGCGTATTACAATCTCACAATTTTGAATCCGATCCCACGCTCGAGCGCCTGTTAGCAATCGACCGTTGGGCTCGCGAGGAGGTTTCGCATTGGGTATTTGCTTGATTGCCGTCGCAACTCAGATGGAATGGCTGGTGGTCATTCTCCAGGTCGCCTTGGGCCTGGGAGCCGTGATCTTTGTCCATGAACTGGGGCACTTTGCCGTTGCCAAGATGTGCGGCGTGAAATGCGACAAGTTCTTCATTGGATTTGATATCGGTGGCTACAAACTCAGCCGCAAGTGGGGGGAGACGGAATATGGCATCGGGATTCTTCCCCTGGGCGGGTACGTGAAGATGCTCGGCCAGGACGACAACCCGGCCAATATTGCCGAGCAGGTTCGCGAGTCGCAGGTTCGCGAGGGGATCACTAGCGAGACGAAAGAGATCGTTGGCCCCGACGGCACCAAGTATGTAGTCGATAGTCGCAGCTATCTGGCCAAGAGTGTGCCGCAACGGATGGCGATCATCTCAGCCGGCGTGATCATGAACGTCATTTTCGCATTTATCTTCGCGGTGATCGCCTACGGGATTGGTGTGCCGTACATTCCGTGCATTGTGGGTCAAACCTCGCCCGGTTCGGCAGCCTATCAGGCCGGCATTCGCACGGGGGATGAAATCACGAGGATTGGAAACGTTGAGAATCCTTCGTTCAACGAACTCAAGAGTGGCGTTACGCTCGGCGACCTGGAAAAGGGAATTCCTTTCACGGTGAAGCGTGCTGCCACGGGCGTGGAAGAAAACATCACGCTTAAGCCACGTCAGGAATCGGGCCTGCCAAAGGTCGGCATTATTTCGCCATTTTCCTTGCGACTCAACGAAGAAACGCCTGTGGCTGTCGATTCGCCAGCCGCAGAAGCCAAGCCTCCCTTTGAAGGCAATGACGAAATCGTCGCCATCAACGGCGAGCCGATTTCTGAATACTACCAGTTGGTAGCAGCCTTGGTAGAACATGCGGCAGAGCCTTTAGAAGTAACAGTTCAGCGTGGGGGAAAGACCTCTAAAAGTGATCCCTTCGGCCCGCGCAAGGGAGGAACCGAAAAAACGATGACCGTAGCGCCACTGCCGACTCGGAGTCTGGGGCTGGTGATGGAACCGGGGAAGATTGTGGCGGTCGAAAAAGGTTCTGAGGCATCCGAAAAGATTGCACCGGGGGATTTTATCGACCGGATCAGTTATGCCCCGGGGGCTGCCGCTGCGGAAGTTGTCGAGGGGGAACGACTGTTTGGCGATCCGATGATGTTGCCCGAGCAGCTTCGCAAACTCGCTCTGGAGGGGCGGACGATCGAGCTCACGGTGCGTCACTCGGCTGCTTCGAGTGATGGCAAACAGACCACCGAGCCGGTCGAGTTGCGTCTCCGCAAAGTCACCTGGACGGAACCCTCCTGGCTGGAAAATGACCCGTTGAGTGTGCCGGCCTTGGGAATTGCCTATCGGGTACTCAATCGGGTGGATCATGTGATTCCCGAGAGTCCCGCGTCTGCGGCGGGAATGCAAAGTGGCGATGTGGTGACCCAGGCCGAGATCGAATTGCCTATCGGAGAAAAAATGGTAACGAAAGTTATCAAGTTCAACGAAAAGGGGGGCCATAACTGGCCCATGTTCACGCAATTGTTGCAGAATCTCTCCACCGATGATGAGGTGAAGCTCACTTATCAACGTGGCACGGAAACCCTGACGGCCACGCTGCGGCCGCAGATCTTGCCTGATAGTTTTGAGCCGGAACGGGGATTTAATGTCGACCCGATCCAAAAGATGCGTCGCGCGACTTCCTTCGGCGAGCAAATTCAGTTGGGTTATCGCGAGACGGTCAATTCGCTGGGGATGGTTTATCGCTTTCTGCGGAAACTAGGGACGCAAGTGCCGCTCACGTCCTTGGGTGGTCCGATTACGATCGCCCAGGCAGCCGGCTACTCGGCGTTCGAAGGAGTGGGCAAGCTGCTGGTGTTTCTCACGATGCTCAGTGCCAACCTGGCGGTGATCAACTTTCTGCCGATTCCACTGCTGGATGGCGGGCACATGGTGTTCCTGGCCTGGGAAGGAATCCGCGGCAGACCGGCCAGCGAGCGCTTTGTGGTCGCACTTCACACGGTGGGTTTCGTGTTCATCATCTCGCTGATGCTGTTTGTGATCTCGCTTGATCTCGGGCTGATTGATCGAAATCTGTAGGCTCCAAAAGCCGCGACCACTGGTCGCGTCATAAAATACGACACCAGCGGTGGCGGCATTGAGAGGCGATTAATTTACAGCCGGATCACTTCCACCGCGGTGCCCAATGGCAATTCATATTCGCCAGCGGGAAGAACAATCAGCCCGTTCGCGCGGGTCAACGCCGCCAAATCCGCGGAGCCGCGCCAGCGGAGGGGATTTACGCTCAAGCTGGCGTCGAGCGCCTGTTCCAACTGGCAGGGATGATACGTAGGACGTCCGCCGCGATGCGTGACCGATCCGATTAGGGTTCCACGCAGCGAGGGAGACTGGTGAAAATACTCTCCCCCAAGGGCTGCCAACGCCGGTTTCACAAAGAGCACGAAAGAAATCAAGGTACTCACGGGATTCCCCGGCAGACCAAAGACGAGAGTCCGATGCCCTTCGTGTTCGCGGACACCAAACCACAAGGGTTTGCCCGGTTTCATGCGGACCTTGTGAAATATCTCGCTGACGCCCAATGCGGTAAGTATGCCGGGCACCAGGTCCATCACCCCCGCTGAGACTCCGCCCGTGACGAGCAGGACGTCGGCTTCCAGGCCGGTGGCAATGGCCGACTTGAGTTCGCTCGGTTCATCGCGGGCGATGCCTAGCTCGACGGCCGATGCACCGACTTCTTGCAAAACCGCCACGAGCATCGGACTATTGCTATTGCGGATTTGGCCTGGGGCGAGGGACTTGCCGCATTCGACCAATTCATTGCCGGTGGCCAGAACCGCGACTCGTGGTCGGGGGACAACCTCAACCTTGCCGCGCCCCACTTCCGCGAGCAAAGCCAGGTCGATCGATCGCAGCCGTTTACCTTTCGGCAGGACTTCTTCTCCTTCGTGGAATGAGCTGCCTCGGGGAAAGATGCCGTAGCCTGCTTGGGGAAGCAATTCGGGCAACTGGACGGTGGTGTTGTCGAGGAGGGTGGTGTCTTCGAGTTTCACGACGGCATTGGCACCCTCGGGTAGCGGGGCGCCAGTCATCACACGTATCGTGGTGCCAGGTTGCACGGCATGATGGGGTACTGCACCGGCGATCACCTCCTCGACAATCTGCCGTGTCGGTGATGGATCGTGTACAGCAATGGCGTAGCCGTCGAGCATCGATTTGTCGAAAGGGGGGGAGTCGATGTCGCTGACGATTGCTTCGGCGAGTTTTAATCCCAAGGCCTCGGCCAGCGGCACGCGCTGGGAGGCCAATGGTTGGGACGCTTGGGCAACGAGTTTAAAGGCTTCTTCGACGTAGATCATGGGTCATTCAATCAATTCGTTCTGTTTGGTATGAGGAAACCAACCTTCGCCTTTGAGGCGACGACTTTTAAGGGGCGGTTAAGTGATTGCTAAAAAGTTGCGCAGGATATCGATTCCGACATGGGTGAGGAAACTCTCGGGGTGAAACTGCAAGCCGAACAGGGGTTGCGAGCGATGCTCGACCGCCATGATCTCGCGCTCGCCGGCAGGGTCTTCGCTCCAAGCGGTGACAATTAGCTCATCGGGAACTGTATCGGGCTGAATCACCAGGCTATGGTACCGCGTTGCTTGAAAGGGGTTTTCCAGTCCTGCGAACAGCGCGCTGCCATCGTGGAAAATTTGATCAACCTTGCCGTGCATCAATCGTCCAGCGCGAACGATTTTGCCACCCAATGCCTGACCAATGGATTGATGCCCGAGGCAAACCCCCAGCAGGGGCAACTTGCCAGCGAGTCGCGTAACACACTCGACCGAGATGCCCGCCTCGTTGGGAGTACAGGGGCCCGGCGAGATGATCACTCGATCGGGCCGCCGGGAAAGGATCTCGTTGACGGTGATCTGGTCGTTGCGATCGACACAAATTTCCAATTGTGGATCGATTTCGCCCAATCGTTGGACGAGATTGTATGTGAACGAGTCGTAGTTATCGATAATCTGAATCATTGCAGAATCTGGCGACTAGGAACTGAACCGTTTGGCAATTGGACACCCAAACCGCTATTCTAGTTCAATGGGTTTCCCAACGGCAGGGGACCGTTGAACGTCAATCTCGAAAGTGAAGCATGATGAAATGGCTATTCATAGCAATTGGTGGTGCCGTGGGCTCATTATTGCGATATGCAATCGAGGGTGGGGTTCAGCGGTTTGCTTCCGGGAGCTTTCCCCTGGGTACTCTGAGTGTGAATGTCTTGGGATGCTTTGTCATTGGATTTCTGGCGGGATTCTTTGCGGGGCCCCAATTGGTTCGAGAGGAAGTTCGCATCGGGCTCACGGTCGGGCTGGTGGGAGGGTTGACCACTTTTTCCACGTTCGGCCTGGAATCCTTCAACTTGGCCAACGGGGGCGAGTTGCGGTGGGCAATCGTGAATATGGTTGTTAGTTGTGGACTTGGGTTTTCAGCCGTTTGGCTGGGATACCGTCTCGCGGAACGCTGGTACGGAGTGTAAACAATGAAGATTCCTGAGGAAGGCTATTTGTTGCGGGTGTTCATAGGCGAAAGCGACCGCTGGCAAAACACGCCGCTCTATGAAGCGATCGTACTCAAGGCCCGAGAATTGCACTTGGCCGGCGCTACCGTGCTGCGCGGCCCCATGGGTTTTGGTGCTACGAGTCGGGTGCATACTTCCAAGGTCCTACGACTCTCGACCGACTTGCCGATGATTGTGGAGATAGTCGATTCGAAAGAGAAAATCGACGAGTTGATGCCGCATATCGACGAGATGGTACAGGAAGGATTGGTCACGCTAGAGCGCGTGCAGGTGCTGAAGTATCGTGCGACAGGGGGGGATTAGGTTGATTGATTCGAATAAACGACATTTTGTCGGCTTCCATCGGTGAAACGCCAGCAGCAAGTTCTCGCCCTGGGATTTGCTCGCCTACTACTCGAATCCCTTATCCGATATACTGTCGAGTTGGTTGTTCGCTTCACCCTTCAGCACTTCTGTAAAACTTTCACATGCCCAAGTATGTCATTCGCCATGGTGTGATGCGTCATCTGGGAGTGTTCTCCACTCGCGGCAGCGATAGTTTTACGCGCGGTGCTCAGGTCATTGCCCGCACGAGTCGAGGTCTTGAAGTGGGGGAGGTGCTCTGCGAAGCCAACGAGTTGGCCTTGGCAAATTTGACCGACCCAAAGAATGGGCAGATTTTGCGGGAGACCACGGCTGACGATGCAGGGGAATTGCGCCGCTTGCTTGAGCAGCAACAGCACGAACACGCCACCTGCCAGCAGCACATCGATCGTCTCCAACTCGATATGCGGCTAGTCGACGTAGAACGCATTTATGGTGGTGAGCGCGTGGTGGTCTATTACCTGGCCGAGGATCGGGTCGATTTTCGTCTCCTCGTCAAGGAGCTGGCACACGAATTTCAGACTCGGATCGAAATGAAGCAGATCGGTGTCCGCGACGAGGCGAAGCTGCTGGCGGACTACGGGGATTGTGGTAAGCCGGTTTGTTGCAACACGCATTTGTCGGAGATGCCTCCCGTTTCGATGCGGATGGCCAAATTGCAGAAAGCGACGCTAGATCCAAGCAAGATTTCTGGTCGCTGCGGGCGGCTCAAATGTTGCCTGCGGTATGAATATGAGACCTACCAAGAGTTGCAGAAAGAACTTCCCCCCGTGGGATCGGAAATAGTTACCAACGAGGGGCGAGGTCGTGTGCTGGCCCAGGAAATCCTCGTGGGGCGGATTCTCGTCGAAATGGAGGACATGCGACATCTGGCCCTGGATAGCTCGGCAGTGTTGACAGTGCTCAGGAAGCCCGGCCAGCGGAATCAAAGCCAAAAAACCTCAGCAAACGAGGAGTCAGACGGCAATTCTACCCATGAAGAAGAGAACCTCGGGCCGGGTGCTGACGAAACTTGGGCTGCTGAGTAAGATTGAGAGTAGGCGAATCCATATTTCCCAAATCATTTGTCGCCAAATTTCATTAAAGAATTGACATCAACTATGAATATGTTGGACCCCGATCATCCGTTGGCAGAACTGCTTTCTCACGACAAGCGTTACAAGCTGGAGGCATACATTTTTGTTTTCGAAGCGCTACGCCATGCGCAAGAAAAACTTGGGATGGGAACGGAACATTATCCCGAGGAGGGTCTTGAAGAAGAGCCTGAAAAGCACGTCACGGGGCAAGAACTTTGTCAAGCGATGCGAATTTATGCTCAGGAACAATACGGTTACATGGCCAAGTGCGTGTTAAATAGTTGGGGAATCAAGAGTACGGGTGATTTTGGCGAGGTCGTATTCAACCTCATCAAGATCGAACAGATGCGCAAAACTCCTTACGACCATCGCGAAGATTTCGACGACGTGTTTGACTTTGACGAAGGCTTTCAGTACAGCTTCCAGTTCTCGCTTCCAGAAGCAGGCGAGGAGCGCAGTTGCTGATGGCGGCCAGAAAGCAGCGTGCGGACGTCAAAAGCGAGCGACTTAAGATTCCCATTTTATCCCCTAGTCCCCTCCGTCCGAGTCGTTGGCAGCTTATTCTTTCTGGTTTTTTCCTGGCCGCATGGCTTTTTTTTCTGGCCTGGATGGCTTTTTCCAGTTGAACTCCAGGCCGGCTGCACGTTGAATAGATGCAAAGCATTAAGCGCCTAACAAACGATTTCTGAAGAGTGGAGACAGGTAAGCAACATGAACGTAGTTCCCATCGGCGACAACCTGGTCGTCAAACGACTCACCGCGGAAGAGACGACGGCGGGAGGCATTGTCCTGCCGGATGCTGCGCGAGAAAAACCTCAGCAAGGGCGCGTGTTGAGCGTCGGAGATGGTCGATTACTGCCCAATGGGAAACGGTCGGCTCCTGAGATGAAGGAAGGTGATCGGGTCGTGTTCGGCAACTATGTAGGCAACGAAGTGGCGATCGACGGAGAGTCTTTGCTCTTTCTCCGCACAGCCGACGTGCTGGCGATTATTCGCTAATCGCAACAGACGATTTGCTTGGCGATTCTTGTGACACGAGTGTCGAAATACCCGGCAGAACATAGCGTTTCGCTCTTGTTTCAACGAGATCAAGGATTTCACTTTGCCACGCTTGTGCGGTACGATTGAACTTACTTGGTTATCGTTTATCCCTATCCTCTATGTTGTCGAAGTGGAGTCTCCAATGCAGAGCAGAACTCAACCCGCTATCGCTTTGTCCTGGTCACTAGCGTTATTGATGGCCAGTTGTCAGACGCAAGGGCTTCGGGCCGCCCAGGCAACTGCTACGGAAGAAGCCACGCAACTTTCAGAGTTGGTCGAGTCGGCTGTCAACTATCTTGTTGATGCGCAGGCAGACGACGGTTCATTCAGCAAGGAAGCCGGAACGGGAGTTACGTCGCTTGTGACAACAGCCCTGTTGCGCAACGGTCAGTCTCCTGATGATCCGGTAGTAGCGCGCGCGCTGGAATATCTGCTGCAGTTCGTGCAGCCAGATGGGGGAATCTACGAACCCGGCAGCACGCATCGCAATTATGAAACGTGCCTGGCAGTCGTCAGTTTTCATGAAGCGAACCGTGACGGCAAGTATAACGACCTGATTGCTAAGGCGGAAGCCTTCATCAAGAACGAACAGTGGGATCAAGGCGAGGGGATCGAACCTGGCGAGCTAAGCTTCGGAGGAGCCGGCTACGGTTCGCATTCGCGGCCCGATCTCTCGAATACCTCGTTCCTGATCGACACGCTGCATACTTTAGGACGCGGGGATGAGGACCCAGCGATTCAGCGGGCGCTGATTTTCGTGTCACGGTGTCAGAATTTGAAAACGAAATACAACGACACGAAGTACGCCGAGTTGAATCCCGACGGAGGTTTTTACTACACGATTGCCGAGGGAGGTTCGAGTCAGGCGGGTACTACGGAGGATGGTGGCCTGAGGAGTTACGGCTCGATGACTTACGCGGGCCTGAAAAGCATGATCTTTGCGGGAGTCAAGGCCGACGACCCGCGGGTGCAGGCCGCCTATGAGTGGGCACAGAAGCATTACACGCTGGATGAGAATCCCGGCATGGGTAAAAGCGGACTCTTTTATTATTACCACACGTTTGCCAAATCGCTCGACGCGATAGGGAAACCGGAGTTTGTGGACGACGAGGGCCAGTCGCACAAGTGGCGAGAAGAACTCGTTGCTGAGTTCGCCAAGCGCCAGCAAGCCAATGGTAGTTGGGTGAATGCCAATGAACGTTGGTTGGAAGGAGATCCCAATCTGGTCACGGGGTATGTCCTGCTGGCACTCTCTTATTGTCGGTAATTGAGCCTGTATTTCTCTTGAACTGCTAGCAACGCTGCGGCACTGCTCTTTGCCTCGACGCGGGCTTTTGCTACATCTTCGCTCCGCGCGGGTCTCGCATGGTGCGCAGGCTCGTTGTACACCGTGAACGACATCGCTCGCGGTTGTCTCCTGCCTGCTTAAATTCGGGGTTCTCCCATGGAAACGAATGTTGCCGTCGCTCTTCGCCGTTCTCTTGTCCGTCGTCTGTGGAAGCCAGTTGCTGCCGTAGTCTTGGCAGCAGTCAGTGGGGGAGGTGGCTATTGGTATTGGTCGCACTCGACGACTGCCGACGTGGACCGGGCAACTGCGCGGAGTGCTCCTTCAGCCACCGACGAGCTGAAAAATCTCTTCGCGGCGGAACAGTCTGAGCCGGCTCTGAACCAACAAGCCCAGCAGTTGTTTGGTTCCGCAGAAACCGCCTCCGAGTCCCCAGCAGAAGAATCGAATTCCAATGGCAGGTTCCACGTTGCCAGTCCTCCTGTAAGTGCCCTCGGGGACCGCTACGCCAATTACTCCACCGAGGCATCCTTACCTCCACTGGAGACTGAACCTGAACCCGAACAAGAAGAAGTGACACGTGGCCAAGGTCCTGACTCAAACCCTTTGCGGGTGGCTAGTCAGGATGTCGAACCCGCCGCTGCCTACGACGAATCCGATACGCGGGCTGCCTTTGCCGACCCAATCCAAACACCCTCCCAGTCAACTGGCGCACCTATTCAAAATGCCGCCAATCCGCTGGCAGCGGCTCTGGAACAAGCGCGGCCTTTATCGCAAACACCTGCTGCTGCGCAAAGCATTCCCGCTAGGGTACCCCCACAGGCCGGCACTCAATCGCTCGGCAATAGTCCGTTTGCTGCAATTCCTCCTCAAGCAGCACCGATGCAAGAGGTTGCGAGCTCGGCTAACGGTCGTTATGCATCGGCTCAACCCATGCCAAGTTTGCCCCCCGCCATGGAGATGCGAACTGCGGATGTGACTCCTAGAGAGCCGACTCCCGCATTCGAAATGGAGGAGTCTGAATTCCACTCATCGGCTACTCCGCAGAACGCTGACATTGATCCTGCCTTCGATCCCGCCACAACCGGTTATACTCCGACTCCGGGACTCGCCACGCAGATGGGTACCGGCCGCCCAGGTGAAAAATTACTTGAAGGGACACAGAGTCCCTCGATTACGATCCAAAGGCTCGCTCCGCCGGAGATCCAAGTTGGCAAGCGCTGCACGTTCGCGACGCGTGTGCAAAACACCGGTCAGCGGACTGCACAGAGTGTGCAGATTCATGACGAGATTCCCTTGGGAACTCAATTGGTCGGCACCGCTCCGCGAGCGGCGGTCTCCGGATCGAAAGTCGTATGGGACCTGGGGACGTTGTCGGTAGGTGAACAACGGACCGTCGAAATGGAATTGATTCCTGCCGAGGAAGGCGAACTGGGGAGTGTAGCCACGGTCACGCTTGCCGCCCAGGCATCGGCCAAGGCGCGTTGCACAAAACCTGAGTTGGCATTGCGACTTTCCTCCCCGCCACAGGTTCATGTGGGCGAAAAGCAGCTCGTGCAGATCGAAGTGACGAACCCCGGTAGCGGTGCAGCGAGTGGCGTGATGTTGCTTGAAACGGTTCCCGCGGGCGTGAGTCACGAAGCCGGGCCGGCCTTGGAATTTGAATTAGGAAGTTTGGCTCCAGGTGAATCCCGCCGTTTGGAACTGGTGCTCACTGCCGAGCAGGCGGGGCGAATTACCAACACGATGACAGCTCGGGCTGATGCAGGGCTGTTGGTCGAGGCAAGTTGTGATTTCGAGGTAATTGCACCCGAGTTGAAGCTCACGGTCGAGGGTCCAGAGCGACGATTCCTGGAGCGACCGGCCACGTACCAGGTGAGCATCGACAATCCCGGCACCGCCCCAGCGAAAGAGGTGCAGTTGGTTGCGCACCTGACCAAGGGGTTGCAGTTTGTGAGTGCCAACAATCTGGGCGAATACGACGCGGCCGCACATAGCGTATTCTGGAGTCTGGCGGAACTGCCTGCCAATGAGCGCGGGATGGTCGAGTTGGTGGCGCTACCGGTGGAACCGGGTCAGCATACTTTGCAAGTCAGCACCAAGGCCCGCGATGGATTGAGCGATCAAACCGTCAAGGAGGTGACCGTCGAAGGAATTGCAGCACTCATGTTCGAAGTGATCGATCGCGACGACCCGATCGAAGTGGGTGGCGAAGCGAACTACGAGATTCGCGTGACGAATCAAGGCTCCAAAGCGGCGGGCAATGTGCAAGTCGTGGCCGTTATGCCACCAGGACTGCGGGCACTCGCTGGTCACGGTGATACGCAAACAAGCGTACAAGGAGACCGCGTGGTATTTGCGCCGATTTCTCAATTAGGTCCCAAGGCCGAAGCAACGTTTCGCATTCAAGCCCAAGGTGTGCAAGCCGGCGATCAACGCCTTCGCGTGCAGGTCACGACGGATGAGATTCGGGATCCGATCACAAAAGAAGAAAGCACACGGGTGTATTCGGATCATTAAGCGGTGCTTGCTCACATAAGAAAAGCCAACGCCCAGGGATTGCAATCCCTGGGCATTGGCGTTTAGACACGCTCGAAGACTGTTGCGATGCCTTGGCCGAAGCCGATGCACATCGTGGCGAGGCCGAGCGTTGCATCGTGGTCGATCATGGTGTGGATGAGTGTGGTGGCGATGCGTGCGCCGCTGGCGCCCAAGGGGTGACCGATGGCGATCGCGCCACCGCGGACGTTGAGTTTCTCTTCGTCGAGCTTGAGCATCTGGATGCACGCGATGGACTGGGCGGCAAACGCTTCGTTGAGTTCCACCAGATCGATGTCGGCGAGCGAAACACCGGCGCGTTGGAGGGCCTTTTTCGTGGCGGGGACCGGACCGGTGCCCATCACGGCGGGGTCGACGCCAGCCACGGCGGTTGAGCGAATGCGCACCAAGGGTTTAAAACCGAGTTCGTTTGCTTTCTCTTCGCTCATCATCAAGTGGGCTGCTGCGCCGTCGTTCAGGGGGGAACTATTTCCCGCCGTCACGGTGCCGAGGCCGGGCATGAAGGCCGGTTTCAAGGCGGCCAGTGCTTCGAGACTTGTGTCAGGGCGGATGCACTGGTCGATGGTGATCAGCGTGCGGTTCCCTTCTTCGTCGAGTCCCCAGACGGGGATGATTTCTTTCCCGAACTCTCCGGCCTCGGTGGCGGCGGCTGCCTTTTGATGGCTCGCCAGGGCGAACTCATCTTGGGCCTCGCGGCTGATGGAACGCGATTGGGCCAAAAATTCTGCCGTGTAGCCCATGTGCAGGGCTCCCTTGCTGGTGGCGTGGAATAGTTTGGGATTGAAGTCCACTCCGGCGTCTATCGGGATGTGCTGCATGTGCTCCAGCCCGCCGACGATCTGCACATCTTCGCCCCCAGCGATGATGGAGTGGGCCCCCTGGTTGATCGCTTGGAGGCTGCTGCCGCAGAGCCGGTTGATCGTGGCCCCGGCGACGCTGCTGGGGAGCCCCGCGATGAGTCCTACAATCCGGCCGATGTTAAAACCTTGTTCGCGTTGTTGCTGGGTGTTGCCGAGGACCAAATCTTCGATCTCGGTGGGGTCGATCCGTGTGCGATCCAGCAATGCCTGCACAACGGCTACGGCAAGATCGTCGGAGCGAACATTCCGAAAGACGCCAATTTCTGCGTGAGAGCGACCAATCGCAGTGCGACAACAATCGACGATAACTGGAGATTTCATAGGGAATCATGCCTCGGGGTACTCTTATAGAATACCTATTTTGGCGAGCGCTGGCCATGGACGGAGTCGTTGATAATAGCCGTTGGCTTGAGCCAATAGTTTGTCACGTAGAGAACCATCGGCTCCCGCCGACGGCTAGAATGGACTTTTGCTTGCAGTGGAACTAGGAAGTATCTCGGTTATACTGGCGAGACTGCCCTGTGACAGGTGTCTTGGGGCGGGAGAATACCATGGGAGCTTTTTTAATGCGCAGGTTCGCGATTTCGTTGGTTCTGGTTGTTGGTTGTGTTGCAATGAATGTCCACGCGCGGGAATGGACCGACGCGACGGGAAATTACTCGCTGGAGGGGGATCTGGTTGCTTTTGACGGATCGGACCTGGTGCTACAGAAAGCCGACAAGACCCTCGTGGGCGTCGATCTTGAGCAACTTTCTGAGAAGGATCAGGAATATGTTAAGTCGCAAGAGGTGAAGGATGAATTAGAAAAGAAGGGTAAGGCAGAGCATGTTTGGGAAATGCGAAATGGACTCAAGGTCATCGGCAAGGTGGTCGATTACATGCGTCGCGACGTCACGTTTCGTATGTCTCGCGGAACGATCTACGTAAACGACCAAAAGTTTGAGAATTTGCCGGAGGTTTACCAGAAGATTGCTCCGCTGGTGGCGGCCCACTTCACCCAGCGCGATATCACCGACCGAGCAGAACTGTTCGATTGGCTCAGACGTCGCCGAGGTGAGCCCGAAACTTTTACGACTGAAGGAGTGCTCTTGGAACTTCCCAATGAGAATCACTATGCGGTGCCGTTCTTTCTGTTTAGCGATAAGGCCTTGCAGTCCCTGAAGCCAGGATGGGATCGCTGGCTTGCTTCTGCCGCGAAGTATGAGGCTCAGCAAGAGTCTTCCTTATATCTCCAGTCGCAAGCACAAGCTTATCAGGAGGATCAAGAGCGCACTGCTCAGTTTCAGAAGCTGCAACTTCAATTACAAGCGTACACTGCGGGATTGTTTAGCTTGTGGGAAGTTGTGTTGTATCCCAATCCAGGGACGCCAGGGACGGCGCTCTCGGTGGTGGTTCCCGGGCGTGATAGTCGCCAGGCCTCCTTCACTGCGTTGGAACGAAACCCCGGCTACTCAATTGGTCCCGTCGCAAGAGTTAACCGTCAGTTTTGAGCAGGAAAGTATGAAACCCATTCGCCGTTTGTTGGCTGCCAATCGTAGCGAGATTGCAATTCGTGTGTTTCGTAGTGCCCACGAGTTGGGTATCCGCACGGTGGCGATGTATTCGCACGAAGATCGCTACGCGCTGCATCGCTTCAAAGCCGACGAAGCGTATCTGGTGGGCGAAGAGGGCAAGCCGCTGCAAGCCTATTTGAATATCCCGGGGGTCATTGGACTGGCCCGAGCATACCAAATTGACGCCATTCATCCGGGGTATGGGTTTCTCTCCGAGAATCCCGAGTTCGCCCGTGCCTGCGCCGATGCGGGGATTACTTTCATTGGTCCACGCGTCGATCTACTCGAAAATCTGGGAGACAAGCTTGAGGCCCGCAAATTGGCGACCCAGGTTGGAGTCCCCGTGCTGGGAGGAAGCGCCGAGCCGATTGGCGCGGCGGCCGATGGACTGGCGACGGCCACAAAGCTAGGCTTTCCGATCATCCTCAAGGCGGCCCACGGCGGAGGGGGCCGGGGGATGCGAGTGGTGACGGATCCCAAGGAGTTCGAGAATTCGTTCGAGGCCGCCCGCCGCGAAAGTCTCACTGCGTTTGGCCGTCCTGAAATCTTCGTGGAGAAATACATCCAACGGGCCCGGCATATCGAGGTGCAATTGCTGGGGGATCGCCATGGCAACCTGGTGCATCTCTTCGAGCGGGATTGCTCGGTGCAGCGGCGGCATCAAAAAGTGGTCGAGATCGCCCCCGCACCGAATCTGCCGACCAAGGTTCGCAATGCACTCTGCGAGGCAGCTTTGGAGATCGGCCAGGCGGTGTCGTATGACAATGCGGGTACGGTCGAGTTCCTGGTCGATGACGACACACGCCAATTCTACTTCATCGAGGTCAATCCGCGGATTCAAGTTGAGCATACCGTCACCGAAGAGGTAACGGGCATCGACCTAGTCCGCTCGCAGATTCTCATCGCGCAGGGCGAGAAACTTGACTCACCGGCAGTCGGTTTGGCATCGCAAAAAGAAATCAAAACGACCGGTTTTGCAGTGCAGTGCCGCGTGACGACCGAGAACCCTTCGAACCGGTTTATGCCAGACTATGGGCGGCTCACGCATTACCGTTCTGCGGGCGGAATGGGGATCCGCCTGGACGCAGGCACGGCGTTTTCCGGGGCGGTTGTATATCCGTTTTACGATTCCTTATTGGTCAAAGTCACCGCCTGGGGCCGCTCCTTTGAGGACGCCACGCGGCGTTCCGAGCGTTGCTTGCAGGAATTTCGTGTACGGGGCGTAAAGACGAATATCCCTTTCTTGATCCGTCTGGTAACGGATCCTGTGTTTTTGGCAGGCAAATGTACCACTCGGTTCATTGACGATACTCCCGAACTGTTCGACTTTGTCCCGCGACGCGATCGCGCCACTCGGCTATTGCAGTACATTTCTGAGGTGATCGTTAACGGTAGTCCCACCGTGAAAGAAAAGCCGGCAATGGCACGGCGCACCCCGGTAGCGATACCTGAGCTGGACGAGGGCCCGATTCCCAAGGGAACCCGCGATCGACTCAAAGAACTCGGCATCGCTGGCTTTACTCGCTGGGTCAAAGAACAACAGCCGCTGCTGTGGACGGATACCACGATGCGGGATGCACACCAATCGTTGTTGGCCACACGTTTTCGCACTTACGACCTCTGCCAGATTGCCGACGCGTATGCGCGTCTGTTGCCCGAATTGTTTTCCATCGAGATGTGGGGTGGGGCGACGTTCGACACCTCGATGCGATTCTTGAAAGAGTCCCCCTGGCAGCGGCTCGCGCTCTTGAGAGAGAAAATTCCGAACATCTTGTTTCAGATGTTGCTGCGAGCATCGAGTGCGATGGGTTATGCGAACTACCCGGACAATGTGGTTGAGTTGTGCGTCCGTGAGGCGGCTGATGCCGGGATTGATGTGTTTCGGATTTTCGACGCACTCAATTGGACCCCCAATATGCGTATTGCCATGGAAGCCGTACAGAAGACCGATGCGATTTGTGAAGCGGCGATTTGCTACACGGGTGACATCCTTGATCCGGACCGGGCAAAGTACGATCTCAAGTATTACGTGAAACTGGCTAAAGAACTGGAGCAGATGGGGGCACACATTCTGGCCATTAAAGATATGGCGGGCCTGTGCAAACCTCATGCGGCGAATGTGTTGGTAAAGGCGCTACGAGACGAGGTGGATCTACCGATCCACTTCCACACGCACGACACGGGAGGAATGCAGGCCTCGGCGATACTCAATGCCGCCGAGGTGGCACTCGACATTGCCGACGGAGCGTTAGCGGCCATGTCGGGGGGTACCTCGCAGCCGAATCTCAACACGATGGTCGAGGGGCTACGCTTCACGCCGCGGGCCTCGACTTTGAATGCTGCTGCCTTGGACACGATCAGCGAGTATTGGCGTCAGGCACGCGAGTTCTACTCAGTGTTTGAAAGCCCCACGCTGGCCGCCGGTGCGGATCTCTATCAGCATGAAATGCCGGGGGGGCAATATACGAATCTCTTCCAGCAGGCGCATGCGTTGGGGCTTGCTTCCCAGTGGTCGAAAATCTGCAAGGTGTATGCCGACGTGAATCAGCTCTTCGGCGATATTGTGAAGGTGACTCCCACCTCCAAGGCAGTGGGCGACATGGCACTTTTTCTGGTGGCCCATGACATGAGCTGTGCGGAACTGATGGAAAGCGACCGCGAGTTGGCATTTCCTCGATCCGTGCTTGACTTGCTCAGCGGTCGGATGGGGCAGGTGGAGGGTGGTTTTCCGACCAAGGTGCGAGATCGCATTTTGCGAGACGAAAAGCCCCTGGAAGGTCGTCCTGGCGAGAGCTTACCTCCTGCCGACCTGATGGATGCTCAGAGAAAGGTTGCCAAAATGCTCGACCGCGAGCCGACGCAGCAACAGATGGTCTCCTATCTGATGTATCCGCAAGTGTTCGAGCAGTTTGCCGCGCATGAAGATCAGTTCTCCAACACGAGCTTGCTGCCGACCCCCGTGTTTTTGCACGGGATGGAGGCGGGAGAAGAAATCTCTGTCGAGATCGAACCGGGGAAGACGCTCATTATCAAATTCCTCACGGTTGGCGATCCCCATACCGATGGCACCCGTAGTGTATTCTTCGAACTCAATGGCCATCCGCGTGACGTGATGGTGAAGGATCTTTCCCAGGAATCAACGGGTGAGGCGACCCCCAAGGCCGATCCGAACAATGCTAAGCAAATCGGTTCGGCCATGCCGGGCATGGTGGTGCTAGTCGCAGTGCAGCCAGGTGATGCTATCACCCAAGGTCAGAAGTTGATGACACTCGAAGCGATGAAAATGGAAACGACCATTGCTGCCGAGACTGATGGCAAAGTCGCTACGGTGCATGTCGGCACGGGAAGCCAGGTCGAAGCAGGGGATTTATTGATCACGCTGGAGTAACGCCCGTCATAATCCGCTGATTGGAAGCTCAAATTGGTGAACCACAGCAGAAGACTTGCCGAAGTTATTTGCCATCACTCGGAGTCAGGCCGATAATGCGTGCCCCTTGGAAGGCGAAGTGTTCTTGCCAGCTATCTTCACGTGGAGGGAAGAGCTGAGTCAACGTACCAGTATCCGGATCAAGTCCTGAAAGGTTTGCCCCTTGGTGAAGATTGCATTGTTGATAGGCCAGTGCCAGATTGTCCTTGGAAGAGGTCCCGCCCTCGAAGAGAACGTCCCTTCTTCTTGATGGCAGAATGCCTTTGTGATCTTGATGCCCAGGAAGATACGTCCTATTCCTGATTTCATGCCCTTATGCGGTTCAACCATCGGCTGCCACTCCCGGCTAGAAGCGTCTAGATCCGGCTCGCTGTGAAGCAACTGTTCAATTACAATGGAAGGGTTGCCTCTCTACTCCCTCTCAATCAACCTTTAGCCGATGCAGCGCTCGCGAATTGGTCCTTTTGTGTTGGAAGAATCCCTCGACCCGCGAGGTTCTGCCAATGTTCTGCGCGGATTGCATATCGAGCGGAAGACCGCGATGGCGGTTAAGTTGCTCCCCACGAGCCTGGTGAATCCACCCATGGGGGGAAATCTGTTTGCCGCCGATGTCAAGCGGCTGCAACGCCTTGTGCATCCGAGCATTGTTCGCTACCTGGGGGGTGCTATCGAAGAAGGGCAGCCCTATCTTGCACTTGAACTGGTCTCAGGGGAATCACTGCGCGATCTGATGGACCGGCGCGGAAAGATTCCCTGGGAACTCGCGGTTGAACTCACCGATGCTATCTGCGAAGCACTTCGACATGCCCATCAAAATGGGTTTGTTCATCAACGGCTCACACCCAGCCGCGTCTTGCTCCCTGTGGGGGGCGGAGTTAAGCTGGCCGGCTTTGATTGTGCTTGGGTCGATCGGGATGAAGTGCTGGGGCTGCGCTCGTCGATGGATGTGGCTTCTTATCTGGCTCCCGAGGTATTTCGCGGCAAGCAATCGGCGACGTTGCCGCCGTGTGATCTGTTTAGTGTCGGGGTGATTCTCTACGAGTGCCTGTCGGGCGAACTACCGTGGGCAGCCAACTCGCCGTCCGAGTTAATCCAGGCACGGCGGGCAGGTCCCGCGCCGCGAGTCGCCTCGAAGGTGCTCGACTGCCCGGTGTGGCTCGATGTGTTTGTCGCCAAGCTGTTGGCGGTGAAGCGGGCCGAGCGTCTTTCATCCGCCGAAGAAGCCCATCGGGCGATTGTCACTGCGATGCAAAAAGTGGCTGCTGGCTTGGGGACTGCCCAGGAAACTCTCGCAGGCAAGTCGGGGGTGTTGCAGGTTGGTGGAGACCGGCAGGAACTGCGCCGCTTATCGAAAGGGTTTCGCCGCAAGAAGCGGGACACGAGTCCTTTCTACGAACGGATTTGGTTTCTCGCCCTCTGTTTGTTGGTCTTAGTTGCGGGGGCCGTGTGGTCGTTGCGACCCGCAGATGAAGATGCCCTGTTTGCGGGAGCAAAACCCTATATGGATTCCGAGAGCCCCGTCGATTGGAAACGGGCGGAAGAGCAGTATCTCAAGCCCCTGCTCGAGCAGTATCCCGACACGAAGTATGCCGAAGAGATTCAGGCTTTTGAGGAGCGCTACTTGATGTATCGGGCGCAGACCCGCGCGAAGAACAATGACCGGCTTGGCCGGCCTGCAGAGAGTGAGGCCGAGAGACTTTATACCGAAGCCTGGGGCTATGAGAAAAAGGGAGATCGGATTACTGCCTGGCAGCGCTACGAAGCGCTGGCGAGCATGTTCGGCAAGAGCGACGACGAGTATGACCGGGCCTTTGCGGGCTTGGCTCGACAACGGATTTCGAATTTGAGATCGGACCCAGGCGAGGGAAAAAGCCAGGCGGAATTCGTACGTGACCAGTTGGCCCAGTCGAAGTCGCTGATCCAGGAAGGGGATTTGTTCCAGGCCCGCCGCATTTTGGACGGCATCGTCTCCTCGTACAAGGACAATCGAGAACTGCAGCCTTTGGTCGACCAGGCACGAGCGCAGATTCAGAATCTGTCGGGGGAGTGAAGCGGGTGCAGCCTGCATTTTGGTGTTTCACGCTCTGGTGAGCGTAACTACCGTCGCCAGACGGTGGCCTCGCGGCACCCGCAGGCCTCCACCCGTAGGTCTTACCCAGGTGGTGTGAACAGCCGAATTGGTTCAAATAGGTGGGGCTAATGTTGTATTCTGGGGCGTTGTCGGCGTGAAGGTGTCCAGCTATAATCGCCAGTTCGCCGTTTTCCCAATTAACCCAAATCAACACGATCTCCCACCCACATTTCGTCTTCGGGGCACCAGCCTATGCGTTTTTGGCTACTGGATCGGATCCGCTCTTTTGAGCCCGATACCGAATTGACGGCTGTGAAAAATGTGACGCTCTCGGAAGAGTATTTGGCGGATCATTTTCCAGAGTTTCCTGTGTTGCCGGGCGTCTTCATGCTCGAAGCTGCTACGCAAGCGTGTGTGTGGTTAATCAGGTTGAGCGAAAACTATGCGCATAGCATCATCGTGCTGCATGAAGCGAGCGCAGTAAAATATGCCGACTTTGTTGCTCCCGGTCACACGCTCACCATTCGTGTGGAACAAACCAAAAAGAACGAGCGCTACACGAATTTTCGCTTCAAGGGCGAAGTGGAGGGGAAAGCCGCGGTGAGCGGTCGGCTCGTCCTGGAACGATTCAACCTTGCCGATGCCGATCCCGATCAGGCAGATCTTGATTCGCGGATGATTGAGTATCAACGGGGGACCGAAAAGCTGTTGACCCGAAGTTTGAATTCAGAGGTCGTTCCGACATAACCCTACAGAGAAGATTATTCTAACGAGCTGAGGCCGACTGCCGACCTCGCACAATTCGCTCTTTCCAACCATTTTTTGCGGAGGATTGTTAAGTCATGCCAAGTAAGGAAGAAATTTTTGACAAGGTGCGTGAAGCATTGGTCGATGCCTTGGGGGTCGATGATGACGAAGTCACCCCGCAGGCGACGCTCCAAGGGGACCTGGATGCCGAATCGATCGACTTTTTGGATATCGTGTTTCGTTTGGAAAAGGCCTTCGACATCAAGATCGAGCGGGGTGAATTGTTTCCTGAAGACATTCTCACCAATGTCGAATACGTCCAAGACGGCAAAGTGAACGCTGTTGGGGTTGCCAAACTGAAAGAGCGAATGCCGTTTGCCGACCTATCGAAGTTTGAATCCAATCCCATCGTACAGAACCTAGCCCAAGAGTTGACCGTTCAGGATATGTGCAACTTTGTGGAGCATAAACTGGCAGCGTAAAAGGAAATCAATAAAGAATGACAAAATACTGAATGACGAAAGATGCTCGGAGAATGAATGTCAAAAGAGAGTTGCTGCACACTAATGCTGGCATGAGACATCTGAGCTTCGTCTTTCCTTCGTCATTGGGCATTCGTCAATTCATTGAGCTCATTGAGCGGCCCTGAAGTTTTTCTTAGGTAGATGCAACATGCGTTGGTTTTGGATTGATCGTTTTACCGAGTTCGTGTGCGACTCCCATGCGGTGGCGGTGAAAGGGGTGTCGCTGGCCGAGCCTCACATGCATGAGCACATCGTTGGCTATCCGATCATGCCCAATTCGCTTGTGACCGAAGGAATTGCCCAGGCGGGGGGGTTGTTGGTGAGTGAGCACTACGGCTTCTCGGAGCTGGTCGTGCTTGCCAAGCTCGCGAAAGTGAGCTTCCATTCGTATGTGCGAAACGGCGAGACTCTCACCTATCGCGTGAAAGTCGACACACTGCGGCGCGATGGGGCGGTTGTCTCTGCGACGGCACACGTCGGGGACAGATTGCACGCCGAGGCCCAATTGTTTTTCGCCCGGCTGGACGAGTCCAACGATGTCACCGGTGGAGCTCCTTTGTTTCGCCCCCGGGACCTGCGGCATTGGCTCCAATTAGTGGGTGTGTTTGAAGTCGGGGTACGCCAGGACGGCACACGGATCCGCGAGGTAGAATATCCGCTGGTGGAAACTTCGGCGGTTGTTTGAGGGAGAGTGAATTGGTGAGTAGATGAATTGGTGAGTAAGTTCATAGTGATGTTCTTGACCACCTACTCATGTATTCACCCTTTGGAGACCAAATATCATGCGTCGTCGGGTTGTTATCACGGGAGTCGGTTGCGTTACGCCGTTGGGGACCACTGTCGACTCACTCTGGGCCAATCTTATTGCCGGCAAGAGTGGTGTGGGACGCACCACTATTTTTGACGCGAGCAGTTTTCCGACCAAGATCTCCGCCGAAGTACGCGATTGGTCGGTGGCGGACGTGGGTCTCGACGCCGCGGAGTGGGCCGACCGCAGTCGGCATACGTGCTTCGCCGCGGGGGCTGCGCAGCAGGCGGTGACCGAGTCGGGTGTGTTGGGAACGGTGGAACCAACGAGGTTTGGCGTCTATCTGGGTGCCGGCGAAGGGAGCCAGGACTTCTTCAATTTTTCGCAGATGATGACCGCCGCCGTACAAGGGGATGATCTTGATCTCGGGGCATTTGTCGCCGAAGGACTTAAGATTCTCGACCCACAAGCGGAACTGGAGCAGGAACCAAATATGCCCGTCGGCTACCTGGCGGGGATGTTCGGCGCCCAAGGGCCGAACGTGAATTGCCTCACGGCTTGTGCCGCCAGTAGCCAGGCCATCGGTGAAGCCACCGAGATCATTCGACGCGGCGAGGCCGACGTAATGCTTTCCGGCGGGGCACACAGCATGATCCATCCCTTCGGCGTGACCGGCTTCAACCTGCTCACGGCACTCAGCGAGCGCAACGACGAGCCTGAAAGGGCCTCGCGACCGTTCGACAAAAATCGCGATGGGTTCATACTTGGTGAGGGGGGCGCGATGGTTGTGCTCGAAGAATATGAGCACGCCCGCAAAAGGGGCGCGCCGATCTACGGCGAACTTCTGGGCTACGGCACGACGGCTGACGCATTTCGCATCACCGACACGCACCCCGAGGGTCGCGGAGCGATTAGCTGTCTGAAAATGTCGCTCAAGGATGCGGGTAAGGACACCACTGATATCGATTACATCAACGCCCACGGCACGAGCACGGCCGTAAACGACCGCGTGGAGTCGCTCGCCATCCGCCAGGTGTTTCGCGAGCATGCTGACAAGCTCCCTGTCTCCAGCACAAAAAGCATGATGGGCCACCTCATCGCCGCCGCCGGGGCGACGGAATTGATCATCTGTCTGATGGCGATAAAGCACAAGGTCTTGCCGCCGACGATCAACTACGAAACACCCGACCCCGAGTGTGATCTGGACTACGTGCCCAACGTGGCACGCGAAGCGAAGTGCGATGTCACTGCGTCGAACAGCTTCGGCTTCGGCGGGCAGAATGTCACACTGGTAGCAGGTGGGGTTTGAGGCTTCCAGCCGATGAATGCTGATCGAGGTTATCGAGCCGGCCAAATAACCTCCGCTATCTCGATCACTTCAGGGAAATCACACTGACTTTTCGCGTGCATCTGCAAGATTGCGTTGGCACTGAGTCTCTTGTTCTCATAGGGAAAATTGGTATCTTCGACGAGGAGATTTCTAGCGATTTGCGGAGTGTTGTATGAGATTACCATTCATTGCCGTAGCAGTTGTACCACTGGTGTTTGTGGCGAGTTTCAATTCGTTTACGTCAGCAAAGGATGATGGCCTGCGGCCAAAGCCACCAAATATATTGTTCATCGTCTCCGACGATCTTAATACCGATCTTGGCTGTTACGGAAATCAGATTGTAAAGACTCCAAATATCGATCGGCTGGCTGCTCGGGGCATAAGGTTTGATCGTGCGTATTGCCAAGGAACGGTTTGCAATTCAAGTCGGGCATCTATTTTCAGTGGCTTGTATCCCTTGGCAACGGACGTGTTGGACAACGAAACTCCTTGGCCCAGTCGCTTGCCCAACTTGGAATTAATGCCGGCCTACTTTCAGAACATTGGCTTTCTTACCGCAACTTTCGGCAAGATTCTTGATCACAAGCGCGTCCCTAATCAGCCCTATTGGGATCACGAGGTGCGAGAATGGGGTAAGTCTCCCGACGACGATGAGATTCTAGAGCAAGGTCGGCTGTATCCGGGCAGTCCAGGCTCGATGTTTTGGGCGCAGGTCAAGGGCCCCGACGAGAGGACCCCTGACGGGCAGGTAGCAGTCAAAGCAGGGCAATTATTAGAGGATTGGGCAGGCAAGGACCAACCATTTTTTGTTGCAGCAGGATTTCGACGTCCACATACTCCCTATGCAGTGCCCAGCAAGTACTTTGAGCTCTATCCACCGGCGGAGATGCAGATACCGAAAGTCCCTCATGGTTATCGAGATACATTGCCCCCTGGAGTGATGGACGTGAAGCCGTTTGTGGCGGGGCCCGAAGAAACCAAGCGAGCCATTGCAGCCTATTATGCCTGTATTACTTTTGTTGATGCCCAAGTGGGTGTACTTCTAGAAGCAATGGACAAGCAGGGGTTATGGGAGGACACGGTTGTTATTTTTATTTCGGATCATGGGTATCACACCGGACATAACGGGTTGTGGCATAAGGGGTGGTTGTTTGAACAGACAACCCTGACCCCCATGATTGTTGTCACTCCCAAGGGTTCGGCTGGAGCTTGTAAACGTGTGGTTGAGTTGGTTGATCTCTATCCGACGCTCGCCGAGTTGTGTGGCCAAAAGCCACCTGCTGCGTTACCTGGAAAGAGTCTAGTATCATTATTGAAGAATCCGACCAAGGATTGGGAGAAGAGCGCGTTGAGTTCGGCGGGTGTCTTGGACGCAGAGAATCAACAATTATTCGTCGGGCACAGTGTGCGGACTGCGGACTATCGGTATACCGAGTGGGATGGTGGCAAGCAGGGGGTAGAATTTTATTCATTTGCCGACGATCCGCAGGGGCTCATCAATCGAGCAGACGACGCCCAGTTTTCCGATGAGCGAGCTAAGTTGAGTGAATTACTACATTCAATGTGTGAATCTCCTTGAAGGTCCATGTAGGCACTTGTTATGAAGGGAAATAGTGTTGGCTTATTCGCGTGGGGTATGATTGCCTGGAGTATATTTTGCTCATCAAGTGCATCTCACGAGCAAACATTAGAAGCGTTTCTGTTGGCAAGCCAAGCTTCTTCTGAAAAGGTCGCGTCTGAACAGGGTGAAACGCCTCGTCCGTTTGGTTTGCTGGAGGTCGAAATCTTCGACGAGAAGACAAAGCATCCTTTGCACGGACTGCTACGGGTGACTGATCTTGCCTCCGGCGAGCATCTACGACTGGAACGCGTTCTTGAACGGCCAATGGGTTGGTATGCGTCCTTGCCGCACGCATCTTACAAAGTACCCCGCGGCAGAATTCGCATCGAAGCATGCCACGGAATCGAAACGGAGATGTTCCAAACAGAACTCGATTTTTCGAATGGGCAACCGCAAAGTATCAAATTGCCGCTGCGCCGCTTTTATGATCCCTCAACACATCATCTGCGTGCAGGCAACACCCATTTGCATTTAATTCGCGACGCACACAACAAAATGGGGGTGCAGCTCGAGTCGCTCAGCGAGGCAGATAGGTATCTGCAAGTGGTCAGCAAGTCAGATGGATTGGACATCGTTTATGTATCGTATTTGACTCGGCCCGATTCGGAATACATCAGCAATGAATATACGCGAGAAGATTTTAAGCGACTCTCGGATTCGGAAGTGCTTTTCGTCAATGGAGAAGAATATCGACATCAGGGAGGGATCGAAACAGAGAAAGGCAAAGTGACCTACGGACACGTGATGTTCCTGGAGATACCCCGATTGATTCAACCTGCCAGCCTCGGGCCCGCCCTCACTGTCGCTAACGATGCGACGGACGGCATTCCCCTGCGAACCGGAATCCGACAAGTGCGCGCCGCTGGCGGGACGGTTGTCTGGTGTCATGGTTTGATGGGTTGCGAGGCGGTGCCGAATTGGATCGATGGATTATTGCATGCGCAGAACATTTACGATGGCGGTAACGAGGGAACGATCGACGAAGTTTACTATCCCTATTTGAATACCGGGCTGAAGATACCCTTTTCGACTGGCACGGATTGGGGAATATGGGATTTTTCGCGTGTCTATACGCCTGTGAATGGGGATATTGCCAGCCAACCGTTTTTAGCAAGTCTGGCTCAGGGACAATCATTCATTACCAATGGGACTTTTCTGGAACTCGATGTTGAAGGTCGAAAACCGGGCGGTGAAATTCCACTCGATCGACCAGGAAAGGTGAGGGTACGAGCCCGAGCGATAGGTCGGGCGGATTTCCAGAGTTTGCAGTTGGTATTCAATGGAAAAGTGATCCGCACAGTGAATCGTCAGGCGCGAGGTGGACATTTTGTAGCGACGCTGGAGGAAATAATCGACATCTCTGAGCCGGGCTGGCTGACGGTGCGGATCCCAACAGTGCGGGAGTACGATATTCGTTCTCGATTTACGGGCACCAGTACGAATCTATTGGGCAAGACGCTCTTTGCGCACACAAGCCCGATTTATGTTTCAGTTGCAGGCCGCCAGGTTTTTCAGCCCGAGGCGGCTGGAGAGCTTCTTGCCCGCTTACAGAAGAGTGCTGAGCAGATCCGCACCAAGGGGGCTTTTCGATCGGCAGACGAAAAGCGGTCAATTCTGACAATCTATGAGCAGGCAACGAGATCGCTTATCGAGAGGATTGAGTCTCGAGATATGGAGCAGCAAAGTGAAGGTTATCAGAAATAGAGTTGTCGATTCTTTACCGCAAAGACACTGGAAAAAATCGTGCTTCAAAATGGTGGCCTGCCCGCCGGTGCAGTGTAGCAGGCCCAGGGCGCATTTGATGAGAGTCGTCTTGCCGCTACCGTTTTGGCCGAGTAGTCCCAAGACGGTGCCGGAGGGAACATCAAGATTGACGTCCTGAAGCACTTGCTTTTTATCAAAGCTTTCTGGAGATGCTCGATGGCGACTGGAGGTGTCTTGGGGAGTTTACCTGGAGGAGTTCTGCGAGCAATTGATCGATCACCTTACGGATATCAGTTTCACTGAGGCCCAATTGTTGGGCCCGCTAGAGCGTCGGCTGGAGCATCCTCCGAAAGTTTTCTCGGTGTTCGCGCAAGCTGCCGACTGCGTCGTTGGCAGCAACGCGCATCCCTTGGCCGCGGACCCGCTCGACCACCCCGTCGGCTTCGAGGCGTGAATAGGCCTTGCTGACGGTCATGGGATTGATGGCAGCCGCCTGGGCTACCTGACGGACGCTCGGGAGCAGCCCCGGTGCGGAGATTTCCCCCGGCGATCAGGGCGTGGACCTGGGGTGTTCAGTCGCGGTTAATTGTCGAATGCTAGCGGTTTTCCTAAATTTTCCCAATTCCTCGTGACACAAACCCCCCATTTCTGCCTACATTAAGGGGTAGTGCCGCAACGGCTGATCGAGGGGTTTGTTATGAATGATTGCTCCAGCACCAATCCGCAACTCTTGTTGACGCAAGCACTTGCGGGGGAGCGTGACTGTTTTGGGCAGTTGCTCTCAGTTTATCGCAACTATTTGAAGCTGCTGGTCGTGGCCCAGCTTGAGCGGTGTTTGCAGCAGCGGGTGAGTGCTTCGGATGTGGTGCAGGAGACCTTTCTGGAAGCGAATCGAGATTTTGATCAGTTTCGGGGGCAGTCGATCGGCGAGTTTTGCGCTTGGCTGCGGATGATCTTGGTGAACAATCTTCATCGGGTGGTTGAGCAGCATGTGCTGACCGCCAAGCGGACAGTCCGCCGTGAGGTTTCGCTGGAGGTGCTGGCCAGTTCGCTGGAGCAATCCACCGCTCGTCTGGATGCGATGCTTCCAGATCCGGGCTCTTCGCCCAGCATGAACTACCAGCGTCAGGAACAAGAGTTGGACCTGGCCAACCAGATTGCCGCCTTGCCGCCGGACTACCGGGAGGTGATCGTGTTGCGACACATTGAGGCGTTGCCGTTTGATGAAGTGGCCCGGCGGATGCAGCGCAAGACCGGGGCCGTGCGAATGCTTTGGGTGCGGGCAATTCGCTGCTTACGAGAGAAGATGAATGATTAGTGAACCCTCTCAAACCTTGAATCCTTGTGTCCTGGACGACCGGAAATTGGCCGAAGTGCTGGATCGCTATCTGGCATCGCTCGAGGAAGGTGCGCCCTTGGAAGTGGCTCAGTTGGCGGCGGAGCATCCAGAGTTGGCAGAGGACATTCGCGCTTTTGCAGCCAGCGTCGAGATGTTGCATGAGGCAACACAGGGTGTGCGGGCCGCGAAGCCGGTCAAGAAAACCGGGGGAGCAAATTCGACCGCACCTTTTGGCGTGGAACCATCTCCAGTTGGCGCGAAGCGTTTGGGAGATTTCGAACTCGGCGCAGAAATCGGCCGTGGGGGGATGGGGGTCGTCTACGAAGCGCAGCAGATTTCGCTCCAGCGGAAAGTCGCCCTCAAAGTGCTGCCGTTCGCGGCGATGTGGGATCACAAGCAGCTTGCACGATTTCAGAACGAAGCCCAAGCGGCGGCCCAGTTGCATCACCCCAACATTGTCCCCGTGTTCGCCGTCGGGGAAGAAAGGGGAGTTCATTTCTACGCGATGCAATTCATTGCAGGGCGGTCGCTCGACCAGGTGGTCCGCGCACTTCGCAATGAAGAGGAACCTGCTTCCGCCGAGCGAGCGGCCCGGGACGTTTCCACGCTCGTGGCCCAAACGACGCAACTCTCAGCGACCACTTTGCTGTCCTCCCGGCACGCCAGCAGCCAGACAGAATACTGCCAGGCAATCGCCCGGTTGGGAATTCAAGCTGCGACGGCCTTGCACTACGCCCACCAATGTGGGGTAATTCACCGCGACATCAAGCCCTCGAATCTGTTGCTCGATGACCTGCAAAAACTGTGGATCACCGACTTTGGCCTGGCCCGTATCGCGAACAGCCCCGGTGTGACGATGACCGGCGACGTGGTCGGCACGCTGCGCTATATGAGTCCTGAGCAGGCAACTGGGACACAACTGGTGGTCGATGCGCGCACCGATATTTATTCGCTTGGCGCTACGATCTACGAGTTACTCACGTTGCAACCGGCCTTTCCAGGAGAGGATCGTCAGGAGGTGCTGCAGGCGATTGCTGGGAAGGAGCCGATCGCCCCGCGGGCCATGAATCCAGCGATACCCCACGATTTGGAAACGATTATCCTGGGGGCGATGGCCAAATCTCGTGAGGATCGCTACGCTTCTGCGGAAAAGTTTGCCGAGGATCTCACGCGATTTATCGAGGGCAAACCGACGCTGGCTCGACGGCCCACCTTGCGGGATCGGACCGCCAAGTGGGTTCGCAGACATCGGGTGCTGGTTTCACTCGCCGCCAGTTTTCTGGTCGTGCTTGCCGCGGTTTCGACCACGTCAGCGTTTTTGCTGATGCGGGAGCAGGGCCGTACTCAGGCGGCACTCGCGACTGCCGAGGAGAACCTTCAGCAGGCCCGGCAGGTGGTGGACCGATTTGGCAATCAGTTTTCACGTGAGCTGGCCCTGCTTCCCGGGAGTGAGCCATTGCGGCAGGCGGTGTTGGGAGACACGTTGGCCTATTATGACGACTTCATTGCCCGGGCGGAGAGTGATCCGGCCTTGAAACGGCAACTTGCCGCGACTCATTTCCAAGTGGGAACGATCGCCAGTCGGCTTGGCAATCGACAGCGGGCAGAAGAGTCGTTTCGCATGGCCCACGAACTGTTTGTGGGCTTGAGCGAAGCAAGCGATGATCCCCAAGCGTTTCAACAGGAGCGCGCAACTTGTTTGAATAACTTGGCCCTGCTCTTATCGGCACAGGGAAAACTCGAACTTGCGCGCGATCACTACACTGCGGGAATCGGTATGCAGAAGGGGATCGTCTCGGCCAATCCTGAGGACCGCGGAAGTCTGCGTTTGCTTGCCGAGATGCTAACCAACCAAGGATTTCTGGAGCGGCAGCGGGGAGATTTACCCGCTGCCCGGCGTTCGTTCACGGCAGCAATAGGGCGGTTGAAAAAAATTGTGGCCCAGTCGCCTGAGGACGCGAATGCCAGACGCGACTTGGCGCTTGCCCTGAACAATCGCAGCTTTGTCGAACAAGAGACGGATTGGGAGACAGCCCGAGCTTCTTGTGAACAAGCACTGGCATTGTTTGCAGAACTTGTCGATCAAGCAGAATCCGATGCCCCCACGCTGGCTGGTTGGCGGAGTGATTTGGCACTTTGCCACAACAATCTGGGAGCCATTCTGGGGCACTTGGGCGAGGATGCGACGGCGGTTGGGAATTATCGCCAGGCTATCGAGATTCAAGAGCAACTCGTGCGGCAGTTCGCCAGTGTGGTGCAATACCGTAGCGAATTGGCGCTGACCTGGAACAATCTGGGGCAGACGTGTGCCCGTAGTGAAAGTGCTGCCGAGGCAGTTGCGGCGTACGATCATGCTCAGAAAATTCTCACCGAGTTGGTGGGTGATTTTCCGCACGATGCCCGCTACCGCAGTTCGCTCGCAGGGGTATTGAACAACCGGGCGATGGTTGCTGAGCTTGCGGGGAATTTGCATAGTGCGCTCGCCAATTACGAGGCGGCCATTGCCGAGCAGCGGATCGCTTTGGAGGAGAATCCTGCGCAGGGTGAGTTCCGCGAATTCTTGAGCAAGCATTATTTCAATTATGGTCGCACATTGCGGGCTGCTGGCCGACCCGTCGAAGCGGCCGAGGTGGCGCTCCTGCGGCGGGGCCTGTGGCCAGGCGAGGGCGAACACCTCTATCATATCGCCTGTGAGTTAGCCGAGGCGGCGGAACAACTTGGCGATGAGCCTGCGGAACAAACGCGGATCCATGCGGAAGCATTGGCAACATTCGAGGCGGCGCAGTCAGCAGGAGCCGACATCGAGCGACTCCGCCGTCAGCATCCTCTTCCTAAGTCGCTCCCCGCTACCAAGGAGATGCAGTTATGAAATGCCTCCGAGGAATCAAGCGGCTATTTGACCGAGGACACCGCACCAATCCTCCGCGGCCGACATTTCGCCGTGTACTTAATTTCGAGCGGATGGAAGAGCGACTTACGCTTACCACTGCCGCGCCCCTATTCACTTTCGAGAATATTTCGAACTTCGAGGGTGGGTGGATCACTTTGGGCAGCGATCAAGTACTCATTGGGAATACACGGGGTGTCGTTGATACGGATGGCTTGAGTAGTTTTGAATTCTCTGCGACGTTCGGCACTGGTCCCGTCCTGAACTATCAGAACTTTCAAGGGGCGGATGTTGATGTTTCAGACCAGAGAGGCGCGAGTCTCCTTTCTGGGGGTAATCGCAACGAAAGTGTGTTGGGGGGAGGATTGCAGCAGGTGATTCCCATTGCACCGCGGGACTTAAATCCGCCCAATCAGCCTGACGGGGGACACATCCAGATTGCCAGGCTCTTTGATCCCACCTTCGAACAGCATGCGGGTCGTGAGTCGCTGGAAGTCTTGGCTACTACTCCTGACACTGAACCGCGGCGAGGAGAAACGAAGGCTCGGATCCAAGAATATGCCCCGGCCCAGGGACGCGAGATGGCTTTCGAGGTTGCCTCCACGAGCCCACTTGCTGCGAAGAGCGGTGGACGGGTTTCTCAATTCAATGATTTGGGAGGACTTGGTGAGGAGGATTCCGAGCAGACGTTGCCCACTTCGAGAAGCGAGAATACCTCTGATTCGCAAGGGGCCCGGCATGATTCAGCAAAGCAGCGGGCCACCCTTGTGGCGGCTCGTGGAGAGGAAATTCCCGCGGAGAAGTATCCCGCTGTAATCATGGCGGCCATTTTGCGTGTCGATCACGAGAAGCCTTCTAACACTGGAGAAGATTGTCACGAAGCCGCCCGCGATGAGGTGTTTGCCGAGTGGCCAAAAGAAAAGTGGCGGCAGCGACCCTCGGCAATCGAAGCCCCCCAGGCCCCGCTGGCCAAGGATCGCGAACGCCAGATGAATCCATCGGTCGTGCTTTCGGGTGTGGCCCTTCTTTCTGCTGGTATTCATTACGCACGGATGCACAGCCGTGACTCGTTGAAAGAGATCGAGCAGCACGTAGGCCGGGACGGATAGCACGCTTTCCCGGCAACGCGGAGCCTATTGAAATCCCACGCCGGAACTGCGCACGGCTTGTTTGCGGCTTCCGGGATTCGGAAAACCGACATTTCTCGGCTGCTAGCAGATTTCTCGCGTGACATTGCCCGCCGGGTTTCGGCCTTCTAGAGTACGGCTGGAACAGGCTTCTCCTGCCGTCATCTGGGTTGCGAAGCCCAGGATTCTTTCTCCCCCGTCTGCACGGGACAGTGAAGAGGCAATTTATTCGCATGGCTAGTCGCAAACAGTTGGGAACCTCGTTTTCGTCGCTGCTACATCGCGGTTGGGGTGGTACCGCCAAGGCGCGGTCCCATCGGCAAGCCAAGCAGCGATTCCAATTCGAGCGTCTCGAAGAACGCTGTTTGATGGATGGTGCGGGTTTTATCCACACCGATCCCACGCCCGACCCCGATTCGGTGGTCGGTGTGGCAGGGATCGCAGCGCAGGACGATTACGTCGAATCCAGCATCGGCACCCTGCAGCTTCGCATCGACGTGCTCTCGAACGATCCTCTGCCAACCGGCGCGACAGGCCTGCGTATCAAGAAGGTCAGCGACACTGCTAAAGGGGCGACCGTTAGCATTTCCGAGGATGGCAAGCGACTAATATACACCCCGCCTGAAGGCGGAGTCACTTTCGACAGTTTCTACTACATTGTCGAAGACAGCGAGGGGAATCTCGGCAAGGCAAATGTCACGGTGGGAGAGAAGCACACCGCAGCAGACTATCGTCCGCCCAGCTATTTTGGCCGCAATGATGATTACACCATTTACGAAGACAGCCCCACCCAGACTTTGAAGGTATTGGCCAACGATGGTCCGTTTGCCGGCGGAGAGATCATCGCGGTCGCCAACCAGGAAGGGATTGGCGGAACGGTGGAAATCGCCGAGGACGGGAAGACCCTCCGCTACCAACCTCCGCCAGCAGAGACGGGCACCGATCGGTTTAACTACACCGTACGTTCCGCCGACGGCGAAACTGCGACTTATCAAGTGTACATCAATGTTGTCAAACCGATTCAAACGCGTTCCGAGTACGGTCTGGATTTTGACATCGATACGGGGCCACACGTATTGGAAGTCATGGAACGAGATAGAATCCTCGCCAACACGCCCGAAACGCCTCGGATCGTGGAAGTATCGCAACCTGAAATTGGTGGCACCCTGCAGGTCAGTGCAGATGGTCAAAGCGTAACTTTCCAACCGAGCGAGGGGTTCCTTGGTTCGATCAGCTTTGAGTATGTCGTGCGCTACGGATCTCTCGAGCATCAAGTGGTCACGGGTTATGAAACCGTGACCATCCAGAACACATTTTTAGCCGTCGACAATTGGTTTGCAGTCAGTCCGGACAGCGTGGCACAAGAACTCGATGTGCTGGCAAACGATCCCACGCTGAGTCGGTGGGATTCCACCAACGGTGTTCGAAAACTGCTGCCGGACGTTACTCTTTCTCTGACCGGAGTCACCGCTGGCAACGAGGGAGGGCAAGTCACGATCTCAAGCAATGGCAAGCTGCTCTACACTCCTGAGGCGGGTTTCACCGGTGAGGAGACTTTCACTTATACTGTGCAGGACTCAAATGGGCATGTCGATTCGGCCCACGTCACGGTGCTTGTCTCCGAGCACATTTCCGCTGAAGGGGTACCAAAATTTATCTTGCCGGGGGAATTGGAGCAGTTTCTCATCGATCAGGCCGTGGAACGATACAAGAATCAATTTGGCGTGACGCAGAGACATTATACCGGACAGCTTGAACTTTACTACTCATCGTTCATGACGAATGGTGATGCGCTGAGAGTTTCGGACAACCTTTCGTCCTCAAGCGACCACTCGGATACCAACACGCAAGAAGCAGGGGTCGATGAAGCGGACATTGTTGAGACCGACGGCCAGTTTGTCTATACCTTCTCGCATGGCAAGTTGGTGATCGTCGATGTTTCCGACCCGATTGATCCTGAACCCATGTCGTTCACGGCCTTCGATGACCATTACCACGAAATGTACTTGCAGGGAGACCGCCTGACGCTCATTTCCCGCGGCTGGAACAAGGACAGCCCCTCGGTAGTCACCGTGTTGGATATTACAGACCGTGCGAATCCTTCAGTTGTCGAGCGAACTGAGATCGCTGGTCGCATTATTAATTCGCGTGCCGTGGGTGATCGCGTTTATGTGGCCGTGAGTGGCGTTGAACTACCGGTTGTAGAAACCAGTCTCGCTGTGCCGGCTGAGGAAGGGGATCTCAACGAGTACCGTACGAATGAAACGCTCGACGAATATGTCGCGCGGGTTCAGTCCACCTTGCTGGAAGCCGCTTTACCGACATATCAAACTTACGACGCTGCCGGCGAACTAATCGCTTCGGGACTATTGACTGATCCCACGCAGATTCACAAGCCGATCGACGCCGTCGACAACGAATTGTTGTCGCTCGTGACCTTCAATGTAGCTGACGGCGAGCCAGGTCCCGATAGTTCGACGGGCATCTTCACATCCAGAGCGAGTGAAGTTTATATGTCGGGTAACGCGTTCTATGTCATGAGAAATGCGGACGGTGAAACAGCGATTTTCAAGTTCACCTTCGACGACGAGGGGACCGCCAAGTTGGCCGCCACTGGTAAGGTTCCGGGCGTGCTGCTCAATCAGTTTTCGGTCGACGAGCATGAAGGTCGGTTACGAATCGCAACGACCGAGACTCGGATGGAAACGGTCCAAGATCGGTGGGGGCGTGATGTCACACGACAACTACAACGGTTCAACAATTTACTCATTCTCGAACAAGAGGGGACCGAACTGTCCGTCGTGGGCGAAATCCGCAACCTGGCTCCTACCGAGACAATCAAATCGGTTCGATTCATAGAAGATCGAGCCTACGTGACCACCTTCCGGGTGGTTGATCCACTGTTTTCGGTCGATCTGACGAATCCTATCAGTCCCGTTGTGACCGGCGCACTCAAGATCCCCGGCTACTCGGACTACTTGCATCCCGTCGGCGAAGACTATGTGATCGGCATCGGCCGCGATGCAAATGAAATCACGGGACAACTTGGTCCTCTGCAGATCTCGCTTTTTTATGTCGGAGAGATGGCCAATCCCACGCTCGTTGATCAAGTAACCATGGTAGGCGCCCAGTGGCACTCGAGCGAGGCGTGGAACGATCATCATGCTGTTGCCTACTTTGCCGCAGACCAAGTACTCACTATTCCCGTCGGCTGGAGCGAATCGGTGCCAGCGGACTGGGATGGAGACGGCATCTACGAAGGAACAAGCTACGAGAACCTCTCTGCGATCTGGGCCTTTGAAATCGACGTCGATCAACATGGGGGGGGTACGATCGAAATCGCGGGTAGCGTGGAGCATACGACCGAGTCGTCGGGATACCAATACAATTCCAATCAAGCGCGACGCAGTGTGCGCGTCGGCCAGGCGTTGATCACACTCTCGGATGATTATCTCAAGATCAACCGCCTGCACGATGTCGGTGAGCAACTCTCAGAAGTTTATCTGGGAACGCTGCCGCGAGACGACCAGTTCACGGTCGAAGAAGACAGTCCAGAAGTCACGTTGGAGGTGCGCGCCAACGATCGACTAGGTATCAGTGGTGAGGTGCCCCGCATTGTCGCTGTCACTCAACCTACGACTGGATTGAAGTTCTGGAACAGCCCCAACTACGCCACGAATGTTCTAACCGTCGCAGTACCCATGATTGCGGAACTGACTCCTGTCTCGCAAACCAAAGAGGTTGGCACGGTCGAGATTTCAGAAGATGGCGAAGCACTGATTTTCACACCGGCGGAAAACTTCTTCGGGACGGCTACCTTCACCTACACGGTCTTTGACGAACTGCGCGGCGAACAACAAGCGACTGTCACCCTGACAGTAACCAATTCGCCGGATGATCCTGACGCAATGGATGACGAGTTCGAAATCGATGTCGATTCTGCCCCCGTGTCTCTCGATGTTCTAGCCAACGACACCAACCCCGATTGGGGTGGTTACATTCCGTATGTATCCTCGTATAGATCGGCGATTGATACGATATTTATCAGTGACGCCTTTTATGGCATTCCGTATCATCCATTCTCGGTAAATGGACTTTCGATTACCGAAGTCGGCTCGACGGAGAACGGCGGCACGATTGAAATCGATCCGGGAGGACTCCGCCTCACTTACTCACCAGCCGCCGGTTTCGAGGGTTTTGACACTTTCACCTACACGGTCACTAATCACTTGGGGGTGACGGACTCTGCTACGGTAACTATTCGAGTTAGTGATGCGGTGCAAGAAGGTCAAAACGGAGTGGCGAGTGAAACTTCGAGACCCAACGTGAGAGACCAGACCCGCACACCCGGCAGATCCACCTATTTGACCGAAACGACCCCCTATCTCGCGGAGGACCTTTTTGCGACTCAGCCACAACGACGTGCAGTTACTCCAGCAACGGGAAAACGCACAGCCTATGTGCCGACAGGAGAAGAATCAGTCGGCAGAATTTTACAAGAAGAACAAGAAGAAACTCAGGAGCAAATCATCTCGGCTTCCTCCGTGTCTCGCGATCGGGCATTTGCCGCCATCAGCCG
The DNA here is from genome assembly GCA_041738415.1 of Bythopirellula sp. Classification (GTDB taxonomy): domain Bacteria; phylum Planctomycetota; class Planctomycetia; order Pirellulales; family Lacipirellulaceae; genus Bythopirellula. Next base: position 86,997 of record JBGSPU010000021.1, read on the forward strand.
CACCGAATTTGCATTTGCAATAGAGCTTGAGATCGAAGAACTTGCAGAGGCGTTCTCGGAGTTATTCGACTGAGTAGATCGATTGACTCTGCCATCGGAGTTCGAACACGTTGTTTACGCCTCCGCTTCGATGCTCACTACGGGTTTCTCGGGTGGTTCCGGTTTGCCGTTGATGATCTTGGCGGGATCGATGGCGGCCTCGATCTGGCGAAGAATGGCCTTGGTGGCGGCGCGGTCGTAGTAGTAATCGTCCAAGCGGATTTTTCCCTTGCGGCCCTCGGCTTGATAGTCCACCCAGGCGATTCCCTTGGACTGCCATTTCTTCTTGTCGAGCGCGGTGATCTGGCTGAAATCGACTTGTTGGCCACTCTTGGTGCGCAGGGTTGTCCCTTCGGTTTCGACCCAGCGGCCGAGCATGTACACCAGCCGACTGAGGAAGCCTAGTCCGATCAGGCCCGCTCCACCGGCGTAGAAAAACTGTTCGTTGATGTCGACCGGTGCCAACGCTTTGCCGGTCTCGGGGTTGAGGGGGTTGTCGGTGGGCCAGCCGCGCTCGGCCGCCCGTTCTTTCCACATTTCGCTCAACTGTAACTCACCGAGTTTTTCGCCCTTAGCATCAATGTCGTCTTGGTGTTCTTCAAAGAATTGAATCCTGTCTAAACCGCGTTCACGTTTGGCGGGATAGCCGACCAGCCCGTCGTAGAGAAACCACAGCCCCCCCATGACACAAACCGAGCCGACGATACCGAGTCGGATGAGGTAGTTGGGGCTAATATTTGCACGCGTTGCCATGGGTCACTTCTCCGCGAAAACTCCAAGGAATCCAAAATTGCATTGTAACCAGATCGGCTCAGAACCCCAGTGGCGAAAGCCGCTAAGAACCTGCAGATCGAACGGGTAGTGTGCTGGTTGTAGGGGCAAGTAGGGATTTCCCGACTGCCACCATTCGCGGGGACGACGCGCTTAGCAGCAGCAAGCATCATTGAAATGCCCACCGAGGGGGCCAGCAAGCGAGCACCGCGCCGGTGATCCACACCGCACATGTCGGTTCAGGAACAGCCGCAATGGCACCCAACGAGCTGGTTCCGTATTGAGTTTGCCAATTTGCCAGACCACTTGCACTCAGGGGAGGAACTGAATTGCCGCGCTGCCAGACCAAGAAATCCTGGCCATCCACGTCACCATCGTTGTCGAAGTCGGCTGAGGGTGGGGGACCATAGAGAAACTGCACGCCAGCCACGTCGTCGGGGTCGGGAATTCGATTGACGGGGGCTCGGCCGTCGCCGTCCGGATCAAGATAACTGCACAGACTGCCGTCGAAGCCGGAGTCGACAAATCCACACATTAACCCGTCGGGCACGTCCGAATGCGCCAGCCCGAGCGCATGCCCCAGCTCATGAGCTATCAGCCCCTCAAACTCGTTTCGATAGAGCCCTCCGCCCGGAGGAAACAGATCGTACAACTCCCCCTCGGCCTCTGGTGCAACGTAGAAAGAAATATCAGGTTTGTTGTTGAAGATCACATCCCCTTCCAGCGTCGTACCGCCGTTAGGTGGAGCAGCAAATCCTACCGCTGCTGAAAATCCGTCGATTTGGAACGCGCCGATGCGGATGTCGCCCAGCACCTGCCCTGTTGCGTATGGTGCCGAGAACGGAGTACCATCGTCGACACCAACGTGGACGAACTCGATATTAGCGACCGCGGACCAACGGTCAAACGCGGACTGAATCATCGCCAGGGCCGCAGCCTGTCCTCCTACCTGATCAAACACGGGCGTGAGGTCCGACGTCCCCTGAATAAAGGACGGGGCGGAGGCATCGAGCGTGGTGCCCGTTGGCATGAGGCTCCAGGTGACGATGCCTCCTGGGGTACCGGCATGATGATCGCCTCCCCATTTCAGAAAGCCGGTCTCGCCCCCTCCCAGATCAAAAGGAAACACATTGAATGCGATCGCAGGATGGGGAAGCGGCCCCAACCCAATCAAGCAACCGCAGAGGATCAAGAAACCATACTTCGAAGGCCTGACGTTACCAAAGCCTGGCCAAGAAAAGTGAATCATCAAGTGCGAACCTCCTGAGGCATCACTGAGGCAATCAAATGATCTTCGCTCGAAGGGAGCGAGAAATGTCTTCATGATATCTGGCAGGGCCGCCTGTTGCAATCATTTTGACAAGTTGTCGGCGACCTGGATGGTCGGGGTTTTCTCGCCTGGCATCAAATATCGCGGAATACTTAATTTTGCGTAAATTGAAGTGTCGCTCGAGAAATTCTCAAGTCATGCACTCTGTTTCCTAGCCGGACCACCGCGGTCCGGGGAAGACTTCAGTCGAACAATCCGATCCCGGAGGGCGTGGCCCTCCGGCTAGGGAAGTTGCTTTCACACTGCCGAAGGTAGGGCCTATACTTTATGATGGGTTGTCTGCCACGCCTCTTTCTGCGGAACCCTCTTATGGAACACGAAACTTTCTTCACTCGCAGGTTCTGGTGGCTCGCCGGGATCGCGGTCTGTCTGCCGCTGGTGTGGTTTCTGTATCAGTTGTTTGGTCCCAATGAGCAGATCATCGTCTCGCCGGAGACGACGGTTATCACGGCGCCGTTCCGCGCGGATGGCCTGCCGGACTATGCCCGCTACTTTTATGAACTGGGGCACGAGGGAGTGACCCCGGAGAACAATGGGGCCGTGCCTTTCTGGCAGGCGATGTGGCCGGGGGACCTCGCGCGTGAGGATTGGCTGCCGATGTGTGCTGCCTTGGGAATGGAAACGGTGCCCGCTGAATCGAGTGGGTTGAAGCCACCCTATTCTTCCGAGATGCGTAAACAAATCGCACGCTTCCTAACAGAGCATTATCAAAACACCTTGGAGGATGTGACACCTGACGAGTTGATGACTGTGGAGAATCAGCAAACCATTGTTATGATGCTGGCCGATGATGCCATTGGCGAGGCGATGGAGCGACCTTGGCAAAGTGAGCAATTGCCCCCCTTGGCCACCTGGGTCGAGCGTAACGAAAAACAACTCGATTTTTTGGTGGCAGCTTCTCAGAGGCCCAAGTTCTGGTCCCCCTCGCCATCGCTGTTGGGAAAAAACTATCAGGGCCTGATCGCTGTTTTGCTTCCAAACATCCAAACCATGCGCACTGCCGCGCGGGCCTTAAACCTCCGGGCGATGTGGCACCTGGGCGAAGGTCGCAACGCAGCAGCCTGGGCCGATCTGCGAGCTTGTCATCGGCTAGCCCGCTTCACCAGCAATGGTCCCACACTTGTCGAGCAGCTTGTCGGAATTGCCATGGACGGCATCGCCTGTCAGCAAACAGTCACGCTGCTCCACTTCGGCAATCTCGAGGCGAAACTTGCCCGGCAGATTCTCCAGGACCTCACGGAAATGGGACCGCCGAGCGAAATCGTAAGGTCGCTCGATACTGGGGAACGACTCTTGTATGCCGACACGGTGCTAGGACTGGCGACCCAGCGGGACACGCTTTCCTCATTAACTGGCGCTGGAGGCAGCCCTCAGTTCGATCCCTCGGCCTTAGTAAGCATCAAGTGGAACTATGTGCTGCGCGAAGGGAATCGTTGGTACGATCGTTTGGTTGCTGCCGCGAAACTACCGACCCGTGCTGAGCGAAAAGCAAGCTTCGTCGAATTTGAAAGGGCCCTTCGGCAAACTTCTGCCGCGGTCAAGAATCCATATCGACTCATCGGCGGTCTTTTCAGCAGTCAGACTCGTAGCGAGATTTTAGCCGACACCATGTCGGGACTCATGTTACCTGCCCTTCAAGCTGCCTATGAGGCCGAAGAGCGGGCGTTGGTAGCTTGGCAACTCACCCGCGTGGCGGCGGCGTTGGCCGTTTATCGTGCTGAGGATGGTGCCTATCCGGAGCGACTGGTTGAACTGGTCCCCGAGATTTTACCTGAGATGTCCATCGATTTGTATTCGGATGAACCATTTAAGTACGAACGCAAGCCGGCTGGCGGATATCTACTGTACAGCGTCTTTAAGAATGGAAAGGACGATGGGGGAAGCAATTTCGCTGGCGAGATCATCGCCGGCGAGTGGGTAGAGGAGGGGGAAGTCGATTACGACAACAGCGATATTGTGATTCGCGTCCCCGTGCCGGAGTTCAAGCTTCCGGAGTTTCCTGTGGAGGAGGATCCAACAGCTCCTCCAGATGAGTAGCCACGCACTCGACCAGCACAGACGGGTTGTAACCTTATGTTTTACCACATTTTATTTGTTCGGCAGCGGCGTAACCGTCGAGCATTGCTTGCAGTTTGGTCCATCCTCGCCATAACACTGAAAAGAAAAAAATGGGCAGAACAATTTTTATGCTAGACCTCCTTCCTGGGCCTGCCGCGCGGGCGAATGGCCAGGTCGAGGTCTAGTTTCTTAGCCAATCGCTTCACTCAAGTCGATTGACCCTAAGAAAGCCCTGTTCCGCCTGAACGACGGATTGTGTTACCTCGGCTAATTGCATCCTCAATCAGGCCGTCGTCGATTCGTCGCAAATGGCATGGCCACTTTTGAGCGGGACCCATGCTAAGGGGACGATGCGGTGGGGCGGCAAGGGGACAGTCCCCAGGGGGAAGAGTCTCCCCGTCTGTCATCTGGTGAAGTAGGTTCACTCTGCCGGAGTAAAACTCGAGGGAGGTTCCCGCTCGGCAAGCGGGACCTATCTCTGTCGTGGCCCACATGACCAACATGGCTGGTTAACGCTCCACCGCGCGAATCAAGAGCGGGAGGACAATCAGGTTTCCTATCAGCCCACCAATCATCGACAGGCTCACCAAAGTGCCGAAGTAGACAGTTGGTATAAAGTCACTGGTCGCCAGCGTCGAAAAGCCAATCACCAGGGCGAGGGTTCCCAGGACGGCCGCGCGGCCGACCGTGGCTTGCACCGATTGCAGTGCCGCGTCCATGGTTTCGCCCAGACCACGCAATCGTTGATACGACTTCACATAGTGAATCGACCCATCGACCGACAAACCCAACGAAACGGCCGCGATCATGGCGGCGCCCATATTGATTGGCACTCCCAGCCAGCCCATCGCTCCAAAAAGCCATACCACGGGAAGCACATTCGGAATGAGTGTGACCAGTGCCAGTCGCACACTGCGAAACGCAAATGCCATGACGACGAAGATTCCGACTGTTGCCGCGGCAAACGTTGTCCATTGGTCGCGGAGCAAGCTCTCAATCAACTGGGTAAGCAACACATAGAAGCCGGTAACCTGGGTCTCGGGGAACGACTCTGCCGTCACTTCGCGGACCTGGGTGATCAACTCGGCTTTCTGCCGGGCTCCCAATCGCTCGGGAGCACGCAGCAGGATCCGAAAATAACGCTGATCTTCAGGTGCATGAGGATTGTAAATCGCACCCACGAATTCCGGCATTCTTCCGCGCAACATTCCGGTCCCGGCTCGGATCGCCATGTCGGCACCGAAGGGAATTTTGCGAATGCCTCCACTGCCGGCATCAATCGCATCGGCCAGCGATAGGACTTTCGTGAGTCCCGGTGCCTCGTCGCGGAGCTTCGCCTCGAAGTCGAGTACGCGAGTGATGAACTTTTTGTCCAGCCGCTCAGGTGCAGGGATCAATATGTCCCACACTCCCGCCCCGCCGAATTCTTGATCGACGAATTGGTAGGACTGAACGAGTTCGCTTTGTTGACGAAAGTTCTTCGTGAAATCAGTTTCCTGCAGCAGTTTCGTCGCGCCGATGACGGCTGCGTTGGTAATGAGAAGTGTCACCAGGGTGAGCACCAGGCGATGTCGGTTACTCCAAGCGAACAGCGCTTGCAGAGGACGCTCGAGACGCGATTGAACATGGTTCACTTGCGATTGATCCCGGTCTGCTCTAAACAAAATAATTGCCGGCGCGGTCAACGCGATTGCTACCAAGACCATCAGACTGCCGATCGCCATCATCAATCCGAAGTCGACCACCGGTCTCACGTCGGAGATCATCAGCGAGCCAAATCCCACCGCATCCGTGAGGCACGCAAAAAAGACGGGGGCCACGAGGATTTGCCCGGCCCGCAACAAAGCCTCGCGGGGAGCAAAACCAGCAGCGAGTTCATCTCGATAGCGCACAATGACATGCATCACAGTCGCTACGCCGACCACGGCGACAATCGCCGCGAGCATTGAACTGACCATGCTTAATTGCAAGCTCAACGCGGCCAACAGCCCTCGGGTAAGTGCCAGGGCCACCTGCACCAGAACCAGCGGCAACACCAACCACCGCAACTCACGAAAGCAGGCGTAGATTGTGGCGAGCAACAAACCCAAGCACCAGGTGTTGAGCCGCTTGCCGTCTGCCTCTAAAAGATCAAACGCCTCGCCGAGCAACACAGGTTCACCAACCAGAATGCCACCAGGGTAGTCGTGGATGAGAGCGCGAAGTTGATTTACCGTATCGCCTGTTGAGGTGGTCGATTCGCTAGGTTGGCCTATCAGACAGACGATGCCGGCAGAATTTAAGGCCCTGTTATGAGTATACCCGGCAAAGACTTCTTGAAGCCGTTGGGCGCGCGCATCGGTTTTGATCGCCGTGCCATCAGCCTGCAGAAGCCCCGGCACGTCACCCATAGAAACCACCGCCACGACGCCAGGAATCTCGCGAGCAGCAGCCGTCAAACTGGCAATTCGTTCGAGGCCCTCGGGATTCGCAAGCTGATCGTCTTCGTAGATGGCCAGCACGATGGGGTGCTCCCCAAAGGCCTCTTGCAATTGTCGGTACGGCGCAAGCAGCGGATCATCTGGAGCAAACATCCGCTCCAGCGAGCGGTCCATACGGAGCTCGCGGCTGACGTAAGCGCCCCAAAGACCACCCAGGATTGCCAGTGCCAGCAGCCACCAGCGGTAATCAACGAGACGCTCCAGGAAGCGTTGCGTGAGATTCGCCATGAGAAAAAATCGCAATTCCGGGGAGGGATGTGGCTTAGAAGGGACTTGATGCAATGACTTGGTGGGCAGTATGGGCTTTGCAAGGTAGATCGGCAACAACGCCGCTATCGTAAATCCTGCTCTCCTGGATGAAGCGTGCTGGCGGAATTTCTGTTACCACAAAGCCAGAAAGCGAAACTCCCTCCGAGCAAGTGGGAAAAGCGATTAACAAAGCAGAAAGCCGTCGTCGTAACCTGTTTTATAATAACAACTTAAGAAATGCTATCAGAGGCTTAAGGTGCCTTGACCCTCTCGCCCGCGGGCACCTATAATCCGCCGCCCTAATTGGAGGCCGAAACTTTTCGTAACCCGATGCGCCCCATGTGGTTGGGTGCAGCCAGTCGGTCGCACTTAGCAGCCCTGAGTTCAGGTCTGCCAAGAATGCGCCACACCAGGAAGAAGAACTCTCTGAATACCGCGCGCACGACAATGCGTTGCTCGCAATTTCTCCGTCTCCAGCGGACCGTGTCACACTGCGCGCTAATCATGCGGTTGGTCACACTCTGTTTTTGCGTGCTAGGTAGCTGGTCTCCGAATTTCATTGAGGAATGCTCCGCCATTGAGCAAGCTGCGAGCGTCAACACCGAACCGATAACTGTCGCTGCTGATTGGTGCTGCCATTGGCAACAAGGCAACTACGAAGTCTGGCATCTGCGCGGAAACTGCTACATCAACCAAGGGCTAACCTACGGACGCGCACCGGAGGCCGTGTTGTGGATCGACAGCAGCCAGGCGCCGCAAGGTGCTACCAAGGTGGTTGCCTATTTCGAATCCTCAGCGGCTGACCAAGTGGTTGTCGATGATCCGACAGAAAATGTATCCAACCGCAATGCAGCGACTCGCCAGAGCTTACCAACTTGGTTCAAGCGTTTGGAAACTGCTGGGTCCTTGAAGATGAAGTTGCCTCAAGCAGTGCCGTACTCCAAAGCACCGCCGCAAATCTATCAGCGCGGGCTCGTGCAGTTCGATCCTGCTCGTCAGGAAGAATTGCTGATGGCACAATACACGGAATTCGTACCGCCAGCGGTACTGGTCCCTGCCAGCCCCACAGGGATGCGGCGGATCGAGTTCTTTCCGCGAAGTGACAACCCTCCCGAGATTCACTCTAAACCATTGGCCAGTGGCGAACGTGCGATCATCGCGTCGGGTGGTATTCGTGTGTTGGTCGAGGGACTCGAAAGCAGTTCCGTCCCGGCAGCCTTTGGCCCAGTCGGCACCATCGATCTGACTACCGACCGCGCCGTGATCTGGACCTCCGGCGGCGACCTGAGCTTCGGCGGACAATCGACGCAGGATCAGGAGACACCGCTGGAAATCTACATGGAGGGCAATATCGAATTCCGCCAGGGGGATCGCGTCGTCTATGCCGATCGCATGTTCTACGACGTGCGGCGACAAGTGGGAGTGATTCTCAATGCCGAGTTGCTCACTCCACTGCCCAAAACGGAAAACTTCGAGTACCAAGGCTTAGTGCGGTTGCGCGCGGCAGCGATTCGCCAACTCGACCAGGCTCGGTTCTCCGCCACCGATGCCCTGGTGACCACCAGTCGCTTGGAAGAGCCGAGTTATGCCTTTGGCGCCGATGAAATCTCTTTTCAAGACCTCCAGACGCAGGCCTTCGATCCGCGCACAGGCACCGTCACTACTGACCATCGCCAGTTAGCTGAGAGCCAAGGAAATTTCGTCTACCTGAGCGGTATTCCTGTGTTCTATTGGCCGACGATTGCCACCGATCTGAGCAAACCGAGTTTCTTTATCGACAACATTCGCTTCGGTAATGACCGGGTGTTTGGTTTCCAATCGATGGTTGATTTCGACGCCTACCAACTCTTCGGAATTCGAAATGCACCGGTGGGAACTGATTGGGGGCTGAGTCTCGACTATCTCAGCGATCGAGGAATTGGCCACGGAACTGATTTCTCTTACGACCGCAATGAAATCTTCGGGCACGAAGGGCCTGCGATCGGAGCGTTCGATTTCTGGGGCATCTCTGACCATGGAACCGACAATCTTGGTTTCGGTCGCAGAGACATCGTACCCGAAGAAGATTATCGTTTCCGCTTGTTTGGCGAGCACCGTCAACGACTCAATAGTGGTTGGGACGTGACCGCTGGCGTAGGTTGGCTTAGCGATCGCACGTTCCTGGAACAGTACTACGAGCAAGAATGGGACCAGAGCCCCATCCCCACAACAGGGTTGCGGGCCAAGCGTTTAGTCGACAACCGCACCTTCTCCATCGAATCCAATGTGCAGGTCAATGATTTCTTTACCGAGACCGAATGGTTGCCACGAGCCGATCATTATTGGCTGGGTGAATCGTTGCTAGGCGATCGCTTGACGTGGTTCGAACATTCCCAGGCCGCTTATGCCAAGTTGAACTACTTCGATCCCCCGACGAATCCGACTCTCGCATCACAGGTGATCCCTGGCCTCCCCTGGGAAGCAACAGGTACACTCGAGGGAGAACGACTCGTAACCCGTCAGGAGCTGGACTTGCCAATGAGCGTGGGGGGGGTGAAGGTCGTCCCTTACGCACTGGGTGAGTTGGCCCAATGGGGTGAGGACTTCACCGGTGATCAATTGCAAAGGGCGTACTTCCAAGCCGGCGTGCGGGCCAGCGTTCCCTTCTGGGCCGTGTATCCCAACGTGCGAGATACCCTGTTCAACCTAAACGGCTTGGCCCACAAGGTAGTATTCGATGTGGAAGCTTCCTATGCCGATGCGAATCGCGACTTCACGGAATTGCCGCTCTATGACCCGCTCGACGATATCTCAATTATCGAGATGGATCGTCGGCTGTATGGCACGGCACTGTCGCCCACGATTTCTGGCGATAAGACCGATGCCCGTTTCTATGCGTTTCGCTCAGGTATTCAGGGTTGGGTCACCTCGCCGACAACGGAAATCGCCGACGATCTGATGGCGGTGCGTACTGGGATGCGGCATCGCTGGCAGACCAAGCGCGGCGGACCTGGTCGGCAGCACATTGTCGATTGGCTCACGATCGACTCGAACATCACCTACTTCCCTGATGCCAATCGCGACAACTTTGGCCAGGATTTTGGCCTGTTCGACTATGACCTCCGTTGGCATCTGGGAGATCGGTTCACGGTGGTGTCCGATGGGGCTGCCGACTTTTTTGGAGGTGGGCTGCGCACCATTGCAGGGGGTGTGATTATCAATCGACCCACGCGGGGGAATGTCTATCTGGGCGCCCGTTCGATCGGCGGGCCTATCGAGAGCAACGCCCTCTTGGCCAGCTACAGCTATCGCCTGAGTCCGAAGTGGATCTCCTCCGCAGGCATTTCCGTGGACTTCAGCGAGACAGGAAATATCGGGCAGTCCATTTCCACGACACGAATTGGAGAATCGCTGCTCGTGACCGCTGGAATCAATTCCAATACAGGCCAGGACAATTTCGGATTTCAGTTCATGGTCGAGCCACGATTTTTGCCGAAGCTTAATCTCACCAGTCGCACGGGGATCGAAGTCCCCCCCGCCGGAGCATTTGGACTCGAATAATGCGTGACGAAGAATCGGAATTCGACGAAGAAGCCAGATCTGAACCCCGGCGCTCAGAGAGTTGGCTGCGGAAGTTTGGCAACGCCTGCCGCGGCATCAAGATCGCCGTGCGGGCTGAGGTGAGTTTCTTCGTGCATCTGTTTGTCACGGCGATCGTCCTGATGATGGGCCTGCAACTGGGGATCTCGCGGCTCGAATGGTGTTTGCTGGTGTTATCGATAGCCGGCGTGATCACAGCAGAGTTGTGTAACACGGCCATCGAACGGTTGGCCCGCGCGATCACACGCACGGAACACCCGGAAATCCGCGACGCGTTAGACATGGCTAGCGGCGCGGTCCTGGCGGCTTCGCTTGGTGCGGCGGTGGTGGGGCTGATTGTTCTGGGACGACCGCTGCTGGCGATGATGTCCTAGCTTCTCGCATCGGTGAATCTTATCGGGCCTTGCGCTACACTCTGCGGCTTCGCATACTTGTCGACTCGTAGAGCTCGCTTCGAAGCTACCAGAGAGAAATTACTCGACTGTGAGCGTGACCTTCGCTAAGTCGACAGAATTTGGTCCCACCATCACATCAAATTCACCAGGCTCGACGACAAACTCTTTGTTAATGTCCCAAAAAGCAAGGCTAGCGGGTGTTATTTCTAGCTGGACGAGTCGTGATTCTCCTGGTTGCAAAGAAACCCTCTGGAATCCCTTGAGCTCTTTCACCGGTCGGGTGACGGAACTTATCCTGTCTCGAATATACAGTTGCACGACTTCAGTGCCGGAGTATTTCCCTTGGTTGGTAACTTCAATCGTGACACTCGTTGTCTCTCCAACGGCGATGGTATCATTTTGCAGTTGGGGCAGACCAAACCTGAATGTGGTGTAAGTCAAGCCGAAACCAAAAGGAAACAGAGGGGTCACCTCATCGAACAAGTACCCGCGCCTTGCAGATGGTTTATGATTATAGAAGGCAGGAAGGTGTCCCACGGAACGAGGAATTGTGATCGGTAACTTACCGCTGGGGTTCACGTCGCCAAAAAGCACCTCCGCGACGGCTAGGCCCGTGTGTTGCCCCAGATACCAGCATTCAAACAAGGCAGCGGCTTTTTGAGCCAATTGATCAACCGCCAGGGGACGGCCATTGAACAGCAGGGCAACTATCGGCTTGCCAGTTTCTGCCAAGGCGTTCACCAACTCATCCTGCAACCCGACCATTTGAAGATCGGCACGGTCACCCAGGTGGTCGCTCGACCATGCTTCACGACATGTTTGTTCGTTGCCGCCTAGGGCAAGAACGATGACATCTGCTTGATTTGCCACCGCGACGGCATCGCGAATGCGTTGCCTTTCTGCTACCGGATCGGCAGGAGTCACCTTGTCTTCCCACCAGCTCCCACCTTCTGTGATACGGCATCCTTCGTGAGTGAGTACTTCGCACTGCCCCGCGACTCGATCGCGAATGCCAGATAGCACGGTCGAGACTTCGGCCGGTCGGCCACTGTAGCCTCCCAGCAACTCGCGATTTGCATTGGGTCCGATGACAGCGATCGTGCGAAGCTGAGTCAGATCAAGCGGCACCGTATTGTTCTGATTCTTGAGCAGCGTGATCGTTTGCAGAGCTGCTTCCAGTGCCAAATCTTTATGGGCCTGGCAGTTAACGATCTCAGCAGGCTTTGTGGGATCAACATAGGGGTTTTCGAATAACCCCAGGCGGAACTTGAGCTCCAGTATCGGAGCCACAAGTTCATCGAGGACAGATTCCTCCAGGCTTCCGTCTGCAACCAAAGCAGGGAGTCGCTTGTAGCAATCGGGTTCTGGCAATTCAACGTTTACACCTGCGCGAACGGCCAATAAGGCAGCTTCTCGAGCATCCGCAGCCAAATGATGTCCGAAAAGTCCTGGCCGCTCATCGAGTTCTCGAATCGCGTAGTAGTCAGAGACGACATAGCCGTCGAAATTCCACTCGCGTCGGAGAATGTCCTTCAGCAGAAAACGGCTCGCATGCGAAGGAACTCCATCAATCTCATTGTAAGAGGCCATCACAGACAAGGCACCGGCCCGCTGGATTGCCTGCTGAAACGGGTAGAGGAAAACTTCCCTCAAAATCCGTTCAGAGACGTTAACTGGTGCGCAATTATTTCCAGATTCTGGTTCACCATGAGCAGCAAAGTGTTTGAGCGTGGCGATCACATGTTGCCCGTCGTCTAGATCTCCCTCGCCTTGCAAACCCAAGACAGCCGCCACGCCGAGTTCTCCCACCAGGTAGGGATCCTCTCCAAAGGTTTCCTCCACGCGCCCCCAGCGGGGATCACGAGCAACATCCACGACAGGTCCGAGCGCCTGATGGATACCGCAAACTCGCGCTTCTAAGGCCGTCAGCTCAAACAAGCGACGTACCAGATCGGGATTAAACGTAGCGCCAAGCCCGATGGGCTGGGGAAAGCTGGTCGCGTGGAGGGCCATCAATCCATGGAGACATTCGTCGTGAAACATGACCGGGATGCCGAGACGATTGTTGGCAATGATAGCTTGCTGGATTTCGTTGGTCAGCTTTGCCATCTCCGTGGGAGTCTTCCCTGCCACTGCACCTTTTTGAGCGTCACCGGGCCGACCCACTTGTCCGAGGCCGTTTGGATAGTGCTCGACTAAGCCTACTTCTGAGACAAATCCCTCGGCATCCAGAATTGTTTGATGACGTTCGTTCCAAATGCACATCATTTGAGCGACTTTTTCCTCAAGACTCATGCGCGAGAGCAAATCGCTCACCCGTTCTTCAATGGCAAGCGTACTGTCTTGATAAGCTGCGTAGGATGTGGATTCGATAGTCGACATAGAAGGGTCTCAAAGGCTCATTTAATAACAGGAGGTTGCGTTGGGGAGGATTCGTGCGCTATCGTACAAAAAGGCGTGAAGGCGATTAAGCAAGTGCATTGCGGAAAGTGGGGTCACTCAAATTAAACTCTGTACGCAGATTTCGTATGTTTGTATCTTCGCAAGATCTTTCATGCTAGAGAAATAGAAAGCTAGCTGATTGACGCGATCTTACGGGTCATTTTGAGGTCAACTCGATATCGATTCTATTACTGCCAGGCTCGACAGTATATTCCAGGCCCGACGTGCTGACCTGCAAATACTTTTTGGGGACTAGCGGTTCAGACGGCTCCATGGTGCGTTGGCCCTCCGGTACATCAGGAGGACGAAATGCCTGGATCGCAACTCGGTAGCTCCCGGGAGGGAGGCCAGGTTGCTTGTTCGTCGTAAGTTCGAATCCGCCATTCGAGTCGAGGTCGCTCACTGAGGGCACAGCAGTTGGGTCCTCAGGGACAAAAGTGACGAGCCCGGGAGTCACCGGCTTGCCATCAATTGTCACGATTCCACTTGCAGTGGAGCCGAATTCGCTCCCGCAGCCGGCGAGGCAAGCGATCAAGAGGGTTACTGCCAAGCCGCACCAAGGAGATACGGAGGTCGGGAAATGTTTAAGGGAGAAGATTAGCATCCATTTTGCTCCTGGACTTTGCGTTGTTCCGTAGCAGGCACGTCACTCTCTGGTGAAAGTTTCACCACGGTTTCGCGTCGAGAGAGCACGATAGACCAGCGGATTAATATCGTCTTGCACAAATGACACCGAGCCATCAACCATCGCGAAATTGGCGCCGCCCGGATGATTGCTTCGAAAGCCACGATTCTGGGTCCAGCACTCCCTTGCACCAGGATTTGTGCAGGCGCCGGATGTCATAGGGTCCCAATTCAATTCAATCGCGGTGATAGCCCAATCGCCGTCACTCGACCAGGCGGGGCTGTTACCGTCGATCGGCGATGTCTCTCCGATGAGAAACGTGTTGCTTGCACCATCAGTTACTTGCTTCAATTTTACACCACCGCGGATGTAGGTGGTCCTCCAGAACATCCCTACGCAGTCATCGCCGGAGTAGCATTGGAACAGCGGATCATAAGTGTACAGTCCGGGAGGCTGCGGGGCAAAGCTCGGCAGGAACTCGAAGTGTCCATCACCGGCATTCCCTTTATAGGAGGTTGTCGCTACTCGCAGTTCTCTGCCAAACGGAACGCTATTGTCGGAGTAGGGAAACTGGTTTTGTTGGGGTCCGCCGAGATCATCGGAAGGGCAAACTAGCACAGTGGGCTGGGTCTCCACTGCAGCGCGGAACGCGGGATCGAGCGTGTAGTTCATCCCCAAATTCTGCCTGTCGTTCCAATTGCCGTTCAGCCCATGGCCGGGGATATTAAACCGATCGTACAGTGCTTGTTGTTCCAGGTAGGGTAACACGCGCACAATCCAGCCACCACCGTCAAGGCCTTCCTCCGGAATACCGAATTTACTGCGTGGCTGCCAAGAATAGGTGAGCGATTCGATATCCACTTCCTGTACAGAAGGTCCGTTGAAATAGTCTTCATCGATCGGGAAAGCACCGCGCTGGTCATGATGGTTGATCGCTGCCAGTGCTACGTTTTTTAGGTTGTTGACACAACTCGTTCGCCGAGCCGCCTCGCGGGCGGCCTGGACCGCCGGCAGCAGCAGTGCTACGAGGACACCAATAATGGCAATCACGACTAAGAGCTCTACGAGGGTAAAACCGCGACGGTTGATTAGACTTT
Source organism: Bythopirellula sp. (assembly GCA_041738415.1). Classification (GTDB taxonomy): domain Bacteria; phylum Planctomycetota; class Planctomycetia; order Pirellulales; family Lacipirellulaceae; genus Bythopirellula. Next base: position 102,062 of record JBGSPU010000021.1, read on the forward strand.
TCATGACTTCCGTTCCCATATCGGTTGAAAAGCTCCGGCAGGCAAAAAAATCCGGAGAAGTTAGGGTCAATGCGGTGCTGGTGGGCTGCCCACCCCACCAGCACCACGAATTCAATCAGGACTATTCAGTTCTACGGCGCCAGGGAATCATGCCACCAGCACCCAGCAGGAGCATCCAAGTGGCCGGTTCGGGAACGCTCGTAGCGGCAGCCAGCGACGGTGCTCCAAAGTTGGTCTGCCAATCAGACAAATTTCCGACGGTGGGATTTCGTTGCCAGACGAGGAAATCGTTTCCATCCACGTCGCCATCGTCATCGAAGTCCCCCGCAATTCCGGCAGGACGCTCGACGATCGAAAACCGCAAGACTTCGATACCCAGTACGCCCGGATCATTGCCACTCGCCTGGATCTGCATCTGGCTGAGTCCGAAATTCTGCAACCCGTCACCTCCGTTGGTGAACCCGAATGTGGTAACGAAGTTGGTTTCGGAGCCTGACCCCAAGGGGATGGTAAAGGTGCTGAATTCGCTCGTATTGAAGTTGGCCGTATCGACGAAGAAATTAAAGTCTTCGCTGCCCAATCCAGGAGCGCTATCGTCGCCATCGTTGTCGCCCAACAGTAGGTTGAATTGTTGAGCGGTGTTGTTGGAAAGCAACTTTGCCTCGATCTCTATCTGAAATTCCGTGGCGTCGAAATCGACGTTCAAGCCATTGAAACCAAAACCGCCACTAGGCCCGCCGGTGCCGGCCGGGTCGGCGTTGATCAAGAAAGTAGAACCCGTTGCATCAAGTACACCCGGTTCGCTGAACGTGCCGAAAGTAAAAGTCTGTGTTTGGGCATCGAAGGTCGACGTGTTGAACTCGATCAACAGGGGATCGTCCGGATCGACCAGCTTGACGCTATCCACGTCGATCTTCAACCGGTCGGTGCCGCCAAAAACACTCTGAATTTGAATTTGACGAAGACCGTAGTTCTGGATCATATCTCCATCCATCTGATTGAAGGCAGCCTGGCGAAAAACTGGACCAGGGTTGACGAGTGACTGGGTTAGCAGCGTCGGCTGACCTGGCGTTACACCAGTCAGGTCAAAGGAGAATTGGTACTCCTCGCCCGTGTCGACCCCATCGTTGTCCACCAGCACGATGTTGAAGCTGCTGGCGACGTTCAGTGGGTCGACAGTCAGCATGATCTCTAGCTGCGTCGTGGCAGGGTTAAAATCTGCCACAAAGTCGGCTCCCATGCCACCGAACAAGCCGTTTGCCATATCGATATCACTGTTGATGTCGATGCTCATTACGCCCCCCGACGTATCGACCGCAAAGAAGTCATCGAAGTCAGCGAATGCAAACCCTCTCGCATTGTGAGCTGCTGCATCGTAACTCGCGAATTCGGCGGCATCGACACGGGCAGCAGTAAAGACGAGTACGACGAGTGCCGCAAAAGCAACACCATTTCTACTATTGGTCCTAGACATGACTAAGTCTCCAGTTGACGAGTGATTTCCTCGAAAAGATTCCATAAATAACTCCCTGATTCTGCCATCCTGCCTTTATCGCAGGGCTCTTGACCTCTCAATTATCATAGGAGGAGCAATACAAATGACTCCCCGCCAACTCTGCCCAAGCCAGGCAGGGAGCCAATTCGTAGTAAATAAAAATCCATCTTTCCAATCGTTACTAGCCCTTTCTTCTGCGCTGAACAAGCAACGCAAGCATTCCCGCACAAAACAGCGTAGCTGTCATAGGCTCAGGAATCATCGTGAGCTTTAAGTTGTCGACATCCAAGGTCTGAGTAAATGGCGCGGGACCCGATCCGTTAAACTGGAAAGTAATCTGAATCGTGCCCCCGGTCATGTCGATACCGGAATTGGCCATGAATACATTCGTATCACCTAAGTTCAACTCGTAATGGGTGTATGTGCTGTTGAGTGCTAGGTCGTTCCCGAAGCCCGGATTGTCTGGAGCGGTATTGAGCTTGCCTGTGACTCCTCCGCCAAAGTTTGGACCAGCAAACGTTTCGATTTGGATATTCAAGCTTCCACCGTCAGATTTGGCGTCGAAAGAGAGCGTGTAATCACTCAGATTAGAGCTTGTATTGCCCGTGACTCCCCCATTCTGATACTGAGCACCTACCCCTGAAAAGCCATTTCCATTAGCGGACGTGGTGTTGACGGTCTGCCAAGAATCGCCTGTTAATCCAGCACCTGTTCCAATTCCTGATGAACTGGACACCGTATCGCCAAATGTAAAGCCAACTTGCAGATTCTGACCCGCTGTCAAAGGATCAAAGTCCTCCGAGAGGATCGTTACACCATGGCTGACCGTGACCGTACTAACGAGTGTCGCGGCAGCCAGAAAACTACAAAAAAGCAACCTGTTCATGAGACTCTCCCTCAAAAGAAGTGACAAGGAACGCCGCAATTCAATACGGCGCAACAACACAAAAAACTACAAACAAAATGAATGGGCCACTTAGCCGATTCAACTCCTTCACAAACTTAACAAAGATTCAGTGCAATTTCGCCAAAGCTAGTTCCTTTTCGCAGGGGAAGCGGTCGTGCCGCGAATCACTAGCCTCTGGCGCAGTACAACATTTTCCAACTTCCCCTGATCGGGTTCCTCAATTCGCCGCACCAACATCTCCGCCCCGCGATGCCCCATCTCTTTCAAGTCAAACCCAACCACGGTCAGCGGCGGTGTCATGCAGCGGGTTATCATCATGTCGTTGAAAGCAATAAGACTCAAATCCGTCGGGATCGACAGTCCATGAGCCCAAGCGGCATGCGTGATTCGCAAAGCTTCTACATGGCAATAGCCAAGCATCGCAGTTGGTCGATCACGAGCTAGCAATCGGTCGATCGCTTCATCGGTCCCAATCCGCCAGACGTCCCCTTGGACTGAAGCCCCTGCCTCTTCAATGGCTTGGTTAAAACCTTGTTCTCGCTCATCAACACTCACGTGCGGACGAATCGATTCATCGATATAAAAGACGATATGCTTATGTCCGAGACCAAGCAGGTGACGAGTGGCCAAATAGGCGCCCGCCACATCATCCGGGACTACATGGGGTACATCGTCACCAAGTTTGTCACCGAGAAGAATCGTAGGCAACCCGCTTTTCCAGATTGCGTCTTCGGTGCCTGCGGGGATATGCAGCAACATTGCCAGCCCGTCCACTGCTCCACCGAATACTAGTTCTTTCCAATGGTCCTCAGAATTGGCGGGAATCAACCTCAGATCGTAATTATGTTTTTGCAGAGACTCGGTGAAGGAGACTGCAATTTCATTCATGGGGTCTTCGAAAATCCAATTTGGATTTGAGTACAGCAGGCCAATCGTCTGTGTCTTGCGGCGGGACAAGGCTCTCGCCCGCCAATCAGGCTGATATCCCAATTCTTCTGATAGCCGTAGAATCTCCGCTGACTTTTCAGCGCTACGCTTCTGAGCACCCTTCACATCGCCCCTGAGCACACGCGCGACGGTGGAGTTGGAGACTCCTGCTTTTCTGGCAATATCATTGATCGAGGCTGACAAGTCGTGGTCCTCCGCTTCATTTTCGAAAGATTGCGGTGAAGTAACGGATGGCAAATGCCATCAAATCCCCAATTGCAGAATTTCAAAATGGAGCTGAATCAACTCACTAAGACATAGGAAGAGTCCAAACACAAGCTATTTCTGATAGCGCTGTTAAATAGCCATACAGCACTTTCAGTGACCTATTAAGCGATTCTAAATCAGTTACCAGATTAAGTCAACAATTTTTCCCAAAAATATTTGACAGCGCTGTCACTTTGTGCCAAAATCCATCCTGGCAATGTAATATAAGGAATTCTAGTCTGCTTCCCGTTGAACCTGAGGATTCGGGCGGGTGGTCCCTATCCGGTTGTGTGCTGATAGGGGATCAGGTTCAAGCTCCGGGCTTCTTGTTCGCCTCGGAGTTCCGGGCCTGGCTGGCAACAATTTCAGGTATCCTCTGATTCACTTTTCGCTTTTCCGATGCAGGTGATAATAATGGTAGCTAATTTGGTTGGGCATCAATTTCCCCTCCCTTCCTGGACCAATCACTGTTCGCAAGCCAGTTTTCTCAGGACTTGGTTTGCGATCTCGCTTTTCTCCATTCTTGCAGCTTGTCCGATAGCTGGTGCAGAGTTAGTCTTGTCGGACTTCAACGGTACGGGTTTCGATTATACATTTGGTGGCTTCAACCAAACTATCAGCGCGAATTCAGTTCGAGTCTTTGATCCGACGGATGATTCGGGGGGGGCTGGGATTGGTCAATCACTCAACCTATCCTCGCATGCGGATAGCCGCTTCGTCGTGGATCTGGTCGTAAACGCTGGAAATGGCGTCGACAAGTTCGATCTGGAACTGATCGACACTTCCGGTAGAACCGGCAAATGGTCGCTTGGCGTCTCGAACTTCGGCGTGGGTGTTCCCAGCACGTTGGTGTCTGCATCAACCCTAGACAACCCGACGCATGGCATCGGTGATTTCGCCAACTTGGATTTAAGCAATATCACCACATGGCAAGTTCTCGGAACGTTTAGTTCTCCTTCGCCGTTTAATTTGAGTTTTGATAAGGTAGCGATTTCGGACACCGTCTCAGGCCCGCCGGCCTACCCTGGCGCGGAACCAGATGCTCCTTGGCGCGCCTTAGCAGCAGCGCGTATCGATGCCAATCGTAAAGCAGACCTCCAGATTAATGTAACTGACGCAATGGGCAATGCAATTTCAGGCGCGAGTGTCTCGGTGCAAATGACCGAGCATGAATTCGGGTTCGGATCGGCGGTGGTGGCAAGTAGGCTACGTGACAATAACCCTGTCCATGATGTTTATAAGCAAAAAGTCGCCGAGTTGTTCAATATTGCTACGTTAGAGAACAATCTGAAGTGGCCCCCTTGGGAAGGGGAGTGGGGCAACAATTTTACCCAAGCCGGTGCCCAGAATGCAGTCAACTGGCTCAATGGACAAGGCATCGACGTGCGCGGGCATACCCTCGTTTGGCCAGGTTTTGATAATCTGCCGATTCCCGTGAAAAATATCTTGAACAACGCTCCGCTCAACGCAAGCGAACAACAGCAGCTACGCAATGCAATCTCTGCTCACATTGCCGACATCGCGGGCACCTTTGCTGGGCAATTGGCTGCCTGGGATGTGATTAACGAGACCCGCAATAATCACGACGTGATGGACAATCTGTCCGAAGGAAATCTAGCCATGGTCGATTGGTTCAACGCTGCCCAGGCCGCCGACCCGCATGCCAAACGCTATATCAATGATTTTGGCATCCTCACGTCAGCCGGTGGCACGAACACTTTTAATCAACAACAGTATTTCGACACGGTGCAGTTCCTGTTAAATAACAATGCCCCGATCGACGGCATCGGCTTCCAGGCCCACTTCACCCAAGGTGACCTGACAGGGCCGGAAGCTATTTGGACGATTCTCGATCGGTTCGAACAACTCGGCCTCGACATGCAGATCACTGAATTCGACTTCAGCACCACGGACGAGCAACTCCAGGCCGATTTCACACGCGATTTTCTGACGGCTGTCTTCGCCCATGAAGGGATGGATGACTTCCTAATGTGGGGCTTCTGGGAAGACGCTCATTGGCGACCTGATGCGGCAATGTTCAACAGCGATTGGTCCATCAAGCCCAACGGACAGGCTTATCTCGATCTCGTATACTCCGACTGGTGGACCGAGGAAAATTTGCAGACAGCGCAAGGAGGTGCTGCCGAACTCCGTGGGTTCAAAGGCAATTACGAGATTACCGTGACTCACAATGGCCAGTCTCAAGTGGTGCTTGCGACCCTCACCGAGGGGGGATTAACCTTGGATGTAACGCTACAAATTCTCTCCGCCGATTTTGATGGCAGCGGTACGGTGGACGATCTTGACTTGGGAATCTGGTCGACCAACTTTGGAATGGCCGCTGGAGCTAATCAGACGACAGGGGACGCTGACGGAGATGGAGACGTCGACGGCTCAGACTTCCTCTTCTTACAACGTCAGTTTGGCACTTCGCTCGGTTCCGGTGTGGTCTCGGTTCCCGAGCCTGCTGGGCTGTGGCTTATTATGGCTGCCCTGATTGTCTCGCAAGGACAATCCAGGCCAGTAACCTCGAGCAGCCGTCACGTGTGGATTGGGCAATAAATTGGATCTGAATCTCCCCGAGATTGTTGATGGCTGATTCGGAAAAACTGTCGATCAGAGAGAAACTCGGTTACAGCTTAGGCGATTGTGCGGCGAACTTTGTCTTTCAGACTCAGCTCATCTTCTTGATGAGTTTTTACACGGATGTCTTCGGTATTGCGGCGTCTACCGTCGGCACGATGTTTCTTGTCTCCCGGTTGTTGGATGCGGTGAATGATCCCATCATGGGCGCCATCGCGGATCGCACCAACACCCGTTGGGGAAAATTTCGCCCCTGGATCCTTTGGACGGCTGTTCCTTTTGCCATTTGCTTTGTGCTCGCCTACACCACTCCCGATTTGTCTTTGTTTGGCAAAATTATTTGGGCCTACGTCACCTACAATCTGCTCATGGTGACCTACACCGCGAATAACATTCCCTACTCAGCACTCACAGGAGTTATTACGAGCAATGGCGCGGAGCGCACGAGTCTTGTTTCGTGGCGATTCATCCTCGCGATGTCCGCTGGGTTTCTCGTTCAAACTTTCACCTTAGACTTGGTGAAATTCTTTGGCGGAGAAAACGAAGCTCTTGGCTACCAACTGACCATGGGTCTCTGGGCAGCGATCGCCGTCGTGTTTTTCGTGGTCACCTTTCTGACAACGAAAGAACGCGTTCAGCCCGATCCCCAACAAAAAACGTCATTCTCTTCAGACATCCGTGATCTGCTTGGCAACCGACCGTGGATTGCTTTGTCGGTGCTGACAGTATTTATATTCATCTACCTGGCCATGCGCGGCGGAATGCTTCTTTACTACTTCCGTTACATTGTCGAGCGTGAGGATTTATTCGGCAGGTTCAACGGAGTGGGGATGCTCGCTACGATGGTTGGGATACTATTCTCCAAGCCTATTTCACAAAATATCGGGAAACGAAATACCTTCCTGGTCGGACTCGCTTTTTCCACTCTACTGACCGCGTTGTTTTTTTATCTGCCGCCGGCCAACATCGCCGCTATCTTCGCCCTGCAAATAGTGCTGCAGTTGGCTTACGGCATCACAGTACCCATGCTTTGGGCAATGATGGCGGATGTAGCAGATTATTCGGAGTGGAAAAATGGCCGACGCGCCACCGCAATGACCTTTGCAGCAACCGTCTTCGCCTTGAAACTTGGTCTCAGTATTGGCGGTGCTATAAGCGGTTGGCTACTCGATTTTTATCACTATGTACCCAACGTCGAGCAGTCCGAAGAAACATTAGTGGGGATCATGCTGATGGTAAGTTACTATCCTGCGATGGCGTTCATCGTGGGGATTATCGCGTTGGTATTTTATGAAATCAACAGACCAATGGAGTTGGAGATCGAAGAAGCTCTGCGCCTGCGCAGGGCAGAATTTCGAATCGCCTAACTCGGGAGGAACCCTTCTAAGATTTCTTCGGGTCGAAAAGATGAATTTACAAAGAATCACTGTTGCCTTGGTACTCTTACTTCTTGGAACTTCTTGCTCTGTCGCGGAAGAGCCAAGAGTCCCGGAACTGAAGCAGGTGTTTTCCAATTATTTTATGATTGGTGCCGCGATTGGGACGGATCGATTGCTGCAGCCAAACGACCCGGGTCTCAAGATTGTAGCGCAGCAGTGCAATTCTATCACTCCCGAAAATCTACTGAAATGGCAAAATGTCCATCCGAGTCCAGGTGAATATGACTTCATGCCGGTTGACCGGTTTATCAAGTATGGTGAAACCAACAAGATGTTTATCGTTGGCCACACTCTCGTGTGGCACAGCCAGGTGCCGGATTGGGTATTTGAGGATGACTTGGGCAGGCCCCTCGGAAGAAAGGCCTTGCTGGAGCGTATGCGAGAGCATATTCATTCAGTCGTCGGGCGCTATCAAGGGCGCGTTCACGGGTGGGATGTCGTTAACGAGGCTTTTGAGGATGACGGCACTCTTCGCGATACGGCTTGGCACAGGGCGATTGGCGATGACTACATCGAGATGGCTTTCCAGTTTGCGCATGAGGCTGATCCCGCTGCTGAGCTGTACTACAACGACTACTCGATGTTCAAGCCAGGCAAACGAACTGCGACGGCAAAGCTCGTCAAACAATTAAGAGAAGCTGGCTGTAAAATCGATGGGGTCGGCCTGCAAGGGCATTGGGGGCTTGATTTTCCCATGCTGGGTGAGGCTGACGAAGCCCTCAAAGATTACAGTTCGCTGGGAGTCAAACTAATGATCACGGAATTGGACATCAATGTCTTGCCGCGGCCCAACGACGGTGAACTGGGTGCCGAAGTGAGTCTCCAGAGCGAATTGGCCACAGGGCTTAACCCGTATTCCGAGGGACTGCCGGCGGAAGAGCAGAACGCACTCGCTGAGAGATACGCGAAGGTATTTCGGCTCTTTCTCAAATATAGCGACAGCATCAGCCGCGTAACGTTCTGGGGAATCGATGATGGGCATTCCTGGCACAACAATTGGCCTGTACCTGGTCGAACCGCCCATTCCCTCTTGTTCGATCGCGACTATCAGCCGAAGCCAGCATTCTGGTCGGTGGTTGAATCGGCAAACGACTAATCTCTTCGAGTGAATGGACACTGATATCACCCTTCTAGGCTCTGAACAAAGGGACTGGGATCTGAGGAAGGTGGTGGATTGTTGATTTATGACAGCTGATCGATTGACAGCGAATCACTTTTTTTCTGATAGATGGTATTTTTGGGGCCACTGACGCTGAGCGAACATAAGTCCTGCTTGCCGAGTCTGCCTTTCTCTTTGAGTCGACTCCGCCAAGTCCTGGCCGGCGCAGAAAAAAGCATCTGCCAGGTGAGCAATCACCTGGCAGATGCCGGACAAAAGCAAACTCAAAAGGCAAACAAATCTAACGGCGACGCGTGCTCCGCAAGGCAAGTCCTAAGAGTGTACTTAAGCCTCCGAGTAGCCATGTCGCGGGCTCGGGAACTGCCCTCAGTGCTGGGTTATCGTCTGGTAGGTAAAGATTTTGCCAGATGACGAGATCTTCGTGGTCGACTTCATCATCCCAGTTGGCGTCGCCATCTGCTAGCTTGTTCCCCTGTCCAAAGCCGCGCTGCCAAGCGAGAAAATCTCGCCCATCGACATCACTGTCCTGATCGAAATCGCCTTCTTCGGGGGCAGCAAGATTAGCAGCCACCATGTTGGCCGAGATGAATTGTCCCAGTTCACCAAGGGGTGGTTCCGGCAGATCTTCGTCGAGGAAGATCGAGATCGGTTCATGTTCTTCGTCATAGAGACCAGTGTATTCGAAGTACTCATAACGACGGATCACGGCATATTTTCCTTCGGGAACGTCGTCTTCCGCCTCCTGTTGTTTGCCAAGTCCTCCTTCAAGCAATTCCCATTCGGTCTCTTGTTCGCCAATGTTGTCTGGGATTATCGCGTTGTCGGACATCAGTTCCATCAAGTCCACCGGCCGATCAATCTCGGTCTTGAAAACCTTCATCCAAATAGAATCGGGACGTTGTGGGATGACTTCGACAGGTTCAGGCACTTCAACAATCGCCCCGAGTCGTGGTGCCCCCCCAGGATTAGCAACATAGTTCCAAGTAGGCGTGGCAATCGATTCTGGCATCGTACCGATACGTTGTCCATTCTGATCAAGCCAGTAAAACCGAGTTGCCGTTGGCTGCACTCCAGTCAAGGAAAAACCAAAATGCTCACAACCCGCGGTACCCACACAGGCGTGCCCATTCGTGGATTGACCAACTGTGTTGGCTGGCAGGTAGCCGTCAGTCGTGAAGTTGTATCCTGAATATTTGATACGTGTTCCAAAGTTTGCTCCCTCTTGATAGAAGATTCTTGCTTCATTGTCGTAATGAGATGGGAATGTTCGATAAAGATCTTCGGGGTGGACTCCCTCTAGCTCAATTTCGGCCCCGTATGAATCGATTTCTGTTTCATTGTAAGTGTCAAAATTCGAAAGCGTGCCGTAGATGGATGCCTCAACATAGGGACTCGCAATTAGAAGGAAGACTGTCGCCATAGATGTCAATAGAGTTTTCACAATAGTTATTCCTGGGTTAAAGATGGGTCGTGAAGGAGAGTGATGTTCTCTCCGTGGAAAAAGTGACAGTAGCGGGTTTGGAAGTGGTAAATAAGTGTCCTTTTCGATCGCCGACTACAAGAAGAGGGACTTGAGTAGGAAGACGTTCTCTGTCTCTCCCCTGAACAGAAAAGTTGATTCATTGCCTCACATCCGCCACAAAATCATAAATTCCTTAGCAGACCAAGCTTTTCGTGGGTTTCAGAGGCGGGAAATAACGGCAACTTTCGGTCGAGAACTTTGACGGTTACTATAGAAGAAATCGACTTTACCCTTCGTCGGGACATGCAATGGCCGCTTCGCGACACGACAAACAATCAATTCATGGGGCAGAAGATGTGAAGGTAGGCACCGATCACTCGCTGTTGCGTCGTTTTCAAGAGGGGGAGCAAGACGCAGCGACGGCACTCTACCTACGGTACGCCAAGCGACTGCAAGCTTTGGCAGAAAAGCAGACTGCACAATCACTTTCACCACGTTTTGATTCTGAGGACGTCGTGCAATCCGTCTTCAGGACATTTTTTCGGCGCGCTTCTGAAGGGTGCTACGAGGTTCCGGTCGGAGAGGAACTTTGGCAACTGTTACTCGTGTTAGCGTTAAACAAGATTCGAACCTTGGCGGTTTATCATCGAGCACAAAAGAGAGATGCTAGCCGCACTGTAGGGAGCGCTGATGTAGGTGAAGGGGTAGCGGAAGGAGTAACACAAGATTCGCTTCCCTACGAAACTATGAGAATGTTAATCCAAGACTTAATCGCGACGATGCCGGCACCGCAGGACCGTATGCTTCAACTACGAATTGAAGGATATGAAATAGCTGAGATCGCTAGTCTCACTTCGCGATCCAAACGAACCGTGGAGCGTACACTTCAGAACTTTCGCCAACATCTCAATCAACTTATCGATGAGGGTTAATTAATTCATGTCTCCTGTTCCGTCAACTTCTGAAGACCTTGTGATAAGTTGCGTCGAAGCCTACGAGCAGTCTTACCAGCGTCAAGGAACCACTGACTTTACCCAGTTCTTGCCGCCGCCAGAGCACCCCTTCTATGCAGAAGTCGCCACAGAATTGATGCGAGTTGACATGGAGTACTCTTGGGAGAACGGCGAGTGCCGAACGGTCGAAATGTATCGCCCAATTCTCCACGAACTTCTAGGTGATTCACGAGTATTAGAAGCACTCGCCTATGAGGAGTATCGTTTAAAAGCTCAGTCAGGGCAGCGCGTCGCTCCCGAGCTATATGCTCAGCGTTATTCGATTGATACCAGTCATTGGCGAGAGTTTGCCGCCGCGGACATCCAAAAATGTGACGCCACGAACGAAGGGACACCAGCATCACCCTTTCTGGGATTATTCGATGAGTTAGGCAGCTTAAGGGACGAGCAAGTTGATTTCCCACAATCGGGAGACACCTTCCTAAACTTCCACTTAGAACGGGAACTCGGCCGTGGGGCGTTTGCGAGTGTCTTCTTGGCGCGGCAAGGGGATTTAGCGAATCGGGCCGTCGTATTAAAAGTCGTTTCCGGAAGTACGCTCGAACCCCAGCATTTGGCACGCTTACAGCATACGAACATTGTGCCGATTTATTCGGTGCATAGCGCGAATGGTTTGACGGCAGTCTGTATGCCCTATTTTGGGCAGCGTACTCTTTCGGATGTTACTCGCACGCTGGAGCAGAGCGACCGATTTCCCCAAACGGGCCAGGCGTTCTTGAGTACTATCCGTTCGCCGCTCGAAGACACAATCAAGCTCCAACCAACTGATGAAATTCAGTTAAGCAAGACGCAACCCAGCAATCTTGAAATCGACGACTCTGCAGCGAAGGAACCGGTCAATCCGCAGACCTACGTCGACTGCATCATCAAACTTGTACTGCAAATTGCGGAGGGTCTTTCCCACGCTCACCAGCGCGGCATAGTCCATCGTGATCTCAAACCTGCAAATATTCTTCTGACAGAGGATGGCCTGCCGCTGATTCTCGATTTTAACCTGTCCGCGGATATCGTCGTGAATGGCCGAGCCTCGCTACTGGTTGGCGGGACCTTGCCTTATATGGCACCTGAACATCTCGCTGCGGTCGCCAGGGGAGGCAAAGTAGGTGTCTGTTCTGATATATTCTCGTTGGGGGTAATTTTTTTCGAATTACTTACGGGGAAGCGCCCCTTTTCTGTATCGCAAGGCACATTTGAAGAAGTCGTTCAACAAATGATCCTCGATCGCAATCGGACAACTCCATCGGCGCGAATGCTGAATCCAAGTATACCTCGGTCGGTGGATGCGATTGTTTCCCGCTGTCTGGCGGCTAACACGGCTTTTCGCTACCAGTCGGCGAGCGAACTCTGTGAAGACTTGCGTCGGCATCTGGACAACCTCCCCTTGCGGTACGCCCCCGACAGATATTTGCCAGAACGAGTTGATAAATGGATCCGGAGACATCCACGCATTTCTTCTGCGAGCAGCGTCGCCACCGTAGCAGGGGCTGCGCTGTTCGCCTGCCTCGTAATAGGAATTCAGTGGTGGGCCGAGAGCAAGTTTCAAGCGTTTCAAGCTTCGTTTCCGCGCGCTCGCGCCGCTTTGAGTATTCCCGAACAGAATCCGGACTTAATCGCTGCGGGGATGAACATCGTCAAAAACGCACTCAGCGATTACGGGGTACTTTCAAACCCAACTTGGAGCGAGCGCTTGCAGCTCTTTGCCCTGAGTCCACGGCATCGCACACAACTGGAGCAAGAATTTGGCGAACTCTTGTATCAGCTTTCTGAAGCGAGCATTAGGAATAAAGAAGCCGATGCCGCTTCATTAGAAGAGGCGTTGCGACTTAATTCGCTTGCCAGAGGTTTCAGTCAGCCGGATCAGCAGCCACAGGCATTCGTACTCCAACAGGCAAATCTGCTTGAAAAAATGGGCGATGCCGAGGAAGCAAAGATATATCGTACTCTAGCTTCGAATCAAGAGCCAAGAGGTGAACTGGATGACTATTTGAAAGCTCAGCAATTCTTGCTCGAACAGAACTATGCTGGGTCTCTCCCACTGCTGTCTCAATTGCGGGACTCCAGTCCCACAGACCCCGTTTATTGGTTGTTACTTGGAAATGCAAAAACTGGGACAGCGCGATTACACGAAGCCGAAGGGGCTTATTCGACGGCTGCCGCCTTGTTACCCAAGTCCTTTTATCCCTTTTTTAATCGTGGTTTGTGTCGCTTTGATCTCCGGGAATTCGAGTCTGCCCTCGACGATTTTAATAGGGTGCTAGAATTGCAACCTGGTTTGCCTACCTGTCTGCTAAACCGTGCTCGGGTACATGCCGCTCTAGGGAATCACGAACAAGCCGTTGCCGATTACACCGAGGCTCTCAACAACGGAGCTTCCCAGACGCGGATTTATTTCCTGCGAGCCCGGTCGCTCTTTGCCCTGGGCGATCGGAAAGAAGCCAAACACGACATGGCAGAAGGCTTGCGGCGTACTCCCACCGACGCTGAAAGTTGGGGGGCACGCGGCATGGCTCGCTTGGCGGACGACCCGGAAGCAGCTCTTAAAGATTTTCGCCAGGCGGTGGCCCTTGATTCACGAAGCCCCCAGGCCTGGAAGAACATCGTGCATGTGACTGCTGATCGTCTGAATCAACCCAATGAAGCCCTGGCCGCCCTCAATCGCATGATGGAATTCGATCCAAACGATCCCTTTGCCCTTGCAGGACGAGCCGTACTCTTCGCTCGGCAAGGAGATCGCCCGGCAGCTATCGCCGATGTCCAACGCCTGCTGCGACTCACTCAGGAGCCAACCTATCTGTTCCAGGCTGCCTGTGCGCTGGCTCACACTTCTCAGGAAAAAGAGGCCGACGGAGCGAAGGGCCTATTGATACTTACCAAAGCTGTGATGCAGGACCCCACCCTGCTGGCGCGAGCCCAGTCCGACCCCGACTTGGAGAATCTCCGCAAGCTGGAAGCCTTTAACCAGATGATCCAGACGGCAACCCATCCAGAATCAAGGATTTCAGCTAACTAATTCCGAGTTATAAGGGCTTGGGCAAGCTAAATGGCAGTTGCGACATTGAATGAGGGGGGATATTTAAGGATCGGCCGTAGGGAATGTACAATGGCGTACAGGGAATTGGTGAAATCTTACGGAAAGTATGGTTTTGGCGGACTGAGTCGACCAATTCGGCTACTCACTTCCGGGAAGGCTGTGCAGCGACTTCTCCTCCTTTGGATTAGTTTGTTTGAGCACGTTTCCCGATCTCGTGGGTCACTTACTATCATTGCAGGCCACTGAAACTCTGATTGAATTCATGCGAAAGCAACTTCATCAACCAAGAATCGACTCCAACCAACGTCACGCGCTCCATCTATCGTTCGAAACATTGGAACCGCGCGCCATGTTGGACGCTGCCGGTTTTCTCACCGGAGTCGATGTCCATCTAACTCTTAGTTTTGCCGAAGACGGGACACAAATAGCTGGGCAGAGCAGCGCCTTGGCGGCAAAATTCGATGCTATAGCACCTGAAGCACAGTGGAAGGAAGTTATCCTGCGGGCCTTCCAAGACTGGGCTGTCAACACCAACGCCGACATCGGAGTGGTCCCCGATGGAGGTCAGCCTTTGGGCACGGGGGGAGCCAGCCAGGGTGACTCTCGCTTCGGTGATATTCGAATAGGAGCTATTGCGATGGCGCCTAATACGGGAGGAGTTTCCGTACCAACCGACGGACTTGTTTCCGGAACCTGGTTCGCCGACGTCGTATTCAACACGGCTTTTGCTTATCAATCACTAGATGACATTTATGCTGTCGCTCTACACGAAGCAGGGAATGTGTTCGGCTTAGAGGACAGCGACGACCCGAACTCCCCCCTGAACACTCACATCCCTCCTGAGGTGCATCTCCCGACGCCCAATGACATCGCAAATCTCCAAGCATTGCACGGAATCCGGGCACCCGATCTCAACGAACCAATCGTTAACGGCATCCCCGTCAACAACGATTCCTTTGCAAATGCAACAAATCTTGATATCAATGAAACAGAGAGCATGATAGGTGGGAGTGCGCCATCGATTGTCTATGGCGATATCACCACGCAAGCGGATATCGATTTCTATGTCATCGATTCTCCCGATGGCTATGCTGGCCCAGCCACATTTCAACTGCGGTCGCAGGGTATTAGTTTACTCGCACCCCATTTGCGGGTGTACAACGAAGCTCATCAACTCGTCGGAGAGGCCACTCCAACTGAATTCGATGGTGATATCCTGACCGTAATTCTTCCGACTGTGGGGTCTGACGACGAATTCTTTATCGAAGTTTCTGGATACAGCTCCGATGTTTATGGGGTGGGGGGCTATTCGCTGGTTGTAACATTCGACAACCGCAATGAAATCGATCAAGCCTCGATCGATGCGATTGCAGGGGGCGCTTTTCGATTCTTAAGCGCCGACGATTTCGAAGATTTTTTCGATGCCGACGACGATGATTTTTTTAACGACGATTTGCACACAGATGATTCACTATTGGAAGCGATGGAACTTAAGACTTCTCCTGGGTATGTCGAGGACACCCGCTACGATATTGTGGGAAGCATCGTCGATGACCTGGATAGCGACTTTTATGGGATCAAGGCACCCACTACCACGAATCCACAGCTTGATGTCATGACCGTACTCGTTCGCTCTTTGGATGTGGGCGGACTCATTCCATCCATTTCGGTATTCAATGAGAGTAACCAACCTGTTCCCTTCGAAATACTTTCCAACGGCGGGGGGGAGTTCATCGTGCAGGTGGTTGGCGTGACGCCGGACAATAACTATGTGCTAGAGATCAAAGCAGCCACACCCGGCGCACTTTTCGATACCGGCAATTATAAAATGACGGTTCTCTTTGGCAGCCAGACGACAATCCTCAATACGTTAGCCTCCGCTACAATTGGCAATGGAGTATCTCAGAGAACTCACACACTGTATGTGGGTAAGCCTCAACTCTTTCACTTTGTGTTGCAAGCAGATCCAACAGCGATAACTTCGCCCACGGCGTTGCTGGCAACCATCGTGGATAATCAAGGGACTCCCGTGTATCAGTTCGCCACTCGACCTGGTGAAACGCATTCGCGTGAGGCAGTGCTGCTGGAACCTGGTTCCTATACCATGGAGGTGAATATTTATACGCTCGACGGCAGCACTCCGCCGGATATCAACTATACGGTCAAAGGCTTGGCAATTTCGGATCCATTCGTCGGGGATCCGGACGATCCGACCGCCAATCCATTCGCATGCCCCGAGACGCCAGGTTTTTTCTGCTACCCAGGCAATATTATCAGTCCTGATCCATTCCTCTGGGACGATTTCGTCTCCTCCCTCAGCGAGGCTCTCCCTCCGTTAGACTTGGGTCCGCTAACGACCCTCCTCTTTGGAGATTGGTGGACTTGGGTCTGGAGTGAATTCGGCAGCAACGGCCCTGCATTTGCTCAGGACGATACCTATCAAACACCCACAGAAGGTACGCTGTCGGCGAGCGGTTCTTTCAACTCGAATCAACTCAGTGCCCTGACCGTCGGATCGGTACAAGGTGTGCTAAGTAATGATATTGATCCCGAGGGAGGGCATTTCATTGCCTTGCTTGTCTCGGACGTTTCCCACGGCACACTGGAACTGGCAGTGGATGGGGGCTTTACCTACACACCCCATCCTGGGTTTGAGGGAATGGATTCCTTCACTTATAAGACATTTGATTTTATTGATGAGTCAGCTCCGGGCACAGTCAATATCGTTGTAGGAATCTCAGCCGACTTTGATGCGGATGGCATTGTCGACGGGCGTGATTTCCTGACTTGGCAACGAGGGTTTGGCAGGTCTCCTAATGCCCAATTGACGGATGGTGATGCCGATTTTGATGGCGTTGTCGGCTCCTCGGATCTTGCCGTGTGGAATGCGCAATACTCGAACATCTCAACGCCGACTCCAAGCAATGGCGACTCGGATGGAGACGGCGACGTCGATGGCAGAGATTTTCTCGCTTGGCAACGCGGCTATGGGATTACAACGGGAGCCCAAGCTACCGACGGAGACGCCAATGCCGATGGAGCCGTGAATGCACTTGATCTTACTCTCTGGCAAACGAACTACGGAGGGATTCCTGGGGCAGGGTTAACCAGCGCCCTATCGGTTGAGAACCATCCATCAGTTTCATTGGCTTCAGAAACTCAAATTGCCACGCTAGCGGTTCAAAGCGTGCAGATCCCAGCTATTCCGCTCCTCTCCACCGATCAGCTCCAAAACCTTGTCCCCTCACATTCGTCCAGTCGTTGGCAAAGCCCATCATTGCCGTCGGAAATCTCCCACCCAGCCTTTCCTGCGGTCATCCCTCACTCGGATTCTTTAGATCGGGTTTTTAGCGAGTTCACAACCCAGCGAGACTTTACTCAATTGAACCCGGGAAAACCTACTCGCCATTTCCAGAGTTCGGCGGATTTGAGTTCACCAGCTCTTATTGACCATGCCTTTTCTTTATGGGTTCAAGAACTAGACGAAGGACTGCTTCCTTAGTCTCGCAAAAAAGATGGTTCCATGTCAGCTAGCGACATTGCGATCAGAGTATTCAAACATGGAACAGTGCTTGTGAAGCAGTGTCGTCGCAACATGCCGCAATTTCCTCGCGCTTTCACGCTTGTCGAACTATTGACCGTGATCGCCATCATCGGCTTCTTGGTTGCCCTTTTGTTACCAGCCGTTCAGGCGAGTCGTGAATCCTCGCGGAGATTGCAGTGTGCCAATCATCTCAAGCAACTGGGGCTGGCTATCCTCAACTATGAAAGTGCCCACGGAGAACTCCCGCGCTGTGGTATCGTGAATCCTCGCAGAGATGATCGAAACCTGGTGGACATTTACAATCCCTACAGCGGAAAGCAACTGAGTTGGATTGTACTTGTGCTTCCTTTTCTTGAGCAGCAGGATCTTTATGCCCAGTTTGATTTAAGCATGAGTATCGATCGCCAAAAAAACAATCCCCAGCAGCAGATTGTTTCCGCTCTACTGTGTCCCAGTGATGAGGCTCGTGGTAAATATTACGATTTGCTACGCGCAGGAATCGGACTCAACTTCGTCAAAGTGGCCAAAGGAAACTACGCCGCTTATGTCAGTCCTTTTCACGTTGACCTCCAATACCTTTATCCGGGAGCACTGCTGGGCATCCCTCAAACCGCCGGCAAGATCGTCGACGGGTTTTCTGGAACTTTGGCGCTGAGCGAAGTTCGCACTATGGACCATCCCCACGATGAACGAGGCGCCTGGGCACTGGCCTGGAACGGAGCCAGCCTGTTAGCCTTTGACATGCATCCCGAATTGATCAACGCTACTCCAGATGGTACCGGTGAGGGAGACACTTACATTCGCGAGAACCTGGCTCCGTACAAAGCCAGTCCCGAAAGTCTCGGAGAGACACAACCCCCCAACAATCAGGGACCAAACTTGGACACTCTCAAACAGTGCTCGGAGTTTTACGATGAACTCCCCGCTAAGGCAGCCCAAGAGCAAATGCCTTGTTCTCTCCATATCGGGGCCTTTGGTAAAATCGGCGTCGAGGGCCACTATTCCGCCGCACCCCGCAGCCTGCATCCGGGAGGAGTGAACGCCACGTTTCTCGACGGACATGTGGTGTTTCTGGTAAATGAGATCGACGAATTTGCCATGGCCTACATGGTCAGTTCTGCAGATGAACAACCGTAATGACATATCTTCTAGCAACTAACATTCGATCGAATAGCTAATTGCTGCTCACAAAAGTCAAGTAATCTCGTGGTTGTTGCAGTTCGGTCGCAGAATTGTGTGGATAAGTAAATATGTCTTGCTAGACTGAGCTGGACATAAATCTCGAGATTGACACTTTCCTCTGGTGAAGCAAGTGCCTTATATCGTGAGATGAAACTAAGGCGAGCATTGTTGATGGCCCCAGCTAAATGGGGCTTGCGGAGGGCATATTCAATTAAATGAGCCGCAAAATTGCCTACATCTAAACTGGGATCTCCTTGGCAATAAAGGTCGAGATCAAGTAAATACATTCGATCACCCGAGATCTTTATCTGATCGGGATAAAAGTCGCGATGAATTCCACAAGTAATCGCTTTTGAAGCCGTCGCAGAGAGACTACGATACTGATCCAAAAGACTGCTGATTCTTCCCTTAAAATTAGGGAATTGCTCGGTAACAAGCATGAGCTTGCCTTCGAGTAGTTGAAATTCATCCTCGATCAAATGTACGCGACTCGTCAGTATTTCGGAACGGTGCAACTTGTGAATTGCCTGGGCGATTCGTTCGGCCCAGTAAACTCCGCTTGGCCCTAAGAGAACCTGCCACCCCTCTTTTCCCGGTACAAACTCTTGAAGCCACATGTGCCACTGAGGAACCACACCGTGTGGCTTAGGCACAAAGATTCCATCATCGCTGTCATCACCAAATCCACTTTCCCTAAGTTTTTCTTGCAACTTCAAGCATCTCTCGTGCCGAGATTTGGCCTGAATCTTTCCAATCAAGACATGAGGAGGGGATTGGGTAGGTCCGACGAATTCGTAGGCGATCAAACAACGTCGCCCCGGTTTGTGACGCAATACTTGGATCTTACGTAGACGAACTATTTCTTCTGGATAAGCTTTATCAGCAATCTCGCGTAGCAGTTCGCCAGCCCTGGATGCCTCGGTCGATTCCGCTACAAAGGGGAGCGAGGCATCGGCTGCGGCATGGAAAGTGTCAATTACCTCCACTTCACAATCTCGGTGGGCCCTGCTGTTTGCGCGTAAGGGAAGAGGGACATTAGGCACACGACGTAGTAACTCCTCGCACCTCTCCATTATTTGCGAAGTCCTAAGCAGCCAGTGGGAAAGTCGCAAGCGAAACGGCTCTTGAGCAAGTTTCAGTAATCCAGCCACTCGATAGACACGCAGTTCTGACGGAGTGAGTTCACTTCTTGCCTCGACGTAACTCCGCAGAAAAGACTCACAATACAGGTCGTGTTGTTCAGCGGTGAAATTACCTACGATTAATTCGCGATCGAGATGTGCAAGAAAGTTTCCTACATCATAGGAGGCATTTCCCAGGGCCAAACTGTCCATGTCAATTAGCGCAGAGCTATTTTGTTGGAGAATCGATTGCTTAAGATGAAAGTCCCCGTGGGTTGTCACAAGTTGGTCGGACAGATCACAAATTGCTTGGCTGCACTGCTGGGCTTGCCTATTTAGTGTGTCACCAAGCTCAGCAGTTAAAAAGCTTAATGTGTTTCGCAGGTTATCAATCTCCGCACTGTCTTGTTGTCGCGACCGCAGAGGAATCTTTTTTACGCGCTCGCCATGTAGTTTTGCTAAGGTTACACCTACCAATGCTAAGGCATCGACCGCTTGGGATGGATTCGAGAGCAGGGAAGTCAGGCTCTCCCCATCGAGCCAAGACAAAAGTACGGCTCGGTGGCGGTTGGAGTATCCCAAGCTTTGGGGAGCACGGACAGCTTGGATACTGTGAAGTCTTTTCGTCGATCGATTGATTGGATCGAACTCTGCTTGAGCATGAATCTTAAGAACTCCGCAGGGCTTGCCACGCAAGTCGAGACGCGCTACAAAGCGTCGTTCCGGCTTGTAACTCAAGAGGTTGAGGTCGGCTTCCGCTAGGCCTTGACGTTGGCCTATCAGTCGACGAAGCAAGGACTCCCGGCCACCACGAGTAGCTATTCGCTGAAGAATAGGAAGTTCGTCATCGAGGGGGAAGGGAATTAGAATGAGTCCCAGGTCCTCGATGACCACCCGACCAGGCAATCCTGAAAGCTCTTTGCGAGAGAGTTCTGCAGCTTTGGCCAGCTTAGCGTTCTGGTCAGCGGGATAAGCCTTGGCATAAACTGTCGTGTTTCCTTGAGGCAATTCAATCGCGAAGGCTGCCAGGCAACTGGTGCCTGGCTTGTAGCGAAGATAGGTGCATCGAACTGCTGCTCCTTGCAAATGGGGATAATGATGCTTGATGACTTGCGCCGCATGGTCATCGTCCAAGACCACCTTAAGCGCAGGCAATGCTGGATCGGCAGCCACAACAAGGGCATCATCGGGCGAAATCATAACTGCTTTCGGTTACGTGGTCACGTCCTACCAAGGATCGGGTAGCTGCCAACGTCCACTTACCTCATTGGCAAATTGTTGTTTGAGAGAATCAACATAGGTTTGAACGCTTCTTGATATTCGCTCGCAGCGACGTTCAAATCCCAACTGCGCCAGAAGATCTCCTGCTGCGGCTTCGAACCGTTCCACGTCCGTTGGATCCATCTGAGTCCGCCAATTTCGGCGACCTGGCATGGGTGGAAGCCAAGCTGCATTGGTCGAAAGCGTATCGCCTGATTGAGTATGCCCTAGAAAATAGTATTCCATTGCGTGGTCGTATTCCACTCCGAGAAAACAAGCAATCCTGCGGCATTCTCGCCCCGGATCGGCAACGAGTGAGTCGTACATCACTTCCTGATACGAGCGGCTTCCCAACCGTTGACCATCTCGACAACCCATGCCCACAAGTGCTTTCCACCACAGCGCCGTGGTGACCAAGGGATCACTTTTCCACGAGGCAAATTGACCGGCTGCTTTATGAGCCATCCGCCAATTCTTCATCGAAAGCCACACTTCGCGCCCATCGCGAATGATGTGTACAAATCGTGCCTCGGGCCACAAACTGTGCAATGTGGGAATCTTGCGGACATACGTGGGCGTCTTATCGCCGACCAGTGACTTGTGTTTTCTGCGACCGAAGTTGTCAAATAGAAAGCTTACCAATTCCCCATAGTGGACTCGCGAGTTCCGGGCTAAATACTCTTCCAGCAGTTTTCGCTTACACTTGATCTGCTCGAACCGGTGGTGCTCGAACAATTTATCCAGAATTGCCGGTGTGACGAAACCTGCTTCATCCATGGCACGGTGTTTTTCAAATAAACCAGGAATCCAATGCGTTTCACGGGTAATGGCAATTTGAGGGTGGGAGTTGACCATTCGTTTGAGCATAGTTGTCCCCGATCGGGGAGCACCGATAAGAAATACGAAGGGATTGGTCGAGGTCTGTGTCGTAGGCCTTTGGGGCCCTTGGCAGTCGGCTGTTGCGCCAAGCGGTAAGTTCATGTCCAGTTCCTCAAGATGCAAGAGTCGTGGTGCCTGTTTGAGAGCGGTAGAGTTCGGCATACAAACCACTGCGATCTATTAGTTCCCGGTGTGTGCCACTTTCCTGAACGAGGCCATCTGCGATAAAGAAAACTAAATCGGCCTCGGCTGCCTGTCGTAGATCGTGCGTTACGAGCAGAGTGGTTTTACCTCGGGCTAGGCGTTTTAGTGCGGCACGCACCTCTCGTTCATTCCGCTCGTCGAGTCCTACCGTGGGCTCGTCGAGCAGCAATAGTGGTGCGTTACGTATCGCAGCCCGAGCTATCGCAATGCGTTGTCGCTGACCTTGAGATAAGTTGACACCACGTTCACCTAGCATGGTTTCATAACCCTGGGGCAATGCCTCGATAAACTCGTGCGCGTTTGCCAGACGGGCCGCCGACACAATTGTCCGTCGATCGAGTTCGGGTGAACCTAATGAGATGTTTTCGTAGACATTCGCTGCGAACAATACCGTCTCTTGAAGAACAATGCCGATTTGTCCTCGGAGAGATTCCAGAGTCCACTGACGCGTGTCCGTGCCATCGATCTTGATCGTGCCTTTCTGGAGGACGTACAGCCTTAATAGCAAGCTAAGTAAGGTAGATTTTCCTACTCCCGACTGGCCTACGAGGGCCACTAGTTTTCCGGCCGGTATGGTAAGCGACAGATCCTTGTAAATCGGAGGCTTCCCCTCGTAGCCAAACTGCACATGAGAAAATTCGATATCGCCTCTCAGCGGGGGAGCTTCGACAGCATTCGGCTCGTCTTGAATCTCTGGGGTCTGTTCTAGCAACTCCACAATTCTCTCGCCGGCAGCGGTAGCCTTTGCCAATCTGCCCGTGTATTTCGCTAGATCTTGCAGGGGCCGGAATCCTTGCTTGATGTACCACAAAAAGGCCACCAGATAGGATGCCGTAAATTCGCCCTGAAGTACCAACTTGGCTCCATACCACATGACCGTAGCCGTGGCTGCCGCGATGAGAATATCGGCGGTTCGCTCCAGTCGAGCAGCGAGACGTCGAGTTTTCACATCTTGAGTTCGATTTCGACGATTCTGGGAGGAAAAGCTTTCGGAGAAATGATCTTGCAGAGAGAGGGCTTGAACGACCTTAACGGAGCTAATCGCCTCTGCTGCCGTAGCTGCCATGGCCCCTTCTCGTCGGCGCTGTTTGCGGGCAGCATCGTGAATTCGTCGGCCCAAGCGTACCGTGGAAAGTGCAAACAGCGGTAGGATAACCAACGACAACAAAGAAAGTTGCCAGTTTACGATAAACATGACCGTGACCATGCCGACCAAAATCAATACGCTTGCAGCCAGAGGAAGCATCGCCGTGATGGCTATGTCGCGGAGCACCCGAATATCGCTGATGACGCGGACCAGCAAATCTCCGCTGCGGGACTTGTCATGAAACGAAAGGGACAAAGACTGAATGTGGCGATAGAGGTCCCCTCGGACACGGGTGATGACCCGATTGCCGATCTTGGCAAATCCGACTGTTCGGAAATAGTCGCTCGATGCGCGTAATCCGACAATAATGATCAACCCGATTGAGACCAAAGCCAGTGAGGTTTCCGGCGATAGCTTCATCAGCCCCTGAAAGATCCCCATATCCTCGCTCGTCGTACGGGGATTAATCAGGTCAAGCACAATCTTCAGAGGCCAAGGTTCTAATAAGCGAAACGCAATGCTGGCGAACAATGCTAGACTGGAGGTGAAAATGAGTCCTTTCTCTTGCTTCAGTGCAGGCGCAAAATAGCGCAGCACTTGTCGAAAACGGAGGAGTGCGTCACTTGTTTTTTTAGGTCTAGCCATAGCACGATGAGAATCAATTGGGGACGCGGGTTGAATGTTTTTTTGGCCCACGCACACAAAGTGGTTTACTGGAGAGTTTGCGATTGTGCCGATTGGCAATTGCTAGGATCCGGTCTACAACTGATTTCCAAGTAGACTGACTCAGTACCCGAGCACGCGCGGCCTGGCCCATTCGAGTGCGTAGTTCAGGATGAGTAGCGAGATCGGTCAGTGCGTTGGCAATTAATTCTGGATTGCCGGGAGCTACTAGCAATCCCGACTTACCGTGCTCAATTAACTCGGAAATCTGCCCGATCTTGCCAGCGACCGTGGGAAGACCAGCCGCCATGTATTCAAATATCTTTAGCGGCGAAAAATAAAAGCCTTCTTGTTGCTGATAAGGCGCAACTGCCACATCCCAGTTGACCAGGAGCGACGGTATTTCAGCAGGCGAGACTGCTCCCGTGAAATGAATGGACCGAGCAATATTCGCAGGCAATGACTTTGTCTGGTCTTGCAGATTCTTGCGCTCGGGACCGTCGCCTACGATCACGAGTTGGGCATCGGTCGTAGAAGAGCGAAGGAGCCGAAATGCATCAATCAAATCTGATACCCCGTGCCAAGGTTTGAGCGTTCCCACAAACCCAATAGTGAAAGGCTTAGCAGAGGCATCGTAAGTTGCACGTGGAGGGAATCTGGCGGGATCAACACCATTGGGAAGGACATGGATATTAGAGGAACAGAGTCGTTGTTCCTTAACATAGGTTTCCACCTGTTGCGACACAGCCACAACAGCAGCCGCCATTGTCATCACACGGCGGGTAGATTGCTCTGCAATTTCGCGATGAGCCAATTCTCGGTACTCTGCTTGTTCCTGTATCAGGGGCGAGTTCACCTCGAGAATTCCCGGTGTCTTCCAATTCTTTGCATAGACCATCGCGGCATGCGAATAGAGTGCATATCTTTCATACACGAAGTCGTAGGGCCCGCGCGAAGTAAGAACTTGCCGTATCGTTTCATTTGCATTCACAAGTGCTAAGGCTTTGTCTTGAAGGTCCGCACCTGGAGCAAGGTCAATCTTACTGACAGTAACGCCATTCAATTCCGGAGGCGTATCACCACCGATTCGCGTGGTAATGAGATCAACCTTTGCGCCACGCCGGACGAATTCTCTCAATACCTCTTGCACATGGACAGAGCATCCCTTGCAACCAAACACGGGCACCCCTGGATCGGCACTGACATAGGCTACACGCATCACCCAACCTCCGCCAGGCAAGCTGCTGATGTCGCTGAAGTGTGAACTTGGACTTCGGTGAAAAAACACTCTCGTTGTTTAGCCGTGTTATGACAAACATCAAATTGTTGTTCGATCAGACGTCGCCCCGCGCGGGCAAGCTTTACCCGTAATGTAGTATCGGAGAAAAGGCGTTGGATCGCGGCGGTTAACCTATGCGGGTTTTGCTCAGGAACTACGAGCCCCGTCTCCTCATCAGAAACTAACTCGGTAATGCCCGTCACGTCGGTCGATACACATGGTGTCCCGAGTGCCATTGCTTCTAGGAGAACCGTGGGCAACCCATCCCGGTCCCCTGTTGTAGCAGTAATACAAGGGGCAACACAAACGGCGGCTCGCTGCAGTGCAGCATGTGCCTTTCGATGCGGTTGGGGGCCGGCAAGAGTAACAAATTCGTTTAGTTGTAAATGAGAGATGAGACATCTCAGTTCTGGAGCACATTCTCCGTCGCCGATGATCTCACAAGCAAAGGAAATACCGGAATCGCGCAATAGTGCGCAGGCTTTTACGAGATCCGAAAATCCTTTCTTCTCGACCAATCTGCCAACCGCAACAATCTTGGGGGGGCGATCAACTGGATCGAGATACTGATAAAGATTAAGTGGCAAACCATTGTAGACGCGCTCAATGGTCGTCAGGCACTGTGGAAACCGACGCTTCAAATCTCGAACATTAAAGTCACTAACGGTTATGACGGCCTTGGCGTCGGCCAGTTTGCGTCCCAATGCGACTTCATCAACGGATTCATGAAAAATGTCTTTCGCATGCGCCGTTACAGTATACGGAATTCCCGTAA
The DNA here is from genome assembly GCA_041738415.1 of Bythopirellula sp. GTDB lineage: Bacteria > Planctomycetota > Planctomycetia > Pirellulales > Lacipirellulaceae > Bythopirellula. Next base: position 128,300 of record JBGSPU010000021.1, read on the forward strand.
GCAGCGAAGCGATCCGCGTCACGGAACAAGCCGAAGTAGCAAAGTGCGCATGAAGGTGTGTAATGTTTCTAGTCTGAACGTCTTTAGCCAAGAGCAGTCCCTGATACAAGTCAATTGCTGATTCTTCAACAAGCTCCTGTAGTAGGGGCCACGTTTCTGGATTGTCTTTTCCAAACGAAGCGAGTTCACCCCACAATGTTTCTCCCTTGACGGGGGAGTCGCGTAGATGCGTGACGGAAGCTTTCACATCAGCGATGGAATGCTGGAAATGAGAATCCAGGTTGGGGCGAAGTGCAAAGATGTCGATATGCAGGCCCGACTCTTCATGAGCCAATATTTCGTTGACGACAAAAGTTTCGGAGAAGCGCGGATACCTTTTCAAGACATAACCAACCCTAGCAGTAACATCACTATTCAGAGTGGTAAAATGCAATGGAGTTGTGATCTTGTGGTTCATGCCAAGTCTCGGGTAGGGACCAGTCTCGGTCGAGAGTGAGTGTTGATAAGTTGCGAACAATAGCGAACCACTGTTGGCAAACCAGTCATGTCGATTTGGTGATGGACTACTCCCGGATGACGGACCTCCCCCTCGATCCACTTACGCAGAAGTACTGCTGTTACATCATCAGGATGAATCAATTCGACCAACCCCAGGCGATGAAGACGTTCAGCACGAATCCACTGTTCCTGACGAGGATAAACGCGAGGAACAATCATCGCTGGCTTAGAGAAAGAGAGGATCGAACAAACCGAATTGTACCCTCCCATGGCAATTACTTTGTCAGCCCGTCTTATCAAATCGTCGACCTCGTTGCTGAAATGTGAAATGATAAGATTGGTATGGGAGGATGCTTTCTCGCGTAAGGATGAGACCAGATCGTTGGGCATGAAGGGTCCTGTCAGCAAGACACCCTTGACACCACCGGTTGGGAATCCTTCCACGAAAGCTCTCGCCAAGGCGTAGCCGTCTTGTCCTCCACCGAGCGTGCAGACTACCAGTGGCTCAGTCGGGGGGTGAGCCACACTGGCTGGCTTACAGCCATTTTCCTCAAGACGTAAGGATTGATCTAAATAGCCTGTAAAGCGAACCTTGTCGCGAAGTGATCCGGACCAATGATATTCTTTGACCGGATCATAAACCTTTGCATCACCATAAACCCAAATCTCGTCATAGTAAGAATCTAGAATCTCTAAGGTTGCGGGATCTGTCTCTCGGCGAACTGTCTCTGGGTCGTCGAGTACGTCGCGTACACCCAAGACACAGCGAGTGCCTCGCTCATGAATCGATCGCAGGGAAGGAATCAATTCTCCGAATGCCCCGCCGGGTACTTTATCGACAATGAACACGTCGGGCTGAAAAGCGTTTAGTGCTGAGCGGATCGAATCCGCCCGCAAGTGGATCAGTTCGCGAACTGAAATATTCAAGTTGCCGGCTACATATTCACCACTTTCACTCTTGTGAAAGCGGGGTAAAGTTAAAAGATCGGCACTTGGAGGAAGTGAGAAAAAGTTGGCTTCATGTGCACCACTGATAAGCAAAGTAGTCGCCTGGAGAGCTGATTCCGCCAACACTTGGGCAATGATCATGTTGCGGCGCAAATGCCCCAAACCCATGGTGTCGTGAGAATAGAGTGCGACGCGTAACTCTCGGTGTTCAGGCGGGTCAAACCGTTGTGTCCTAGTGGAACTGTTCTTCGTATTGCGGTTCTGTGACATCGTTTTCTTACCGGTCGTTTGCTTATTCAGGCCTCTTCTCTTAATGGCACCTGTGATGCAAAACGCTGATTTTAGGAATTCTGGCAGCGGAATCGATGCCGGACCGCAAGGCTCAAGAGCAGGGGAGTGATAGGGGTACATTGCTTCGTGACCTGTTAGGGTGCAGTAACCTTAGTAAGTGCGTCCTCTGCCGCATTACGGGTCTTTTCGTCGCGGTCTTTCATGGCAGCTTTCAACGCTGGAGCCGCACTACGGGCTTGCTTGCCGATTCTTCCCAGTGTTTTGGCAGCATAGTAACGGATTCGAGGGTCAGGATCTTTTTGCAAGATGTTCTGCAGGTCATCGAGTGCGATTACTGCTCGTTCCTCTACATTCGCGAGGGTTTTGACCAAGTAATAGCGAGTTTTGTCATCAGCTTTTTTGAGAGCAGCAGCAACCTCTTCAATAACGTCGCTCGCCCCCCTATCCATTTTGCTGAGTGTCTTTGCGCTGCGATAACGGATCTTGGGGTTGGGATCACTAAGTGCAGCGCCCAACTCTGCGACGGCTTCGTAGGCTGCCGGCCCATGATCCTCCAGTTTCTTAACGGCCGTATAACGAACTTCGCTGTCAGTGTCGGAGAGATCGACGGCAAGTTCACCCACGGGAGTTTCGCTACAACCGATCGCCACGAGACTTAACAGGCAACCTAATGTCAGAAATATTCGATTAGAGTGAGTCTGCATCGTTTTGTTCTCCGTCGGAAATGTTTCCCAATTTTTCAAATGCGTGGGCATCGATCTCGAAACTCACGGTTCGGACCGAACCGTCTAAGATGGCCGCATTGATTATCGAAGGATGAGAAGATCCGAACTTCTTGTCTCCATCGCCCTCACCAAAATAGTCGGCTGCGGGAGAACGATCCGTCCGACGGATCGTGTCTTCGTTCCAGCCAACCGTGTAACCCTCATTGTCATCGTCCTGCTCTTGGCCCAAGAAGGCCAGGTTCATTCTCTTTTCTGAGATGACGAGAGTGTGCGATGTTCCATCGGTCACTTGGCTGAGTTCGACGGGATCATATCTTCTGACTACTCCGGTCATTTCTCGATTCGAAGCGGCATAGTCACAGAGCGCGTAGCGAAGCATGCCTCCGGTGAGCGGCGGCTCGAATCTGTCTTCGCGTTCCACGACTTGCGTGGGACGACGCGTCGGGCAAAAGAAAATACTCAAAGGCGTACCGATAGCGACAACCGCGTTTGCATTCCAGATCGTTTCACCTTCGATGTAGGGGAGGATTTGAAAACCCCAGCCAGCATGTTGTTCCTTGCCTGCCAAGGGTGTGCCATTTAAATAAGTAGGGGGATGATTCCAATTCCACCCGCCACTGGGAAAGTATCGGCGCGCTCCGTGATGATTTTGGAAAGCGAGCCCAAACTGTTTGAGATTATTAATGCATTGAGTGCGGCGGGCAGCTTCGCGAGCGGCTTGCACGGCAGGCAAGAGAAGTGCGACTAAGATACCGATAATAGCAATGACGGTCAGGAGCTCAACTAAGGTGAAGCCCGCGGGTTTCGCCGAGAATTTAAGCTTTATCGCAGTAGCATCCTCTTGGATATTCACGCGGGAGAAGTCAGTATTGCATATCTTGCGAAATGACAAAGCTGTTACCAACGTTGCCACGAACATTAGCTGCAACAAGGTAGAAGGCTCTGGAACAGAGGCAACGGCCTGCAGAGAGCCTAGGCCGTATTGCCGCTGCCATGTCAAAAAATCTTGTCCATCACTATCGCTGTCGGCGTCGGCGTCACCAAGCGAAGTGCTGCCGTAAGCCCCCTGCCAGAACGGGAGGTCCAGACCATTGACGAATCCATCGTTGTTGAAGTCTGCTGAGAATCCACCGCTGCCGCTTACTTGCAAGACCACGGAGCTTGGATTGTATTGAATCGACCAAGTCAAGCCAGGCAGTGTCGGAAAATTTGTGTTGGAAAAGGTACCACTGCGGACGCCGGTCAGAATCTCAAAGCTGTTTCCCGCGGCGGGTAGGAAGCCATCGTGGAGTAAGACCTTGAGTTGGCCGGCAAGTAAGTTCGAGTCGGCGATAATAGCACTGTATTGCCCTGCTGCACCAGAGCCGTCGGCCTTCGCCAATCCCGCGAGCCCTACTTCTAGCGTGGAACCGGAAGATAGTGCAAGTGTGCCATCTAATTCAACGAAAGACGACTCGAGATGAACCAGCCCTTGGACAGTGCCCATGGTGCCTGTCGTGTTTGACGCCACATCGAGTCGATTTGCCGTGAGGTGGCTATCGATCACACTGAGCGTCCCCTGTGAACTGTTAGCCAGATTGGTGCCCGCTCCTGCCAAACTACCAACTCGAACACGATCTGCTACTGCCAGGCTCCCCGATTGTACGATCACGGTACCATTTCCGTGCGCCACTTCATTGAACAAGGAAGTCGCAGTGCCAATGTTGGCGAGACCCGGAGACAATGGGTCGGCAAAACCGACGAAAGCATGCGTATTTATGAGTGAGAGATTTCCCGTACCGGTATTCGTGGCAGTCGAAGAACCTGTGGTGGTACCTACATCGAGGTTTACTCCAACGGAAAGATTGGTGGTATTGGTAAAAGTTGCTGTGCCGATGCCGGTAGTGAGTCCCGTACCACCAACTTGTCCAAGGTCAAGATCAACGCCAACTTGGAAATTACCTATGCCGCTGACATTGAGCGTTCCCTGAGCTTCGGCCGTGGCTGAACCTCCCCCTTTGCCGAGTTCAACGCTATTCGAAACCTGGACTGAGGCAATATTTGAGAGCGTGAGATTGCCGGTTCCCGTGGCCTGAGCGCCCAGAGTTGCGCTGGCAGGGCCAATGTCAAGATCTCCGTCACCTGACGTACCAACAGAGAGGGCTGTCAAATTCGACAGCGAGGCAGTGCCGTTGGCATTCACGACAAGTGGTCCAGTAGCAAATGCGCCACCGATTTCGCCTAGGTCGAAGTCCGAACTGGTCGATATCGTGATGCCGGCAGTATTGGAACTCAGCCTTCCGGTGCCGCCGTTCCTTCCGACCTCAATACGACTGACAGCCACACTGCTGGTAATGCGTGCCTCGCCACCGTTGTTGATTGATGCCGTGGATGGAGAAGTGGGAACCACGGCTGGATTCCAATTGGCGGCGGTCGACCAGTTTCCTGCATTACCTCCTACATTGGAATTGTTCCACATAGCAATCTGAGCCCCTGCAGGCGTTACGGAGCTACCCAGCACTAGAAAGCAGAACTGCCATCCCAACATCAAGTGTTTTCTCGTCTGCTGTATCTTCATTGAACTCTAGCTCTTGTCTTAATATCGATGAAATCAACGCACTGCTGCCCCACCAGTTCGAGTGGTTAGTGCGTTCTGACAATATGAAGAGTTGATTAAAGAGCCGTGAACCGCCAAGCAATTCCCTTAAATCCACTCAGATGCCAATTATTTGAGCCAAAAAACTCAAATTGCGTGCATTGACACTGCTTTTTCGCGGATTGCAGAGATTCTTCTTGTCGCAAGTAGTTCTCTTTGCGACCACCAGTGGACCAATCGGGAAAGGGTGGTTCCGGCAAGTCTTCGTCAAGGAAAATCTGCCTGCTCACCAGAATCTGTGGGGGAATTCTGGTTTGGCCAAGGCTTCCAGATTGTGATACAAGGCGGTTTCCGCGGCTTCGTAGGTGCGCTGGGCCGTACGGTTGAGGAAATCACTTCGCACACGGAACATAAGTTCCTGATTGTGGCAGTCCAACGAAAGGAAGGAGAGGTGGTGGTCGATCCGGCACTCGATTGCCGAATCGAGCACGGCGAAATTGGCTGTTTCGATGTAGAGAGGATTATTCATAAGCCGCAGTGTGTTAGCATCCGGTTTTTCTGAAACGTCAAAAGAACATGTCGCTAACCTGATGCGGCTGAGTGAGCACTCTGCGGCACATTAAAACTCCGCTCGACAGCATCTTCAGGATCGGTCGACGTGCCGTGATCGCGCCAGAGCCAGCGCATCATTTCAGGGAGCATCGCACCCCCTTGGGCAGAGCCGTGCAGGCCAATGCCCCACGAGTAGTTGATGTCGTATCCCTGCTCAGTCATCGCCTCCACGAGTCGCACGTTTTGCAGGAACCAATCCCAAGTGGGATCGTATTCCGTGGAGCCATGACGCGTGCCCCGGTTGTCGTTGCGGCCATCCTGAAAGAAAATCCGGATCGGCTTCTTTTCACTCGCGCGGACCTTCTCGGGATAGACATGCCCGCCGCGAATGTTGGTAAAGCTGCCGACGATGCTTAGGACCTTGCTGAATTGGTCGGGCCGCTGCCAGGCAACTGTGAATGCGGCGATAGCCCCTGAACTGACGCCGCCGATGCCATGTCGTTCGGCTTCAGGAGCGATGTTGTAGGACTTTTTCAGTTCGGGCATAAGTTCATCGATGATCACGCGGGCATAGCGGTCGTCGAGCAAGTTGTATTCTTCAGGACGGTTGGTAGTTTTATCTCCCCACTCTTGGGGAGTCGGTTCAGGTTGCTCAGGGGTACGACCTGGATTGATAAACACGGCGATCATGACCGGGATTTCGCGGCGATGAATGAGATTGTCCAACACATGCCGAGCCCGGAGTTGTCCGTCTTCATTGATAAACGCCTGCCCATCCTGAAAGACCATGAGGCTCGCCGGCTCCTTGGGGTCGTACTGTGCGGGGACATACACCCAGTAGGTGTGCTGCGTCCCAGGAAACGCTTCACTCGGTAACACATGCGGCCCATGGATCCCTCCCTGCGGCACGCCCTCCTGCGGCAGCGAATCGGGGCCCAGTTTGTAGAAATCGTCAAGCCCTTGGCCTACGGCGAATGTGACGAGTGAGACTGTAATCCCCAACGCACCTAATGACTGAATCATCTGAAGAACTCCTAGTGAGAACAGTTATCGAGTTTCGCGATCAATTAAGGCGCTCATTTTAGGGGCTATGTCAGGAAAGAGAAAGTCAATAGGATGGGCCTGTGACACGACGAAGTCACTCATCGATTGACGACTTGTCTAAGGAGTTTAATATCTTGTCATTGAAGATTCTATCGATCGGACTCTTGCTTGTAGCTGGTGAAGTTAGTGCAATAGCGAAGGGCATCACGCGATTGCCACTTGAGAATGGTAAAGCGACGCTGGTTGTTCCTGCTGACGGTGTAATGCACTTTCTCAAATTTGGCAAACACTCATATGCGCCGGACATTGTTACGGACGACGACGGTTCTACGATCGATGTTGTCAAGGAATCTGAAATCTCACTCGCACCGTTTCAACAATTGCGTGCGATTCGTTGGAAATTCCCGGTCCAATATTATGGAGAATCCGTCCGACTCGCTGTAGATGAAAACCGTGATCCTTTTTGGGATCAAGTTTTGGTCGTCGAAAACTCCATGATCGAAGAACGGTCCACTTGGCAGATTCGTGAGACGGGCAAGTTCGCGGCCAGTTTGCCACGAGAACTTCAGGAGTTCTCGCTCAGTTGTGCCGAGATCTCGTACCAGCAAGCCAGCCTCAGCGATCCGATTATTCCAAACGCACTCGGCCAGGAATTGACTTGGGACCGGCTTGCCTCCGCGGCATTGCCTCTTGACTTCCAAAAAGTATTGCTGGCTTCTCCTCACGATGCGAGTCCTGCGTTTGCCTATCAAAACGGCCAATGGCTCACTACCTGGACAAGCCGTGATTATCCCAGGGGAGAGAAGGAAGATCAGTGGTTTGCCCCAGCGCTGAAAGACGGGGATAAAATAATTCGTCCTGCTTCACTCTTTGCGCAAAGTGAATTCGCTGAATCACCTACAGGTACGCTTCTCCCTCAGTGGAATCTCAGTTGGATTTATGAAGGGAGGACTGTTCGACAGTCGATGTTTTCATTCCAACCGCTGGAAGCACCGAGTCCAAGCCTCTTTGTCCGGTTCAAGATCGAAAGCGCCTCACCGGATACTCGATTGGTCGTTGGCGTAGGACGTCGCCCGAATGCCCATTACTGGGACGACAAATCCCGTGAGAGAACGCCGATTCCTTTCTTTACGTTAGAACCTGGTTATCGCCAGCAGGGGCTCCGCCTGCTTGATGCTGAGAATCGAGTTGTGCTGGAGTCGCGTCAAGAATTCTCGCTTGAGCGATGTGGTCCGCTGGAGATGGCGCTCTTTTTTACTCCTGATGAACAAGGCTGCGTAGTGCTTTCCACGCCCCAGGCTGGCAATCCGCTCGAGGAATGCTCGAACTTGATTCCTGATTTCTCTACTGCTGAAGCTCAGTTTCAGCTCCAGTGGGAAGGAATTCTCGCACGCGGTGCCCAGGTGCAACTTCCTTCGCTCCAGTGGCAAGATCGCATCGATGCCTGGCGAGCACAGGTCGAAGCGATCACGCGCGTGAATTATCAGGGACGCGAGCGACTCAGCTACGGCGCCTATTTTTATCAGCATTACTTTGGAATCGAAGAAGCCTGGCCCGTCATTGCGCTTGCCGAATGGGGGCGCGGCAAGGAGGCCCAACGTCAGGCCGAGATCATGCTCGAACCCGACAATCTCGACAAAGAAAATGTCCACCACCAGGCACGCAATGGCGCGGCACCTTGGGCCGCCGCAGTCGTTGCTCGCTTGACCGACGACTCGGAATGGCTTGCGCGTGTTGCTCCGGCAATGATTGAATGCGCTGAGTGGACGAACTCCGTCCGACAAGAAAATCAGGAAGCGCGATCTACCCTGACACGTGGATTGTTGCCGCCTCACATCTATGGCGGCGACATACGCGATCCGGCAACAAGCCTCTATGCTACGGCAATTTGTTGGAAAGGCATGGTTGAAACCGCAAACATTCTGAACCAACTTGGCGGCGAACGATATCGAGGAGAGGCTAAGAAATTACACGTCGCGGCAAAGGAACTCCGCCAAAGAATCAATGAGGTCATGCTCGAAGTCGCTAGGGAAGCTCAGCCTGAAGTCTTTTTACCCTTGGCACTCGAACTTCCTTCGCTTGGAGGTAAACATGAGGGGCCCTATGCGGCACTCACCTCAACTCGACTAGGAAATTATTGGAATCTATTCGCCCCGTCGCTACTCCAATTGCAGATGTGCGGTTCCGACCCAAAGGCGTTTCCCGATCGCGACGTCTTTCAATACATGCAACACCATGGGGGATTATGGGCCGGGCTGCCGCGGTTTTACAAGGGGCTCGACGTTGCTTACGCGGGGGGAAACATCGGCTATCTATTAAATGCTTCGGCACGTGACCCACTGTATCGACCGCAGGCACTGTCAGCCCTGGAGTCTTTTTTCCTACATGCAGCCAGCCGCAATGGTTACACCATCCCAGAAGTAGCGGGTCTGTTCCCTGCTCGGCTCGATCGAATTGCCTACGAAAGACTCGTACGTGAGTCCCCTTGGAGCTTCGGCATGTACGACGACCAGAGGTATCTGGAAGGACACATCTCTTTCACGGAACCATTGGGGGCAGGTGCGGGGCAGGCTTTATGGTTGATCCGCGATGCACTTGTCACGGAAACTCGCACTGACGATGGCCTCCCGGATGGCGGTTTGATCATTCTGCCTACGGTACCAAGCGATTGGTTCGACCAGGGAAAACAAATCGAACTGAAAAGGTTCCCCACCGCTTATGGAGCTTTCTCAGTGCAAATCGAGTCGCAAATCGACAAACAAGGCGAAATCAACATGACCTATGCATTTGACAAGAACGATCTGGACTACCCTGACAGGAAATTTCGCGTCCGTTTTGCCCCTGCTGGAGAGGAAATCGTTGAATTAGAATTTGAGCCTCAAAGTTCAGGGGAACTGCAGGCAAAATTCTAAGGCTGATTGAGAAAGGCTTCTTGTGTATCAATCCGATTATTCCTCGAGCTTAAACAAGCCTCCCTATCAAGCGTGAAAAGGTTAGAAGACCAGCGAACAAGATGTCTAATAGACTTTGCATTTTTTTAAGAAACATTACCCAAATTCTTTCTGACTGCTGAAAAACGATCTGCCGTTTCGCTGGGCTCGTGCTAACCTCGAACTTTCAATCAGCCGCAGTCCGCTAGCACCCTGTTGTTTCAGAGCCGATCCATCCGGTCGCGAACGCGATGCGGCTAATCAGGCTCTCAGCATTCCCCCCCTACTGCCGAAACCCCTCGAGCGGAAAACAGATGAGCGGGATCACCAGTGATGCGATGCCGATGGCCCAGCGGACGGGGCCCAGGGGGACATTGTCGTTGGCGGTGGGGGGGTGATGGATGCCCATGAAGATCACCAACACGAGCATGGGGGTCCACATCACAGCATGGTTGAGATTGGTCACCACATAAAAAATCGCGAGGGATACAAACCATTTGGCTAGGGTGTGGGCCCGTTCGAGAAACAGGGCGTAGATCGTGTGCCCGCCGTCGAGTTGGCTGATCGGCATCATGTTCAGCCCCGTGATGAGCATGCCGACCCAACCGGCCATAAAATAAGGATTGAGTTGCGAGAGCGCGACCCATTCGCGGTCTGCCCATTGGGGGTGTGCGCGCTCCAACATCCACTGGGCGATCCAGGGGAGATAGAGCTGAAACTCGCCATGCTGAGGCACGCGCGTGAGATCCAGGTCGGTGATGCCCCACCAGAGCACGGGGATCGCTACCACAAGTCCGGCCAAAGGGCCGGCGATGCCGATGTCAAAAATCTGCCGGCGGTCAGCGCGCATGCCGTCCATGCCGATCACGGCACCCATCGTGCCGATAGCGTTGAAAGGAATCGGAATGCAGAGGGGATAGCTGGCCGCAATGCGATATTTGACCGTTTGCAGAAAGTGTCCCATCTCGTGGGTGAGCAGGATGGCCAGCACGGCGACCATGTACTGCATGCCCATGACCCAGTTGGTCTGGATGATACGCCCCATCGCGGCATACGTGCCGATGTAGCGTGGCTCGAGTGGCTCCCAGTGGGTCGTGCCGACCCAAAAGGTCGAAGCACAGGTTGCCAAGAATAATACGAGAGGCAACAGCGTCCGGCGCTGAGGCCGGAAGTGCAGGTCCGAGACCGTTAGCTCGGGCAAATGCGCGACCGACGGATCGTGAAACGGATCATCCGAGGGCACCTTCTTGACCAATTCGGTCGAAGGGACTGAATCTTGCGGCAAAGATTGAGGCGGCTGGCTTTCAGACGGCTGGGGGACAGGCGTTTGGACAGGGGATTCGGGGGTGGGGACTTCGCTCTTCATCGGGGAATCTTACACCCTTCGGAGTGCCCTGGCAAAGCCCTTTTCAGATCCCCGAGAGTAGGGCGTCAATAGATTTCGAGACTTTTTACGCAGCTTGTGCCGCAGGTGCGCGCCGCAGCCAGGCAGCGATCCGCCGTTTGCAAGAGTCGCAAAGCATCGAAATTCTTCGAAGGCAATGCAGCACTGGCAATTCCCACACGAACCTGGATTAGCCCCTTTCGTCCGAGGAAATCTTGCCGCTTCAAAGATGTCTCGATCGTGTGGATTGCTCCCCGGGCCATTCGAACGGCTTCCTGGCGATCGCACCCTGGCAAGACCAAGGTTCGGCTAGATGGGTTGCTAACATCAAGCTCCGTTAAAGAGCAAAACTCTTCTCGGCAGGTTCTATCCAAGAAGTCGCTGAGCAAATTGCCTTGTTCGCTGGATTGATTTTCCCAGGAGACATCTAGCATCACCACGCTCAAGGGCTGTCGCTCGGAGCGACATTTTCCTAGGGTGATCACCAGGCGCTGCTCGAAGGTTCTGTCGAACACCATGGTTTGCGGCGATCCCACACTTGGGATTTTCAGATCGGTTTGCACAGGATTCGCCGGTGCGCCCCTTAGAAACGTCTGGACAGCAATCCCAAGCTGGGCTGATTCACGGTGAACTTGAACGTCCACTTCTTCGTCCTCTTTATCTGCGAGCGCCGACATTTGAGCATGGGCCGCAACTAATAGGTCGGAGTACTCTCGCCCGGCTGGCAAGCGCAATGCGAGTACCTCGGCCAGTTGCTCCACCTTGGGCTGCAAGTCGGCGACCAATTCACTCAATCGGGACTTATCGAGTTCGCAGTACACTCTCCCAAGTTCCAACAACTCAGGCAACGCACACAAACGGTGACGGCCCACCAATTCACCCAGCAAAGTAGCCAAGTGCAACACGCGTGTCAAATGATCCGTCGGAGTCTCACCACTAGCGTGGACTTGTCGCTTGCGGATATTCGCAATGGCCCTCACCAATGGGACAGGCATGTTCCACTGGCGCAAAAGTGCCGCACTCAATGCGAGGTGGTCAAAACCAAGGATTTCGGTTTCGAGTTCTTCCAGGTTGGCTTCAGATTCAATCGCCCCCGCCAAAAAACTGGCGTACGACTCACGGAGTTGTCCCAGGAGTGCCAACATGCCGATGTCTTGCAGCAAGCCAGCCAGGAAGGGCTCGTCGCCGGGGAGCTCGAACCATTGCTCGCTGATTTCCCGCGCGGCTACCGCCCGGATCAAGGTGGTGGACCAATACCACTCGAGTTGCTGACGCGCAAGATTTACAAACAAACTCTCTGGTAGACTGAAACCCAGCACCAGCAGTTTGAGCGGTTTGATTCCCAGCATCGTAATCGCTTGATTCAGATTGCTGACGGGATGACTCAAACCGAAGAGCGAACTATTCACGACGCGCAGAATCCGCACTGTCAGGGCCGGGTCTCGCTCGATGCACGCTTTGAGCGCTGCATTGTCAACCCGCGGACTAGCGGTAAGCTCAAGTACCTCGGCGGCCACGGCAGGCAGGCTGTAGAGCGATTTGACTCGATTGACGAACTGGTCCAGCGCCATGGTCGACTCGAGGTTCGTCGCTATTAAGGTGTCTTCCATCATTTCCAACCAACGACTGCAAGCAGGGGAAGTCGACGCGTTTGAGTGCGATTGAGCCACTCGCCTGGATAACGAAAATATAGTTCAGCAATCGCTTCCGGGTACGTTCGACGGCATATCCCGCACGATAAGGCAAATCGGCAAAATTGTACGACTCCAGTTGCGGTAGGCCGCCATTGAGATTTTATTAAAATAAAACGACAACCCGACTCATCACGCGGCATAGGAAGCCCATGGCACGCATTATTTACTCGTTACTCTGCCTATCCCTGTTGTGGGACATCGAATTGGCAGCACAAGATACCTTCCCTCCAGCGATCACTCCTGGTGACAGGAATTCGCTTGCCGCCCCACTAGTCGACGATGCCTCGCTCTACGATGTAAGCTTTGTTGATGACGAATTCGGCTGGGCGGTTGGCACACACGGTTGCATTTGGCATACCGTGGATGGCGGAGAACATTGGCGCCCACAGGAGTCGCATGGGAACGTTCGTTTGAGCGGCGTCTGCTTTTTGAACCGTCAACTCGGCTGGGCCGTCGGTGGTGCAACGCAGCCTTATCTTTGGACCAGTCAGGGTATTGTCCTCCGCACGTCCGATGGAGGCCAAACCTGGGAAAAGCAATTGGCGTTCGTCTCCGCCTTGGAGAAAGTGAATTTCTTCGATCCTTTACACGGCGTCGCCTGGGGGCACGGTTCCGGCGGCGAACCATTGGGCGTGTTTGCAACGGACGACGGCGGACGCAACTGGCGTTCCTTGGGTGTCGGTGTACCCTCGGTGTGGTGGGGAGGCGATTTTGTCAACCAGCGGCAAGGGGTCGTCGTGGGACCGCAGGGGCAAATGGCCCGCCTGGTGGCCGGCGATGCTGTGCCAATCACCATCGACCAGCACAACGCCCAAAGTGCCCGTGCTGTGAAACTCTCAGACGACGGCACAGGCTGGATGGTCGGTGAGGGAGGACTCATTCAACACACCACTGATGGCGGTGCCCACTGGGCCGCGGTGGAAATCTTGCCCGAGGAGATCGCTGACGACATCGAGTGGCGAGCCATCGCAACCGTGGGCGAAAAGATATGGATTGCCGGCTCTCCGGGCTCTGTGGTGTTGCATTCCCCCGACGCTGGCAAGTCTTGGCAAGGATTCGCCACAGGAAGCACCATCCCGCTCAATCAGATCACGTTTGTTGACGAATCGCACGGCTGGGCCGTCGGCGATTTTGGCACGATTCTGCACACGACCGATGGGGGCCAATCCTGGCAGACACAACGCACTGGAGGGGAGCGCGCCGCCGTTTTGATGATCCTGGAAAACGCACGCGCACTCCCGCTTGCGGCCTTGGCCAAACTAGCCAAGTGCGACGGCTATCGCACCGTGGTCCACCTGCTCACTGCACCCCAAGATTCATCTCGGTTTGATCAACTCACCTCCCCGGCTCGCACCAGCGAATTGGTCCATTTTCTCGGCGGCAACACCGTGACGAACGCCTGGCAGTTTCCCAGCGGAGCGACTGAGAATCTTGACGAGCGGCTTATCGGAGAAATTGTGCGTCAATTACGAATCTGGCGACCGGCGGTGCTCATTGTCCCAGACGCGCATGATGCAAGCACGGATTTTGGCAATCGGCTTGCCGCTGTGGTCGAAGATGCAGTATCGCAGGCCGCCGATGAGACGCATTTCACCTCTCTGGGTGAACAACTGGCTCTTCCTCCTTGGCAAGTCAGCCGAGTCTATGCCTTTCTCCCACCAGGGGCGCGTGGAACACATCGCGTGCTGTCCGAACAGACCGTGGCCGGCACATCGCTGGCCGACACCAGCATTGCCGCCCTCAGTTTGCTGCGACATGAGTTTTCTCCCCCGGCGATTTCTGACGAGTTTCGGCTCGTGGCCAGTCTCGCCGGCGAACCGACCACCCAGGTCGACGACCTCATGGCGGGGCTTAGCTTGACTGCTGGCGGTGCCAGCCGTCGATCGCAACTTCCCCACGACGACCCCCTGGCAACGCAAGCACAACAGCGGCTTACCGAAAAACGCCGTAACTTACGCAACATATTCCGCGCCAGCGGAGGCAACCCGGCGTTACTGGGGCAGGTGGGGCAAATGCTCGCTGATCTGGATCCCGCCGCGGCTGCATCGCTGCTCTATGAGTTAGCGACCCATTTTCAAACGGCGGGACAACTCGACCTGAAGGCGGCAACGCTGGAACTTTTGGCTCGTCGTTATCCGAGCGATCCGCTCGTGGACGCAGCCTTGGTGTGGTTGGTCCAATACTATGCCAGCGGGGAAGCCGCCCACGCTTATCGTCAGATAACACCAGCCGTCGCCCAAGCGATTGCCGTCGAAGTTCCGGCGACTCCTGCGGCCGATGGTTCCGTGCAACCAGTCACGGCAACCTCCTACGAAGAGAGCATCGATTTCCAGCGATTCACTCGCGCAGTGCAAATTACCCAGCACATCGCCCACACGCGGCCCCTGCTGTATGCCGAGCCGCAAGTCCGCGTCCCCTGGTCGGTGGCCGAACGAAATCGTGCGTTGTCTACGGGGTCTGAGAAGTATCTTGAATCGTTGTCGCTCCGCGCACCGGGAGAAGCCTGGCAATTGTGTGGCAATAACGAGCGCTGGCTCACTGATCCTGGGCGTCCGAAGCCAAACGTGTCGTTGGTCGATTGTCGTTTCACTGCCGAAAGACCTCATCTCGACGGCCTTCTCGACGAGCCGCAATGGCAACCGGATTTTGAAAACCTCAACTCTCCCAGATCCTCATTTCTGCTTTCGCGCGATGACGAGTATTTATACATCGCCGTGCGTTGTGAAAAATTGCCTTCGCTCAGTTACGATGCCGACGAGGGGACTCGCACCTACGACGCAGACCTGACACCCCATGATCGAGTACGGCTTCTACTGGATAGGGACCGCGACTACACCACTTACTTCGATCTGACGGTCGACCATCGTGGTTGGACGAACGATGCCTGCTGGCAAGATCGCTCTTGGAATCCGCAGTGGTTTGTGGCGGCGGGGGGGGACGTAGACTCATGGACCATCGAAGCCGCCATCCCCTGGAGCGAACTCGCCGCCACACCCCCTGAAATCGGCGACACCTGGGCGATCGGAGCCGAACGACTCCTGCCATCGCAAGAAACCCAGAGTCTCGCTAGACCAGTGGCAGGAGAACCTGACCCCGCGAACTTTGGCCTGCTGCGATTTAAGTAATTCCCTACGATGCGTTGCGTCGCGGCTATTTTTCTGCGTCGAGTTTCTCTTAGCCGCGATGCAACGCATCGCAGGGGACTAGCTTCTACGGTATACTGCCCCGCATGACATGGTTGATCGGCATCGACGAAGCGGGATACGGACCGAACTTAGGCCCCCTGGTCGTAGCAGCCTCCGTATGGTGGGTGGAAGAGGAGCTACAAGGTGCCAGTGGCGAGTGGCGAGAGACGGGGTCAGTCAAAGAGAAAAACTCCTCCAATTCTTTACTAGCCTTCGCCGGAAGGCGGGGGTTTGCGCCACCTATTGACCTCTATTCCCGGCTGGCGAAGATTGTCTCCCCCACACATTCGACCACCCATCTCGCCATTGCCGACTCGAAGCGCCTTTACAAACCGGGTGCTGGACTGCGGCAATTGGAACGCGGGGTGTTGGTGGGGTTGAGCGAATCATCAAACGGCAGGGGGACACCGGCGACGAACTGGGGGGCACTGGTTGGGTGCCATACGCCGGCGCTGCCCTGGTATGCGGACTACGATTGTGCCCTACCGATCGATGCCCACTCGGACGAAATAAGCGACCTGTCCCCGCGTTTCACAACCGCTTGCGTTCTCGCGGGGGTGCAACTGAGGAGCCTGCACGTGCGGATGGTCTTCCCGCGAGAATTCAACGAACTCACAGCGCACTTTGGAACCAAAGGAGCCGCGCTTTCTCACGTGTCGATTGGGCTGGTCCGCGACACAATAGAACTCCTCTCCAGCCGGCAGTCCCCAGATCCCAGCCCCCTCTTTGTCACATGTGACAAACATGGGGGGCGGAATCGCTACTTCGCACTGCTTCAACATTATTTTCCCGACGAGTGGATTGACACACTTGCCGAAAGTGGCCCCGTGAGTCACTATGCCTGGGGGGCGAGCCCGTCGCGGATGGAAATAAGTTTTCGCACCAAGGGGGAAACAGAACTTCCCGTGGCGCTCGCCTCGATGACAGCCAAGTACTACCGCGAATTGGCGATGCGTGCTTTCAACGATTACTGGTGCCGACAGATCCCCGACCTGAAACCGACGGCCGGTTACCCTCTGGATGCGAAGCGTTTCAAAGCGGATATTCGCCAATGCCAATTAGAATTGAAAATCGAAGATAGCGATTTATGGCGCGAAAGGTAATTGAGGGTTGAGACACTCCGATCCCTAACACTTCTGGCTCACCACGGGTCACAACCAATTATGCACATCTACATTGCACGACACGCCTGGGCTTATGAATGCGACGATTCACGCTGGCCCGATGACTCGTTGCGCGAGTTGGAGCCCGCAGGGGCCGAGCGTTATGTGCAGGTTGTGAAGACACTCGCTGAGCGAGGATTTGCGCCTGAGCTTGTGGCCACGAGTCCTTACACCCGCTGTGTGCAGACTGCTGAGCTGATTTCTCAGTACACCCCGTTAGCGCCAGCCGTGGAGCCATTGGAAGCACTCGAACCCGGCAGCGATTTCACGGCTCTGTTGGAATGGACCAACCAGGCGAAATGCGAATCGGTCTGCTGGGTCGGCCACGCCCCCGATGTCGGTTGGCTCACTGCGGCACTGGTGGGAGACTCGGGTGGGAACTTGAGGTTTGCCAAGGGCTCGGTCGCCGCGGTTCGTATCCACGAGGAGATTGCCCCCGGTGAGGGAGAGCTCGTGTGGCTGGTCACGGCTAAAGTGCTTGGTCTGTGATGCACCGTGGAAAAATGCGGTTTACTCGCTACAATTCCGATTTACTGCTTTCACTCATTGGCAAGGAATGGATTCACGATGCCCAAACACGGCGCGTACGATTGCATTATTATCGGCGGGGGACACAATGGATTAGTCGCGGCGGCGTACCTCGCCAAGGCGGGCCGTAAGGTCTGTGTTCTTGAGCGGCGGCACGTCCTTGGCGGCTGTGCTGCGACCGAAGAACTCTGGCCCGGCTACAAAGTCTCCACCGCCGCTTATGTGATCAGCCTGTTCCAGACACAAATCCTGCGCGAACTGCGGCTCAAGGAATATGGGCTGACGATTTTGCCTCGCAGCCCGTCATCGTTCACGCCGCTTCCCGATGGCCGCAGCCTACTGATGGGGCCTGACGCGGCACTTTGCCAGCGAGAAATCGGCAAGTTTAGCATGCGCGACGCGGCTGCTTACCCACGTTATGAGGCGCTGCTGGAGCGGGTAGCCGCAACCTTGGAACCGGTGCTGGGCGAGGCTGCCCCCGATCCCTTGCCGCTACCCACTTCATGGAGAAAAATTGGCATCGGCAAACGCCTCCGTGATGCCAAGAAAGTGCTCGACATGCACCAAGCCATGAAATCGCTTGGTGCCGATTTGCCTGAGGCTGTGGAACTCTTGACGGGGGCGGCTCGACCGATCCTCGAACGCTGGTTCGAAACGGACGTGCTGCGGGCGACACTGGCCACGGATGCGATCATCGGGGCGTTCACCTCGATCAGTTCCCCGGGCAGCGCTTATGTTCTCTTACACCATGTGATGGGAGAAGCCGGCGGCGCGCGGGGCGTATGGGGCTATGTGCAGGGGGGCATGGGAGGATTGTCCGATGCCCTCGCCGCTGCTTGCGTCGACTTGGGGGTCGAGATTCGCCGCGAGTCGCCCGTACATGCCATCCACACCGATAAACACGGCGCATGCGGCGTGGGACTTGAAGACGGTTCGCAGCTTGCCGCCCGCGTAGTAGCCTCGAGTGTCGATGCCCATCTCACCTTCGAGCGGCTACTGACTCCCGACGTGTTGCCCGAGGAATTTCGTCAGGCGGTTGCGAGAATCGATTACTCCTCAGCCTCGGCCAAGGTGAACCTGGCGCTCAGCGAGCCACCCTGTTTTACTTGTGTTCCGACCGAGGGGGTTGGTCCCCATCATCACGGCACAATGCACATCGGCCCTTCGCTCGCTTACTTGGAGCGCGCCTACGATGATGCCAAGTATGGCAGGCCAAGCGAGAAACCGATACTCGAATGTACCATGGCCACCAGTGTCGATTCCTCGATCGCCCCACCTGGCAAACACATCCTCTCGATGTTCGTGCAATTCGCGCCATACCAACTTGCCGAAGGGAATTGGGATGACATCCGCGAGTCTTTTGGAGACCGTTGCGTCGAGACACTCGCCGAGTATGCCCCCAACATCCCTGGCGCGATCGAGCATCGCCAGGTACTCACGCCGCTCGATTTGGAACGGACCTTTGGCATCACCGGTGGGAACATCATGCAAGGGGCCATGCCCATGCACCAACTTTACTGTTTCCGCCCCGTCGCAGGTTGGGCCGATCATCGCACCCCTGTGCCCGGCTTATACCTCTGCGGCGCCGCCAGTCACCCCGGCGGCGGCGTGATGGGCGCCTGCGGCCGCAACGCCGCCACCGAAATCCTGCGAGATAAACCGTGGTAGGACTGGATGTTTGATCTGAGATGTGAGAAGGTAGATGGAGAAGAACTTTGACTTCATCATTTTCACATTACCCATCTCGCCTTCCTTCCATGCCTAGCGAAGAAGAACTGTACCAGGACCATATCCTCGATCACTACGAGGATCCATTTCATCGTGGGTCGCTCCCCACGGCGACGCATGCCCACGAGGACAAGAATCCGTTATGTGGCGACGTGGTACGGATCGAACTCCAACTCGACGACGAGGGCAAGGTCGTCGACGCCTTCTTCAATGGTGAGGGTTGCGTGATCAGTCAGGCCTCGGCCTCGATGCTCTTGGAAAAGTTGCAAGGCAAAACGGTCGACGAAGTGAAACAATTCTCCGCAGCGGACATGCTCGAACTTTACGGCCCCCGGCTCACTCCCAATCGGCAAAAGTGCTGCCTCCTCTCGTGGAGGGTGTTGCAATCGGCGATACATTCCCCCGTCGAAAGGTCGGATCAATCATGAGCGCGCTGGCAACGATCGATCAGTCGGCTCTCTTACCTGAATCGCTCCGAGCAGATTTTCCGATCCTCACCGACGACGTGCTCGACGGGCATCCACTAGTGTTTCTCGACAATGCTGCCAGTACGCAGCATCCCCGGCAGGTGATCGACTTGATCTCGCGAGTCTACGAACACGACTATGCCAACGTTCACCGCGGGATTCATACACTGAGCGAGCGCAGCACCGAGCAATACGAAGAGGCGCGAGAAAAGTTGGCCCGATTCATCGGGGCGGCTAACGCACACGAAGTTATTTTCACGCAGGGCACCACCGGTTCGATCAATCTGGTGGCGCGCAGTTGGGGTGAGAACAATCTTGGACTTGGCGATGAAATCCTGACCACGGTCATGGAGCATCATTCCAATCTGGTCCCTTGGCAGCAAGTCGCAGCAAAGACAGGTGCTACACTTCGGCATGTGCCAATTACTGCTGATGGTCAACTCGACATGGACGCGTTTGCGGAATTGCTCAGCGAGCGCACCAAACTCGTGGCGGTGACCAGCTTGTCCAACACCTTGGGAACTGTGAACCCGATTGCCGAGGTTATTGCCCAAGCGCATGCCGTGGGGGCGCTGGTGTTGGTAGATGCCGCGCAGAGCGTGCCACATAGTGCTACCGATGTTACCGCTTGGGATTGCGACTTCTTGGCTTTTAGCGGCCACAAGATGCTCGGTCCCTCGGGGGTCGGCATTCTGTATGGCAAGGAATCGCTGCTCGATGCGATGCCACCTTTCTTGGGTGGAGGAAGCATGATTAACGAGGTGCGGCTCGATGGGTTTACCCCTGCCGAATTGCCGGCCAAGTTCGAGGCGGGTACGCCACCGATCGTGCCGGCCATCGCCATGTCGGCAGCCATCGACTATCTATCCGCAGTGGGTCTCGACGCGATTCACCGCCACGAGCAAGCCCTTGTTCAATATGCTTACGAAGGCCTGGCTCAAATCGAAGGCTTACGTATTCTCGGCCCTGCTCCAGAGTTTCGTAGCAGTTTGGTGAGTTTCGCTTTTGAGAAGATTCATGCGCATGAATTCGCCCAAGTGCTCAACGACCGTTTTGGGGTCGCCGTGCGCGCCGGGCACCATTGCACTCAGCCGCTACACCAATTGCTAGGCATCTCAGCCAGCACGCGGGCGAGCTTTTATCTTTACAATCGCCCGGAGGAAGTGGACCGCCTGCTGGAGGGAATCGCGGCGGTGCAGGCAATGTTTGCTCCGCGCGGGCGAAAACGGCGCAACCAAAACTCGGATGCATAGAAATTAACGGCTATGTGATGTGCCACCTACGCTTCAGTAGCAAGGAGCCCCAGAGTAAGAGCAGCACTTGCGTCGCCGGTTCTGGAATCTCGCGAAACTTTGTAACGAATGCATGAGGTCGCCCAGGATTTAATCCGTTAAGGCTCTCATAGCTTTCTCCCGCGATGTAGATTGTGCCCAGACCATCAGTTGCAATATCGGCGCTAAAATCAGATTCTTTAGAATCAGTCAACTTGCTCCACAAGACTTTCCCAGTGCCGTCAAGTTTCATGACGATAGCAGCGCTATAAAATCTCCCGCGTTCTCCAAAGTCCGTGCCAGACAGGAAGACGTTGCCTTGACCGTCAGCAACTACGGAGGAATCAAAAAATAAGTTGAAACGGTGGGTCCAAGCCACATGTCCATTTATATCTAGTTTACGAACAAAAGTAGCGTTTGAGCTTCCTCCTTGGGAAGTAGTGCCGCTGAGAAAAACATTCCCTAATGCATCAATCGAAACACTGCTAGTCGTGGCGGAATCGCCGACAAATGGGCCAATGTCTAGTTGTTGTTTCTGCCATAAGAGATTCCCGTCACCATCGAACTTCGAAAGGTAAGCATCCCAACGACGCATTCCCGCGAATCCAATATCAACCAAGGTGTGGGAGGCCAAATATACGTTACCAAAACGATCGGTAGCAACGCTCTTGCTTTCGTCGCGAGTTTCGCTCCCAATGAGTCGTTGCCACAATAGTGTTCCGTCAGGATCATATTTCGCGAGAAGTGCATCACCCTCTCCGAGGCTTGGTTCACCCAATCCGCCAAGTGTGAAACCGGACAGAAAAACATTTCCGCTATTGTCCAGTGCTACAGAATGGGCGAAGTCATCTTCAATAGTACCTAACGCGGCCTACGGCCGCAACCAAAGAGAAACGCGCATACGAATAGCACCGCCGAGAAGTCGGCGTTTTTGCGCGCAGGAGCCGAAGGTATGGTTTCCAATTCTGAAATGATGTTGCGAACACCAACACTTTACGGTG
>JBGSPU010000037.1:0-62297 GCA_041738415.1 Bythopirellula sp.
GGGCGCACCTCCTGCTCGCGCGCACGACCGTCGAGGCTGCCGCCGAGGACGGCGCAATCGACTCCGCGTGGACCGAGCTGATCGACGATCTCTTCGCCAGCGACGCAGCGAATCCCGACGACCGGATGATTCGCGCCCGGCTGTTCGAGCTGGCTTCCTTCCGCGCCGCACGGCTCGTCAACCGCGACGTCGACCGTGCCGAGTCCATGCTGAATCGCCTCGCGGAGATCGAAGAGTTCAACGTCGACCCCGTCGACGACAAATCTCTCGATTCCCCCATGTTCATGTCGCGCCGGTACGGCGGCTGGGGTTCGCACTCCAAGATGCTCGACCTCCGCATTAGCGTAGCCGAAGCCCGCCGGCGCATCGCCCAGTACGGCACGCCCGCCCAATTCCCCGACAACGCCGACCGTTGGGTCAACGCCGATGAGCCGCTTACAGCCGACGACCTCCGCGGCAAAGTTGTGCTGCTCGATTTTTTTGCCGTCTGGTGCGGCCCCTGCATCGCGACGTTCCCCCATCTCAGCGAGTGGCGTGAAAAATACGCCGACCAAGGATTCGAAATTATCGGCGTGTCCGAGTACCACGGCTACGGCTGGAACGCGTCGCTCGGCTATTCCCAGCGCAAGGACGACATCACGCCCGACGAGGAGCGCGACGGATTCGCCAAGTTCGCCGCCCACCACAAGCTGCTCTACCCCATTGCCCTCACGCCCGACAATTCACTGCAGCAGCACTACTTCGTCAACGGCATTCCCCATGCGGTGCTCATCGATCGCGCCGGCAAAGTGCGCTTGTATCGCATCGGCAGCGGCGAGGAGAACGCCCACGACCTTGAACAAGTCATCGAGGAATGCCTGCGGGAACCCGTCGCCGCGCCCTCGGCGTAGACTGTTAAGACACTGCCCGGCGAAGTGTCAAAACCTCACCCGATTCCCGGCATAGCTGCGGCGTTCCGAAAACTCATCTCTGCGCTCGATGTGACACTCGGCGGTCACTCCGGCCACCAAATTGCGTCGTCAAACCAACCATCTTCGGGCGCGTTCAAATAACGCAAAGGGAAGCGGCAGAATTGCCGGTAACTCGCTGAACGGAAAGAGGATCTTGTGTGGTTGATTCACGTATCCGACAAAAGTTCGGCATGCTCCCAGCATGCTGTGTGTCCGTTTGGGTTGTACTTGGCAGCATCGCCGCGTTGCTACTCGGGCAGTATCAGGCAAGTGTACTCCATCCGGCTTTCGTCCCGTTCCTGTTGCTGGGAGCCGTATCTGGAGGCCTCGTCATTACCATAGTCATTATCGTTGTCGCTCGATTGATTCGAGGACAGCAGCGGTGGAATACAGTTTTATGGTTTATGGTCGCGGCTATTCCAGTGGGACTATTTTCGATTCCGTTGATCTATGCTCAGCAACAATGGGCCAAGAGGATGGTACCAGTTGGCATTCGAGGACAGTTTGCTGTGATGTTCGGTGGAAGCTTGATGGAAGCCCAGGCTGCTTGGATGTACCCGAAACGAATTGAATCAGACCGCCTAGTCATGTTCTACCGCGAATTGGACGAGCCTGATGCTGACATCGAAGCGATGGACCGTCACGTCGCGGAACTTGAGCAGACGTTGGGGAACCCGTTACGATCCAAGATTCACTGGATTCGAGGCTCACTGCTAGGACGAAGCAGGTTGTCATTTCTGGGCCTCGCGCTTGGTAGTGAAAAAAGTCCGGCTGGCAACCTCGACCGTCATGAGATAGCCCACGCCGTACTGACCCAGGTTCGTGTCCCATCTGCCGATCCTCCGATGATGCTTCATGAAGGTTGGGCGGAATCGCAGTCGGGCATGAGTACGGGCACCTTAGCTGCTAAAGCCCTCGAAGCAAAGGTCCAAGACTCTACTATTGGGGTGGTCGATTTGTTGAGTGCCGAGAACTATAGACGCGACGCGGGTCGAGCCTATAGCTACGGCGGTGCATTCGTCGACTTCCTACTTCGCGAATTCTCGGTCGACCAGTTCGTCAAGATTTACAACGAGTGCAATGCAAATACATCAGACGAGGACTTTCGTGCAGTCTACGGCTTGAGCATATCGGAATTGGAAGATGCATTTTGGCGTGACGCTGAGGCGGCGGCGGGAGAACATCGATAGCCGAAGCCTCACCCTCGAATAGAAAACATGCTAATGGTGGGACGGCCCGGCGGTGGACCAAGTGAAGCCACGCTCGCGCGAGTCTTGGGATAAGCGATTGCGGAGTACAATCCAGCGATCGAACCCATAACATGCGTCATCAACTCATCGGTTGTGAAACGCTTAAATAACCACCGTTTTCTCGGACGACGCAGGGATCCCCGCGGCGAAACTTGCGAAATTCGGCCACGCATTGCGCGCTCATGACGAACCGACCTGAGTTGCAGGAACAGTATTGGGACAGGCATAATTGTACTCGGGCTCGAGCCGCTTCCCTACTTGTTGTCGCCGTAAATGCTTGTGAGATAGTAGCTTCTTTTGCCCGCTCTTCGTTGTGCCGTCGTGTCGTTGTGGTTCTTTCCTGCATCACGGCTAGGTATTTTACCACGACGGCACGACGACACGACGGAATTTCAAAATCACGCGCCTCGCAGGCTCGGCGGCGGGAGAGAATAAGGAGAATAAGGAGAATAAGGACAGGCATGATTGAACTGCGGATGCACTATCCACGCGTTTTTCGGACCCGTATCGGTGCCACCCAGAATTTCTAATAACTTCTTGAATATGGCGACAGAGGCCCCGAATCAAAGGGGCTTCGATTCGGCTTGTTTGCTATTATGTTCCTGTGCTGTTGTTGTGCGAACGCAAAGTCTTAGGGAATCTGATGATGCAACGGATGTTCTTAGTCATCGAACATGGATCGGATGCCTACAAGCAGAGTCTTAAACTGCGAGACGAGGTACTCCGCAAGCCCTTGGGGCTTCGGTTTTCCGAGGAAGAGTTGGCGCGTGAGCGCGAGTATCATCACTTGGCTTGCTTGGCAGATGGGCTGGTCGTCGGCTGCCTGGTATTAGTTCCTCAGGATGAAACAAACGTCAGAATGCGGCAAGTCGTGGTCGAACCCCATCTACAAAGTCAGGGAATCGGTCGCGCGCTTATCGAATTGGCTGAAGCCGTCGCCCGTAAGCAAGGCTTTACAACCATGACCCTCAACGCCCGCGACTCTGCCAAAGCGTTTTATGAGAAACTCGATTACCAGCATGTCGGAGATCCGTTTGTCGAGGTATCGATTCTGCACTGGGGAATGCAGAAGGTTCTGTGATTGGAGCAGGAATTGAGAAAACTCGCTCCGCTGGAATTCGCGCTCCGCTGCGCTGGCGCTCCGCGTCGCGGCTAACGTTGGGGGTCCTCGCTCCGCTGCGCGTCACGGCTAATATCTAGGGCGGCGAGGCGATCCAGGGTTAGGCCAAGCTCGACGGAATACTTTTCATTGCCGGGATTTTCGGAAAGTAATTGAGAAAATACGGCTTTTGACTCAAGCAATTCCTGCTCGGCGGCGTTCACTT
This sequence comes from Bythopirellula sp., assembly GCA_041738415.1. Lineage (GTDB taxonomy): Bacteria > Planctomycetota > Planctomycetia > Pirellulales > Lacipirellulaceae > Bythopirellula. Next base: position 3,526 of record JBGSPU010000037.1, read on the forward strand.
CCCCGTTGGCGAGAAGAAGATCGCCTAATAGACGGCGGGCGATCCCCAGATCGCGACGATAGGTCGGCATCGAGTCCGCCAGCGACGTCAGTTCCACAAGGAGAATCACGCCCCGCTGGGCAGCCGTGATCCCGGCTACATATTCTTCTTGTGCTTGCAACTGGCTCGCTAAGTTGATGTACACTCCTGCCAACTCGAACGCATAGCTGTGGACTTCTGGATTACGCAGCTTCAACCCCTCCAGTAATTCGAGCGCCTGTTGGAAATAGTCGATGGCTGCTGCCGACTCGTTTCTGCTGACCTTGAGATCGGCTTCCCCCCGCAGGCAAAGGGCCAGGTTCCGCTGATGGCTCATTTCGTGTGGCTCATTCTTGTGGAGTTTCGAAAAGAGATCGATCGCCGCAAGAAAATTGGCTTCCGCGGCGGCATCGTCGCCCAGAACATTCCGCACGACGGCTAGGTTGTAGTAACCCATCCCCAAATCACGTTGCAACTTGGGATTCGAGGCATCGATTTTATCAACATGGGCCATGCGGATCATCTGCGCGCGCTCGAAGAGCGGCACAGCTTGATCCCATTCCCCCATGGCCCGGTAGGTATTTCCAATGTTCATCACACTATTGGCGAACATACGCGCAGACTCGATGTCGTTGGGAGCCGTCTTAGCGAGTTCTTCGCGGACTGTGGCCGATTGCTGGAAATAATCGCGCGCTTGCTCGCTGCGTCCCAGCCGCAAAAATGCCCCACCAATCGCGTTGAGTGTTTGGCCATAGTTGCGCCTGGCTTCAGCATTCTCGTGCGACTCTTCCAGCAGTTGCTCTTGCAGTTCCGCCGCCCGCTCGAAATGGGGGAGGGCCTCTTCAGGAGAGTTAATTAACTGCACAATCGTACCGACCAAGTAGTTCGCCTCGGCAACCTCTCCACGCAGCGAAGGATCGTCTTGCCGTTGTTCCAAGAAATCTTGGTAGTAGACGAGCGCACGGCGCATGAGTTCCTCGCGCAGACTCTGTAAACCAGGCTGTTGGATCAAGGTATTTTCGCTGACATCCGTCAGAAAACCGTGGACGGCACTGCGCGCCAACGCGAAGTTGCGTTCCGCCAGTTCTCGTTGATGCGTCGCCTCAACAAAGTTATCTTGCGCCTGTTCCCGTGCAGTTCTTTCCCGTACGTTGGCAGCGCTCAAGAGCACGACTCCAATCGTGAGCGCGGTGAACGCCACCGTGAGCGCAGCGGCCGAACTCAGCACCAACGGCTTGTGATTACGGATCCACCTCCACCCGCGAGCCGGCAAAGGCTCCCGGTAGGCCAATACCCGCTCATCCCCCATGAATCGTTCCAAATCGTCGGCCATCTCGCGGGCCGTCTGATAACGTTCCTGCGGCAGACGGGCCATGGCTTTGAGGCAAATTGCCTCCAGAGCTCGCGAAACCCGTGGATTCACTTGGCGAGGCTTGGGGAAGCGACTCATCTGGACGTTGCCGAGGACTTCGTCTTCGTTTCCCTTAAACGGTGGGGTGCCTGTCAGGACATGATAGAGCGTAGCCCCCACACTGTAGATGTCACTGGTGGGGTCAAGGGCGTCGAGCCTCCCTGCGGCTTGCTCAGGACTCATAAAAGGTGGCGTACCGACAACCCGACCGATCTGTGTACTGGTAGAACTGGCCCTTTGAGTTGTCTGCACTCGGGGGACGAGAGATTCATCAGTCTGGGCAGGATCTGTGATCGTCTTGGCGAGTCCCCAGTCAACGACCAGAGTCTCTCCATAGTCGCCTAACATGATGTTGCTGGGCTTAATATCACGGTGAATGACGCCCCGGCTATGGGCATATTCCAGGGCCTGGCAAACGTGGATTATTTTGGCTACCAACTGGCGAAATCGCAACTGTTTCTCTGCGGCTGTCGATTGATCCTTGTAGAAATCGGTAACCGCATCCTGAAGGTTCATGCCGCGAATGAAACGCATTGCATAAAAGGGACGGCCATCGGCGAATTGGCCCAGGCTATAAACCGGCACAATACCTGGATGCTCCAGTGCCCCAGTGATTTCTGCTTCTCGAATGAACCGACTACGATTCTCTTCGTGATCGGCATGGGCCGGCAAAATCTCTTTGAGAGCGATTTCCCGATGTAGCTCTTCGTCCAGCGCAATAGAAACACAACCTAGCCCACCTTTCTGATGGACCCGCAAGAAAGTGAAGCGTTGTTTAGAGTCGGCTACCTCAGAAGGGACTGGAGCCTGGGTGGTATATTGATCCGAGCTGGGATTTGCCAGTGTCTCGAACTCGACCGTCTCGCGCACATCTGTATCCTCGATGTTTTTGAGGGTGCTGCGCACTGCTTCAAAGGCTTCAAGAGATTGCAAGCTCTGGCGGGGATCGCCACCGTTGCGATCCAGATGCTTGCGGACCACTCCGTCAATGAGCTGGCTTTCTTCGTGGCTCAGCATTCCCTGTTCGACAAAGATATCGCTCAGCGGGGTTTCTTTGTCGAGAATCCAGCGACTGGTGGCGGCAATAAGATCGTCGCGCGAGATAAAATCAAGCTGTACCGCCAGCACGCCAAAAAGCAAGTTTCGGTCGGCGGAAGCGGTTGCCATGGCAGCGACTCACGACGGACAAGTGGCGTTCTACAGCGAGAACTGTAGTGTACGAAGCCACCCGCCGAGTTGCAAAGCCCGAACTGCCCAATCCCAAGAAAACCACACCCGTTAGAAGATTCGCTGCAATTGCAAATTGTACTCGAAGTCGAAACCGCGATTGGTGCCTTGCGAGACAGGTGCCGTCACACCATTGGTTACCACCCAATTGCCCATGTTGGCCGACAGGCCTGCCACGAAATTGACGATATCCACTTGATTGTTCCGATTGCCCACAATGATATCCGTGACAATCACCCCTCCCAAAGGATCAAAGGTAAATTCTGGAATGGTCTTGATAGAGGCGTCATTCAAGGTCGTGGTGTAATGCACTTCAAACAGGGCCGTGAGTTGATTGATCCAATCTGCCTGAGGGTTTTGCGAAAGGATATAGCCGAAGCCCAAATTGAGTCGCAACAAAGTTTGTGGTATCAATTCCGCCCGACCAGGAGCAGGTACCACCGTAATGGTATCGACGGGGGGATTGATGCCGTCAAAGAAGGTGTTGAAACCGTCGCCCGTCACCTTGACATGGGAAGGGTTTCCCGCAACTTCTACCTGCAGGAACCCTTGATGAAAAAAGCGTGACGTCGGCTGGTAGACCCAACTCAGAAAAGGATTGAGATAGACGGTCTCGTTCGATGCCACAACATCAACCAGAATAGACCGCGTCGTGGTAAAATCAGGAAAATCGGGGAAGAAAATGAAGTCAACAATCTCCGCCGAGTAATGAAAATCTTGCGACGTAGGAAGTGTAATTCCCAGGCCAGCCGAAAGTGCGTAGTCGCTGCGTTCTACCATGAGCGCCTTGAAGATCATAGAGACGTTTCCAAATTCGGTTCTCGTACCGTCAAAGATGTCGAATGTGCCGTCTCCTAAGGCACGATCCACTGTGGAAAAATCCGAAGTCATGCGATTGTCCAAAGGAAGTCGCATTTCCATCGACCATAAACCATTGTTGAAAGTGTGTTCGCCCCCTAAGGTAAAGCGGTCAATGTTATAGTCCCTCTCAAATTGAAAGACACGAACTGGGGTCGCGTTTTGAAAGTGGCGGTAACTCAAATACAACCTGTCCGTGGGGATAGGTGTGTTGTTCTCGGCAATGTTGAGCCGGCCGCATGCCATGGTGGGATGGGATAAATCGGCATCGATCAAGAAACCGCTAAATGACGCGCAGGACCCAGCCCCAGTATCGCCAATCATGAACGGCACGCTGGCCAGGCCCGACTCACGAGTGGAATCGCTGGAGGATTGTTGTCGCTGGGCTAATTGCGTACCCGGGCGGCGCTGGGGAGCCAGCATCTGCACTGGCTCCACATTGTTGTCTTCGATCAGAGGCAACTCGTGCAATGCTTCAGCCACGGGGTCGACCAATCCAGGAGACCAGTAGTTGGCTGGGTCACTGAGAAGGCTATCAATGTGCTCCCCAGCCGCACAGGCCGAATCTAACGGAAGCGAAAAGAGGACGATCACGGACAGCCACTCAGCGCACCATAGACGCAAACTATCAACTTGGAACATCGACGAAGCCCTCCCTGGACTCATGCGGTTACATCTATCAGGCAGCTCTCCATCCATGGAGAGTGTTTGCCTCCTGCAAGCCGAAGCATGATGTTGGCTGCCGTTCTTTCCTCCATCGGGGCACCGGCCACGCCGATTGAGCCGATTGCAACAGATGGCGCAAAGATTCCATGCTAGCGGCACCAGTGGTAACGATTGTGCCGATCGCAACGAAAACATGTCTCGCCGAGAGGCGAGACAAGCCGCAAAGTTTGCCAACTTCAATGGGTTTAACCACCTAGTCGGGTATGAGAGAGCGGAACGTAGGTCGCTCCAGAGCGGGCTAGCCGGCTGGCGTAAACGATGACTTCATCGACGCACATTTGCCCCCCGGCGAGATCGGCAAGTTGAGCCAATTCCTTGACGAGAGCCGCTTGGCCGGCACCTGGAGACCCTACCCGCCCCAAGGTAAGATGTGGCACAAACTTGCGCAATTCAGCCCGGAAGCCGAGGTCTTCCAGATTCCGCTCGAGGGTCGCTTGCAACCGGCAGAATTCGTCGGCTCCCTCCCCGACCCCCAGCCACAAAGTCCGTGGTCGGTCCGCTCGGGGAAAGGCACCTACTCCGCGCGCCGCGATGGAAAACGGCTCCAGTCGGCTCACCACCTGCTCGACACGGCGGCAAACTTCGGCGATTTCTTCATCGCTGAGGTCGCCCAAAAACTGTAACGTCCAGTGCAGGTTCTCAGGCTCAACCCATTTGACTTTCTCCGCCAGCGGTTTGAGACGAGCAATGGCGTGTTGAGCCAGGCTAAGGGCGCCGTCCACGGCTTCCACGGCGATGAATGTGCGAGTCTTGGCCATGGAAGAAGAATCCCGTCATTCCCGCGCAGGCGGGAACCTAGGCGGTATGTCTAAGATCTGGGTTCCCGCCTGCGCGGGAATGACTTCGTTCCTTACCGCTTAGCTTTCGCCGCTCTCTTCGTCATCGCCACCCTCAGCAAGGGCCCCCACGGGCTCCGGCTCCGGTTCGCTGGCGAGCCTGCCGTCGAAGGCCAATTGCTTTTTGCCGGCGACTTTCTTCACACTCACGCGAATCACGTCTTTGCCGTTGAACTCGCCCTTCAAAAGTTCTTCTGCCAGGGGGTCTTCGACAAACGACTCGATCGCACGTCGCAAAGGCCGGGCACCGTAATCGGTGTTCGAACCCTTTTTGACCAGGAATTCCTTAGCGTCGTCGGAGAGTTCCAACACAAGTCCCCGTTCCTTGAGTCGACCGCGGATCTTGCTGAGTTCCAATTCCACCACCTCCTTCAGGTCTTTCTGGGTCAGATGACGGAAGACAATGATGTCGTTCACACGGTTGATGAACTCGGGGCGGAAAACCTTTTCGATTTCCTCCACAACGCGTTTCTTCATGCTTTCGTAGGACGCATCCTCGTCGGGCTTCTGGAATCCGAAAGCCGCTTCGTTCTTGATCGCGTCGGCACCCGCATTGGTGGTCATAATCAAGATCACGTTGCGAAAATCGACATTGCGGCCAAAGCTATCGGTCAGGCGGCCTTCTTCCATCAACTGCAAGAGCATGTTGAAGACCTCCGGGTGGGCCTTCTCGATTTCATCTAAGAGGACCACGGCATAGGGTCGGCGGCGAATCTGCTCGGTGAGTTGCCCCCCTTCTTCGTAGCCCACGTATCCGGGAGGCGCACCGATCAGTCGACTGATATTGTGCTTCTCCATGTATTCGCTCATGTCGATTTGAATGAGTGCATCCTGATCGCCGAACATAAACTCGGCGAGGGCCTTGGCCAGCAACGTCTTTCCGACACCCGTTGGACCGGCAAACACAAAGCAACCGGTGGGCCGCTTGGGATCCTGTAAGCCGCTCCGGCTACGACGCACCGCCTTGGCGATGGCTTTGATCGCTTCGTCCTGGCTGATGACGCTGCTGTGCAACTCCTCTTCCATTTTCATCAAACGGAGCGTGTCTTCGGTGGTCATCCGCGTGAGTGGGATGCCGGTCATTTTCGAAACAACCTCAGCGATGACTTCTTCGTCGACCACCCCGCCGTTTTCGCGGGACTTTTCGCGCCAATCCTTGGTGATCTGCTGCTTCTTCTTCTTGAGTTTGTCGGCCTGATCGCGCAGGGCGGCGGCCTTTTCAAAATCTTGGTTGGCAACCGCCTCTTCCTTATCGCGGTTAAGTTGCTCGACGTCGTCGTCGATCTCTTTCAGATTGGGCGGCTTGCTCATCGTCTTGAGCCGTACTCGGGCACCTGACTCGTCGATCACGTCGATCGCCTTGTCGGGGAGGCAGCGACCGGTGATGTAACGGTCGGAGAGTTCAACGGCCGCCTTGATGGCGTCGTCGGTGATTTGCACGCGATGATGCTCCTCATAGCGATCGCGCAGACCTTCGAGAATTTTGACCGTGTCCTCGGCGCTGCTCGGATCGACCAGGACTTCTTGAAAGCGTCGTGCGAGAGCCGAATCCTTCTCGATATATTTGCGATATTCGTCCAACGTGGTGGCACCGATGCATTGAATCTCGCCACGGGCCAGGGCGGGTTTCAACACATTCGAGGCATCAATGGCACCCTCTGCGCCACCGGCACCTACCAACGTATGCAACTCGTCGATGAACAATATGGTGTTCTTTGCGCGGCGAACTTCGTTCATCACCGCTTTGATCCGCTCTTCGAATTGGCCACGGTACTTCGTGCCGGCCACCATCATTGCGAGGTCCAACACCACGATCCGCCGATCGAGCAGGAGTTCGGGCACATTGCCATCGACCACGCGTTGGGCAAAACCTTCTACAATGGCGGTCTTGCCCACGCCCGCCTCACCCAACAGCACGGGGTTGTTCTTCGTGCGGCGGCAGAGCACCTGGATCGCTCTCTCGATTTCTTTTTCGCGCCCAATCACGGGGTCGAGCTTGTTTTGCCGAGCGAGTTCCGTCAGGTCGCGACCAAAGCTATCCAAGGCGGGGGTCTTGCTCTTGCTGCTCTTGCGGCTTTCGCGTTCTTCTTCGCCCCCTTCGCCAACACGACCACCGCGTGGGGAGTCTTCCCCCTCGAGACCATGACCGAGAAGATTGAGCACTTCCTCGCGTACGTCCTCAAGCTTAAGACCAAGATTCATGAGCACCTGAGCAGCGACACCTTCTTGTTCGCGCAAGAGACCCAGCAGAATATGTTCGGTGCCGACGTAGTTGTGGTTCAGATGGCGGGCCTCTTCCATCGAGTACTCGATGACCTTCTTGGCCCGCGGAGTCTGCGGCAGCTTGCCCATGGTCACCATGTCGGGTCCGCTCTGCACGAGCTTCTCCACTTCGAGGCGAATTTTGCGGAGATCGACGTCTAGATTTTTCAGCACGTTTGCCGCGACGCCACTCCCCTCTTTGATCAGTCCCAAGAGGATATGTTCGGTGCCAATGTATTCGTGATTGAAGCGTTGGGCCTCTTGATTGGCCAACTGCATCACTTTGCGGGCGCGGTCGGTGAAACGTTCGTACATGGGTCTCCTCCCAGGGTCTATTTGCCAATCAGCAACTGACAGTTTTCGGCAAGGTGCTTTACGCTGCCAGGCGACGGTTGGTTTGGTTGTTCATCTCATGCTGATCGCTTGGATCATCAGCCGAGTGTTCGATCTTAGGTTCGTTGGTAGTTTCTTGCTCGATTCGATTGGTGGTCGCGGCTGCGATTTCCTGTCGCTCGATCTCGATTTCATATTTCCACTCGTCGGCAGCTTCCAGCCGAGCGAGTTTGTCTAATTGGCGAAGTGCTTCGCCATGCCTCCCTTGACGCCGCCACAGCGTGGCTAGCATCAGACGCCCCTCGACATCGCGGGTATCCCTCTTGAGTAGTTTCAGAAGCAATTGCTCTGTCGCCACCCAATCTCCCGCAAGGTACACTCGTTGTGCGTCTCGCATCAATTGTTCACTGGCATCCCCGCCCGAGGCAACTGCCACACCGGCTGTTGAATCTTCATTTGGCAGCCCACTGGCGTCTTGCTGGTTCCCGCTACGCAGCAATTCGCTACGACTTCGCCACCACGAGAGCGACCAAATCAGAACCATTAATATAGTGCCAATCAGCAACTCTCGAAGTGGAATCCATTCACGGTATACACAGGTTGCCAGGAGCACCGTGTTCGCAAGTGAGGTAAATCCTACCGCTACAGCCAGTCCTGCCCAAGACCCCCGATTCCACAGTTGGGGTAGTCCCGGGCAAAAACACGCAATCCTCGCCATTTTTCGCGTTGGTACCATGAACCCTTCCAATCCATCGCGGACTCCTCGACACCACTTGCTGGCTCGTCCAATGAGGCATCAGAGCAGTCTCGAAAGTGTAGCCCGCAGCAGTTTCAAAGCAAGGCAACCTCAAGCGGGGTCCCATTTTAGGGCAACTTGGGGGTTTTGATTTTAGCTGATAATGAGTGTGGTAAATGCCAGAAACGGCCCGGGACAATTCGCCGGTGGGGAAGATAACGATAATAGTGGCATGCGACGAGGGCGGTTTGGGTTGTGACGCTATAAGCTGGACATCTGGGCGGGGCCCGAGAAGCAGCCATAATAGGGAATTGCCGTCTGCTAGCAATCGCTCCCCACAGTAAGACACCCATTTCTCATGAATGACCCTGCCGCTCTCCGCGTTCTCGACGCCGCCGCTAACCGGGCAACTGAAGGCGCGCGCGTGGTGGAGGATTATTGCCGATTCTCGCTCGATGACGCCCACCTCACCCGGCTAGTGAAAGATCTGCGGCACGACATGGCTGCGGCGGTCGGAGCCCTGCCCCGTTGCGATCGCCACGTCCTGCGTGAAACGCAGCAGGACGTTGGGACGGGAATTTCAATTCCCACGGAAGCCAAACGGACCGATGCCTGGGATGTCTGCCAGGCAAGTTCCGAGCGGGTGAAGCAATCTCTCCGGAGTTTGGAAGAATTTAGCAAGATCATCTCGCCAGAAATAGCCGCCCAGTTCGAGACACTCCGCTACCGCTGGTACACACTGGAAAAATCTTTAACCACAACCAATACCAGCCGCTTGCGGCTTAGCGACGCGCGGCTATGTGTGCTCGTTGATGGCCGCGACTCCCCCGCGGCATTCACCAAACTGATTCAGCAACTGGTGGGTGCTGAAGTCGGCATGATCCAGCTTCGTGACAAATGCCTCAGCGACCGTGAGTTGATTGAGCGAGCATCCTTTCTGCTGGACATTACAAAAACAAACTCACCCACCCCGCTGGTGATCATCAACGACCGGGCCGACATCGCTGCCGCCACAAACGCCGACGGCGTTCACCTTGGCCAAGACGATCTTAACGTGAAAGAGACGCGTGCAATTCTTGGTGCAAACAAACTGATCGGTGTTTCAACGCACAATATCGAACAGGCTCGCGCGGCGGTACTCGACGGCGCGAACTACATCGGTGTCGGTCCGACGTTCCCCTCGCAAACGAAATCGTTTGCAACTTTTCCCGGAACCAAATTGCTTGCAGAAGTAGCAACAGAGATTTCACTACCAGCATTTGCGATTGGCGGGATAACGCTGGAGAATCTGCCGGAGGTGATGGCGACAGGGATCAAACGCGTTGCGGTGAGTGGGGTGGTTGTTGGAGCGGAGGATCCGGTGGGAGCAGCACTAGAGTTCATGCGAGTGTTGGATTAATTCTACACTCCATCCAGTGACTTATAGTTTCTCAGTGACATGCCAGAAAGTTGCTTAAAGCCAAATCGCCGATAGTACTTTTCTATCCGGGGATCGCAAACAATATCGATCCTATAAAGGTTTCCCAATTTGGAGAGCATTCGTTGAACAAGTGTTGTGCCGATCCCTTGTTTCTGATACTCGGAAAGGACTTCCAAGAGTGGCAGATAAGCGGAAAGCAATCCATCCGAAATCGCTGTGATAAATCCAACCACCCGCGACTTCTCGGTATCATAAGCAAGTACAAATTCATAACTTGCTTGCAATAATTGCAAATGGGTTTCAGGCGATAAGGGATTTGCCCAACCCACAAAGAAGCCGTGCATGTGAGTTGGTGTGAGACCGTCAACAGTATCTCGGAACTCTATCACGGCGAGACCAAAGACCTCAGGGCCTGATTCACTGCATCCGAGTCAGGGAACTTGGCTTTGAGATCAGGATCGAGCATGACGGCACCGTCTTCTAAAGTGAAATGGCATTCTTGAATAGAGCCATCCTTTTTTGTGATGCGAACCGTGTGTCCCCCTCGGTACTCTCGTACGTGTTTCCCGCGAACACCCTTCGCGAAATCATATTCCTCAAGCATTTCTTCGTTAATGTTTTCTTGTTCGTTCATGAGAATAAGAGCGTTGTTCAGATTTTGTCGCGGGTCGAGAACCAATGATCCTAATTGTATCTCCTTTCTCAGTATACCATATACCATACAACAAGAAGTCGGCCATGGAAGGAAAACCCAATATCTAACCAGCGATGTTCCTCATAAGAGTGTAATGGATCGGCAATGGTCAAAGAGAATGGATCATTAAAGACGGTCTTGGCTTCCTCGAATGCTATACCATGCTTCGCCAGATTCAGGCTGGCTTTCTGTTCATCCCACTCGAAGGTAATCGGCATAGTGGACACTCAAATCTCTGCTTTAACAGACCAATTAATCTACACAAGAATTCTAAAACATCAAAATCACCACCGATGGCACCCTGCGCGCCGCAAGTGGAATCGGGTAGGATTAAGGGTCTCCGGGAACTTACGCTTCCGGCTCGCCGCCGATAACTTCCGCAATCCGAATCCCTCAATCTGCATTTAGAATCCCCATGCTACACGCAATCATCATGGCCGGTGGTACCGGCACTCGTTTTTGGCCCGCCAGTCGTGCCGCCACGCCAAAGCAACTTCTGCCGTTGGTCGGCAAGGCGACTATGATTCGCCAGACCTACGACCGGCTGGAGGGGCTGGTGACTCCTGAACAAACGCTAATCGTCACCAATCGGCAGTTGGTTGAGCCAATTGCAGCGCAGATCCCCGAGCTGCCGGCGACGCAGCTTGTGGGGGAGCCCTGCAAGCGCGACACGGCTCCCTGCATTGGCCTGGCGGCGCTATTGGTCAGTCGCAACGATCCAGATGCCACGATGCTCGTGATGCCTGCCGATCATGTGATTCGTTCGAGTGGCCGGTTCCAGTCGGCGGTGAAGCAGGCTGTGGAAATGATCGAGAAGTCCCAGGCAAAGATCATTACCTTCGGAATTCAACCTACCTACGCGGCGGAGATTTTTGGCTACATCCATCGTGGCGCAGCTATCGACACGCGCGGCGATGCGGCACCTACCTACACAGTAAAACATTTTCGCGAAAAACCCAATGCATCCACCGCCGCAGAATACGTCTCCTCGGGGGACTATTTTTGGAACTCGGGAATTTTTATTTGGAAGGCGCAGACCATCCTGGATGCGCTCACCGAGCAACAACCGGAGATGCTTGAACACCTTCACAGAATCGTCGACACCTGGGGAACCGACCAACAGGCTGAAGTGTTAGAAAAGGAATTTGCTGACATAGAAGGCATCTCGATCGACTACGCCGTGATGGAACACGCCAAGAATGTGGCCGTGATTGTCGCCCCTTACGATTGGGACGATCTGGGAAGCTGGTTGTCACTAGCACGACTCCTAGGCACTGACCGCGATGAAAACACCATCGTCGGCAAGCATCTGGGAATGAACACCAGGGGGTCAATCATCCGCTCGACCGACGACCATCTGGTTGTGACCCTGGGGCTCAAGGATTGCCTTGTAGTCCATACTCCCGACGCCACATTGGTTGCCAATAAAAACGATGAGGAATCGATCCGCAACATCGTCAAGCAGCTCGAACAACGTGGAATGACGGAGTATTTATAGAATGCGGAATGCAGATTGCGGAATGCGGATTGAGAAGACTGGACGCATCGCGGGGATCGACTATGGCACGGTGCGGATTGGCATCGCGACGGCCGATCTCGAAATCGGTATCGCCTCGCCCTACGAAACCTACACGCGGCGAAATGCTGAGCTAGATGCGCAGTATTTTTGCGAACTCGCTACCGCCGAGCGACTTGTGCGGTTTGTGGTAGGCCTACCCGTGCATCTCGATGGACAGGAAAGTCAAAAGTCTCATGAGGCCCGCCAGTTCGGCAAATGGCTAGGCGAACTCACCTCGGTCGCGATCGACTATTTCGACGAGCGATTCACCTCGTCCGAAGCCGAGGGGATTCTCAGCCAAGCGAATTTCACGAAGAAACGCCGCAAGGCGCGACTCGACCAACTCGCCGCGCAGATCATGCTCACGGCCTATCTCGAATCAGGTGCCCGTAGCCAAACTAATCCCCAGGGCTTGGAATGAAAGCACTTGTCGTCGGTTGTGGATATCTCGGCGTTCGAGCCGCGCGGCTTTGGCAGGCTGCAGGTGCTGAGATGCATGTCCTTACCCGCTCCGACGAACGCGCGCGAGGATTCGCCGCGTCAGGATATCTGCCGTTCGTGGCTGACATCCTGACAAAGGATTCACTCAACAACTTGCCACTGGTCGACTCCATGTTGTTTGCAGTGGGATACGATCGGAATTCCTCCGTGCCGATCTACGATGTCTACGCATCAGGGCTGGCCAACGTACTAGCCGCCTTACCTACTGACACCGGTCGGGTAATTTACATCAGCAGCACGGGGGTCTATGGCGCTGCCGACGGCGAATGGGTGGATGAGCAAACACCCCCCAACCCCCAGCGTGCCGGTGGTCATGCTTCGCTGGCTGCCGAACAGGTACTCACAGCCCACCCACTTGGCTCACGCTCTGTAGTATTACGCTTGGCAGGAATTTACGGCCCCGGAAGGATTCCCTATCTCGATAAGCTGCGCGCAGGCGAGCCACTGGACGTCCCCAGCGAAGGGTGGCTCAACCTGATTCATGTCGATGACGCTGCCGCTATCGTCATAGCCGCCGAGAGCTGGGCGCGCGTCAATCCCCCCACGCAAGGGCCTGAGATTTTCTGTGTGAGTGACGGCCACCCGGTGGTTCGTAGCGACTACTACCGCGAAGTCGCGCGACTTATCGGTGCTCCCGAGCCGGAATTTGTCAGCCCTACTACGGACACCCCTGCCGCCGAGCGGGCTCGCTCGGATAAGCGGATTAACAATCGCAAGATGGTTGAGATGCTAGATGCCCCCGTGAGATATCCCACTTATCGAGAAGGGCTGGCCGCAATTCTCGGTGAGTGAATCCTGTTGAGATTCATTCTCGATTTGCATTCTGTATAGTTGGCCGACTCTCCGAGTCGGAGATTCCTGAAGTCAAGTGTGTCTCCGACTAGGGATTGAATGCTTATTTCCCTGCGTCGCCAACCTACGAGGTTGCACACGGGTAGCCGCGCCCTTTAGAATCCGATGTCGGAACTACCGTTATCCTGTTGGCAGGATTGCTGTTAGCGATTCGCCTTCCCCGCATAGACTCCCTGGCAGTCGACCATGATTGAACGAACTCCGTTATTCCCGCATGTGATTGAACTCAATCATCAGGCCCACCAACGGATTAGTTGTTGTGTGTACTTGATTTACGACGAAAGCGATTGGTTGCTATTGGACATAGGCTACGAGGATGCCGTCGACGAGTGCATCGAGTTGATTCGCCAACTCGACTTTCCCTTCAGTAAATGCCAGACATTGATTGCCTCCCACGCCGACGTGGACCACATCCAGGGACTGGCCAAAGCGAAGCAGATTCTCAAAACGACCGTGACATGCCACCCGCTCTCAGCCAAACATTTGGAATCGGGCGACAAACTGGCCACATTCGCCGAGATCGCGGCCCAGAATATCCACATGGCCATGCCCGCCGTGGAGGTGGATCACCAGGTAAATGACGGCGATACGATCAAGCTGGGAGGATTGGAATTGGAAGTATGGCACACGCCAGGGCATACCGACGGCCAACTCTCGCTACGGTTAGGAAATCTGCTCTTGTCTGGCGACAACTTGTTTCGCGATGGCTGCGTGGGGGCCATTGATGCTCACCATGGCAGCAGCATCCCCGATTTCATCGCTTCGCTCACTCGAATCCGCGAGAGCGATGTCGAGTGGCTCCTCCCCAGCCACGGCCCTGCCTTCCGTAAGGAAAATGCGATGATCGATCAGACAATCGCCCGGTTGGAAAGCTATCTGCACATGGCCGACTTCGGTACTTGTGCCCTCGATTGGCCGCTGATGGATGAATGGGAGAAAGAACTGGTGGCGGGGAAGTCGCCGCGCTAGATCGGCATACGTGCTTTTAATGCCTATCCAGAGTCTATTTTGTCATTTCGGCAAATCGAGCATATATGGCTCATCGCAAAAGTATTGCATCAACATCGTTTCGAAAGTTCGGGAAAACAAGGTTTTTTGGCGTTTGGCTGCGTTGCAGTACTTTTCGGACGAGCCATACTTGAATCAGCGGAATACGATTGCTTCCCCAACTGACGATGAGAGCAACAAATGCTGCGTTACAAAGCTGGCTACAAGTTTGTCGAAAACGAAGTCCATGCCCAAGTTTTGGATTTTCCTGAAGTGATCACGTGCGCGTCGAGCATCTCTGAAGCCCGTCGCCTCTTGACCTCAGCACTATTGGATATGGCAGAGACTCGGCTGGAATTGGGAGAAGGCATTCCGATCTGCAATCCATTGGTCAGTGACTCTGAAATGGATATTTAAGAGCCAATCTATTTGCATCTGAGTGCGAGCACTGCCGTCAATGAATCACCTGCTGGTGAGGTCGCTTCGTGAAGCGGAGGGATTTGCTCAAGCATTTGCACAGTAACGGATACGAACTGCTGCGGGGGGGTCGTGAACATTCCGTCTGGTTAAACCCAGCAAACGACCGCCAGTCTACGATTCCCAGACATCGGGAGATTAATAATTACACCGCCAAGAGCATCTGCCGGCAGCTTGGAATCGCTAATCCGTGAACCGGAACGATACGCTAGCAAAGGTCTGGTTGTGCCAAATCTGACGGTTCTGCCGGATATTCCCTCAATCTTGAGTTTGCCGAGAGCCGATTCTTACTCTTGGAGACAAACTAAGCTCGCGGCAACTGCGCCGTGGCTTCCCGCTTACCCGCACGACGATCGAGGGGGAAATTCGATGGTTCGCCGGCTCACATTCGCTATTTGCTGCGCAGGGGCATTTGCCTGCTGCCTCGCACACACCCAGAACGCCTTGGCCCAACAGGCCTATGGGCGCTCCTGGGGCCAGACCTACACCACGCAGGATTGGCAACGCTTTTACCACTACCCGTACGTGTACTACCCGCAGAATTTCTATGGGAACGAGTACTACCGCAGCGCAGACAGCCTCTACTACCGTTATCCGCCCGAGATGCGGATCCCGGTCTACAACCAGCGGTGGCACAACTACTACCCCAATCGCCGCTTATACCACAGTGGCCATCACTTCGTCCTTGATGTTTTTTGATTGTGGGTTGCAACGGCCTCGCCGCCGAATAAACGAATCTTCTCCTGTTACGTCTCAACACTTGAGAGAGCAACCGCTCGGCGGTTTGCTCTCTTGAATGTTTTTTATCATAGAATGCGCAACTCTGGTTGCGACAGCAAGCTAAATGGGAAGAATTCGCACGCGACTTTGCGCTTCGTCGATAACCACAATTGCGCCGGAATCCAACTCGGATTCGTAACGTCGAATCACAGACACTGTCTCCTTAGACATTTGCTTCGGCAATATCTTTCGAGTACGAACCTGCAAAACGCTTGGGCCAGAAGCATGGGTGAGCGCCAGAACAGTTCCGAAGTCCAGGTCATGGGTAAACACGATACATTTATTGTCGCGTGCCCAAGCCATAATCTCATGATCTTCGGCACTCTGATTGCCCACAGCAGACCAATGGACAGCAAACCAGCCTTGCTCGGCAAACACATTGCACCACTCAACTGAAAGATTCATGTCGATTACAATCCGAATACTCATAGGGAGATCAGAGGTTCTTCACGCTCTTCCACACGCCAAGCCGCGTAGGTAAGACAATTGTCGATGTCTGGCGGTTCTAGGTAAGGATAAGCTGCCAAGACTTCTTCACGAGTGCTGCCTGTAGCCAATAGTCCCAGTACCATACCGACAGTGACTCGCATACCTCGAATACAGGCTTTTCCGCCCATCACTTCCGGATCGAACGTTATTCCATTGAAATGGGCCATGGGATTTGACTCTCAAAAAGAGTATGATATGAAAACTCGCTGCGGCTCAATACAATTGTACCATGCCGCATGAATCTGAACTACTTCTTGCCTATTGCAATCGATCAAGCAAACAGTAGCCGTCCCTTAGGAATCGGAATGGGCCGACCCATTTCTTGGGCAGTTTCGATCCATTCTTGGATCACTATTTCTCCTTCGGCAATTGCTTCTTGATAGGTCGCTCCATCCGCAGCACAACCTGGAAGTTCAGGCACTTCAGCAATGAAAGCATTGTCTTGATCGCTCCAATACAGAATTACCTCTTAACGAATGTCGGCAGCCATTATTTCAATTTTCTTCTCGGGTGATCCTTCCAACTGAGACAGAACAAAACTTTCTCTAGAACTTTTGCAGCCTTGCTCATTGAACGCGATATATCCTGGAACCATCGGCAGCGGTCACTCCATAGAGCACAGCCAGCTAGGAAACACCTTCCACCAGTGTGCGATACACGTCCACGCCTTTCTCCAGTTCCTCAATCGCAATCCACTCGTTGTCCGTATGGGCCTGATCGATGTTCCCCGGGCCAAATACGACCGTGGGGATACCGAGTGTGGCGATCACCCAGGCATCGGTGCCATAGGGGACTCCCACGATCTCACTGGAGACTCCTGTACTACGGGCGATAGCCGCAACCTCTTCGGCCCAGGCCTGGTTCTCGCCTGACTGCAGACCGCGACTTTCATTCCAGGGTGGTTCGTGTTTGATTTCCAAGCCCGTTGGTACCCTTGACGCAATGTAGTCGATCAACTCCTTGCGAGCTTCTGCAGGATTCTCTCCGGGCAACAATCGCCAATCAATATCGATCACTGCATGATCGGGTACCACATTGGCTCCTGTTCCTCCTCGGATGGTGTTGACCGATACGGTGGGGTGGCCACATAAGCAATCTTGTCCCCTGTCTGCGAGTATCTCAGCATCATACTGGCGGATTGCCGTGATCACTTCACTCATGGCATAGATGGCGTTCTTACCATGCTGCGGTTGCGATGAATGGGCGGCACGCCCGTGGGTGTGGCACTTCCACCGCACGATGCCTTTGTGGGCTACGACCACTGCCAGGTCGGTGGGTTCGGCAACGATGGCTCGCTCGGGCCGGAGTTGCCGAAGTTCATCGAGTGACAACGGGCCGTGAGTTTTTTCTTGCACTGCGACTGTCGAGTGATCTGCCAGCGTCTGTGTACCTTCCCAGAGGCGGCACAAGGCTTTGGCCCCGGTAAAGCCGCATTCCTCATTGATGGTAAAGGCAAGCAGCGTTGTCCCTTGGCAGACTTGTTGCGTTGCGGCCAGTGAGAGCGCGGTAATCATCGCCGCCATGCCCCCTTTGACATCGCAGGCCCCGCGTCCGTAAATGCGTCCATCCTGTTCGTTTGCAGCGAACGGATCGATTCGCATACCTTCAACACCTACCGTGTCCTGATGTACCTCCCACAAAGTGACCGGCATCCCAGGCTGCCCATTCGACGGAGGCACGAGGACAAGCAGATTCTCCCGTTGGGGATGAACCTCCTGCCTGAGCCACCTCCAGCCTTGCCTCTCAGCAAGAATTTGCAGAAATTCGGTAATTCTTGCCTCCCCGCTCCCAAATTCTGGGCCTGCCCCAAAAGCGGGGTTTATGCTGGGAATCCGCACTAAGTCTCGCAGTAAGTCTTTAACTGATAGGGACATACAAATTCTCACGCTACCTGGCAAGATGCGGGAAAAATCTCGCTGGTCAGAATTATTTCGGAATTCAAGAAGAAAATCGACAAAATGTATTTGATTAACTCGTCCCGGAACGCTAGAATCGGGCTATGCGTAGGCTTCCTACGTTGTTCGCCCTCTGTGGGTTGCTGCCCCACCCACAGGGGGATTTTTTATGCGCATTTTGGCAGCTCGATATTGCAAATCAATGGTATTTCTAAGTTATTCGCCCAATTCAGGCTACTCGAAGAGGGCCTGTATCAAGTAATATCCCTGGCAGACGAATCGCCCTCTTCGCCATTTTTGCACTAGGCGAAAATCGGGAAAGTACCGGATTTCTTGCGAACTGGGGTACGGCCCTAATCTCTGGGAGGGATAAACTCCGCGCGGGAATGACACGCCGTGGCCTTGGCAAGCCTTCTCTCAGCGATATGGTTGAGGTAATGGACTTGCTGCCGCAGGATTGCTGCAAGCCATCCTGCTAAGCCACTCCCCGCCCGCTCACTTCCTATCTACCGAAAATTACTTCTTACTCCCGAGACTTAATCCCTATGTCCGCAGCCAATATTGATCGTGAACAAGTTGAGAGTGCCTTGAAGACCATCGCCGACCCTGAGACTGGCAGGCCCCTCGCTCAACTCGACCAGCTCCGCAACATCTCGATTCAAGGTAATGAGATCGAGGTTTCAATCGCTCTGACCAGTTATTCGGCACCCTTGTGGCAAGATACGCGTGAGCGCATCACGGAGCAATTGCAAACCACTCTGCCAGGCAATCCCGCTGTTACGGTTGAGATCGTTTCATTGGATCGACCCGCTGAGCCGATCGGAGGGATTGGTCTCACAGCCAAGAGTGTGATTGCGGTCGGATCGGGCAAAGGGGGAGTGGGAAAGAGCACCATCGCGGTTTCTTTAGCATGTGGACTACAAAAGGCCGGATGTAAGGTCGGTTTGTTGGATGCCGACGTTTATGGGCCAAGCGTGCCGCATTTATTGGGAGTCACAGAGCGGCCCGTCGCCACGGACAAGAAGCTACAGCCGATAGATGTGCAAGGTCTAAAAATGATGAGTATGGGCCTGCTAGTTCCTGCAGGAGAGGCGGTCGTTTGGCGCGGACCGATGCTGCATGGGGCAATCACGCAATTCTTGCGCGATACGAATTGGGGCGACCTCGACTATTTGATCATCGACATGCCACCCGGCACCGGCGACATCTCCCTGACTCTTTCACAGCTCATTCCACTCACGGGGGCGGTTGTGGTTTGTACTCCGCAAGACGTGGCGTTGTTGGATGCGGTGAAAGCAGTGGCCATGTTCAACAAGGTGAATATCCCCATCTTGGGCGTCGTCGAGAACATGAGTTACTTTCTCTGCCCCGATAATGGCAAACGCTACGATATCTTTGGTTCCGGAGGCGCGCGCCGAAAAGCCGAGGAACTAGGTGTGCCCTTTCTCGGCGAGGTGCCGATCCAGATCGCGATTCGAGAGCGGGGTGATGCAGGGGACTCGTTTGGCAACTTTGCGGATCAAGAAGCTGCCCCCCATTTTCAACGCATCTGCTACAGCTTGACAAAAAATCTGGCCACGCAAAAAGCAGCCAATCCACCCCTCCCAAGCCTCTCGATTCTCTAAGAATTTGCTGCGACCACATGACTGGGGATAACTTGTCGGCAAATCCCTCTGTCCCCCAGCCAGTCCAAGTCGCAACTCTCTATGAGACAATACGTTGCACTCTGATAGCACCAACTGGCACGCCGGCCCTGGGAACTTCCCTTTCGTTCAAGCAATTCAGGTGATTTCGAGGCGCGTAAATAAGGACCGCTCTCTAATAAAAGAGAGCGGTCCGATTCGACCTAATCCGGCAGACCAGGGTCGCCGGTGTTAACTAGACGAAGTACTCCAATTACTTCTTCTTCGCGGTCTTTCTTTTCGCAGTCTTCTTCTTGGCGGTCTTTTTCTTGGCCGTCTTTTTCTTGGCCGTCTTCTTCTTGGCGGCCTTCTTCTTGGCCGTCTTCTTTTTGGCAGTCTTCTTCTTGGCTACCTTCTTCTTGGCGGCCTTCTTCTTCTTGGCTACCTTCTTCTTGGCCGCCTTCTTCTTAGGGGCAGCTTTCTTCTTCTTTTTCGCCACAACAAATCCTCCATAACACAAGGTCAGTGGTAACTTGTTCTATTCAATTCTCAATTGAACACAGAACAATTGTCACCCCGAAAGAAAAACATGTCACCCTTCCAGGGTGTCACGACATACACGCTTAGTTTTTGACTTCGTTGTCTCAGCCCAATTTGATGATCAAAATAATACTGCAAGGACGAAACGAGCATAGGGAATATTGGAATAAGTTATGAGACCTCCATGCTCCATTGATCGTATTTGTACGAATTCGTCAAAATTGTGCAACACTTTTTTTGGAAAAAATTTCAACTTCAATGAAATTTTTTGGCTTGGGGTTACGATTCTTCAAGTCGACTTGGGTGGAAACAAGAGGTCTCTTCAAGGCTGGGTGCGAATTCAATAGAGCGCTATCTGCGTTCCGTCGAAGAGCTGCACTCGCTTGTTCGAGTCTGATTCCTTGGAACCGGCGCGGGGCTTGTTCGGCGCCGTTAGACAAAGCAAATACCAATCGAGAACCAACGAGTTTTTGCTTCCGGTTGTAACAGAGTCCACATGACCGCTAAGGGCAAAAAGGGCTCGCCAATATTGCGACAAATAGTGACCGCGGAAGTGGATGGGATCGAATCCGTACCAGGCGATTGGTACTGTAAAAACAGATGTTTTTTGCAATTTCGCGAGATCATACAGGCCTTCGTTCACTTGCTGAGCACGATCCACAAAGTCGACTAAACCGAGCTGGCACTTGGGATAGAACAGGCCTCTCAAGACAAGAAATCTGACTCGGGAAAGTCGCTCTAGTGCTGCGATCGGGAGCGCCGTGATCACCACGTTCGCGTGAAGTGTTTGCAGACGCTCGACACACGTTGTTACCGATTCGAGAACTGCTTTGACGGGCGTTTCGTATGCCAGATCATTACCCACATCGGTGACAAACGCGGTGGTACGAATTGCTTCTTCATGCGCCAGAGACTCCCAAATTCCACAAGAAAAAAAATTTGGAAAAATTTTTCCAAGAAACCCGGAATCGTGGCCATAGGAGCGACCGCGACCCATTGCGGCATGAATTGAGAGCGGAGCTTGCAACGCGCTACGCGCGATCGAAACGGCCTTTGAAAAGGATCGCGAAAGGTTACTCGCGCCTAAGAAGATGACGCGATCGTTAAACTTCACGGTCTCAAACTGAGACCATATATGTTGATTCGAGTCCTGGTTCAAGGCACTAATGCGCTAGATGTTGTATAGGAATCCCACTTGAAGTTTTATTACCATGACAACCAATTCACCACAAACTAGCTCGATAGGCCACAAGTGTTTGGTAATTTGAGTAGGCCAAATAACCAAAAAAGATGGCCGTGAACCATGATTGCCACGAAAACCCTACCAAGATCATCATGATCGCTGCTGCCATCGAGAGGCGTAGCGAGAGAATGATGCCCTGCCGAGGCGATCCCGACTGGCACACTTCGCGGGAGATCCTCCCACCATCCAGCGGATAGATCGGTAGCAGGTTCACTGCACCCCAAAGCAGGTTAATCCAAAGTAAATTAAGCAACATATCGTTCACTTGGGGCGAGGTAAAACGCTCCCAAAATAGCGTGACACCCAGTACTCGGAGCCCTGTCGGTTCAGCAATTGAGCCACTGGAAATCTTGGTCCACTCGCCAACTAAAAGCCCCACACCATGGCCCATTGAGCGAATAAGCAGAACAAGCGTGAGGGCGAAAAGGAATCCTGCACAGGGTCCTGCTAAAGAAATCAGAATTTGAGAGAACGTCGAGCGGTCACAGTCTTCGCAGATTGCCAATCCCCCCAAACCATAGAGTACGATCCGCGGACGTCCTCCATAATAACTCTGTGTGATCGCGTGACCCAACTCATGTACCAGAATCGAAAACACAACGGCGATTATCCAACTCAGCACAGCAGCGGGTGCCGCATCTCCCTGCATTCCCATGAATAAGGTTACCAGCCAAAAGAAGGGATGAATCCGTATGGGGATTCCCCAGAATCGAAAATGCAAATCGCCTGGGCTGGGAGGTGGTTCAACCAAGAACATCGAGTGGGACTACATGGGGGGGAGAAACTTGCAGAAGTCGATTCATGAGCATCTTATCATGCTGCTGAGTTTAATTCGCCTGCGTTCTCACTTGAATCGCCAAGCAAATGTGAAAGGTACTGCGCTGTCCGCAACGAGGCCCCACCGTGTCCAACGCGATCTTTGAGGGCCGCCAATCCCTGTACGTTTCTCTCAAACTCAGCTTCTGAGGTCAACCATTGCACCAGGTGGTCTGCCAGATCGGTCGTGCGATCTCTGCAGGTGAGATATTCGGGCATCAGCACATGAGCGTCTTGAGGATCGTTTAAGTCATAGTGCCCTGCCCTGCGCTGGGCAAAGGGCGCTTTCGATGTGAGTAAGTTCACCAAGGTTATGTATCGCACTTTGCGGAAAATACCCTGCACCACGAAGCCGAAACGCGAGATTTGGTACAGAATCGCCGTTGGTTTGGTATGAAACAAGAGTTCCAACGATACCGAACCGGAACAAGCCAAGCAGCACCTGGCCGCTCGGATCAATTCCGGGGTACGCCCAACATACAGTTCGACTTCGACGCCACTCTTGCCGATGATTCCTTGAGCCAGTTCACGATGCTTTTCCTGGAAAGCAGCGACCGCAAAACGCACCTGAGGCACACGCTGGCGGATCCGTTGTGCCGCTTTGAGGAACTCAGGTAGATTGATTTTCACTTCCTGGGTACGCGATCCAGGAAGGATAGTTACCAGGGGGGCCTCTTCGGCTGCCAGCGATTTGAGCAGCGCCTCGTCGGGTTGCTGTGCTTCAAGTTCGTCAAAGTAGGGATGACCCACAAAAGTCGCCTGGCAACCTCGCGCGCGAAACCACGCTTCTTCAAAGGGGAGTTTGCAGAGCACGTGGTCGACGAAACGGCGCATCTTGCTCACCCGCCAAGATGCCCAGGCCCACAACTGGGGTGTGCCGTAGTAAATGACAGGAATGCCATGGGCCTTCGCCTTGCGGGCGATGTGCCAGTTGAACCCGGGATAATCGATAAGCACGACCGCGTCGGGACGAAAGTCGCGAAAATATTGATCGGCTGCCGCCAATAAGCCTAGGAATTTGCCAATGTTGACTAGCACCTGGGCGACCCACATCACGGCTAGTTGCGTCAGGTCGGCATGCAGATGGCAACCCGCCTCGGCCATCTTAGGGCCGCCGTAGCCGACAAACTGCCAATCGGGATGTAACTCGTGGAGCGCGCGGACGAGATTCGCGCCATGCAGATCGCCGCTGGGTTCGCCGACAGAAAAGAAGATTCGCATACAGCCACCTCACAGGAAAATTGGGGGCGAAGTATGGCAGATTGGGCAATTGGGCGAAAGTTCAATTCCCCGCCAGCATTTTCCCACCTTAAGTCGTGGCCGCTGGCCGCGAAGCTCGGGGAAATGTTTAACGCAAGGTTCGCGTCCAGCAGTCGCGGCTTTATGGGTTGCGTTCCGCGAGTAGCAGTTCCAGATAGCTGCGGCGTTCGACTTCGCTGAGACCCATTTCATTGGCCAGATCGGCGAGGACCTGTTTGGCGGATTCGACGCGCTCGTCTGCGACGCGCTCGTCTGCGCTGCGCTGCGCCTCACGGCTAACATGGATGCCGACTTCGATTTCTACGAAGGTGCCGACTTCTTCGACTTGATCGAGCGCTACTTCCACGTCGAATCCATCACGATTGAAATGGCAAGCGATACGGTGCTTGGTGACTGTGGCCACCGGTTCGAATCCTAGTTGAGAAAGGATCTCCTCAGATGACTTTCTTGCTTCAGGTCCATCGGCGAGGCGGACTTCCTCTTCGCGGCGGGTCTTGGTCTCCGCGTCGAGCTTGGGCCCCTTATAGGTCATGAAGTTCTGCTCGCCCACGGTTCGCAGACGGAGGGCTTCGTCCGTCTGGGCGAAATCACGCTGGGGATGGCGGTAATAGGTGTCGACTTGCTCGACCGGCGTGCCAAGCGCCACATCCCACGCCCCTAGCGCGGCGACCGTCGGTTTGTGGCTTGCCACACGATATTTTTGCTCGACTTCAATGTGCATTGGATCGACTCCTCGCCAACGCCCATGGATTGCAATCCATGGGCGTTGGCCTCACTTAAGTTAAATATTGCGACTTCTCGAATCGTTGCCCCGGCTTGACCTGCTCAGCGACTTGCTCAGCATCGAGGGCAAACAAGGGGCTGATTTCCACATCGACACCCGGCGCAACTTCCGCACCCGCGGCGGTGAGCCAGCGGCGATGTTGCGCGAGCATCATCTGTTGCACATACTCGGGCGTGTCGACCTCGGCACCAGAGGCATTTTTCAGTGGAGCGAAACATTCCTCTTCCCGATACTCGACCACCAGAGGTCGAGTGGCCGCAGGGAGCAAATCGAAAATGAACCGCTCAAATTTTAAGGCATTGGGCTCGGTGGGGTTTACCTGCGACCCGTCAGGTGCGACGAACGGGACATTCTTGCGGGCAATGTGAAACGGCAGGATGTCGGTCCTTTCCATTGCTCGTTCAAACAGACTCCGATCGAAAACGTGAATGGCAAGACTCCCCGCCCAAAGCTTCAGATTCCCCTCGGCATCTTGCGCGTGCGCAACTTCATTCGGTAAATCGATGTATTCGATCACATGCAAGTGGCCATCGATGAGGGCAAAATTGCCCCACTTCTCCAGGGCATGCTTCTTCTGCACGGTGAGCGAGGTCAATTCCGACTCCGCAAGCAGGTGGTGACCGATCAAGAGTGGATCGCAAATTGGTACCAGGGGATTGTCGATCTGGAGATAAAAAAGTTGGTCGATGCCCCGGCGCTGCATGTGTTTCAGAGCACCACTCTGGCCTAAAGCGGCTACCGTGCCGCCGTGGCCGTCGGGGCTGAGAAACAATCGATCCTTTTCTGCCAACAACAGCTTGCCCGTTTCGATATTCACCGCAGGCATGGTCCCCTGGCAGAACGCGAACAGGTCCTCGACAGAGAGGCCAAATCGATCGTTTTCATCCAGATAGCGGATTGTCTCCTCATGCGTGGCGGGACTCGTCATCAAGTAGAGCGGAATCGACACTCCATAACGTCTAGCGGTGGCCCGCACTTTCTCGATGTGAATCTGCAAGAGGCTCGCCGAGGAAATCGGGCCGATTGGGTACAAACTCTTGGGTAGCTCAAATCCCAGGCGACTCCCCTGCCCCCCTGCAGTAATCAGCACACCAACTTGACCTGCACGCAGCGCCTCGATTCCTCGCTCGATGGCGGCACGATTGCGATGACCTGTTTGTTCACTAAGGCGGACAGCGGGGGGCGGTTCGGCGCGCCTGGAAAGCTCTTTCCAATCGGGCTGGTCGACTTCACCACGAAATAATGAGTCGATCAGTGCGAGATCCACCGCTTCAATCTGGCTGCCCAATGCCTGACGCTGGGCCGGGGACAACTCGTCCCAGAACTGCAGCAAATGTTCCTGGCCAAAGGGTTTAAGCCGCTCGATGAGATCCTGCTTGTCAATCGATTGCTGAGCCATACAAGTATACTCTGTTAGAAAATCCACTGTTGCACCCAGGCATAAGCCAGCAGGCACAATGCCGGGAACAAGAGAAAGATGATTCCGTAGGTCAAAAGTGAGGTCCAAACATGACGGGGCCAGCGTGCCATCGGACATTCGCAAAGGGTTAAATACTGCAAAACCGACATTATTGAACCCTGGACCGCGATTGGCTAGGGCCGAAAATTGTCGTCTGTTCACTCCGTGAGCGAATATTCGTCGCGCGGATCGGGAGGGTGATTCTAAATGATCCAAGTGCCGAATTTCCTCTTGCAGTTGCTCTCAGGCATATCTGCTGAATATACTGGGAGGTTCGAGTCCAAGATCGCCTGGAATCCTTTGGCAGGCCATTCCAGGGCATCTCAAGAATAGCGGTAGGCACCGGTCACCCCAAGGTGCCAGCGATATTAGGGGTGGTTCATTATTTTAGGAGTTCTCACGTGGCATCAGGCAAGTATCTATTTACTAGCGAAGCAGTCAGTATGGGGCATCCCGACAAGCTGGCAGACCAAATCTCTGACGGCGTGCTAGATGCGTTGTTTGCTCAAGACCCACTTAGCCGTGTCGCCTGCGAAACCATGGTCACCACCGGCCTGTGTGTGATCGCGGGAGAAGTAACAACCAAAGCCACGGTCGATATGCAAGAAGTCGTTCGTCAGGTGGTTCGCGAGGTCGGCTACACGGAAGCTGACATGGGAATCAGTGCTGACCACTGTGCGGTGATGGTGGCCTTGCACGAACAGTCTCCCGACATTGCCATGGGTGTTGATGATGACTCCGCCAAGGGGAAAGACGTCGGAGCGGGTGATCAGGGCTTGATGTTTGGTTACGCCTGCAGCGACACCCCTGAGTTGATGCCGCTTCCCATCGCGTTGTCGCATCGAATTCTCAATCGCCTGACCCTGGCTCGGCAAAAAAAGGAAGTTGATTGGCTCCGCCCTGATAGCAAGAGCCAGGTTACCGTTGAGTACGATGGCAATACCCCTGTGCGAATTGACACAGTTGTTGTCTCGACCCAACACGGACCCAAAGTGAAAAACGATGAGATTCGTGAGTTCATCATCGAAAAAATCATCAAGCCTGAACTTCCGCAGGAGTTGGTTGACGACGACATCACTTACCACATCAACCCAACCGGGCGGTTCGTGGTCGGTGGTCCTCACGGCGATTGCGGGCTTACTGGACGCAAGATTATCGTCGATACCTATGGCGGTTGGGGACGACACGGTGGCGGCGCCTTCAGTGGCAAGGACCCCACCAAGGTCGACAGAAGTGCAACCTACATGGCCCGCTACGTGGCCAAAAATATCGTGGCGGCCGGCCTGGCCGAACGTTGTGAAGTGCAATTAGCCTACGCGATTGGAGTTTCCGAGCCGGTGAGTGTCTACGTGGATACCGAAGGAACCGGAATCATCGACGACGATCGGATCTGCGAGTTGGTCGTAGAATTTTTCCCGCTCAATCCCTCGGGAATCATCAAGCACTTGGACCTGCGCCGCCCCATTTATCGCAAGACTGCGGCGGGGGGACATTTTGGTCGGAGCGAACCCGAGTTCACCTGGGAAAAGACCGACATGGCTAGCAAACTATCAGCCGCTGCAAAAGAGCCAGCGGTCGGCGCTAAATAAAGTTGGCGAAGCGATTCTCCGTTGGGAGAGGCACCATTTTGTGTTGGACTTTGGGGTTGCTGCGAAGTAGGTTTGTAATGCCATAGACCCTTCACCCGTGATCTCCAACCATGTCCACGCGCACCAGCGAAGCCTGGCTGACTGATTTACCGAACCGCAATGCGCGAGTGCTGGCTGTGATTGGTGTGGTCACGCTGATGATCGCGGTCGGTGTCTTGTTGACAGTGCGGAGATTAAGTGGCGCATTCACAGCCGACCTGCCGCGAAATTCGCTGTTCTTGACGGCTCTTTTTTCGGCAGCCATCGCAGCCTCCGCGCGCATGGTCTGGCGGAAATTGTTTCCTCTCGATCTGGACAACCTCAATTCCATTGCTTGGAGAGATCAGTTCGTTGGCTGGGGGTCTTCTGCGGTGCTCCTATTGATGATGGTGGGAACATGCTTTCCTGGCGAAAGTATTAGCGACTGGTTAATCTGGCTGCCACTCTTAGTGGTCGATCAATTCTGGAGGCAAGACTTTTTCGACGGGGGACATCCGGAGTACCAAGCCGGTATATCTCCCCTTGTCGCAGCGCGTGATGAGACAAAACGGCTTGAAATCCCATCAAGCAATTCCCATTCGAGTGAGCTGGCTCCTGCCGACTGCTCGCAACAGGTTTTCCGCGTTCGGGAACCTGATGGCCAAGAGGCAATCTATGCCACTTTGCAAGTAGATTTTCAAGCCGGACAGCGCCACGCGACAGCCTACATCGGTTTCTGCCCGCCGCTGGTCTACCGCCCGGAAATAGAAGCCGATCCCTATGCTGGTCCCCGCGCCGAGGTGAAGATCGTCCAAGCCCTCGCCCATGGGGCACGAATTGATCTAAAACTGGCGGCGGCGGCGGAGTGCCCCGCGCAGGTGCTCATCGACCTGGCGGCTCGGTGCCCGAATTCTGCCTAATGCTACCATCTCGATGCCTTCAACTCACGTTGTTCGTGACACGTGGTCGCAGTATAATCCGCGCGGAGTTGAAGTTAGGTATTTTCGCAAAACATTTCCGTTACCGTGCCCATGCCACCAGTAGCGACACTCTCGAACCTGCGTATTGGTCTGGGAGAGGACACTCACCGTCTGGCGGCAGGAGGGCCGTTGCGACTGGGTGGCGTCGACATCCCGCACGACAAACATGCTGTCGGTCACAGCGATGCCGATGTCCTGCTCCATGCCGTAACCGACGCCCTCCTCGGAGCAGCAGGGTTGTCCGACATTGGCGAACTGTTTCCCGACAATGCCGAGGAAAATCGTGACCGCGATTCGGCTCAGATGCTGAAACTGGCCTACGACAAGGTCCAGCAGTCGGGCTATGATGTGGTCAACCTCGACTGTGTAGTAGCAGCCGAACAACCGAAGTTAGCACCTTATAAGCAGACGATTCGGCAGCGCATGGCCGAGATCCTCTCACTCCAAGCCGAACAGATCAACCTGAAAGCAAAGACCGGCGAGGGCGTTGGCCCCGTCGGCAATCAATCAATCATCCAAGCACGCTGTGTGGCGTTGCTGCAGCGAGAATCACTCCGATGACTCAACAAGTCATCCAAAACATGACAATAGCACTTCCATGAGCACCATGACCGAAGCGAAATTACAGGCTCCCACGCTTTCCGCACCGCATCCCACCTTGCATGTGTACAACACGCTCTCGAAGAAGAAAGAGCGGTTTCGCACCGTTGTGCCTGGGAAGGTGAGCATCTATCTGTGTGGGCCCACGGTCTACGACAAGGCCCACATCGGTCACATGGTCGGTCCCGTGATCTTTGATTGCATCAAGCGTTACCTACAGTATTGCGGCTACGAGGTGACTTGGGTCGTCAATATTACCGATGTCGACGACAAGCTCATCAAAAAAGCCAATGAGCGCGGCATCACGATGCTCGAGGTGGCCGAGGAGAACATTGCTGACTACAACTTCAATCTGCAGGCCTTGGGAGTCGACACCATCGATCACTTTCCACGGGCGACCGATTGTATGGGCGAAATCATTTCCCTCATCGAGTCTTTGGTCGAACAAGGCTTTGCCTACGAATCTCAAGGCGATGTCTACTTCGAGGTTTCTAAGGACCAAGACTACGGCAAGCTCAGCAATCGCAACGTCGAACAAATGCAGGGCGAAGGGGGCGAGACCGTGGTTCGCAAACGCGGACCAGCCGACTTTGCCTTGTGGAAGACTGCCAAGCCGAGCGAACCTTCGTGGGTGAGCCCCTGGGGCATGGGGCGACCGGGTTGGCATATCGAGTGCTCCGCCATGAGCCGCAAGTTGCTCGGCGAGACCTTTGACATCCACGGGGGCGGGCTGGACCTGGTATTTCCCCACCACGAGAATGAAATCGCTCAGAGCGAATGCTGCCACGGCAAGCCAATGGTCACCTATTGGGCCCACAACGGCCTCCTCCGGGCATCCAGCGCCGCCGGCAAGGTAGGAGGCCGAACCGATCGCGCAGGCGAGGTCGCTTCAGCGACTGGCGATGAACCCGTCAGCGGCAAAATGAGCCGCTCCAAAGGAGCCGGTGGACTCGCAGAGCTTATCGAACGACAAGGAGGCGCGCGAATCCGCTTCTTCCTCCTCCGCACTCATTACCGCAGCACGGTGTTGTTCAACGAACCCGCCATTGAAGAAGCTGGCAGCGGGCTTGATAGCTTTTATCGCTTATTTAAACGTTACGAGCGAATCACGGGCAAAAGTTTCTACGAACTCATCGCTCCTGTCACCCGCGAAGGAGGCGAAAAATCTCCGGACTCCAATCCAGTTCTCGAGTCTGCGGCCCACTGTCGCAAAAAGTTCCTCGCTGCCATGGACGACGATTTCAACACGGGGGGAGCCATCGGTGAGTTATTCGAACTTGCCAAGATCATCAACAAACACTGTGATGACTGCCAGTTCGAAGGGGCAGGCCAGCAAGATGCTGCTGCGATTGAAACACTGGATCAGGCACTCACCACGTTCCGCGAACTCACTTCAATTCTTGGGCTATTCAGAGAGCCCGCTTCAGTGAGCGGTGCGAGTCATGAACTCTTGGGAGAGGTTATGCAACTGGTCATCGATCTTCGGGCCGAGTCACGGGCAAAGAAAAACTTTGCCACCGCCGATGCGATTCGTGATGGGATTGGCCCGCTGGGCATAGTCCTGGAAGACCGGGCCGGGGGGACCGAGTGGTCGGGAGGGAGCGAGGACGCCCTGGAAGGGGTAATGCAGCTCTTGATCGAGTTGCGACAAACGGCACGTGCCAATAAGGATTTTGCCACTTCTGATGCGATCCGCGATCGGCTTGCTCCATTGGGGGTCAACTTGGAAGACCGTGCTGGTGGCACGGAGTGGACAAAAGGGTAGTTCGTTCCGGGGCGCTGAAGCGACCCCGGCCAAAAGATTCCTTACGGCCGTGCCGCTTTGGCGGCCCGGTCTTCTTGAGACCTGACACCTATGCGAATCCTCGGCGTTGATCCTGGACTGAACACCACCGGTTACGGCGTGCTAGAGATCATTGACCGCCGACCGCGAATCGTGGAGGCAGGAATCATTCGCAGTAAACCTTCTGGAACGCTCCCCGAGAGAATTCGAGAAATCTATGCTGGGGTGGTTGAATCCCTCGAATCGCTTCGACCCGATGTGCTGGCACTCGAGAAACTCTACGCGCACTACGACCGCCCGACCACCGCGATTCTCATGGGGCACGCCCGCGGGGTGATCTGCCTGGCTGCCGCCGAACATGGGATCGAAGTGGAAAACTATGCCGCCACGCAGGTGAAGAAGACACTTACTGGCAATGGCCGTGCCCCCAAGTCTCAGATGCAATTGGCGATCCAGCGTGAGTTGAGTTTGTCCACCCTTCCCGAACCCGCCGACGTGGCCGATGCTCTAGCAATTGCATTTTGCCACTACTGCGTATGGAGAGGGCAACACGTTGCCAGCAATTTCTCGAAACTCGAAACTCACAACTCGAAACTATCTCCCCCATGATCACGAAAATTACCGGCAAACCGTTAGCAGTCTCGGGCGAAACTCTCACTCTCGCCGTGGGGGCCTTTGAATACGAGGTGCTCGTACCGGAGTTCGCTCGGCGACATTTGCAGGAAAAGATTGGCAAGGAAACGAGCCTCTACACGATCGAGTACCTGGAAGGGAACCCCATGCAGGGCCGCATGACGCCGCGGCTGATAGGGTTTTTGAGCGGCATCGAGCGTGAGTTTTTCGAGTTGTTTTGCCAGGTCGACGGGGTGGGGGTCCGCAAGGCGCTGCGGGCGATGGTGAGGCCCGTGCAGGACGTAGCGCAACTGATCGAGGATCAAGATGCCAAAGGGCTCAGCACACTGCCAGGCGTGGGCCCTGCAACAGCGGAACGGATCATCGCCAAGCTGCGGCGCAAAGTACCAAAATTTGCCTTGCTCGTAGGGCGTGATGCCCCCGCAGACGCCGACATACCCCGCGACGTGGTAAGCGAGGCATTCGACGTATTGCGAGCGCTAGGCCACAGCGAGTCGCATGCGCGTCGCCTGTTAGACGACGCCTTATCGCGCAAAAAGAAATTCAAGGATGTTGAAGAACTACTACACGCAGTCTACGAACAACGTCAAAACTAGTAAGCCACAAATAGCTCACGCTACTCAAGCTGTCGTTGGCTCGCCGGCCGAGTCAACCGGAGGAATGGTAGCCTCATGATCAACAGGAGCGGTCTTGTTGCGACCTTTGCCTGTCACATAGGCTAACAATGCTGCCACACCCATATACAGGAAGTCTACTTCCGAGACCGTGTCTACGGAAGGTTTCTCTAGTCGAATCGCCTTAGGAGACCTCGCCGTTGGAAGTTCCACTGGCTCTTGTTCGACGACGGCTTCAGCGACTTCATCCCCTTCGGCGTCCTCACCTTGTAATTCCACTTCGGCTACGATATTACCCACGTTTTTTACTTGGCTAACGTTTTGCATGACCTTGGCGTAGGCAACCCGTCCTCCCACGATGGCAGCCAGGGCCAAAATTGCCGCCAAAGCCGCACGACCCGTACTTTCTCTAGCAGACGGACCTGCACCAGCATTCACACACAGGCCAGTTACAAGACCCACAGCGATCGCCAGCCACCCCATTTCATGCCCGGTGGCATGTTCCAGGTAAAACCACGCAGCCGCACTGGCTGCGGCGCCAATCAATCCGCTTATAAGAACACGCATCATCTGCCCTCCGCATGAAGAGTTTCCGCCGATGAGAAGACTACGGGCCTCGATGAGCTCACGGCAGCTATCTCTATAATACCTATTATCAGTCTCCTGCGCCAAGTATTTCCGGCGGACAAATCCCAAGTAACTTGCGGATCGGTTGGGTAAAAGCCCAGATTTTAAACCGCTATCGTGCAATATTCGGCCCCAAAACGATGCTGTCGACGATCCGTAACAGCCGTGATTACAATAGTTTGTGAGCATCCGGATTCCTTCCCCGTATTCGATTGATTTTTCAGGTCCATGTTTAGCATACTCGAACGGTTGCTCGTATTTCCTGCCCCACCGGTGAATGAAGATGACTGGGATGTCCCCGATTTACCCTTCGAAGACATCTACTTCCACTCAGCAGACGGTACGCGACTGCATGGCTGGTTTGTGCCGCATCCTGAACCCAAAGCGGTCGTTTTGTATTGCCATGGCAATGGCGAATATGTTGCCCAGCTTGCCAATCGGCTCCGTGTACTTCATGAACGCATCGGCGTAACTGTGTTTGCCTGGGACTATCGCGGCTATGGCCATAGCGAGGGCCGACCCCATGAGAAAAACGTCATCGCCGACGCCCGGGTGGCGCATTTGTGGCTCGCTGAGAGAACTGGTGTTAGCCCAGCGGACATTGTGCTGATCGGTCGCTCGCTGGGAGGGGCGGTCGCGGTGGAGTTGGCCGCCGAATACCATGTGCGCGGCTTGGTTCTCGACCGCACGTTTGCTTCCCTCGTTGATGCCGCTGCGCACAATTACCCTTGGCTGCCGGTGCGCTGGCTCATGCAGAATCGGTTTTCCTCTCTCGAGCGTATTCAGCATTATCATGGTCCGCTCTTGCAGACCCACGGCACAGCCGACCGCATCGTGCCGTTTGCCATGGGAAAACAATTGTTCGATGCGGCCCCCGGCAAGAACAAGCGGTTCATCGAAGTCCCCGACGGCGACCACAGCGGTCCGCTGCCAGATTACTGTTACGAAGCCCTCGTGGAGTTTATTGATTCGCTCGAGCCAGTTGGGAACGCGTATCGGTAATGATTGAGAAAAAGTTGAATCAACCAACGCCGGAACAGCACACGCAACACTCATTCCCCAAGGTGATTGCAAAAGCAGGCAGCAGAATTGTCCGCATGGGATTGCTCGTCTATCTGATATTTTGCCTGATGCTCATGTCCTTGGAAAGCCAACTCATCTACATGCCGCCTCAGAGTCAGCAAGCTGAGGCTCAAGAATCGGGTGGCAAAGAAGTGTGGTTCCACGCCGAAGATGACACCAAACTACACGGCTGGTACTTCCCCAACAGCGACTCCACTCGGGCCCTCATCTATTTCCATGGCAACGGCGAGGATGCTGACCAGAATGTCCAGTTAGGGTCTCAACTCCGTGACTGCTTGAATGCCTCGACCCTTGTTTTCGACTATCGCGGCTATGGCCAGAGTGAAGGCTCTCCTTTTGAGGAAGGTATCATCAGCGACGCCCTAGCCGCTCAACAATGGCTTGCCAACCAGACCAATCTTAGTCCTAACGAAGTCATCCTTTTCGGCCGCTCTTTGGGAGGTGCTGTGGCAGTTGCTGCGGCTGCACGACTCGGTGCGGAAGCTCTCGTTCTGCACAGCACTTTTTCAAATCTGGACGACCTGGCAGCCAGTAAATATCCCCTGGTTCCCGTCAGATTGTTGATGAGGAACCCCTATCGTTCGGTACAACGAATGAAGCATTTTGACGGCCCCGTTCTCCAGTTTCACGGCACCAACGATGAGCTAATTCCGATCGAATTCGCCCGGCCACTCTTTGCCGCGGTGACCAATAAGAAGAAGTTTGTCGAAATCACCAACGGCCATCACAACGACCCCTTGGCTGACGATTTTTGCGAAGTTGTGAACGATTTTCTCGCGGAAATCGAGAATCCTAAACGTCAACCGTGACGCAACTTTTTCGCGAGTCACACACTGACCATCGACTCTGGCATCTCCCTTAAAAATAGATACATCATCACGGCCAGGCCAATGACGTCGGTCATCAAGTTGTCGGCAGCGGTAGCGGTCCCTGCCAGCGCGCTGATGTAGACAAACGTCCCGGCAGTCAGCAACGAAACGCCCAGCAAGAACGTCGCTGTCAGACTTATCATGTTACTTCCTCGCGATCGCAGACTGCGAAGCTCGTGAAAGAACTGGTACATCACAAGTGCGAATAGAATGAGGCCCCCCATGGAATACTCGGCCAGGTCGGGCAGCACGATGACTGCATCGTAGAGACCATGCGCGAACACCAGCACGCCAAACACGGCCAAGGCCTGGGGGCCTTGATGGCGGAAATCCAAGCAAGCTCGGTAAACGGCCAGCCCGATCAGTCCGGTGAGTGCAATGTGGAATGGATTGGCCGTAAGAAACCGACCCAGGGTGTCGCTTCCACGGCTGGAGGTGAGATAGCCCATGTTTTCATTGATAGCGAATCCCAAGCCGACACAGCCCGACAAGATAAGCGCCGATGTTTCGTCGCGCTTCTTAATGATGACAACTAGCAGAGGAAGCAAACAAAGCAATTTGGCCAACTCTTCTCGGAGTCCCACTCCAAGCACAAAGAAGCGCAATCCTGACAGCAGGTCAACGCTAAATTCTAGATGCCAGCGATATTCTTGCCACAGCGAGAAGAATCGCGTTGGCCAAATACTCAGAACTCCCAGGACAATGGCAACCAATGCCCCCCAGAACCGCCAATCTCTGATATTGTGCGACCGTAACGCCTGCAATAGGAACACCAGCCAACAGCAGCCCGCCAACAAGGCCAGAGCAATAACTCCGGGGCTGAAATTAGCAAACATCTGCCGAGGGATCTCCCACCAAACTTGCCACCACTCCCCCTGGCCAGCCAGCAGTTTGAGTTGCTCGTAGACTCGGGATTCTGGCGGCCCGCTCGAGCCTCCTTGCCTACCGGTCAATAGCTGCGCAAGCCAGCCCAAGACCACCCCTGCTGCGATGATTCCGATCACCATCCGCCACAAGAAGGCAGGATCACGAGTCTTCACACGTAAATAGTGCTGCCATGTCATACGAGAGATTATCGCATTTCGCGGTTTCCTCGCAAACACGTGTTCTGTTATATTGTCGTAACTAGCATACATCTGTTCAGACTTTGATTGAGACATTATGGCCCGCGAACCAATTCTCTCCGCCGACGATGCAGCTCACCCAGAAGTTGCACCCGCTATCGACCCGCAGCAACGCGAAGAAGATGTCGCCCTGCGACCCCAGCGGATGGAGGATATGGTCGGGCAGCGGGAAGTGTATGAGCGGCTCAAGATCGCCGTGGATGCAGCCCTCATTCGTGGCGAACCCTTGGGACACGTCCTCTTGGACGGTCCCCCGGGGCTGGGCAAAACCACCTTCGCCACCTGTATCCCGCGCGCGCTGAATGTGCCGCTGCAAATCGCCAGTGGTGCCACTCTCACAGCACCCAAAGATTTGCTGCCCTATCTGACCAACGCCGAGGAAGGTTCGATCCTGTTTATCGACGAAATCCACCGCCTCCCCAAGGCGGTCGAGGAATTCATGTACCCGGCCATGGAAGATTTCCGCGTCGACATCACCTTGGGCGAGGGAGTCTCGGCCCGCACGGTCAACATGTCGCTGCGGCCGTTCACCCTCATCGGCGCCACCACCCGCAGCGGCCTACTCTCGGCCCCCCTACGGGATCGCTTCCAGGTTCGCGAACATTTGGAATTCTATAGCGACGAAGAACTGACCGAGATCGTCCGCCGCAATGCCAGGAAGCTTCGCATCGAAACCGATGACATTGCCGCCCACAAGATCGCTTCTTGCAGTCGGGGCACTCCCCGTGTGGCCAACAACCGCCTCCGCTGGGTCCGCGACTATGCCACGAGTCGGGCCGATGGCAAGATCACACTCGAGGTTGCCAAGACCGCTCTGAAAATGCTCGGCATCGACCAAATGGGCCTCGACGTGCAGGATCGCAAATACCTGGAAACCATCATGCGGGTCTTCCACGGCGGACCGGTCGGCGTGGAAGCTGTCGCCCACACGCTCAACACGGCCACCGACACCCTCACCGACGAGGTGGAGCCGTTTCTCTTACGGGCCGAGTTGGTAATTCGCTCCCCCCGCGGCCGCAAACTGACCGCCGCCGGTTACGAGCACCTGGGTGCAACCCCGCCGGTGGATTTCCATAGTGGCTACGCCGAGCCGATTGATATGGGCCAAGAGCGGCTGTTTGAGTAGATGGTGGCTTGCCGCTTAGCGGTAGATGGCCGGCAATCTCAATTGATGATCGTCAATTGACCACCCGACGACTTGCGGAATAATGAAAAATCCGGCTCTTCCGGAATTCTTGTGACTCTCTGGTAAGTGAGATACTTCCACCTTAAGAAATCTTTTGCCCGAAAGAGCCATGGCGATTGTGCGAAGCAGTCTTTCAGACTCCATTCGCAACCCAAATGGCTGCCCAACAGCTTTACAAATTGTCACTCAACACCGCGAACAGCATACAATCATGCGACCTCCCCTCTACCAACAATCTATTACGCAAAGTTCCTTCGTAAATACCACCTACTTTGATAGCCACTCGTTGGCTGGCCAAATTCTCGACATCGGTCAAGATCTCAATTCGACGGAGACACTTCTCCTCAAACGCCCACTCACAAAGTTGGCGAGTTGCCTGGGTGGCCACGCCGCGGCCTGCGGCGGAAGTCCGTACCCAGTAGCCGAGTTCTCCCACGCGATGCATCAGGTCTATGCGATGGATTCCGCATGTACCAAGTAATCGGTCGTTTTCATCGACAATGATAAAACCCCATTCTTCGTTGGCATCCCAGGCGGCGGCTCTCCCTTCCACCCAAATCCGGGCGTCCTCTCGTGAATAGTCGTCGTGGCACCAGGCCATCCAGCGCGTGAGTTCCGCTCGTGACTCCTCCACGGCTGCCCAGATCGCGTC
This sequence comes from Bythopirellula sp., assembly GCA_041738415.1. Classification (GTDB taxonomy): domain Bacteria; phylum Planctomycetota; class Planctomycetia; order Pirellulales; family Lacipirellulaceae; genus Bythopirellula. Next base: position 41,068 of record JBGSPU010000037.1, read on the forward strand.
GATATCGGAAGGCTGATAGCGGTGAAGCAAGATGTTCTGGCTCATGTCAACTGCCTGGGCTCGCAACTCAACGGGCTCGTGCTCAAGTCCATTTTTTCCAAATCGCCGGGAAATTCTGGTACCAAGCCCCCCATGAAGGGGTGTGGTTTCTGCAGTTCCATTTTCAACAGACTCTCGGCGCAGGACGGCTTGTTCGCTTCCATATTTCGGAGTCTCCAAAACTATCTTCTCTTGGAACTTTTCTTGGAACTTTTTCCCGGAGGACGTGGTCCTCCGGCTGGGGGGTATCACCTCCACACGCCTGTTTCTGCCCGATTCCTTGCCACATTCCCCATTTTTCTGCGTAGTTTTACCTCCAGCCGACCATTGCAACCTGCCATTCAAGCCGGTATCCTGAGGGGCTTCCAAATAATGGTCCCCGTCAGTAACAACAGGTTCGTTGGAGCCGAGAGTCATGGCCGTCCCCAAACGTAAACATTCCAATTCTCGTAGTGGCAAGCGTCGCTCGCACGATCGGCTGACCGCTCGGCAGTTGCAGTCCTGCCCCAAGTGTGGCACCCCTGGTCCCACGCACACCATCTGTGCCAACTGTGGGCAGTACATGGGCCGAGTGATGGTCGAAACCGGGGAATGATCCTCGCGTTTCTGCTCCGCCAGTGTGGTCCGCTTGCGCGAAAACTCTGATTGGGCATGAGTGCCCCGTGGTAAACTCGTGACAAAAACCGCGTTTCTATTTCCTGGCCAAGGTGCCCAATCCGTAGGCATGGGAGCCGCATTGGCCCTCTCGCTGCCCAAGGCCCGTGAACTGTTTGACTGCGCTGGTGACATCCTGGGCTACGACCTCTTGGAACTTTGCACCTCTGGCCCAGCCGAGAAACTCAATTCCACTGTGCATAGCCAACCCGCGCTGTTCGTCTGTAGTCTGGCAGCCCTGGAGCAATTGAAACAAGACTCGCCGGATGTCGTTAAAAGCTGTGCCGCCACGGCCGGTCTGAGCTTGGGGGAATACACGGCACTCGTCTTTGCCGGTGCGATGCAATTCGGCTCGGCGCTTCGTGTGGTGCAAGTGCGGGGCCAGGCGATGCAGGACGCCTCGGATGCAGCACCAAGCGGCATGGTCAGTGTGCTCGGACTCGAGCAAATACAAGTCGAAGAATTGGTCGAACAAGCTCGGGATGGAGACGTTTTGCAACTGGCAAATTTTCTTTGCCCAGGCAACATCGTGGTCTCTGGGAGTAAGCGTGCCTGTGAGCGGATCGCACCTTTGGCCGAGGCCGCTGGGGCGATGAAAGTGATTCCGCTCACTGTAGCTGGTGCGTTTCACACCCCGCTGATGCAGCCAGCCGTGGTTCGACTGCAGGCCGCATTGGCAGATGTGGAGATTGTCGCGCCTCAGATCCCCGTGGTTTCTAACGTCGATGCCCGCCCGCACGACGACCCATCAGAAATCCGCAACCTGCTCGAGCGGCAGGTGGTCGAGCCGGTGCTGTGGGAAGATTCCATGCAGTGGCTCATCGGTGAATTCGGCGTCGGGCGTTGCTACGAGATCGGCCCTGGGCGCGTGCTGCGGGGCTTATTGAAGCGAATCTCGCGCAAGCTACCATGTGAGAATATTGAAGTATAAGAAATGGAACGCGGATTTTTGCGGATGGGGCGGATGAGCTTGGGTCAGAAAACTTGTACAATGGTTGTGAAGAAACGATCCAAGTGTCTCAGCCAAATCCGCGTTCACCCGCGGCCGATTTCTTCAAGTTAACTTTTCCCTTAAAAAATCGAGTTCCCGAATTATGAGTGAATCACCTAACCGCAGAATTCAAGTCGATCTTTCCGGACAGACGGCCCTCGTCACGGGTGCCTCGCGCGGCATTGGCAAGACGATTGCCATCACGCTGGCCGCAGCCGGGGCAAAGGTTGCCTGCGTAGCCCGAAGCGAAGATAAGCTGGCCGAGACCGCGGCGGAGATTACAGCCGCCGGTGGCATAGCGGCCGTGTATCCGTGCGACGTGACCGACTCAGCGGCTTCGCAAAAAGTGATAGACGCGGTAATCGCCGAGTGGGGGCAACTCGACATTCTGGTCAACAACGCCGGCATCACCCGCGACACGCTGATTCCTCGGATGAGCGACGAGGAATGGGACGACGTGATCGCCACCAATCTACGGAGCGTATTCCTATTCACTCGCGGAGCGATCCAGGAAATGATGCGGAAACGCTCGGGGCGGATTATCAGCATTTCGAGCGTATCGGGCATCATGGGCAATCCGGGCCAGGCGAATTACTCCGCTTCCAAAGCCGGAATCATCGGGCTGACTCAGACCGTGGCCCGGGAAATCGCCGGCCGCAAGGTGACCGTCAACGCCATTTGTCCTGGGTTTATTGCCTCGGAAATGACCGACGCCATGGGGCCACTGGTCCAGGAGGAAGTCAAAAAGCGGGTTCCTGCCAAACGGCTGGGCGAAACCGAGGAGATCGCCGACGCCGTGCTCTACCTGTCCAGCGCTTCGGCCGCCTATCTGACGGGCCAGATCCTGGTGATCGACGGAGGCCTAACTGCTTAGCCCGCTTAAGGTTGCCTCGGATTGAATTGCCCCGAGCGACCTAGACAACCACGTGCAGAAACGGTATATCTTGACCAACTTCGCAGGGAGGGTCTATTGTGAACCATCGGCCGTTCGTGAAACGCGACTCTCTGAGCCGTGTTTCCACGATTCGGAGAGCCGTGTTAGACAGACTTCTGTGGTACTGCTGCGAAAGCGAACTTACATAGTAGTTTTCGCAAGAACGGGGGGTGGGAAAGAGCCCTCCGCAATTCTTGCGAAACATGGGCATATTTTTACAGAGCTTAAAGGAGGACCATCCAAGTGGCCTCAGTACTGGAACGTGTGACAGACATCGTAGCGGAACAACTCGGAGTCGACAAAGACAAGATCACTCCCGAAACCTCTTTCGTGAATGACTTGGGCGCCGATTCGCTGGACACGGTCGAGTTGGTCATGGAGTTGGAAGAGGAATTCGACGTCAATATTCCTGACGAAGCCGCCGAGAAAATTCAAACCGTCGGCCAGGCGGTGGAATTTATTGAGCAAAACAAGTAAGTACGACCACTGCAGTCGGCCGAGTCGAATTAGGTCGGTTTCGGGGATACTCTCATTATTTCCCCTGCGCTTATTTCGCAGTGGGTCCCTTGTTATCGGATTTTAACACTCACGCTTTCACGACGCCTCAGCGGTCAGACAAGAGACATGAATCGACGTGTAGTCGTAACAGGGCTTGGTGCAGTCACATCGCTCTCCTGCAAGGTTGACGATCTCTGGAAGAGGATTCTGGATAGCCAGAGCGGGATTCACGAGATTACCCTCTTCGACGTGACCGACTACAAAGTCAAGTTCGGAGGCGACGTCGCCAATTGGTCGGTCGACGGCTACTTCGATTCTAAAGAGGAAAAACGGCTCGATCGCTTTACACAGTTCGCACTCGTGGCGGCCATCGACGCGGCGAAAGATTCTGGCATCGACTGTTCCAAGTACGATCCTTTTCGCATGGGAGCTATTGTCGGTTCAGGCATCGGCGGACTCAATGAAATCGAAGAACAGGAAGCCCGTCTTATCAAGAAGGGGCCGGAAAAAGTATCTGTTTTTACGATCCCCAAGATGATGCTCAACGCCGCGAGCGGACATATCTCAATTCACTTTGGACTGCGTGGACCCAATTATGCCGTTGCCACTGCATGCGCCAGCGCAACCAACGCCATGGGGGATGCCTTCAAGGCGATCCGCTACGGCGAGGCTGAGGTGATGTTCACCGGCGGCACCGAGGCCGCCGTCGCTCCGATGGGGCTGGCCGGATTTTCAAACATGAAAGCACTGTCAATGCGGAACGATGACCCCAAGGGGGCCAGTCGGCCATTCGATTCGGAACGCGATGGGTTTGTACTTGCCGAGGGGGCCGGTATTCTGGTATTCGAAGAACTGGAGTTCGCCAAGGCCCGCGGGGCACACATTTACGGCGAAGTGCTCGGCTTCGGTGCTAGTGCCGATGCGGGACATATCACACAGCCCGACGCCGAGGGAACCGGTGCCGCACGGGCCATGAGCGACGCCCTGGTATACGCGGGCCTTAATCCATCGGACGTCGACTACATCAGTGCCCACGGCACCAGCACCCCACTGGGAGACAAGGCCGAAACGATTGCCATCAAGCGCGTCTTCGAGGATCATGCCTACAAGCTAAACGTCTCGAGCACCAAGAGCCAGTTGGGACATACCTTGGGAGCCAGCGGCGGTGTGGAGATGGTGATGTGTCTCTTAGCGATCCGCGATCAGGTCGCCCCACCGACGATCAATCTCGACACCCCCGACCCGGCTTGCGATCTCAACTACACCCCCAACACGCCCCAAGAACGTCCCATCCGCCTCGCGATGAACAACAGCTTCGGGTTTGGCGGGCACAACGCTTCGATCTTGGTGGGGAAGTTGTAAGGAGACATTCAGCTACGTTGCGTCATTACTTAGGACGAAACAAAAAAGCTGAACTTTGATCAGCCACTGAGACAACTGATGCCAATACCCGACGCTGCACGAGCAGTTGCCAGTCGTGAAAAAATCCAGGGATATCTTCTGAACCATGAGCACCCCGAAGGCGGTTCGAAAGCAGTTTGGTTTGAGACCCTTGGTTTCTCACAAAGTAAAACTGGCAGGTATTAGCGAAAAATCTCCTGGAAATCGCCAAGTCTTGCGAACGCTTCGATACCGAATGGTCGCCATTTGGTGTAAAATACAAGGCGTCGGGTACGATAGCCCAGCCCGATCATCGGCCAGGTCGGGTGCTTACAGTTTGGGTCGTTGAAGATGATAACCCTCCGCGTTTGGTAACTGCTTATCCGGATGCTTCATAATGATCACTGAACATTCACTCGTTGTGCTTGATTGTGACCCCAACCACGAGAAACTAAATCGCGGGGACGTCGGTACCGTCGTACATATTTACAAGAATAATGCGGCTTACGAAGTGGAATTTGTTGACGGTGGTGGCGCAACGATCGCCCTAATTACAGTTGACGCCAAGGATGTTCGACAGATTGAACCGGGCGAAGTACTCCATGCGAGACGAACCGCTTAGATTCAAGCGATTCCTACAGATTACTTTTTTCATTCCCCACTACCGCTTCATCCCCATCCTCCCCTCCGGAAACAAGTCCTTCTGAAATATCCGGTAGGTCTTGTACCGCCGACCACCGACACGCTCGATCATGCGGTTCACCAGCGTATTGTCTTCGAGGGTCCAGCTTAGTTCAGCACCGCAATAGTCGAGTTTGCCGATGCTGTTCTGGAAAGTCTGCTGAATCAATGCTTCGGCGACACCCCGCTTGCGATAGCCGGGGATCACGCCTAGCACCGCTAACCGACCAGTGCGAATCGTTCGTAGCCGGCAAGCTAGCCGCATCAGCCCGACCGGTACGCCAGCGGTCGTGAGGCGGCCCCCGAGGGGTTGGATCGCTTCATTCAGGTTGGGGAGCATAATTGACACTCCCACCGGCCGGCCGGCCACTTCGGCAAGTTGCACCAACTCGGGAACCGCCAGCCGCTTGAGGTCACGGGCCAAGTGGTTGAACTCGGCATCGCTCATTCGCACAAAGCCCCAATTCTGGTCGAGTGACTCGTGGTAGATGGTCTTGCAGTGGGCGATCTCGGCATCGAAGTCAGCGAAGTTCATGGGTCGCACCGTCACACCGTACCGGTCGGAGAGCTTTTGCACCCGGCCACTCCAGTGAGCGTCCATGTTGTTCTGGCGATCAAACCACCACGCGTACAAATCCTTGGCCTTCTCGAGTCCATATCGCGAAAGGAGCCGTTCGTAATAGTGCGGCTGATGGTTCATCATCACGGCGGGTGGGGTGTCAAAGCCGTCGACCAGCAGCCCACAAGGGTAGTTCGTGGAAAAATCGATGGGGCCCATGAGCTGGGTGCGGCCCCGTGCGCGCAGCCAGGCGCTGGCCCTGTCCAGGAGAGCCCGGCTGGTCCGAACGTCATCGATCGATTCGAACATGCCAAAGCAGCCGACGTTGGTGCCATGTACTTGGTTGTAAGTTGGATCGTCGCTCACCACGATTCGCCCGACAACATGCCCATCGCGCCGCGCGAGAAAGGCCTGTGCCGCTCCGTGACGGAAAAAGGGATGCCGCCGCGGGTCGAGAAATTCGCGAACCTGCATGTCGAGCGGTGCCACCCAATTTGTGTCGTACTGGTAGATCCGCTTGGGTAAATCGATGAACTCGGCAACGTCTCGGCGGGTGGTGACGGCATGGATACTCGCTGTGGCGGGAGCCATGGTCAGTTGCGACCAGGTGAAGCGGGGACTGGTGGCGGGCAAGAACGGCGAGCTAAGTACGGCAGCTAAGTTCATCGGAGGATCTCCTGGCAACGAGGGGAGGTTATTTGTTACCCGATTAAGCGAGGAATCCGCCGGTGTGTTACAGGGCACGTCCAGAAGCGTCAGCACCGGGTGCCACTGCTGGCTTGCCCAGCAGTGTCTTGGGCCGTATCGGATCGGGTTTAAATAACCCAGGGTGCGCTCTCGCGACCCTGGGCTGTGGAATGTAACACCTTCGGTGTAAAGAATTGAACGAGAAATGATTGGCAATGAACCTAATGGCATGGAGAAGTGTGTCCCCATCGCCGTCCAGTGGACGTATTCTTGCACGGTATGATAGGCGTAGTGCCCAGCACGCAATTTCTGGCGAACTTGGTTGAGCAGCTTCATAAAAATGAACCTGAGTACACTTTCCAGAATTGCAATCACTTATCCTGGAATAAAATGGCACGGTCAGCACCCTGGCGTCTTAAGCTCAATCCCAGCATAGCTTTGCCGCGAAAAAGAAAAGTTGGTATTATTGCGCTACGAGAAGGTACACTCCACCCATATCTTGTTCGGCGTCCCTCGACAACTCAAATGAAAAATGAAGAACGAGCAAGAATTAACAGAACAAGAGAAACGATACTTGAAGGATCTCCGAGAGATTCCGGTTTCCGTGCGATCCCGGGTCATTGGCTGGGTTCAGGAGTTGGTACCAAGTATCGGGTTCTTTGTATATGGACTGATAAGGGACTCGCGCCTGTTCTTGGTTCTTGGCTTTATGAGTCTCCTATACTTTGCGGTGTGGCGAATGTACTCACAGTTTCGGGGCTTCCGCCTTATTCACAGCATCTACAAGAAGCAATTGTCCACATCGGAAGGTGGGGATGCCTAAAAACTCGATGCAGACGGACCAAATCAAGCTGTCACATCTCTGGTGTGCGCAAGAGCCGCGCCAGCTTGCTTTGGACGCTGATCTCGGCCGTTATCGCTTCTCTTGCGAACAGCGGTCAAACCGACCGACAGCAATTCACGGATTCTGCAAATGTGCGAGGCTTGACAAACTTCAGCCTCGAATGACCTGGCCGAGCTGAATGAGGTGCTGACCACCGCGGCGGATGCAAGAGTACCGGCATAGCGATTGAGTCGAAAGTGATGTCAAGAGTCATTCCTCTGGCTCTCAGCTCTCGACTCTCAGCTATTCAGCCGGAAAAGCGCGTTACTCGCTCCGGCCTCTATGAAAGCCAGCAACGATTGTGAGTGTCAGGTGAGACGGCTAAAATCTAACCCGCTGCCAAAAATTCCAGAAAGGCGTAAACGGAGAAAAACATGCAGCTAAAGATCAAACCGGCAGAAGATTGTCGTTACGACCTGGTGTCGCTCGGCGAAGTGATGTTGCGACTTGACCCGGGAGAAGGACGCATTCGCACCACTCGCCAGTTCCGCGCGTGGGAGGGGGGCGGCGAATACAACGTCGCCCGCGGGTTGCGCAAGTGTTTCGGCTTGCGTACGGGGGTCGTCACCGCGTTCGCCGACAACGAAATCGGGCGGCTCGTCGAGGACTTTATTCTCCAAGGGGGGGTCGATACCTCGCTCATACGCTGGGTGAAGTACGACGGCATCGGCCGCACGGTCCGCAATGGACTCAACTTTACCGAGCGTGGATTCGGGGTTCGTGGCGCGGTCGGTTGTAGCGACCGGGGACTCACGGCTGCGAGTCAACTCAAGCCGGGAGACATCGATTGGGAACACCTTTTTGGTGAACTCGGTGTGCGTTGGTTGCATACGGGGGGAATCTTTGCCTCGCTCAGCGCAACCACGCCGGAAGTGGTGGTCGAGGCAGTGGAGAGAGCGAGGAAGCACGGGACCGTGGTGAGTTACGATCTGAACTATCGCCCCTCGCTTTGGGAAGGGATCGGTGGCAAAAACAAGGCGCAGGAAGTGAATCGAGCTATCGCCAAGTCGGTTGATGTGATGATCGGCAATGAAGAAGACTTTACAGCCTGCCTGGGTCTGGAGGTCGAGGGTGTGGACGAGAACATCAGCAATATCGATGTCGAGAACTTTAAGCGGATGATTGAAAAGGCCGTGGCAAAATTCCCCAATTTCGTGGCTACGGCAACCACCCTGCGGGAAGTTCACACCGCGACCGTGAACGACTGGAGTGCGATCGTCTGGTACGACGGCAACTTTTACGAATCGCGCGCCTACCCCAAGTTGGAAATAATGGACCGTGTCGGCGGCGGGGATAGTTTTGCCAGCGGACTCATCTATGGGCTACTTACGACAGGTGACGGACAAAACGCAGTGGATTACGGAGCCGCCCACGGGGCACTCGCGATGACCACGCCGGGGGATACCTCGATGGCAACCGTCAAGGAAGTCGAGAAGCTGATGAAGGGTGGCGGGGCCCGGGTCGTGCGGTGATCGGGGAGTGGAGGTGCCGCGAAGACGCGCTCTGCTGCGCTGGCGCTCCGCATCGCGGCTAACTTGGGCGCTGGAGCATCGCGGCTAACACGAATCACGCGAGCAAATCGGTGACGACCCGTGCCGGGAGCACCCCGGTTAGTTTTTGGTCGAGGCCCTGGCTCTTGAATGTGAACCGTTCATGGTCGAAGCCGAGCTGGTGCAGCACTGTGGCGTGGAAATCGCGAATGTGGACAGGATCCTTGACGATGTTGTAAGAGAAATCGTCGGTCTCGCCGTAGACCGTGCCGGGCTTGAATCCACCCCCTGCCATCCACATGGTGAAGCAGCGGGGGTGATGGTCACGACCGTAATTGTCGTGGGAGAGTCCTCCCTGGGAGTAAATTGTCCGCCCGAATTCCCCTCCCCAAATAACGAGAGTGTCATCCAACATGCCACGCTGTTTCAAGTCTTGAATCAAGGCATGGCAGGGTTGATCGACATCGCGGCACTGATCGGGAAGCCGACCAGCAACATTTCCATGCGTATCCCAGTTGTTGTGGTAGATCTGCACGAATCGCACTCCACGCTCGACCATGCGCCGGGCCATGAGGGCGGTGTAGGCAAAAGTGCCCGGCTCACGGGCGGCTTCCCCATAGAGGTGGAAAGTGGACTCCGCTTCGCTTGCGATGTTGGTCAATTCTGGCACACTCGCTTGCATGCGGTAGGCCATTTCGTATTGCTGGATCCGCGTCTCGGTTTGTGGATCGCCAAGCTGCTGATAGTTCATCTCGTTGAGCGCTTCAATCCCATCGAGAGTCGTACGACGCACTTCCCTCGAAACCCCTGGGGGATTGTTGATGTAAAGAATAGGGTCTCCCGCCGACCGGAGGCTCACGCCGGCATGTTGCCCCGGCAAGAAGCCCGACGACCACAGGCGGGCCGAGATGGCCTGCACTTGCTCGACATTGGTCGGCCGCGCAACCATCACCACAAACGTCGGAAGATTTTCATTCAGCGAGCCCAGACCGTAGGAACTCCAGGCTCCCAGGCAGGGACGACCAGTGACCTGATTGCCGGTTTGCATGAGCGAAATGGCCGGCTCATGATTGATCGCTTCGGTGTACATGCTCCGCACGAACGTCATGTCGTCGACCGATTGCTTGAGCCACGGCAGCAGTTCTCCCATCCACATGCCGGCCTGACCAACCTGCTCGAATTGGTACATGGACGGCGCAATGGGAAACCGGGCCTGCCCGGAGGTCATTGTGGTGAGCCGCTGACCCATGCGGACCGATTCGGGGAGGTCTTTATCAAACCAGCTTTTCATGACGGGCTTGTAATCGAAGAGATCTAACTGTGAGGGTCCCCCCACCATGTGCAAATAGATCACATGCTTGACGCGGGGTGGGAGATGGAGCTTGCCCGCCAGGGAACTCGCCGAAGTGCTGGCCCCTGAAGCGATGTCACCAAGGAGAGGCCCTCCCAAGAAAGCCATCGCAGCGGTACCCAAGAGGTTCGCACCCTGTGAGAAAAAATGTCGCCGTGTGACTTGGGTTCGAAATTCGTCAAAGCTGGCCATGGTGATTCACATAAACTTCTATTTATTGAGCACTTCATCGAGATTCATCAACTGGTTGACCGTCATCGTCCAGGCGGCCAGTTCCGGCGCAGGCACCGATTCGTCGGTCGGTGACTCACCAACAGCAATCAATTCCTTCGCCTCCTCTGCATGAGAGCGGTAGTGCTCCGACAACTGATGGTAAGAGGCTTGAATGACGGCCAGTTCCTCGTCGCGGAAGGGACGACTGATGATCTGCTCTGCAATCCATTGTACTCGCTCGGTAAACTGCTGACCTGCCTGCTGGAGAGCCTGGGTGGCGAGATTGCGGGCCGCTTCGACGAATTGCGGATCGTTCAAAGTAACCAACGCCTGCAGAGGCGTATTCGTCCGCTCACGCAGAGTCGTGCATTGCTCGCGGGCTGGCGCGTTGAAGATATCCATCGAGGCTGGCGGAGCGGCGCGCTTCCACAAAGTGTACATACTGCGGCGATAGAGAGAGTCTCCCTGGTCTTGCACATAGTCACGCGTGTTGCTGCCAATCATCGCTACGGCTTCCCATACCCCCGGCGGTTGGTAAGGTCGCACGCTCGCACCGCCAATCTTTTCGACAAGCAGGCCGCTCGCGGCCAAGGCATAGTCCCGCACCATTTCGGCATCCATGCGAAATCGAGGACCGCGGGAGAGCAAGCGATTCTCTGGATCGCGTTCAAGCTTCTCCTTGGTAAATACCGCGCTCTGCCGATAGGTGGCACTCATCACCAGTTGTTTGAAAAACCGCTTCACATTCCAACCCGATTCGCGGAAATCTACCGCCAGCCAATCGAGTAGTTCAGGATGCGAGGGAAGCTGCCCAGAAACGCCAAAGTCCCCCGATGTTTTCACTAGCCCCGCGCCAAACACTTCTTGCCAGAAGCGATTCACAGTCACTCGAGCAGTAAGGGGGTGGTCAGAATCAAGGAGCCACTTTGCCAGCCCTAAACGATTGCGGGGAAGTTCTTCGTCGAAGGGAGGGAGCATGGCTGGCGTACCTGGGCGAACCTCCTCGCCCCGTTGGTCATATTCACCACGGTTGAGCACGTAGGCGATAGCCGCTTCGTCTCGCTCTTGCATAACATGGGCCACCGTACCGCGTGAAGTGATCTCCTGCTCTTCGCGCTGGAAGGCGTCTTGCTGCTCGGCGAGTTGCGGGTAGTGAGTATCGCGATTACCCAACCACCAAGCGTAGAGGGCATCGAGTTCAGAAGGCTGCCGTTCGCTGGCAGGCTTATCCAACACTGCGAAGATCACACGACTGGCCAAGCTCGTCACATCCTGAGAGGACAACTCTTGCTCATAGACACGCACATCAGTGAGCGTTACTCCAGAAATCGGCGAGCCATTTTCACGTTGGCCAATCTTGAAAGATGCGCCGGTTTTGGTCTTCTCATCGTCTACGAGCGTATCGGCTTCCACTTGCATTTCCTGCGCAAGGCCATTGAGGTAAATCTTAAAACCGGCTGCCTTCATGCTGCCGTCATAAGTTAGAGCAACATGGGTCCAGACGTCGGCAGTGAGTTGTTCTTTCGTAAGAACTTTGATGGCATTCTGCGGCCATTTCTGGATGAAATGCGATCCCAAGCGACGCCCTTGGACCCATAAATCCCACCCCTGATGTTTATCCCTGTCCTTCATGCGGGCGAGCAATGCCGCAGAACTATCATTGGCGGGAAGTTTGACCCAAACCGAGACACTGAAAGGCTGCTCGTTATTGAATCTCCCGACGTCGTCGACCTCCAGGATTTGCCCCCCTTCGAGGTAGGCAGCCTGGTTGCCCGCCGGGCCTTCGCGCCAAATGAGGTTTTTGGGAGTCGCAGCTTCGTGCTTTTTCCCATTCACGAAATAGACAAACTTCTCTCCCCCCTCATCCAGTGCGGCGTGAAATTGCATTCCTTCCTGAGGCATTTCACCCTCAGGATCAATGCTCTTGACAGAGGCTACCCAAGTGTCGAACTCTGGACGAGCTGTCCGGCGACGAGTTTCCATCTCCTGCCAGGTTTGTGCCAACTGCGTCTGCACCTCGCCCCAGCGCTGACGATCCGCCTCCAAGGGCACGACAACCACGGGGGGCGTGTCTTTGATGTTCCCGTCCATGGCTGCCTGGGTCGTATTATTGAAGAATGCCGACAATTCGTAGAATTCTCGCTGTTTGAGCGGATCAAACTTATGATCGTGGCAGACGGCACACCCAGCCGTCAGCCCCATCCAGGTGACGGCCGTCGTCTCCGTGCGATCACGAGCATAGAGTACGGCATATTCTTCGCTGATCGCGCCCCCTTCGTTAGTCGTAATATTGCAGCGATTGAATCCCGAACCCGTTTTCTGCTTGAGTGTTGCATTGGGGAGCAGATCGCCGGCGAGGTTCTCAATCGTAAACTGATCGAATGGCATGTTCTCGTTGAAAGCTTCAATGACCCAATCGCGATACGACCAAATCTCTCGGTAATTGTCAAAATGAATACCGTGCGTGTCCGCATAGCGGGCCACGTCGAGCCAGTAGCGACCGCGGTGCTCACCCCAATGAGGCGACTCCAGCAAACGGTCAACCAGTTTCTCATAGGCGTCGGAAGAAGAATCGTTGACAAATGCTTCAACCAGCTCTGCCTTTGGAGGCAACCCAGTCAGATCGAGACTCAAGCGGCGTGCCAATGTGCGGCGATCTGCCTCGGGGGCAGGTGCGAGATTTGCACTCTCTAACTTCGCCGCGACAAACTGGTCGATTGCGTTGCGTACCCACCAGGAATTCTTGACTTCGGGTATTTCAGGACGCACAGGCGGTATGAATGACCAATGAGGCTCGTACTCAGCTCCTTCACGAATCCAGCGGGTTAATGTGGCAATCTGCTCTGTGGTGAGAGTCTTCTTGCTTTCGACGGGAGGCATCCGTTCGTCTTCGTCCTCGGCATGGATCCGGCGGACCAATTCGCTCGCCTCCGGATCGCCCGGCACGATTGCACCAGCGGCAATGGCCTCCCCGCGGAGATCAAGTCTCAGATCGGCTTCGCGTGCTGCGCTGTCGGGCCCGTGGCAAGCAATACAACCATCAAAAAGTATGGGACGGATGTCTCGGTTGTATTGGAGAGGTTCACCAGCCAGGATGACCGAAGCACTTGCCGAAAGCAGCACATGCACCACAGCATATATGCAGGTTCGGAGGGGTTTGGACATTGTGACAATTACCGCAGGTGGTCCAGGCTAACTCGAGTGAGTTTGAAATGCACCGAGTGCAAGAGGCTGCTAGAAGCAAGTCTCCCATCTTCTACCAGCATAGCAATACGGAGCCAAGTAGTCCAACTAGGCAGCTTTTTGTCCGGATATGCTAATCGGTTTTTGCATACCGAAAAACCCAGCATGAGAAGTCTTATTCCGCATTTCCACTGGGCCCGACTCTGCCCTAGTCACCTTCGGGTAAAGGTGGGAGGCCAATTTCCTCGGCAGGGTTCGCTTCCACAACTCCATTCACCAAAGATTCTGAGAAACCGAGCGACGCCTGGTACTCGGCTAAGGCAACGAAGTAATCGAACTTGGCGGCTACCAATTCGGCGGCGGCATCGGCTGCCTGTTGTTCGCGTAGATTCACATTCAGCAGGTTACTCGAACCGAGTTCAAAGGCCTTTTGTTCAGCAAGCTCCATCCGAACTGCGAGTTCTGCGCTCTCGCCAATCTTTCCAACTCGTTCGTATGCCGCTTGCAGTGCTACTCTGGAATAACGAACCTCCGTCGCGATCTTGTCAGCCGTGAACTGACGTTTGGCGGTCACTTGTGCAATTTTAGAGCGTGTGGCGCGAATCTTGCCCAGGGCCTTGTTTCGTTCCAAGGGGACATCGACGAACAGACCCGCCGTGAGTTCGAATTCCGATTTGTCGCGTTTGGAACTCGTCGGTTCTCCAACGTCTTGCGATGCGATCAAGGCCCCGTTGACTTGAGGAAGATACAAGTTGTTGGCCTGTTCGAGATCGACATTCAATTGCCTACGTTGAAAATCCAACTCACGAGTTTCAGGCCGATTAAGCTGGGCGATTTCAATATCTTCTTCCACAGGGTGTTCAATCAATGAAATGTTGAGCGGAAATCCTCCCGGCATCCAAGACTCATCAGGGACCAGCGGCGCACCATCGGCACTACGCAGAAACAGCGATAGTTTGATGCCCGATTGCTGCAGTTTGCGTTCTGCTTCAATCAGCTTCGATTCGCGTGATACAATTAACCGCTGGTTGTCGACCAATTCGATCTCTGCCCGGTCGCCAGCTTGCACTTGTCTTTTGAGCGCAGAGTTTCTCGTGAGGGCGAAATCAAGAAGATTGTTGACGATCTGACGATTCTCCGCGGCAGCGATCCACAACCAGTATGCCGCTTTGGCGTCGAAGATGCTGGCGATAATCTCTGCTTGAATAGCCGGTTCCACGCGACCTCGTTCGAGTTGGGCCCTCCAGAGTTCGGCACGATTAGCATCGATCCAGCGATTCTGCGCTAATGGCACGACAACACCCGTTTTAAACTCTCCACCTGCGTTGGTTTGACGTTCAAGATACCAAGGCTCGAAAAAGCCCCGTCCGATGCGGTAGCCGGAGAATACTTGTCCACCCCAGTAAGTATCCCGCTTGACGGATAGTTCCTGGCGATAGGTCTCGTAAAAACCCAACGACTGATTTTCCGAGCCGGCAGCCAGTTTGTGGTCGAAAGCCCCCCGAGCGCTCTGAGTATCTCCTGCGGCGATCCCTCGAGCTGCCTGAGCGGCGCGAATCAACGGAAAGTGTAGGTAAACTGCCTGAAGAACCATATCCAAGTCAACTTGCATCAAGCCGTCCGGTGGAAGATTGTTGCTCTCATCAGCCTCCTGGTCCGATATCGGGGGCAATTCCTCGATCGCGGATATAAGAGCGATGGACGATGATTGATCGGCAGGCTTAGTGGATGCTGGCAATGCATCGGAAGTGGCAAATCCAAAGTGATCGAAGGTCTTATTCGAATTTCCTTCATTCGGATTTCCTTCAGGTGAGGCATCGGCATATTCTTGTGAGGCAGCTAAGGGCGTAGCTATTGACGAGTCCTTCTGAAGCGCAATCTGAGTGGGGGTGGTTGAGCGAGAAGTCGCGCACCCTATGACTAGCAGACAGATTGCTAGCAGCGAGCTGGAAGCGTAGAGACTCACGGACAAAGCCGATTATCTGAGGAATAGATGCAAGAATAGGACGGCAAGCAACAAAAACCAAAGTCGCCACCGCTTCACATCACATAGAATCGGCTGGCTGAGAGGGGTAACTGCAACGCAATTATGGACCGTGGGACGTCAAATCTTGATTTTTGGAGTCTTGCCATCTTGCTTGCTCCTTTGTTGGCTTTCCTTACTCTTGAGCGAGGGGGGGAAGCCATTCATGCGTCGCCAAACTTCGTACCCTAACCGAACCTGGTCGAGCAGGATCCAAGCATTGGTACGGACGCCTTGGCGGAGGAAGGGATAGTTAGGCCAAGGGGGTTCGTTCTCATCGGGAAGAACCAACACCCGGAATCTTCCGTCTTCACTATCCGTAGAGTCGATCATGGCAATTTTTCCACCAAAGGTACCCACGGCCACGGAAGGCCAACCGGAAAATTGCACCGCGGGCCAGCCTTCAAACTGCAAGCGAACGAGTCGGCCTTCCGATAAGAGGGGGACATCATTGCCATCGACCCAGATCTGTGCCGCCAGCCTTTCAGTCTGCGGAACTATTTCGAACAGAGGCTCACCTTCTTTGACATAACCGCTCCCTTCATTGGCAACTAGACGGACGATGTAGCCATCGCGGGGAGCACGGACAAGCTGGCTTTGCTGGCGGGAGAGTTTGACCTGGGCATCGAGAAGTTCTTTCTGGGCCTTAGAAAATTCGGAGTTCGCCTTGGCGACATCACTTTCTCCTTTGGCAATATCGCCGCGCGCCTTGCGAAGCATTGCGCTGGCCGAGTCGATCTTGGCTTGGGCCTCGCGCTCTTTGGCATCCCGCTCACGGCGCTTGGCGGCAACTTCACTCAGCGCCGCCTCAACGTAAGACTTCGCTTGCTCCACCTTGGCTTCCGCTTCGCGGAATTTCCGCTCGGCAAGCTGCATCTTCAATTGCGAAGCCAACCCTTCGTCGTGAAGTTCTTTTTGCCTCAAGTAGTCGGCCTCGGCTTGTCGGAAGGCCGCTTCTGCGGCAGTCAGATTATTTCTCTCGGCAGCCACTTTGCTTTCGGCCATGCTGATATACTCCTCGGCCGCACCTACGGTTTCGGTCCTGACCGACTCAAACGCGTTGAGTTGAGATTCGTAAGATTCAACGATTGTTCGGGTGAACTCCAATTGTCGCTTCGAGGCATCAATATGGTCTTGGGCTGCTTGGACATTACGTTTGTAAGTTTCCAACTGCAATTCCAAGCGGCTTGTGAGGTTGGGATCGATATCCTGAAGCTCGAGGATTAACTGATCTTGCTCGACAAACGAATTTTCGCGGATTCCTTCTCCCCAACGAATGATTCTCCCTTTGATCGGAGCTTCGACGATTTGCCGACGATCCATCGGGTCGTAAGCCGCGACGTCTCCACTGCCGGTGACCGTTTGTTGCCAGGGGGCAAAGATCATCGCCACAAGCGACAGACAAAGTAGGACAAGCAGCACCTTAGAAAAGACACGGATCCGCCGTGAGAGCCTCACTAAGCTCTGAGTGGGAAACATATCCTCATAATTCTCAAGTGTGTCCGCCTTGTCCTTGCTTACGAGCAAGCCTGTGGGAGCGGTGCTCATCGTTTTTCCTTATCAAGTCAAGTGTTTGAGTTTGTATTCGCTTTAGACTGGCTTAGGAGGTAATATCGGGGCCTAGCTGAAGGTTATCGTCACAGAGCTTGATCACGTCGGGGCGATTTGTGGCAACTAAGACGGTCATGTCTTTATCTTTCAACATGGCCATGAGTTGGACAACCTTGCCCGCCGGCAAAAGATCCAGTGAACCGTCGAGTAGTAGCAGGCTTGGCGATCCAGCCAGGGCCCTTGCGATGAGGAGTTGCTGCTGTTGCGAGGAGGTTAGCGGTATGCCTCGCTGGGTGAGATGGGTATTGATACCGTCGGGAAGGAGTCTCAAATCTTGCACCATACCAACATCCACGAGTGCCTCTCTGACTTGGGCGATACCAACTTCGGGTCGGTGAAGGTGGACATTTTCAGCCAGGGTGCCCGTCAGAAAAGTATCTGTGCGTACGAGGGCGACTTTTTCGCGTAAGGTTTCGGGGCGAATTTCGCGGGGTTCGAAACCTGCCAGAGCGACATGCCCTGTCGAGGGATTACGAAGTCCGTAAAGCAGATCGAGCAAGATGCTTTTGCCACTGCCACCGGGGCCCGAAACAGCGGTTAAAACTCCGGAGCGAATCTTACAATTGACCGGCGCAGAGAAAACAGATTTGCCACACAGGGGATAGTTCAAATCGCTCAGTTCGACTTCGATCGCCCCGGGAGGCCAGGTTTGGATCAAGCCGGTTATTGATTCGAGCGGCAGGTCGAAAAGGTAACCCAGTTTATCAACCGCTGCGAGCGCATCGTAGAACCCTTCTAGGTGTTTGCCCAGTTTAGACAAAGAGCTAAGAATCGCTGAGACAATGATTTCGGCAGCTACAAGCTGGCCTAGTGAAAGCTGGCCTTGTATCACCAGCCAACCCCCAAGACCCAGAAGCACGGTCGCAGCGATTGCCTGCAGAAAAAGGACGAAGAGGATCTGTCGCAGCAGAATACGGAAATGTTTTTGCCGAGCCCCGAGGTAGGCGTTTGTCCAATGATTAGACCGTTCTGAGGCAAAATCGGCAGCACCTCCAAGTTTGAGGGCCAATTGGGAATGAATGATGTCCTCAAACCACGAGACCACATGGTATTTGTACTTGGATTCCTCGACTGCTGTAAGGACAGCCCTGCGCCCGAGAATGATGATCCCCGACACGACCGATCCTAGCAGCATTATACTAAACGCCATTAGCAAAGGATGGTAAAAGGCGAGCACTGCCATGCCGATGAGTGTTGCCATCAAGATGGCGACTCCGTCCAGCAAGAGGTTTGCCATCACTTTTTGGACCGTTACGATATCCAAGAATCGATTGACCAACTCGGCGCCATCGGTTTCATCGAGTGCTTCATGATCGACTCTCGGCAAGCGATAGCTGAGTGCAGAAGTCATGCGGGCAAACATCCGTCTTTGGATGATTTCCACAACGTAAGTTTGCAACCCTTGCATCGCTGCGCGAAACGACAAGAACCCTAAGAGCAAGAAGGAGAGCACAATCACCGGCTGCAAGAAGCGGCCAAAGGAAACGGTATTGACCAAGGCCTCGACCGCAATCGGAGTGGCCAGGCTCAACAGGCCGACCAAGAAGGCAAACATGACGACGATCCAAATATCGCTTACTTCGGCGTTGATGATCGCCATGAAGCGTTTCCAAGGCTTGGCCTTGGGTAACAGATTGGTTCGATAGTCTACCTCATTAGAGACCAGCCAGTGGTTTGTTCCCTGGAGTTCTCCTTCGTTGAATAAAGCAGAAAGTGCTGGCTCATCAAGAATTCTGTTCCCGGAAATAGTTGAGTATTTCGCAGTGACCCGTCTATTCTGTTGGACAAGCTGCACCGCTGCAGTTTCACCTTGGTGATTGACAACCGTGACTAGGGACATCCCGTTCCCCACCAGAGCGATTGCCTGGTCATGAGTCAATTCGACTGCCCGAGCGTTCAATCCCAGGCTCGAGGCTGCTGCCCGCAACCACTGCCACCAGTGCGATTCTATGTCGCCGGGGAAGCTAGCACGGGCCTCGCGGATCCACTGCCTGACTGGCAGTTCATCGACCGTGAGACCAGATGACTGGGCCATCCGCGTCAGCACAGCGGAGAACACGGCGTCAAACTCTTGGGCTTGTATGGAGTTCAATCTTGGATCTGGGGGGGATTCAAGTCCAATTGTGGTCGCCATTTAGATTACCTACTCTGAAGGGAATGTCGCGCCAGCATGTTCCTGAAGTCTAGGAGAATCTGGTCCGAGTGACAATCGCGGCACCGTCTGCGTCGTCGAAGCTTCAGGTCGTGGGAATCGGGACGCAAGGTAACGCTAGCGGTGCTGGTGGGCGCGTGGACTTGTGACCGCTGACGCGGGTTTCTATACTTCCCGCCCGCTTCTGGTCGCCCGTTATCTAAGGAGGTCACCGATGCTCACTCGCATCGCGTTTGTCGCACTCATCACACTTATAGATACCCGCCAGGCAACCGCCCAAGCCTACGAACCCCAACGGCCCGGCGCGAGTGGTTGGCAAGCGTCAACTACGGAAGTGAATGCCACCCCACTCAATTCGGCTATTCCAACCAGTAGCGAGCCGAGCCCCGTCACGCCCGGCAGCCCAGTACCTCCTGGGGGCAGCATTTCTCAGTTAACGCATGCCCAGGTCTCGAAAGGGAGCGGGACACTGCCAAATGATGATGGCCAGGTGTGGCGCGAGTACGACATCAGTCCCTACACGCTTCGTGTGCAAAACACGGCCGCACCAGAGCAAGCGATCGTTGATTGGATTTTGCGCGAGACGGGCTACGAAGCGTGGCACTCGAAGCCAGTTGGTTTGCTGAGCGCCGACCAACGCACCTTGCGTGTCTATCACACCCCCCAGATGCAGGCAATTGTTGCCGACATTGTAGATCGATTCGTCAATAGCATTGCCGAACAACATGGATTCGGCCTGCGGATTGTCACGATCGAAAGCCCCAATTGGCGGACCCGCGCGCTGCCGCTGATAAAATCGATTCCGGTGCAGTCGCCAGGTGTACAAGGTTGGATCCTCGCGAAGGAAGATGCAGCATTGCTCATCTCGGAACTCAAGCGTCGCACCGACTACCGTGAACATAATGCGCCCCATCAAATGGTACAGAATGGGTCCTCGCTGGTGATTTCAACGATGCGACCGGTGTCTTATATCAAGGGGATCGTCCGCACCGACCAAACCTGGCCTGGCTATCAGCCCGAAATGGGGCAGTTTGACGAGGGCTTCAGCATGGAATTCAGCCCGCTATTGGCATTGGATACGCGCACGGTGGACGCGGTGTTGAAGTTGAAACTGACTCAAGTAGAAAAAATGCTGTCCGTGAAACTAGAAGTCCCTACGCAGGTTGCCCAAAACCAGCGTACCGAATGCCAAGTACCTCAAATAACTATGGTGCAGTTGCACGAACGGTTTCGCTGGCCTACCGATCAGGTGCTGCTCTTGAGCATGGGGGTCGTGGCCAAGCCAGGGCCTGCCAAGCCGAATCTCATCACGGACAACTTCCCCATACTGAAATCGCCCCCGCGGGCCGATGCACTCCTCTTTGTGGAAAGCCGCGGACCGAACACTTCGCTGCCTACGGGCGAAACTGCCCCCCCGCCGCAGACGGCCAGTCGGTCCGATTCGACCTTTCATGGGCGGTATTGAGAAGGTGGTTGGTGGCGGGTGGTTATTGGATCGGGGTTGGGGGAAATGTTGACGTATTCCTTTTTCACCACGTGCCATGGGTGCAGGAACGCTAATCGACTGCCGAGCCAAAATGAACCGGGGGCTAGCGCCCTGCGGCTGATTTTATCAGCCGCAACGCGCTAGCGTCCGGTTCCCCGGGCGGGGATTCCGATTAGCGTTCCTGCACCCACGTGCAATTGAGATCGCAGCATCCGCGCACGTGATTCAACTTGGTCATGTTGGCCGCGCGCTTGCGCACTTTTATGGGTTTGGCCGGCTCTGTAGAAAACCTCAACAAGCACAAGAATCATGATGTTGTGGGTGAGTGCGATTAATCTCAGGTCTCGGCATTGGCTCCAATAATTGTGCCCACGTACATGGGATCCCTGCCTTCTCTTGATCATCGACATCACGG
>JBGSPU010000073.1:0-43399 GCA_041738415.1 Bythopirellula sp.
CTGACGGCTTGTTCCGTCAGGGTCGTTTTTTGGGGGCCAGATTCCTGAACCATTCTTTTTGCCCTGAAATGCCTCGAAAACGCCTGTCATACACGCCCAAAAGCCACTTGGCGACCCACAGATTCTGGCGAGGAACCATAATAAAGAATCTCCTCGAATTCGGCAGCCGCTCGCGGAGTCCAAATCATGTCCGCCATTACTTCGGCGACCCTTCAGTTGCAACTCGCTGCTCGATGCGCTGTAAGACGGCATCCAAATCAAGTGGCGCTGAAAGCCCTTGTTCGCTTTGCTGGATGGATTCTGTTGCCCTCTTGAAATCTTTGTATTCGCTCTTGAGCCTCTCGAAACTGCGCTTGACGATCATCGAGCGCCAGGAGTGCCTCGCGCAGTACGTCCTCTTCCGAGGCATAATTGCCCAAGGCAAAATGTTTGCTTACTAGCGATTGTAAATCAGGGGGCAAAGCAAAAGACATATCAGATGGTCCTCCAGCAGCAAGTATAACTCGACCCAGGCTGAAGGTCAAAATGAACACCGCCCGCAGGAATTCAGCATCCCTCGGGCGGTTGGTTGTTAGAAAAAGTCACTATCCAAAATATCGCAACTACCGGCGTCGCACCACAAAGCTGAGCAGACTCAAGCCGGCGAGCAGCATCGTCGCGGGTTCGGGGACAACATAGCGGACGGTAGTGAAAACTGTTGCCGGAATTGCAGGTAGGCTGGGACCAGTCAACAAAGCAGCACCGGTTTGCTCTGGGCCCGCTGGAAACCAAGTTGGAATGTCACCCGGATCAAACGATCCTGTTGCCAACTCCACGCCTCCAGTGAAGGTACCTAAATCAAGATTTGTTCCAAATATGACGAGATTTGGATCATCTGCATAAGTTGAGGCATACGTTCCACCAATAACACCAATATCTACAACAGGTGTATTGAAACCAAATCCTTGGACAATTTCCAGCCAGCCCATTGGGCCTATTTGCGACATTCTAATATCAAATTCAGGTGGGGCTAAAAAACCAGTTGCCGGATTGAAGTTGAGCGATGTCGCATCATAACGTAATACAATTCCCGCGAAACCTCGCTCATCCGCTTTACCGACCGCAGTCCAAGTGCCGCCGGAATTGAAATCGGCGGGGTTGTTGAATTCCAGGTTCAGACTAAACCAGGCGTTAGCAGCCAGAGAACTGCCGGGAAGCATGCCGACGCAAAGCAGCGCGGCGAGCACGAATTGAGAACGTTTCATTAGACAACTCCCAAAAAAAATTAAGACCACGAAAAAAAGCCCCTGAACTTATTGGCCGGAACTGCAGGCCGTTGTCACACAGAAAGAGAACCAGCCAAGGGAGAGCATATCTGGCGGGGCGTTCCACGTCAAATATTTTCTTGCATTCTTTGCCATTCAGGCCCCTTTCTATCGCCTGGGAAATGCGAGTATCGTGGGTATTTTCGCAGCTTATTGGCTACCAGGAGGCAAGTGTGCCTCCGGCTAGGGCATTTATGAACGACTTACCTCCCGCCCCTGGACCTCCCGCTGGTCTGTTAGGGTTAAGACTCGCCCGGCAGTTCTCGCGCGATCCTTTGGCTTTCACCACCGAAATGGTTCGCAAGTATGGCCCGCTGGTGCATCTGCGATTTGGCCCACAACATGCTTTTATCGCGGCGGGGCCTGAGGCGATTCATGAAGTCCTCGTCGCCGGGAGTCGCACCTTTCGCAAGGAGCCGCGTACCCGCAATGCCGTACGCAAAATCGACGGCGAAGGAATTATCACCACCGAGGGAGATTTCTGGCTGCGGCAACGGCGACTGGTGCAAAAGGGATTCAGCGCCGACCGGATGGCACGTTATGCCGAGGTGACCGCCCGGCGCTCAGAGCAGATGCTTTCCCGCTGGCCCAACGCGGGGGACTTGGAAATTTGCGACGAGATGACGTGTCTCACACTCGAAACGATTGCCGAGACGATGTTTGAAGTCGACATGGCCCGCGACTCCCGCGAACTGGCCGAGCAGGTGGAATACTTGTCGGAACGGCTGGTCGTGGAACTCGGTAGCCCGTGGCAAATCCCCGATTGGGTTCCACTCCCCGCCAAGCTCAAAAAACGCCACGCCCTGCGGACATTGCATGACATGGTCCGCCGCGTGGTTGAGAATCGCCGACAGAGTGGTAACAAGGATCGCGGCGACATGCTCTCGATGCTGCTCACGGCCGTCGATACCGAAGGGGATGGCGGCCAACTGACCGACCAGCAAGTCTGCGACGAAATCACGACCCTGTTTGTCGCCGGGTACGACACCACCGCCTCGGGTCTGGCCTGGACCTGGTATTTGTTGGCCGAACATCCCGAAATCGCCGAACAAGCTTCGGCAGAAGCTCAAGGCGTGTTGGGCAATCGCCCAGCATGCTGCGTGGACTCTGAGCAACTCCCGTTGATCCGCCGAGTCATCCAGGAATCGTTGCGACTCTATCCCCCCGCGTGGCTGCTGATGCTCCGCGAGGCAACCGTTGCAACCGAATTGCTGGGATACCACGTGCCGCGCAAAAGCTGGATCTACCTCGCCCCGTGGGTCACCCATCGCAGTGACCGTTGGTTTGCCGATCCTTTGAAGTTTGATCCCGATCGATTCACCGCTGAGCGGATCGGCGAGATTCCGCAACACGCTTATTACCCGTTTGGTCTGGGACCTCATCGGTGCATCGGTGAGAAACTCGCGATGTTGGAAATGACGCTCATCGTCGCTACGGTGCTACGCAACTTCCGCGTAACCCTTGCCGCCGACCAAGGCCCTGTCGAAGTGGAACCGCACACCGCCATCCGACCCCGCGGTGGATTGCGGCTCCATATTGAGCGCCGTTAGCCAGCCTACCACTTAGCAGACAATCCATGTACAATAGAGGAATCTCGCCATTTGACAATCCCGACGAAGTGAGTCTCTTCCCATGGCAACCGTCATCTTTGAAGAACAAATTGAGATACCTACGATTCGAGACCTGGCCGAATTTCGCCAATGGGCTCTCTCCGAGGATTTCCCCGATACCGGTCGGATTGATTTTATTGCTGGAAGAATCGAGGTGGATATGTCGCCGGAAGATTTGTTTACGCATGGTGAACTCAAAGTAGAAGTTTCAGGCGAAATCAAGAACCGAGTCAAAAAGCTTAACCTCGGTCATACGTTTTCTGATACAACTCGGATCTCTTCTATCGCAGGTGATCTCTCCTGCGAACCTGATGTGGTTGTCGTCTGCTTCGACTCGATCGACAACGGCCGGGTGAGCTTTATTTCCAAGGCCTCTGGCAAAGAGGGTCGGTATGTCGAAGTCGAAGGGGCTCCTGACCTAATCGTCGAGATCGTCAGTGATAGTTCAGTTGCCAAGGATAGCAAACGCTTGCCAGCGGCATATCACCGTGCCGGAGTACGAGAGTTTTGGCTCATCGATGCCCGGGGGGATGAATTGCTCTTTCAACTCCAACGCAATGAGCCGTCAGGTTTTGTGAACGTTCCTCAAGATGCTGAAGGCTTCCAACAATCGGAAGTTTTACAATGCCCCGTACGGCTCGACCGCGAGCGTCACCAGCGCGGCCATTGGGTTTATAGCTTGCGGGTGAAATAGTTACTCTTTCACAGCAGCAGGTTTCTTCTTTCCCTTCTCCGCTGCGACATATTCCTTCGCCTTTTCAAGATATCCCGCTGGGGAAAAACCGATATACTGTTCCATTGTAGGTCGGTAAAGAATTGACGGCCACTTACTTGGTCACTCACCACAAGCCACCAACCCTTAACCACTTCCCCATCATGGACAAAGTCGGCGTATCTTTCCGCTCGACACTCTCGGCGGATGAAGTCCGCGCGAAATACATCAATCCCCTCCGGGCGACAATCCGACACGCCAAGGCCGGCATCTACTCCAACCATCTCCGGCAGGTCGATCCTCAGGCATCGGCGACCGAACATCTATTGGTCTTTGAGGTCCATGACTTCAAGGAGGGACTGCGACTATTGCGCACCGAATTGGAAAAAGTCGGCGTACCCGAGGGCCTTGCGCTACACAACTTGAATCCGTCGCAACCGGGATATTAAGGAATGCGGAGTTCGGAATGCGGAATGCTGAATCTAAGAGGCTCAATCAGATGAATAGGATCACGTTGGATTTTGGTTTTTTCCTGGCACTGATCATCGGAAAGTTGTGCTGTATCTCGGCATCACAGGGAGCGGCAATTCAACCGCTTGGCAAGTGGTTGGATGAAAATGTGGCCCATTATGCCGATCTGTACAAGGAACTCCATGCTACGCCGGAGTTGTCGTTCGAAGAAAAAAAGACCGCAGCCAAGATGGCGACGGCTGTGCGCGAGATGGGGTTCGAAGTGACCGAACACGTCGGCGGGCACGGGGTAGTGGGAGTGCTCAAGAATGGCGAAGGGCCAACGCTGCTCTTGCGGGCCGACATGGATGCCCTGCCGGTCGTCGAGGAGACCGGCTTGCCCTATGCCTCCCAAGTGCGCACGACGGATGAGCGCGGCGTGACGGTCGGCGTGATGCATGCATGCGGACATGACTTGCACATGACGATGATGCTCGCCACACTCGATTACCTTGCCACCCACCGCGCTGCGTGGCAGGGAACGCTGGTCGCCATCTTTCAACCTGCCGAGGAACGGGGTGCCGGCGCCCAGGCCATGATCGCCGACGGGCTCTTGAAAAAATTTTCGCGGCCCGACTATGCTCTGGCATTGCATGTTGCCGCAGATCGCCCCGCCGGCAAACTGGGCATCGGCAGCGGTTATACACAAGCAAATGTCGACAGCGTCGACATCACAATCCGCGGCCGCGGGGGACATGGTGCCTGGCCCCATCAGACCATCGACCCGGTTGTAATCGCCGCTAAACTGGTACTCGACCTGCAAACCATCGTCAGCCGCGAGATCAAGCCGACCGAGCCAGCCGTCATCACCGTCGGCTCAATCCACGGCGGCACCAAGCACAATATCATCGGCGACGAATGTAAACTGCAACTCACCGTGCGAACCTATTCCGACGAGACTCGTGCCCACATTGCCGAGGCCATTCGTCGCAAGGCCATCGCTGCTGCCGCGAGCGCCGGTGCCCCCGTACCAGAGGTCCAACAATCCGAGGGAACTCCTTCCTTATACAATGACCCCGAATTGACCGAGCGACTGCGACCAATACTCGGCAAAGCACTCGGCGAAGAAAACGTCGAAGTCCAAGAACCCTCCATGGGCGGCGAAGACTTCGGCCGCTACGGCCGCGCCGGCATCCCCATTCAGATGATGAGCGTCGGCTCAGTCGCCCAGGAGCGGCTCGATGAGTACAAGTCCAAAGGAGGTGCCCCTTCACTGCACTCGTCGCAATATTACCCCGACATCGAACCAACCCTCCGCACCGGAGTCACGACTCTCACCAGCGCAGCGGAGGATCTGCTGCCTCCGCAGCAATGACTGTTAGCCACGACTCGCAGCGCCAGCGAAGAGGATCGCGAAATGCGGCGATGATGTCGAACTCGCTTCGCTTTGCCGAGCAAAACTCGTCAGCGCGGCGCGGCTAACGAATCACTCCTGCCGCATAAACTTCGCATTCCGTGTCGTATCCTTCGGACCATAGTCGTAAAAGCGATACTGCTTGGTGACTTTCGCACCCCCTTTTTTGAGCGTCTTGAACGAGAGGTCGTTGCTCTCCAGCACCCAGGAAAACTCGGCTTCCTTAATGCCCCAGGCCAAAGCGTCGGGGACCAGGCGGGCAACCAGCGCGATGCCTATGCCCCAGCTCTGGTATTCAGGCAGCACATTCGTGCTGATCAGCCGCACACGCTTCAACTCCTTGCGCTTGCGCAGGAGTTTCAAGAAACCAAAGGGGAACAGTTTCCCGTCGATCTCTTTGATACGAGGGTTATAATCCAACAGGCCGAACATCGTGCCGACCGGTTTGCCATCAATCTCGGCGATCGTTGTGAGTTCGGGGACAATCATCTGCTTGAGCCCGGCAGCCTGTTTTTTCACTTCTCCATCAGACATGGGCACAAAGCCCCAGGTGGACACGAGCGATTGGTTGTAGATGTCTAAAAAGGTGTTCACGTCTTCCTTAAATCGCCGGGTATCCATCCGGCGGCACTTAAGTTCGAAGCGATCGAGCAGGATATGGCTCAGTGAATACAGTCGTTTGGAGACTTCCTCAAGCATATCGACGTGTCCCCAAAAGGCGAAAGAATCCTGCACCTTGCGGAACCCATAGTTGTCGATTAGCCGGCCGTAGTAGGGCTTGTTGTAAGTCATCATGAACCAGGGGCCTTCGTGGAAGCCATCGATCAGTAGCCCACATTCGTAATTGAGCGAGGGATTCATCGGCCCGCGCACCGCTTCGATGCCGCGCTCGGCAAACCAGGCTCGGGCGGAGTCGAACAGCCGACCGGCGACCTCTTCATCTTCGACAGTTTCAAAGAATCCGAAGAATCCTCGCTGCTCATCGTACCAGCGATTGTGGGCATGATTCACGAATGCCGCGATCCGTCCACACGGTTTGCCGTCCTGGAGGGCGACAAAGGTTTGTATCTCGGCCGTTTCGTAGAAAGGATGATGCTTGTAATTGAGTAACTCTTTCTGCACGATTCGAATAGGTGGAACCCAATTGGGATCGTCTCGATACAAATCCCACGGAAAATTGAAAAACAGCTTCCGTTCGTGTCGGTTGGAGACAGGAATCACTTCCAGATGAGGCATAGCCGGTTCGATAGCGTGCGTAAGGTGAAAGTGATACAAGTGGAATCAGGAAGAACTGCCACTGTAATCGGCCCACTGCGAACAGGTCAAGCAAAGAATCCCCAAGTTTCCCCTTGACGGCCACCCTGAGGACCGCAAATTCTGATATGTTGGCGTAACTTGATGCCTTGGTCAGAAAACTCCTTGTAGCGGATACGGCATGCACAAAGCGCTAGTCACCGGGGCAACGGGATTTGTCGGCTCGAATCTGGTGGTTGCGCTGCGCGAACTCGGTTGGGCGGTACGGACCCTGGTTCGCGATCCAGCACGGGCCGCCCATTTGGCTGAGCTAGATGCCGAGATTGTGACCGGCTCCCTTCAAGTACTCGAAACCCTCGCCGAAGCGGTTGCTGGGGTCGATGTGGTCTTTCATGTTGCGGGGCGGGTCTCGGCACTCAGCCGGCAAGAGTTCTTCGAGGATAACGTCCTGGGCACACGCACCGTGATGGAAGCCTGTGCCCACAAGACCAATCCACCTGTGGTGGTGATGGTCAGCTCGCTGGCGGCGGGGGGGCCGAGCGTACCGGGAGCACCCAAAAAAGAAACGGATCCCGACGCTCCCGTCTCGGCATACGGCGAGAGTAAACTCTTTGCGGAACGCGAGGCCAGCAAGTTGGCCCAGCACGTCCCACTGAGCATCGTCCGTCCGCCAGTGGTGTTTGGGCCTGGAGATCGAAATAGCTTCAAGTTATTTCAAGGGATCTGCCTGACGAGACTCCACCCAGTACCCGGTCTGCGTTCGATGCCAATGTCGATTGTGCATGTGGCCGATCTGTGTACGGCCATGGTAAAACTTGCTGAAGGGGGTACTCGCGTACCGCCAGGAGGCAACCATGCCGCAGGAGTCTATTACATCACCTCAGGTCGCACGATCAGTTATAGCGAGTTCGGCAAACTTGCCGCCGCTGGATTGGACAAGCAAATGTTCATCCTGCCCCTGCCGAAGTTGATGTTCTGGCTTGTGGGGGGCATGATGGAGGGGATTGGCCAATTGCGTCGCAGACCAAGCATCTTCAATTGGGACAAAGTCCGCGAAGCCGTGGCGAGCGGCTGGGAATGCTCCGATGAAAAACTACGCCGCGACGTGGGCTACTCACCAGCCGCACCGCTAGAACAACGCTTCGCCGAAACTGCGGCTTGGTATCGCGAACAAGGTTGGTTAAAAAGCGAATAGCCGTCGGCTACTATTGGAACACTTGAAACACTACCGACTCCAAACGCTTGCCTATCATGTCTGCGAATCTTATTCCTACGCAAGAACAATTGACCGTCACTACACTTGGTGAGGCAAGCAACTTGTCGCCGTTGCCACTCTCCACCACGCCGGGGGATGACATTGGCGATTTCGTCGACGACGACATGCGCATACTCCACGAACCTCGCTTCAAGCTGGGAGAGAAACCGAGCGAGCTGGCCTTCGAGCTGGCCGGGGCACGTCGCGAGATCTTCTTCACTCCCCATAAGACCACCGCCGCGATCGTGACATGCGGCGGACTTTGCCCCGGGATCAACAACGTGATCCGCAGTTTGGTGATGGAGTTGCTACTCAACTATGGCATCCGCAGCGTTTTGGGTATTCGCTACGGCTATCATGGCCTGAATCCAACGGTGGGGCGACCACCGCTTCCGCTCACCGATGAGTTGGTGGATGACATTCACCACAAAGGGGGCACTATCCTGGGCACTTCGCGGGGTCCTCATGAACCACGAGAATCTGTCGATTTTCTCGTCAGTCAAGGTGTAGACATCCTGTTTTGCGTAGGAGGAGATGGTACCCAGCGGGGGGCACACCAGATCGCCCTGGAAATCGCTCGCCGCAATTTGTCGATTTCGATAGTCGGCATTCCCAAGACCATCGACAACGACATCAAGTATTGCTACCGCACATTCGGTTTCGCTACGGCCGTCTCCGAGGCAGAAAAAGTTATCGATCGCGCCCATGTCGAAGCCAAGTCGCTGCTCAACGGAGTGGGCCTGGTAAAACTGATGGGGCGCCATGCGGGTTTCATCACCGCCGCGGCGACCCTGGCCAGCGGCGTGGCGAATTTTGCCCTGGTCCCCGAAGTGCCCATGCAACTCGAAGGAGAGCATGGCTTTCTCGCTGCCCTCGACAGGCGACTGCGGGCGCGCGAACATGCCGTCGTGGTCGTGGCCGAGGGAGCTTGTCAACATTGGCTCGATGAGGCCCCCGACGAGTTCGACGCGTCGGGAAATCTACGCTTGAGGGACGTCGGCCCATTGTTGGCCCAGGCGATAAAGAATTACAGCAGCGAGGTCGGCAATCCTGCCAGCATAAAATACTTCGACCCGAGCTATCACATTCGCAGTGTGCCCGCCGACGCGGCAGACAGTCTGCTGTGCGAACGATTGGCCCGTGCCGCGGCACATGCCGGTATGGCGGGCAAGACCGACATGCTGATCGGCTTATGGCACAACCATCTCATCAACGTACCGCTCCCTGTTTCCTGCGACGCCAAGAAGCAACTCTCCCCCGAAGGCGAACTCTGGATGGCCGTCGAAGCGCTCACCCGACAGAAGAAATGGTATGAAGGGGAGTGACGTGGCCAACAGATACTGTCATTCCGCAAGGAGTTCCACGACTTTTTTTGTCAAGAGCTAAGAGTCGAGAGACAAGAGCCAGATTACATGGTATGTCTCTTGACTCTCGATCGAAGATTCACCGTGGAGATCTACTGGCTCTCGTCTCTGGACTTTCTATCCAGTTCCCTCTGGTCGGGGAGATCTAGGGACATACCAGGGGACGCAGCTCTTTTTCATAAATGAGCTGCTTTCCCTGTTCTCCCACAGGCTATCCGACCTGGTAGATGGCCGGTCGATACTTCGGCTCGGGAATTGGCTTCCCTTCAGCGCGTGCCGCGTCGAGCCATGCCTCTTTCGCAGTTTCCACTTCGCGCAGCGCCACTTCCGCCGACGCCCCGAAGGCACTGCACGTCTTTAGGTCTGGAATGTCAGCGATATAACCGCCGTCCTCGTCGCTGTAGAAAATATTGATGTGGTAGTCTTTCATGGCTCATCGTCCTCCAACTGTAAATTATACTCTTCCACCAGCTTGAGAAATTGCCGAACCTGGTACGGCTTGGTCCTTTCCTTGCACTTCCTGCAGATTCACCAGCTCCGGCACGAGCGAATGAACAAAAATATGGTGGCTGCCCTTCACTCGCGATAGCCGGAAACTGAACGCCTCCACAAGCTTGCACATGTCGGTGAAACGGACATTGGCCTGACTCGCCAACACCTTTTCCAGGATTCTGCGGGGTCTCATGCCGTCGCCTCCTCCACCAGGGCGATTTCCTTGTCGGTGAGGCCGTAAAGCTCGTAGACAAGCTAGTCGATATCATGGTAGCTGAATTCGCAAGAATTCAGAGCCCCCCTGGAAACTCCACAATTCAGAATTCTTGCTAATCCGGCTACTTCATTCCTTTCTCGCTCCAACGTGCAAGCCATACGTCAGCAAATGCGCGTGGATGCGCCAGAACCGATCCCAATAATCCTTCTGGAACGGCTTGAGTTCAGGATACCCTGGCACAAGACATCCGCTATAGGGGTAGTCCGCAAATCCGTCCGCGCGGACAAGTCCGCTCCGCTCTGGATTTCGCGCGATGTATTCCGCGACTTGTTCGAAGGCGCCCTGTTCTCGTTTTTCCTCACGGAGGACATGGTCGTAGGGCCGATCTTGAAAGCGAGCTTCGAGTTTTTCTAGCACCGGATTCAATTGTCGGCGAAAGTAGCGCATCGCTTTTCGTTGGTCGCAATCGTCGAGAATTCCCATCCAAAGCAAATGAATGTGGTCGGGCATACAACAGTAGATGGGACAGCAGAGCCCGAAACGAAATGTCGTATGGGTAAGAATCTCGCGGTATTTGTAATAGAAGATCGGTATCAGCCAGCCCGTTTTGCGATCTTCCATCGTGAGAGACCAGTGGACGTAAGCCTGTCCACGATAGGTTTCCGGTGGCAACCGCTTCAGATAATCATGGCGCTCATCGTTCATCAAGTCACCTCGTTGGTAATCGAAACCGAAGTGGTAGCTGAATTTGCAAAAATTCAGACGTGTCGGTGCATGTCTGCCATACGGCTGAATTCTTGCGAATCCAGCTACGTCTGCGTCGCCTCCTCCACCAGGGCGATTTCCTTATCGGTGAGGCCGTAAAGCTCGTAGACCAGTTGGTCGATCTCACGGTCGGTGGCGGCAATCTGCCGCTCTCATGGTAGCTGAATTCGCAAGAATTCAGAGCCCCCGGTGCTTACCTGGAAGTAGCCGAATTCGCAAGAATTCAAACGTGTCGGTGCAGCTCCCCCCTATTGCTGAATTCTTGCGAATCCAGCTACGTCTGCGTAGCCCTTGCGGTTGTCGAGGTCCCAACCCATGGCCGCAAAAAAAGGATCGAGAAAGTCTCGCCGCAATTGGGTTTCGTTGTAATCACCCCGCTTGTAGTGTTCCTGATGCTCGGCAAATTTGGCGACCAATTCGTGAATGATCGGGGGAGCGAGGGTTGGCGCGGCGGTGGGGGTAGAAACGTCCTGGGCCATGTTGATCGCAAGGAGTGGGAAGGGACGAAAAGGGTTGCCGCATGATAAGGGGGCGAGAGTCGAAAATAAAGGGGGACGCTACTAAACCTGGAACGGAGGACCGGGGGACACCCATCTGTTATAGCGAGGTAATTCAAGCCAACGTGATAATCAATCCAGGTGAACATCCAAGGTTGGGTGTCCCCATGTATGGGTGCCGGAACTCGCTCCACTCGGTCCGGCCTACCGTTTCTGGCTCTCGACACTCAGCTCTTGACTCTCGACTTTTCTCTTTCCTCGTGGCCCAAAAATCGTGGTAGAAATCTACCCAGCGATCTTGATAATGGAGCATGCCACCCACTAGGCAAGTTCTTTGATATTTGAGAAATAGTCGAGAGCTAAGAGTCGAGAGACTAGAGCCAGAAACCTGCGTGCCCGGCGGGCATTAGCAGCGAAGCGGCTAGCGATCCGTCGGTGGCCGCCAGGCCTTCGATGGCACGAATCGCTGGGGGTTATGTCATGCGGCGTCGAGTTTTTTATCAAAAACTATTTGAAAATCTTTGTAAAACCGCTGGAAAACATGAAAAAGACGCCGAGTTTTTTATTTTTCGTTTCCGACAAAATTGGGCCAGACAAAACTTACCCCACGGTGCGCTGGATCGAGCATAGACCGTTGGCTTTACGCAATTCGCGATCGTCCGAGGGATGCTTTAGCAAGAAGACATTAGAATTCAGCTCTCGTGGAGAATCCTGGATGGTAATGCTACATCGCGCTCAAAACGCGAACGGGTTGTCTACGTCCTCGCTCGGCTCAGCAGAGAAGGGACTTGGTTCCTGAGTCTCTTCAGCGGGTTCGCTGGGGAGTTGCTCTTCGGTAGGTGGAGTTTCGGCAGGCTGGGTTTCTTCGCCCGGCTCAGTTTTCATTTTTTCTTTTTCTTCTTCTTCTTGTCGATACATCGTCGGCTCGACCGCGCCCATTTCGCGCAGGCATTGAACCAGACCTCGTCTGTCGACCAGAAAAATTCGGTCGGACTGTTCGTTGAACACCGCCTGGAATCCCCCCGGACCGGGGAGGCTACCGACGAATTGGCCCGTCTCTTTGTTGAAAACCACGAGACGGCCCATGTTATCGAGTCCGTAAACGTTCTTTGCTCCCTGGGCAGCGAATTGCGTTACGTTAGGAATGCTCCAGAGTTGTTTGCCGCTCTCAGCGTCGATCGCATGGAGCATCGGCTCGCTTGAGGCAACGTAGAGCCGCTCGCCGACCACGCCCGGTCGTCCCGTGGCGGGAAAACCCATTGAGTAGCGCCATTTTTCTCTGCCGTTGAGCAACCTAAAGCAGTGGACATTGCCGTCTTGGACTGCTACGAATAACAAATTGAACCCCTCGGTTGGCGGCGCGATCGCCGTGGAATTGGTTTGAATGCGATACAATATATGGGGCGCGCCAGACTGTCCCACGTACAGGAAACCCCGAGAGGTAGGCCAAGAGACCAGTTCGCCGCTGACCGTAGGAGGGTAAAAGATTCGTCCGACAGATTGAAAATACCAGGTTGGCTTTTTCGGATCGGCGAGTTGATAGCTTTCGATACGACCACTGAGAAAGGGAACGTAGGCGTCCGTCTCGCTCAACGCTGGCGCGGCAGCAGGGGCGCTCCCGAGAGCCTGACTCCACAGCAGTCGACCGCTCGCGCGATCAAGTGCGTAAAGCGATGCTCCGCTCACCAGGGCGACATAACCTTTCGAGACGGCGGGACCAAACGCCGCCTGATCGAGCGGGCCGGGCTGAGTGGCCCATAGCGTTTCACCCGTCTCGGCATTGAAAGACTGCACGAGTCCACCGTTGCTGGCTGCCAGTAAATTATCCTCATACAACACCCAGTTCGTGACTCGATGGCGAGAAACATCGACGCGCGCTTGGGCAAACCACACGCGCTCAAGCCCCAAGGGCGCCGCATCGGCATAACTCACCAAGGAACCTGCAGTCGCCGCTCGCGGCGCACCCACCAGGGAGAGTGAGAATATCCAACTTCCTAGCCAAACGACGTACAGAAGAATTGAGCCAGGAAAAACCAGGTGCCGTCTCGTCAATGCATGCATTGCAATAGCTACTTTCATTTGGAATATCTAGAAATGGCCGAGTGTTCGCGGCAAGCGAAGGGGATCCTACGGCACGGTTTCTATTCTAATTAGACTCAAAGCCAAAGACAAAATAATTACCATCGAAGAATTGAATGATTTCCTCGTTAATTTGGGGGTTTTGGCACCTAGACCACTGGGCAGGGGGTCCCTTACCATGGAGGACCCATGCCAAACCCAGGAATTAGATTTACCACTACTTTTTTGCAGATTCAACCGAGTCGGGCCTGTCGATGCAACCAAAAATCATGGTTTGGCTTGGTTGCCTCCAATAGCCGCGATGGGATTCATCCCTGGCTTCCGCTTGCCGTAGTAAGTTCCGCAACCCATTGATTGCCTCATTGTGAAACCTATCTTCGCCCAATCCGAACCTCAAACGCTCTCGATGCTCGAGGAGATGGTCGGATATATCAATTTTTCCTCGGGGACGAGCGACCCAAAATTCCTGAAAAATCTCAATGAGTTCTTTCGTTCGCTGGTTTGTGAGTCGGGTTCCTGTGATCCGTTGGAAAAACTAAATGGTGCTCTCAAGCAAACCATGGACCGGCTCCGCGCCGCGGGTGGAGCCTTTGCCGATACGGCACAAGCGGAAGCGGCCGTAACGATTCTTTCCAACCATTTACTCCCCGCTTATCGCCAGTTCCATCGAGACTTGTTGTTTCATCAACAACCGAGCGAACTTTGGCAACCTTTTTTCCTCGGCCGCGCCTTCGAGGCTATTTTGAATCAAGCCCCCCCCTGGGACGAATTCGACCGCATCGTGGTGGGAGCTTTACAGCAATTGAACGATTTCGTCGGTTATCGACCCGTGGCTACGCTCGAATCGGGAAGTCATTCTGAACCCTATCCCCATGAGTTTGTCAGGCCGATTCCTCTCTATATTCGCGGTGCAGGTGTGGCCGTGGGCAGATATGAACAACTCATCCAACTGGCCCTGAACATCCTGGCTAACACCGATGAGGAACTCCTCTCGAGAGCCTGGTTTGATCTGGACCGTTTGGAAGAAATCGCCCTCGACCCCCGGGCCTACGACTTCGATCACCCCGTCAACCGACGCCCCAACTACCACTTCGGCCAGTGGGATCCCCACCAGATAACCAGCGCAGGCTATTACAGCCGCTTTGTCTTGCAGCAGGTGACGTTGGAGGGCTTGCTTTCGCGCTGCAAGAATCATCTTTATGCCACAGGTTGCTCGGAGAGCGAATGCGAACTGGAAGCCGCCTCGGTTCTGGCCGGCACGATGTTGATGGCCGCTGGCACGAGTGGCGATGGACCAACGCGACACGACTCGACCGTCACCCTCTCGACCCTTTTGCCTCACATCGCTGCTTATCGCGATGACTTTTACGAAAAGTTGATCTCGCAGATGGAAGGCCCCCACGGCTCGCGGCTGCGTGCCGAAGCCGAGCAGTATCGCCAACCGTTTGGGGCAGCCCGACAGCACTTGAATCAAGAACTGGCCCGTCGCCGAGCGCTGCAAATGCAACGGGTCCACCTCGCCTACCTCTACGCCCGCCTGGGCTATCCCGAGGCGGCGCAGCGCCAGGCAGATTCCGTGCGTGTCCCGGCGGCCCGCATGTTGAGCGAAATCTACTGCCGATTGACGGCCGGCCACGATGCGATCGACAGTGGGGAGCTAACCCGCACCGCGGAGAATTTGCAGGAAATCGTGACGCTCACCCATCGGGCCATCGAGTGCGGAGCCCTGGTCGATCCCTGGAATGTGGTAGGCTTTGCCGGCAATTTCAGTTTGTTTCCTGCCTTGGAAAATAGCGTCCACGACTGGCGGGTCGATGAACTCATCGAGCTGATGGAACAGGTGCTCGACCTGGCGGCACGCGCCTGGAGCGAGTCAGCCGCAATCGACGATTCAGAGATGGAGAAAGTCTTTTCCACCCTGTTGGCTCGACAGACCCAGTGGTGGGACCAATTCGCGACCTACTCGGTCGAGGGAGTCAACCGGCTCGTGGCCAAAGAAATTGAGGTCTCGGCCAACCTGGTTGCTGGGGCGCTCAACGCCTGGCACAAGGCCGGAGCCGCCGCCGGTGATATCGGCTTTTGGCGAATGTTTGTCGATCAGTTCGACAACTCGAAGGCCTTTGAACTTGTGATCGAGGCCCTTTTGGATCATGGCGATACCGTGGCCGCAATGGCACTGATGATGCAATGGGTCAGCCAGAAGGAACGCACGCCCCTCGAAGAAGGCGAAAGTTCCTTCCGCAGACTCGCCTTTCGCTGGTTGGCGACCGTCGAAGAATTGCAAAATGAATCGGACGAGGATCGCTGGCCGGAAGTTGCTCGGTTCTTCGCCTATCTCGAAGCCAACGCGGAAGAGTACTGGAGTGTTCCGTCGCTTTTGCTCGACGGCAGCTTGGGTGACCTGTTCGATGACCTCGATGACGTGGAGTATTTTGAAGACGAAGAAGACGAATTGGACGATGAAGAGGACGATGAAGAGGAGGAACTCTTTGGTGCCGCCTACGAAGAAATGGTCTACCGAGACACGACCGATGATGGCAACGAAGGGGAAATCTATGATGAAGGCCTCGACTATGAAGAATCCGAGTGGGAATACGAAGTCCAGCGGCTCGACCAACGGCTGTACTTTCTCTCAACGGTCGCCAATCTATGGAAGCACGCCACGATCGTCTGGGGTCGCTCAGCCATCACCACACGCGACGCCAACGGCACTGCTCCCGGGCAGATCTTCCAGCAATGGCTAACCCAAGGGGGAACCAACTACAGCCAACTGATCGAACTTTTAGAGACGGTCCATCGGTTCCAGTTTGCCCTTCCCACTGGATCACACGATTCGCTGATGGAATACGATCGACTCCGCACCACCAAGGAATCCCTGGTTCAGCAAATCATCACCACCTCAGTGGAAATAGCGGACGCAGCCCGCTTGTTGGCTGCTACCGTGGGGGCTTCCGCGCTCGATTCGGTCGAATCACTTGCTGAGCCCATCGATCTTCCCTCGATACAAATTCTGCAATCCGTCCTGGCAGGCGATCCCGCGGGAGTCCGCGCCGAATGGACCGATTTTGTCGCGGCGCTCTCACTTCATCCGCTCTTGTATGTGCCCCATTCGCGCGGGGGTGAGCCGCGGCAGATCGTCAACACCCGTTGTCTGCAGCACCTGCTCAACGATCTCTTGGGCTGGTTGCCTCAATTGGGAATGATCCGAGAAACGTGTCAGTTGCTCCAAATCTCACAAGATATGGAGAGCAACCATCCCGTCGGTCAGGGGGCGGTCACCGAGTTCGATCGTCTGTTTGAAAATGGCTATCAAGCCATCGTGCGTTCGATGATTGCCTCAGCCGAAGTCTGGGATGACCAGTCCTCCGACGGAGAGTCGCAACACGCCGACCACTTGCTCATCGACGCCATGCAACTCTTAACCGAACGGCAGTTAGACCGCTGGCTCCAACACAGCCGTACGCTACGGCTGAGTGTGGTGGAGAAGCTGGCCGAGAAAAAAGACTGGCAGCGATTTGTCGCTTTCGTCAAACGCTATGGAAGTGATCTCTTTAATCTCAGCTTGATGAGTAGCCTTGGCAATTTGAGGGGCATTTTGCATCAGAGCGTCGATGCCTGGCTAGAATCTTTGGAA
Organism: Bythopirellula sp.; assembly: GCA_041738415.1. Lineage (GTDB taxonomy): Bacteria > Planctomycetota > Planctomycetia > Pirellulales > Lacipirellulaceae > Bythopirellula. The sequence goes on from JBGSPU010000073.1 coordinate 17,048, forward strand.
GAGGACCCTGCTGCAGAGGACGAGATACGTCTCCTCCGAGATATCGGCACATCCTGCCCTCGTGACGAAGCAGTTGAGTTGCTCACGATCGCAATCGAGGCCGTTGTAGAAAACTATCGCGTTTACCGCGATTACAACACCACGACCACTCAGTCGGACCATGGCGAACAGCTCTACATGCTGGTGGATTTTCTCAGACTCCGCGCCACCTATGACCGCGTCGCCTGGAATCTGAAGCCAGTCGTCTGGGCCCACGAGATTCTCATCCGCAATCGTCGCCTCCTGGCTGCCGAAATCTGGTGTCAGGCATTTGCCGAACGCACTACCGAGGCAGCCGATGCGCACGTCGCACGTTTGGAACAACTGAGCCAAGAATATGGCATGCGACTGGCAACCATCGCCGACCGGGTTGCGGAACGCTTTGTCCGCCCGCTGTTGATCGACCGCGTCAAGGCTCTCGTGGAACCCGCCCTCACCGCCGAAGGCTCCGAGCGACAAGAAGCATTCGACGCCCTGGAACGCGAAATTGCCAGTCTCGCCGACGAACCCAGCGGCGCCGGGCTCGACCTCCCCGATTGGCTCTCGGCCATGGAAGATGAGGTCACCTCCGCCCGCTCTCTGTACAATCACCAATCCCTCTCCGAGCGCCTCAACAACCGCATCGGCCAGGTTTCTCTCACCTGGGACGAACTCTTGGAACAATTGGGGGAAGGAGAGAACGAAGAATTGTAAATCAAGCGAGCCCGCTCGTCATCAAGCCGGGATTCATTGTGGTGCAGGCTTCCAGCCTGCAATGACAGCCAGGAAGGCTGCCCCACGTTCCACGAGTTTTATCGTTGCTGACAACCGTGGCGAAAACCAAACACGCGCACCGCTCTATTTTCCTCATCCACGGTAAATGTAAACAGGCAGTTATCAATCACGAGCATTCTCACAGTATAGTCAAACTATTCGGTTTCGGGGGCAGGTGGACAGCGGTGAGGAAAAGTTTGCAGTGATTGCAGCTTCGCCCAAGCTTTAGAGAGCCAACGCTGAGCGTTGAGCGGCGACTGCTTTTCGGTTGCGATATATTCGATGTGATCATCCAACGCCGCAAACACTTCTGAAGAAACGATCAGGCGGTAGTTCATGGAGAAAATGACAATCCATGCTTTTCAGCAATCTTCCTAAATGCTTCTTCAGCATCCATCCCACCGCCTGCCTCAATCTCGGCATTCCCGCGCTCGATCATCGCCGCGCTCTCAAGAAGCTCTTTTTCACTCAGTGGACCACGAGGGTCTGGGGACGGTTCATTTGCCAAAGCGCCAATGAAGGCAGGTACGTCTTCGTAGCCGGCCGCTTTCGCGACAATCGTGAGCTTTTTGTACTGGTCATCTGAGAGGGGGATATTTGGCATGCCTATATTTTCTACTTTAGACCGCAAATTGTCAAAAGATACTTCCTTGATCACCAAATATAAGCTGCTGCGAGCCGGGCCTTCCCCGCCCCTTTCTTTTACAGTTTCTATCCCCGTTGCCACGCCGGGAAAAAAACGCCATACTCGCAGATAGTAGACGGGTGTTCATTCTCTTTTACTGGTACTTACCGACTCAAGACAGTTTTTCACGGAGGAGCCCTTGGCATGTCGAACACACTAGAACGTACGGAAACCTGGAAGGCCAACTCAGATCTTCCTTTTCAATTGTCGCTGGAACTCACGATCGCCGATCACGACACGATTGCCGAATTGGTGAAATACGCCGAGGGTGACGAGCGGGACGAGTTCGCCCTCGAAGCCCTCAAGATCGGGGTGCTTACCTTGCGACGCGCTTCCGCCTCACTCGATGGGGACTTTATCAAACGCGAAACGGATCGTCTGCTCGATAACCTGAGACAGCAATTCCAAACCCATGCCGAAACCTCCAAGCAGCGCATTGAAGACTCGCTCGGCAAATACTTCAATCCGCAGGATGGCCATTTCACAGAGCGCGTAAAACAACTCGCTTCGGCCGATGGCGAGGTGGGCCGCATGATGCGTTCGCTGATTGACGGCAGTGATTCTCAAATGGCAAAGACCATGCTCGCTCATATTGGCGAGACGAGTCCCTTGATGAAGCAGCTCAGCCCCGACCAATCGCAGGGTTTGCTCGCCGTCTTGCAAAGCAAAGTGGAGACGCAACTCGCCTCCCAGCGTGAGAAACTCTTGAAAGAATTCTCGCTCGACAACCCCGAGGGGGCACTTTGCCGACTCGTCAGCGAAGTCACCGGCAAACATGGCGATTTTACCCGCGACATGAAAGGCAAGATCGACGAAGTCGTCAAAGAATTTTCACTTGACGAAGAGAACTCGGCGCTAAGTCGACTGGTGAGGAATGTCAACTCTGCGCAAGAAACGATCACGCAGCAATTCTCACTAGACAACGAAGAGTCTTCCCTGCGGCGGATGCAAAAGCAACTCGAGACGATTCTCGGTGCCCACATCAAATCAGCCGCCGATTTTCAGGAAGAAGTAAAGGTTGCCCTCGGCAAACTTGTGACCAAGCGTGAAACCGAGGCCCGCTCGACTTTGCATGGTGCGACCTTTGAAGGGGTAGTGCTGGAATTTCTCATGCGCGATTGCCAACCACGAGGCGAAATCGTCGAGGCGACCGGCGAGCGTGTGGGGCAAATCAAAAACTGCAAGATCGGGGATGCCGTTGTGGAACTGGGATGTGATAGTGCCGCCGCGGGGGCGCGTATCGTGATCGAAGCGAAGGAGGACGGCAGTTATTCACTCGTCAAAGCTCGGGCTGAAATCGAGCAGGCCCGCAAGAATCGAGCCGCGCAATTTGGTATTTTTATCTTTTCGCAGCGTTCCGCGCCTCCGCATTGTGAACCACTCTGTCGACTGGGAAATGATTTATTTGCGGTCTGGGATGCCGAGGACCCCTTGACTGATGGCCACCTTAAAGCGGCCCTGGAAATCGCCCGCGCGCTCTGTGTGCGTGCCCATCAGGCGTCAGAGAAGAAAGTCGATTTTAGTTCGATTGACTGTTCCGTTTTGGAAATTGAGAAGCGGGTGCAAAACCTCGATGAAATCCGCAAGAGTGCGGACACGATTCAATCGTCGAGCAAGAAAATCCTGGAACGCGTGCGGAAAGACCGTGAAGCGCTCGACAAGCAACTCAGCATCTTGAAAGAATGCCTCAGCGGCCTGAAGGAAAATCTTGGTGCCGAGCAACCGAGTAGCTCTACCCTCACAGCCGAGCCGTGAGCAATTCATGGACTTCAGCGACGGTCGCCTGATGAATCGTTTCCGCATCCGCCCCAGCCACCAGCGCAAAGTCGGCCAGACGGTTCACTTGGCGGGGCACGCCCCCCGAGAGACGATGAATCTCTGCTAATGCTGATTCGTCAAACACAGGTCGCTCGGCACCGGCCGCCACGAGGGCCTGTTGCAGAAAGCCGACCGTGTCGGCCTCTTCCCACGGTTCGAGATCAATCCGCAGGTCCACCAATTGCAACAACCGCTTGCCCAAGCAGTGCGTCTCGTCGGAATTCGCAGCCAACACGATCGTCAGATTGCCCACCTGAGTAGCGGGGAATTGCACCAACCGCACTATCTGCGTCAGCACGTCTACACCGGCCTGGTCGGCATCGTCCAACAGCAGCACAGTCCGCTCGTCCTGAAGTCGGTTTTGCTGGAGCCCCTCATGCCACCGCCGTTCGAGTCGCAGCGGATCGTCTCCCATGCGAGGGGCAGCCCGCAATCCCACGGCAAGTTGCCAATGAAGTTCTCGCACCGAAATGCCAAGCAAATTGAACCTGGCCACTGACCAATTCTCAGTACGACACTCTTGCTCAAACAGTTCCAAGAGCAACGACTTACCCCCGCCTGACTCTCCCGACACTAGCCCCAAGCGCCGACCGTTGTGAACCAAAAATCGCAGCCGCGCGAGGGCCTCTTGTTGCGGCAGACCGGCGAAGAAAACCGGCTCACTCTTGCCGTTTGTGAAGGGTGAATGTTCAAGTCTCCAGGCATGCATCAATAGGTGTCCCTTGAATGAGGCGTGTTGGCCAGGCACAATAAAACCTTAGCCACGGATGGACCCAGATCGAACACGGACAAGATTCTGATTTCAATATTATCCGTGGCTACAAAATCTTATGGTTGTGGTAGTAGCCCAGTTTGGATTTGTACATCGTCATTTACTGCATCGGTATAGTAACGCAACAAACTTTCGCTTGCATTGCTCGTCAAACCTCAACTGCTAGCACCGCTGGCTGGGCCCTATGAAAGACCGCTATTTTTCTGAATCGACCATCGCCGGTGAATCGGTGAATCTCCACGGCAGTGAGGCCCACCACCTGCTGCACGTCATGCGCGTCAAACTGGGCACCGAGGTTATCGTATTCGACGGCCAGGGGGGCGAATGGTCCGCCGAGGTCGCGCGCCTGGGCCGCTCCGAGGTAGTGCTGGCTTTGCAGGAACATTTCGCCATCGAGCGCGAATCACCCATCGAGATTTCAATGGCCGTGCCACTCCCCAAAGGAGACCGCCAGCGCTGGCTCATTGAAAAAGCGGTTGAGTTGGGCGTCGCGCGGCTCATTCCGCTCACCACCGAGCGCAGCACCAAGAACGCCGCCGAAGCACACGTCAAACTCACCCGCTACGTAATCGAGGCCAGCAAACAATGCGGCCGCAACCGCCTGATGCAAATTGATTCCCCACAAGCATGGCCCGAACTCGCCGCTGGCGGGTTAGCGCGCCACAACTTAGCCATGAATCGCATCCTTGCCCACCCCACCGGCCAGCCCATTTCAGAAATTCCGAGCGACAGCCCCGCCCACTTGGCCATCGGCCCCGAAGGAGGCTTTACCGACGAGGAAGTTGAGCGAGCTGTGGACGCCGGTTGGCAAGTCGTGAGTTTGGGCGAAAGAATCCTGCGGATCGAAACGGCAGCGCTGGCGCTGGTGTCGCATTGGGGGATCCGATAGCTCGGGATCACATTGTGGTTAGGAGTTGGATAATTCAGACTTTTCTAAAACCTCCCGCCTCCTCTAATGGATTTCCCATCCCAAGTTTCAAAGTCTGGAAATGCTTTCTTGAATGTTGCCTCGAGTTCTGGATCATCGAATGCCATGATCGAGGCGACAAGTCTCGCGAAATCGCGAACGTTCCCCTTCTCTTCAGTCGATGCTGCCATAAGAACTGGTACAACGATTCTTCTCGGAAGAATAAACATCGAGTTGAACAAATCTTTTGTCACACCTGGCGTCGGAATCTGATGAGAAGGCCAATCATATCCGGCAGCCACTTCCAAGATTGTCTTGGCGACTTCTTGTCCCCGGCCTACCCGACCAAACGCTATTATAGCTTTCAGACAAGTGATTCTGCTTTCTTCTTTGAGCTCCGTCTGCAATATCTTTTTCCACTCGTCGAAAGTTTTGCCATCGTAGAGCAAAGGGGTTTCTTCTGTACTTGCTAGCTTCTCATCCTCAACCTGGAAAGCTGATGAGTCTTCTTCGATCAAGTTGAGCATTACCTCGCACCTTCGAACTTTTTTCAGAAGGCGTTCCACAATTAACTTGCGGGCTTCCTCCAGCGACTTTCCTGCAACGAGCAATTCTCCATAGATTGGCCCAAGATTTATCGTTCCATCTGTGTTGACTGAGTAGGCATCTTCTAATATTACCGCCGGTTCATCCATGGTATTGAATGCCCGCACTCGAATGACATCTCCGAACTGCAGTAAATAGGGTTTAGTCGCGGTTCCATGGATTTCTCGGTGCTTCAATAGTTCCCGCCATGCATCTAGATTGACGCTCGTTCGTCCGGTGACGACACCATCATTTCCAGGCACACCTGAAAATCCATCCGGGCTATGGACTTTTCGAATCACATAAAACTTCAGCGGCGAGAGTTGATTGATATCGTCCCGCGACAGTATCTTATTCACCTGATCAAGCGACTCTGTGGGCCAAACGTGGAGGCCGACCAAGAGATCGCCATAATCTAGTGGGCCTCCAAATCCACCGCCACCTTCTCCCGATGTCACTCGCAACCCACCCTGATAACCCTTGGCTTTCACTCGTTGAAGGTCTTCATCGCTGAGTTTCTCCAGTTCCACCCCCAGCAGTTTATAGGCCACGTCGGCGGCTCGTTGTTCTTCGAGTGCGGGGAATGGCGTTTTGCCAGATTCTGCTTCCAGCGGTACATTGTCCTTTATCAATAGAGCCGTGCCTCCGTCGGTTGGACGAACGGTTACACTGTGACCGATTTGATTCAGCTTCTGTACGGCCTTCATCACCTCTTCAGGAGTCGTTGGATGAGGGAAAAAGTGGACCATCGTATTGCCAGGTTCAATGACACGGTCTATGTTAGACTTTTTTTCTTTTTTCGTACTCGCGGTGCTTGCTTCATCTTTCTCCGGTCTCTTCCGCTCGCGGCTCGCCTCGGTTTTCGATTCGCTCGCTTCCGGGTTCGCTCCGGGTTCTTCGGCGTCGGTTGGGCGGGGGGCGACGAGGGCTATGGTGAGTACCAGGGACAGGATGCCCGTGGCGACAGCGACAAGTGAATTGCGTGAAACCGACATCGGTTCGTCCTCCAGATTGAGAATGCGGCGGATTCGGCCCGCGAGTGGGTGCTGGGCCATGGCCGCTGAAGCGGCCAAGCCGCCATGAGGTTTGGTTGATGCGAGTGCCAATAAAAGTTCCGCATAAGCTTGCGGCGCGGCGGTGTATGCGACGACTACCGCGTCGCAGCAGTCTTCCCGGTCGCGGCGGACCCAGCGGCTCGCGATCCACACCGCCGGGTGAAAAAACAAGAGTGACTCCACGACCCGCTGACAGAGATTAACCAGATTGTCCCACCGCTGCACGTGGGCCAGCTCGTGCAGCAGCACCATTTCGAGCTCGGCCTGCGACCAGCCGACCAGTGCTGCAGGTGGAAGCAAAATCAGTGGCCGCACGATTCCCACCAACAGCGGCGTAGCAACCCGCTCGCAGACGGCCACACCCACCCGGCGTCCCACGTGGAGCGCCGCTCGCAGGGTTTCGCAAGCATCCACAAGCGGTCCCGCGTCCAGGGGTCGGCTCGCCTTGCGGAGTCGCTCGGCACCAATCAGGCCACTGGCCAAGAGCAGAAACGTGAGCGGGGTTCCCACGATCCACACCCACGGAAGGTACTCGACCGCTCCCGTTAGCAGCGATGCGCTCACTTCGCCACGGAGTTCATGTTGAACATGCTTCGACTCCGCCGCTAAACTCGCTACGCCGTCGGGGAGCAGAGCTTGTTTGTCCGCGGTGTTCGATTGTTTTGCGGATTGCTCCATGGTCGCGGGATTCACTGAGTTCTCCAGGCGCTCATGCTTCTGACTCGCCTGATTTGGTGATTGCAGTGCGATCCAACCCGAGATACCTATGGGCAGCAGCGCGAGTACCGCGAAGATGGCAAGCGATGCAGTATAGCGGATGGTGGGATGCGCCCTGCGCAGGGCGAAACGCAACACTGCGCCCAGCAGTAACACAAGCGTCCCCGCGCCGAGGAAGTAGATCATGGTCCAACCGACGACGTGCCATCCTTGTTCACCCCAGAGTGCGTTCATGATGAGACCTTTCATCTGCTTGGAGAAGTTTGGGCGTCGATGAGGGTGCGCAGTTCGGCAAGTTGTTTGCTCGTGAGTTGTCCTCCTTCGACCAGATGCGCGGCCAGCCGTTCTGTTGAGCCGTCGAACACCCCGTGAACCAGCTTGCGAACCATGCCGCGAGCCGTGCTTTTCTGACTTACCGCCGCCGACCAGAGTGCCCCGCGCGCCGCGCCGATTCGCTTGACCAGCTTCTTATCAAGCATCACCCGCAGCATCGTGGCGACGGTGGTGGTGGCCACATCGCGCTCGGTGCGGAGTTGTTCGCAGAGGCTGCTGAGTGACGAAGGGCCTTGGGCCCACAAGATTCGCAGGATCTCAAGTTCACCGTCGGTAGGGTGGGGAGTTGCGGGGCGTGGCATGGCGAATTCCCTGCGACGCGTTGCGTCGCGGCTCAAGGAGGATCCATATCGACTAATTCTAAAGAATTAGAATAGTGTGTCAAGCAAATTATTCCGATATCACGAAAATGGCATCTTACGCTTGCCTCTTTGCGGCAGAATAGAAAGATTCCCCCCGCTCCGCATGTTCCAGTAGCAGCTTCGTCGGTTCATACCGTGTACCCAACTGCTGATAAGCCTGGAGCTTCTCGACAATCGCCGCGGCACCCAGCGAATCCGCCCAGAAGAATAGGCCTCCCTTGAACGGGGGGAAACCGATGCCGTAGATGAGGCCCAGGTCCACGTCGCGCACGTCCGCCACGATGCCATCCTCCACCACCCGTGTCGCTTCGAGCAACATCGGCAGGAACAAGCGATCCGTAAGATCGTCCTCGGTCTTGCCCGAGGAGAATTTCTCGATGAACGCCGAGGCCTCCGAGCTGGGCTGCGGCTTGGTGCGGCCCTTGCTATCGGTGGTATAATCAAAAAACCCCTTGCCGACCTTCTTGCCGATCCGGCCCGCCTCGACCATCGCGGGCAAGATCTTCGAGGGAACCACCCGATCAGGAAATGCCTGTTGCATCACCTTCCTAGCATGCAGGGCGATGTCGAGACCCACGGTGTCGTACAACTCAATCGGCCCCATCGGCATGCCAAACGACGTGGCCGCCCGGTCAACGGCCTTGATCGAAGCCCCCGACTCCAACAGTAGAATCGCCTCGTTCATATACGGCAGCAAAACCCGATTGACCAGAAAGCCGGGGCCATCCTGCACCACAATCGGCGACTTGCCGATGGCTTTGGCATAGGCCATGGCGGTAGCGATCGTATCGCCTGAAGTTTGCTTGCCGCGGATCACTTCCACCAGCGGCATCTGCCGGACGGGATTGAAGAAATGCAAACCACAGAACCGCTCGGGATGTTCCAATCCATGCGCCAACTCCGTGATGGGAATCGTCGAAGTGTTCGAGCAAAGAATCGCATGCTCGGCAAGTTGCGGTTCGAGCCTGGCGTACAGCTTTCGCTTGGCCTCCGCATTTTCATAGATCGCTTCGATCACAATGTCGGCCGAAGCAATTTCAGCATCGTTCTCGGTCCCATTAAGTAGGGGCAAGAATTCTATCGCGCGTTGGGCGTCAGGCCCGCGCGTTTCCTTGTTGTAGCTCACCTCGGTGATGACCCCTTGCACTCCGCGAGCGACGGCCTCAGCGGAAGTATCACCCAAGGCGACCGGAATACGACGTTTGACGTTGGCGGCGGCGATCCCCTGGCCCATCACTCCCGCACCGACCACGGCGGCCGATTGAATCTCACGCGGCTCAGAGTTCGCCGGCCCGCTCACCTTTTTGTTGTGATCTTGCAGGAAAAACACGTTAAGCAAGGCCCGGTTCTCGGACGAACCAAATAACTCTGCGAAAGCTCCGGCCTCCATCTGGCAGGCGGTTTCCAATTCCATCTCCGCTGCGCCGAGCATCACCTCCAGCGCCGCCATCGGCGCGGGATAATGCCCTTTGGTCTTCCCTTGAATGTATGCGCTGGCCGTGGCACCGAGAAAAGCTAGCTCCGTGTCACTGATCGCAATCGGTCCGGACCACCGCTCGCGATCTTTCACATATGCTTGTGATTCTTGCTCGCTCCGCACCAATGCGATTGCCGAATCGAGCAACCGGTCCGCCGGAGCCGCGATCGCCAACCCCATCGCGTCGGCGGCGGCAGTGTTGATGTTCTCTCCACTAGTGACTAATTCCACGGCATTCGACAATCCCACGATTCGCGGCGTACGGGCCGTCCCTCCCCAGCCGGGAAACAGCCCCAGCTTCACTTCGGGAAACCCAAAACTCGTTTTGTCATCGCGAGCCATGATTCGGCGATCGCACCACACGGCCAGTTCCGCCCCGCCCCCGATACACAACCCGCCGATCGCAGCCACCGTCACAAACGGAGACTGCGCCAACCGTCCGAACAACTTGTGCCCCTCGCGCGAGAGTTCGACAATCTCTTCCTTCGGCGCATCGAGACTCGCAACGAACTCTTCGAGGTTCGCTCCCGCAATAAAATTGCCCGGCTTGCTGGATTGAATCACGAGGCCTGCCACCCCCGCGCGTAGCTCCACCTCATCAAGCAGCCGGCCCAGGTCAGCCAGCACTCTTCGAGACAAGATGTTCACCTTCTTATCCGGATCATTAATCGTGATCACAGCTACATCTTCGGCAGCGTATTCGAGCGAAAGAATGGATGAATCAGACATGAGGATATTTGTGGAGGGGATAAAGTGGATGTCAACTAAAGATTCACAGTGAGAAAATCAGACGTGGGCAACGCGGATTCGGCAGATGGACGCAGATTATCTAATCAATCTTATCCGCGATTATCCGTTTAATCAGTGTTCATCCGCGTTCCATTTCTTAGGAGAATCGACTATCGTGCATTCTATGGAAACTACGCCTCCAAGCCCAGACGACACGACTGGTCGCAACTCCAGCAGGCCGTGGTTGTTTCCCTTCCTGTTGTTCATGGTACTGTTCGGGATTATCCTGCTAAGCCCCTGGGACCGCCATGCTCCCCTGGGCGATGCCGTCCCAGATGTACCTCATTGGACACCTACAGAGCAGCCTACAGGCGAAACAGTTCGCTTGGAGATTGACTTCGGCAACGGTGCCAAACGCCAATTCGACGCTCTCCCTTGGCACAATGAGATGACTGTCGCCGACGTGCTGGCAGCGGCGCGGCAGTTCCACCCCGGGATCCGCTTTTCTCAAATCGGTACCGGCGAGAGCGGCTTGCTCACCGAAATAGACGGCCTCAAGAACGAAGGGTCAACGGGAAGAAACTGGCTCTACGAGGTCGCCGAGAAGCCCGGAACCGTAAGTTTTTGCCTGCAAAAAGTCGCCCCCGGCGAGTTGGTCCGCTGGCGGTTTACGGATGCGACCGAAGAACAGTAGAATGCATGGAGGATCGCAGATTCCTCATTAGTAACCCGAAGCGTTAGCGAGGATGTGCGAGATGCTAAGCTATTTCCTCGCTTACGCTTCAGGTTGTGGAAGTAGGAAGTTACTCCAGACTGTAATAAGGATTTCGCCCATGAATAATCGAGAAACACTTCGTGAAATGTGCGTCTTCGGACTCCTGTTGGCCATCGGGGTGGCTGGTCGCTGGGCGCAGCCGGATTGGAATTTTACTCCGCTGGCCGCCGTGACCATCGTCGGGGGTTATTACTTCCGCTCACTGTTGGCCGCGATCTTGTTACCGGTGGGGATTCTGGCCGTGTCAGATCTCATCCTGCCAGCCCACGATAGCGTTGCCGTTCAGATATCGGTCCACGTCATGATGCTCGTGCCTCTCGCACTGGGCCGCCTCGCTCGGTGCTCCCATGGTTGGCAGCTTGCAGGAGTCGGCATTATTTGCGGAGTGGTCCCCGCCACGGCATTTTTTGTCGTGACGAACTTCGTCCATTGGGCTTCGACGAGTATGTACGAAAAATCCTTTGCCGGTCTCACGGCCTGCTACGTTGCCGGGTTGCCGTTCTATCGTGCGATGCTTGTTGGCGACGTGTTCTATCTGAGCGTGCTGGCAATGTGCCTCACAATCGCCAGTGCAAGGGTTCCCCAGCGAGTGCGCGTGAGAGCTTAAGAGAATTAAAGAACGAGTCAGTCTGGGGCTACCAGCGTCTCAGGTGGCAATACGAATTACCCCGCGAAGTCGTCACCGCCAGCTTCTTCAGGTTTATCGGCAGCGGGAAGTTGCCAACTGGCCAATAGCTTCTTGAGCCGTTCTTCCAGGCCGATCACTGCTTGGGTGATGTCCAAATGCACCGAGCCCTTATCTTCAATTACTTTGATCACGGGCCTCATCTCGTCGATGAGTGATTCGATCTGATCCTTGACCGCGTCCGGAAGTCCCTTGGAGAGGGAATTGCCGCCATAGGCAATGTTCATCATGCGTGACATGAGTAGCCGGCGCTCGAACTTCGGGCCTGTATCTTCCTGGGTGCCCCCTCGGAATCCGCCGCCACCATATTCACCACCGTAACCCCCTCCATAGCCCCCTTCACCTCCGAAGCCACCACCGCGTCCGCCGTATCCTCCCCCCAAACCCCCTGGCGCCGTTAAATTACCTGCACCAAGCGCCTCCTTCTGAAATTTACGGGCCAGCTTTGCACCTTCAGAAACCACATCAAGCGAGAGTTGGCCCAAGACCGGAACGGTGGCCGCCGCATCGACCCCCCCTCCCTGGGCGTAGGTCAACTTATTCAGCAAAGCGGCAACCATACAGCGATCATCGAGCCCCAGCTTGTCATCTGCAATTAAACTCGTCAGGGCATCCTGCACCTCCTGGCTAGGTTCCTTCGCATATTGATTGGCAAGCACCGTCGCGGCGAGCGTTAGCACCCAGTCATGTACCTCTTTGTCGACATCTTCGGGGGACTCGCGATTTTTTAGCACCTCCAACATCGATTTAGTCAAGCGATCCTTGAGTTGCGGGTCGATTCCATAACGCGTATGACGCTCCAGCCCGATCAGTGCCCCCAACTTCACCGATTCCGGCACCGGCACGCCATTGAACTCAGGTTGTTCCACCAACTCCAAGAGTTCGCCGGTAGCCGCCGGCAAAGGGACCGGAGGCGTGGTGCCCGTCGCCAATTGCTGATCGAGATCCCCCAGCATCAGGACCGCATTGTAACGCACCGCCGGATGCATGTTCCCACGCACGGCAAACCGAGCGAACTTGAAGGCGAGATCGGTCAACTCCTGTCTCGAATTGGCATTGGACGCCATGGCAATAAAGTTCTTAAACAACTTCTCTCGACTTTTGGCCAACTCGGCCAAATCCTCGGGCTTGTAGCTGGTCATCTTCGGCAGATAATTCTTGGTCAGATAGTCAACCACCGCCTCTTTGTCTGCGCCAAAACCGGCCGTGTTGCGAAGCGCTTGATTCACTGCCGGATAGAGCCGGCTCGCTTCGCGATCACTGATCTTCGCCGGCAAGGTATCGTATTGTCCTGCCGCAGCCTCTTGTGCGTACAGTGCATCGCTTGAGAGACACCGGACCAGCACCGCCAGAGCGATCAGTCCCGATAGACACCAACATGATTTGTTCGAAACGCCCCGACCGCAGACAGCGCACATGGCCCTGTTCCTTATAAAAAATTGCCTCTGAAAAGTCTCGTTCCGAAAGACTTGAATCCCTGTACTTATTGTAGGGTCCCGCCCTGAGTTCGCCAAACCTCGCACAAGCGACGAGCCCCAACTTCTTGCCAGAAAAGACTTTAGCTACTTCTACCCTACACAGAGCCATTCTTCGATGTCAAGCTTATAAAGAGCGGAGAGTCGAGAGCTTAGAGTCCAGAGCCAGAGGTATGGCTCTCGACTCTCGACTCTTGACTCTTGACTCTGGACTCTTAGCTCTGGACTTCCCCATGACACTCCTCTACACCTCACCGCAATTCCTGCAGCACCACACAGGGAACCATCCCGAGTGTGCCGCGCGGCTGGAGCATATCCACCGGCACTTGCAGGCCACCGGACTTGCGGAACGCTGCACGCTCCCCGCTTGGCTTCCGGCAGAGAACACAACCCTCGAATCAGTCCATGAATCGGCAATGATCCGCAGTTTGGAGCAACTGGGGAAGACCGGCGGCGGGCGCGCCGACCCCGATACGGTGGTGGGTCCCGAGTCCTTCGATGTCGCGCGACTAGCCGCCGGGGCGGTGTGCGATGCAACCTCGCGGGTTCTCAGCGGCGAAGATCGCCGTGCCCTTTGTCTGGTGCGACCCCCGGGGCATCATGCACTCCGCGAAAAGGCAATGGGGTTTTGTCTCTTCAATAACATCGCCCTCGCAGCGCAAAATGCCCTCGACCAAGGGGTCGAGCGTGTACTGATCATCGATTGGGATGTCCACCACGGCAACGGCACGCAAGCAATCTTTTACGATGAGCCCCGCGTCGGTTTTTTCTCCGTGCATCGCTGGCCGTTCTACCCCGGCACCGGGGACACTGACGAAACGGGTACCGGCGCGGGCCTCGGCACCACACGAAACGTGCCGTTGGAGTTTGGCATCTCGCGTAGCGACTATCGCAGCACGGTTATGCGCGACCTCGAAGACTTCGCCGCTCGAATGTGTCCCCAACTGGTCCTCGTCAGCGCCGGCTTCGACGCGCATCGCACCGACCCCATCGGTTCGCTTGGCCTTGAAGTCGAAGACTTCGCGTGGCTCACTAACACGGCAGTCGACATTGCCAATACTTACGCCGATGGCCGACTGGTGAGCACGCTCGAAGGGGGTTACAACCCGCCCGTGCTAGCCGAGTGCGTGGCTACTCACCTGGAGGGGCTGCTCTGAGTAGGAATGCAGTTGAATTGCATCCCGATCGCTTTAAGGACAGCAAGGAGACTTGAGAGCCTGGGATTCCCTTCTGGATGGGGGGTGCAGGAACGCTAATCGACTGCCGCACCGGGAGCGTCGAGCGCTATTTTCGATACTCCTTTTTCACAAAACTTTTTTTCAAAAACAAAAACTAACTCATACTTCCGCCGGTCCGGCGCACTTCAACTCGTTAGCCTGCCAAGACTTACGTGACTCCCGCCGCACAGGGCGCGGCGGGGTTTTTGGAAAACAATATCCTTCGTCCGCAGAGCCTCCCCTTCTGTGCTACTAACGATTCAAATCTTTGCGACGTGCGCAAGTTTGTTAACCAGGATCCCGTTTTTTTGTAATGAAACTATGAATTCTAACCTCGTAGGGGTTTTACAACACAGCCCAGGGTCGCCTGTAATCAGGCGCACCCTGGGTCAACAACACGCGCTACATCATGTACCCCGAAGGGGTTCTACATGGGCACCCTTATCGTGAAGGTGTGCAACCCCGTTGGGATTGGAGGATCGAGGGGGGGGATCGCAAACTCAGGATGCGCTCTCGCGACCCTGGGCTTTGGAGTTGAACACCTTCGGCGTTAAGAAAGGCACTCTTTGGTTGCGGCCAGCAGCCGCGCTGGGAATTTCGACGGGTGGCATGGCGACAAGAGGCACGCCGGCTTGCCTCCTGAGCTGCGCACGATAGGCCGAATTGACGCTAACAGCCAGCAGCTATTCGTCGCTCAAGATTCAGGTTGTCGAGGGTCACGCTTGACGGTTGGCGAGATCCATTATCGGAATACGGGTGGCCAATTGCTACCAAGAAATGTGAGCCACGACAGATATAGGTCCCGCTTGCCGAACGGGAACCTCCCTCGAGTATCACTCCGGTAGAGTGAACCTACTTCACCAGGTGACAGACGGACGAGACTCCTCCCCCTGGTGGACTGTCCCCTGCGGAAAAAACGGCGGAGAAATGGGCGAGAGTCGTGTTGGTCCTATTTGCAAGTATACCCTATACGATAAGAAATGGCTATCTGCATCCATCAAGTGCTATTGTATCACACCGTCTCACTCATCCGCTCCGCCAGTCGCTTGAGGGCTGAACTGCAATCCTTGCGATCGAGATGCACATGGAGAATGCTCGGTCCCGACGTGTCTTGCCAGGCGACGTTGAGCGACGCGTCGAAATCTCTCTCGGTGCGGACCTGGTAGCCGGTGCCGCCACCTAAGAGGGCTGGCAACTGGTCGTATTGCCAGGTGGGAATGTTGTTGAATTCGTATTCTCCGGAGTGCAGGAGGCGCTCGGTGCCGTAGCCGCCGTTGTTGAGCACGATCACGATCACCGGCATGTTGCGACTGACGAGGCTAGAAAACTCCATGCCGGTCATCTGAAAAGCACCGTCGCCGACGATGGCAATCACGCGGGCTTCAGGCCGCGCTACCTGCGCTCCCAGGGATGCGGGGACGGCGAAACCCATCGAGGTGTAGTACGCCGGGCTGAGAAACTCTGTGTGGCCGCGCGTCGTGAGTTCGGTCGAAGCAAACAGGGCATCGCCGATGTCGGCAATGACAATGGTGCTGTCGTTGAGTTGTTCGTCGAGCCGGTCGATGAGGCGCGTAATCGTGATCGGTGCCTCGGCTTTGAGCACAAAGGGTTCTTTGTTCCAGTCGGTCGGCGCGGGGGGCAAGGGCTGTTTTACTTTTAATCCGCGGGCAGCCAATTCCCGCAAGAAATCCTCTAGCCGCACGTTGTGGTAATGGTGGTGGCGAATGCGGAGTTGCTCGCTCGTGACGTAAATGCAATCTGAGATACTTAGCTCCGCCGTGTAGATACCGAGGTTGATGTCGGTCATGAACGTGCCCAACATCACAACGCAATCGCTCGACTCAACATACTTGGTAACTTCCTCACGACCTATGGCACCTTCATAGAGCCCCATGTAGAGCGGATGCGTCTCGGCGACAACCCCCTTGCCGAGCATTGTGGCCGTCATCGGAATCCCTGAGGTCTCGGCAAGTTCCAGCACCTCGCCTTGTAGCGCGAAACGATGGATTTCCACACCGAGCAAGAACACCGGTTGGCGGGCTGCTTCAATCCGCCGAGCGGCTTCCTCGACTGCCTCGGCCAGCGCCCGACTGTCGCTCTGGGGTGGCTTAATTTCCAGCGAAGGTTGAACTTCTGGCCGAACATGCACCATGTCACGCGGGATTTCGATGTAGACCGGTCGCTTGTAACGATCACAGGCCGCCAGCACACGATCTATCTCGCGGAAGGCCGATAACGGATCGTTCAGTTCGGTCCCAGCGACGCAGAGTTTCTCGAAGACGTCGTACTGCGTCCGAAAGTTGCGCACCATGTGGTGCAGCAACGGGTTGTGAATCCGTTCCCTCATGCCGGGGGAGCCGGTGATCATCACCACAGGCGACTTCTCGGCATAGGCTCCCGCGATCGAATTGCACACACTCAGGCCCCCGACGCAATAAGTGACGCAGAGTGCCCCCATTCCATGAACGCGGGCATAGGCATCGGCAGCGAATCCCGCGCAGTCCTCGCGGGTGCAGCCCACCGTGTTGAGGGGGCTTTTTTCGAGCATCGTATAAAACGATAACACGTAGTCGCCGGGAATGCCGAACACATCCGCGATGCCGTAGTCTTGCAGCCGTTGGATGAGATACTCACCAATGGACGGATACTCGGTTGAAGTGAGTTTAGCGTTGCTCATAGTTCTTCCAGAAATGGAACGCGGATTCAGCGGATGATCGCGGTGTTGTTTTTGGCGTTATGGATTGAACCTGGTTTGTTTCATCATGTCGGAGAGGTCATCAGAAGTATTCGTACTGATCAGCAATACTCCACACAATCAGCGTTTATCTGTGGCCTATTTCTGCCCTATCCCGTGCGAAATCCGCTCCCTGGTCGGATGTTCGACGACTCCACGTTCGGTAATAATACCCGAGATCAGTTCGGCGGGGGTCACGTCGAAGGCCGGATTGTACACAGCCACGCCAGCGGGGGCTGTTATCGTGCCAAAACTTTGCGCGACTTCTTGGCCACTTCGCTGTTCGATGGGAATCTCGCTCCCTGCCGCCTTGGAGAGGTCGAATGTGCTCGTCGGGGCTGCGATGTAGAAGGGAATTCCATGAGCACGCGCGAGTACCGCGATAGCGTAGGTCCCAATTTTGTTGGCGGCATCGCCGTTGGCCGCAATGCGATCGGCGCCCGTAATCACCGCCTGCACTTGCCCCGCAGCCATGACATGAGCCGCCGCGGAGTCGCAGATCAGGGTACATTCGATCTCGCGCTGCATCAGTTCCCAGGTGGTAAGCCGTGCCCCTTGCAGCAAGGGCCGCGTTTCATCGACCCACACCCGAGGCTGTTTGCCGCGCCCCGCCAATTGAAAAATCACGGAGAGCGCCGTCCCCTGGCCCCCGGTTGCCAAAGCTCCCGTATTGCAATGCGTGAGAATCCCCGCCCCTACCGGAAGCTCCGCCAGTAGGTCGGCACCGTGCCTGCCGATGTCGTCACACATCTGGGCATCTTCGGCATGAATCGCCCGGGCCTCGGATAGCAGAGACTCAGCCAGGTCACGCGCGGTGTACTTGGTGGTTTGCTCCGCGATGCGACGCACCCTCTCGAGCGCCCAAGAAAGATTGACCGCTGTGGGCCGACTCTCAGCCAGATAGTCGCACACCTGCCGAATGCGCGATTGGATAGATGCCAACTCCGTGTCGAGCGCAACTTGAGCCCCCAGGCATACGCCGTAGGCCGCCGCGATGCCGATCGCCGGGGCACCTCGCACACTCAATTCCTGGATTGCAATCCAGAGCTGATCGACGTCGGTACACTCCATGAGCTCAATCGACGCGGGAAGCCGCTTTTGATCCAGCAGGATCAGCGAGCCGTCGATGCCGCCTTGCCAAAGGAGTGTGGGAATCGGTTGAGTCATCAAGGAGAAATCAACATGCAGAGGAACGTAGATTAAGTGGTTGGACGCGGAGACATTCTAGCCAAACTTCCCCATTAATATCTGCTCATGCCATAATTTCAAGGGCAGAGCGGCCAAAGTTGTCACCCCGTGCGAGTTTGGTTCATCTTCGGCAGTCGAATTTGCAGGTGCAGTAGGAGGAGGTTGTGCATCCGCTGCCACTTGTGGCTTGGCCCCCCTTTCCTCTGTTGTCCCACTATTCATAATTTCTCAGGCAACTGCTACGATGATAGCAACCCCCGGTGTTAACCACTCCATCATCCCCCAGTAATTCTCCTCCCGTGTCGCTCCGCAATTTACTCTTGTTCGTCTCGATCGCATTGCTCTCCTATGTCTGTTATGTGCGGGCGGAGCAGAATCCCTATGCCCGCTATGTCGCGGCTAGCTATTCGGTGATCGATCGCTGGTCGTTGGTCTCCCCTCCCGATCAGGAGCTGTTCGACGGGGCCATGAACGGCATGATCGAAGTTCTGCACAAGCGTGGGGACGAGCATTCGATGTTTGTCGACCAACAGGAACGGGATAATTTCCAGGAAGACTTGATTCAAGAATTCGGCGGCATCGGTGTCCGAATCCTGCAACTCGGAGATCCTCCTCACTTGACTGTCGTTGGCCCCCCCGAGCCTGGCACCCCGGCCTTCAGTGCCGACATCCGCGCTGGTGACCGCATCATAGCCATTGACGGCAAGTTAACCGCAGAGATGGAGATGCTCGATGCCTTGCGCTTGGTTCGCGGCGAGATCGGTACGCCGGTGACCCTTACAGTCATCCATCCTGGGGAAGAAGATTCGACGGACGTCAAGATCGTGCGGGCAGTGATCAGCGTCGAATCGGTCTACGGCGATCTCCGCGACAAACACAACGCCTGGCAATTTCTCCTCACCAACAACAATCGAATCGGATATGTGCGAATCACAAAATTTGGCGACAAGACGCTTGATGAATTTACCGACGTAATGGCCGGGTTGCATACTGCCGGGATCAAAGGCCTGATTCTCGATGTGCGCGACAACTATGGTGGTACACTCGACGCGGCAGTTGGCATTAGCGATCTGTTCCTGCGAGCCGGTCTGTCGATCGTCACTACTCGTGATCGAGACGAAGAAATTCGCGACCGCTTCGTTTCCACCGGTCGCGGCGGCTATCTCGATCTCCCGCTTGCTGTGCTGATCAACCACAACAGCGCCAGCGCCAGCGAGATTCTCGCCGCTTGTTTGCAAGACTACGGGCGGGCGGTCATCATTGGAGAACGCTCTTATGGCAAAGGAACGGTCCAACGCATCGTGCAGATCGAATCAGGCCGCAGCTTGCTGAAACTCACGGCAGCCACCTATTGGCGACCAAGCGGCCAGAACATCCATCGCATGGCGGATGCCAAAGAGACCGACCCCTGGGGTGTCAAGCCGACTGCTAATTTTGAAGTCGAGATGGATGACGACCAGTATCTGCTCTGGCGCAAATACCGTTATCGCCGCGACCTGCTCGGAGAGCAACTCGATGGCCCCCTGGCTGCCGAATTTGACCTGAAAAATGGCGAGATACCCGAGCAATTCACCGACGAAGCACTCGATCTGGCCATCGAGTATTTACAGAAGCAGATTGAAGAAGAACAGTAGGATCGACCCAATCCGCAGGGGTTACTCTTTGTTTACAGAAGATTTGAAATTTCTTCCATGGAACCCTTCAGCGGACTTAGTTCCCCTATGCTAGCAGTTCGTTCTAAGTTGTTTCTCTGCAATAGTTTGTGATAAGCGGGCTGCTAGACTTCGAGCCACATGCGTTCTTTGGCACGGAGTGTGCTTAACGAATTTCTCAGAAAAGGTGATGGAAGGCTCAACAGCCAACCCCACCGGGCGAACGTGTTCAGCCACAAGGCTAAGGGAATTACGGCTTGGGCAACACATCGCTTCTTTTCAACTACTCTCGTTTTAATCATCAAATTGGGCAGATCTTGCCCACAAGGGGAAAAGGATTTGACATGGTTGCTCCCAGAAAGATTCGCCGCGTTTTTTGCACAGTTGTCCGGGTACCGAATGCCGACGAAAGCTGCATGGTTTCAGAGAATCGCATTGAGCATCGTCCCAGCGACCGCCTGCCGTGGTCGGATCCTACCATTGCCCGGCTAGTCGCCAACCTCCAAGACGAAGTCCGCGGAGAACGGCGGATTTCCAAGATCGAAAAATATCGAGCCAACTGGCCACTCGAGGACACAGTAGTGGCCGAGTTGGAACCCCCCACACCCGCCATCGACAATGATTTCGACTGGCGCGACCTGCCACGCTGGAACTGGCCAGATTGATCGTGATACGAGCTATTGGTTATTAACCAGGAAATCGTCCTTGCTGAACAGCCGGCCTCGCTTTTAGCAAACCTACTGACCAAGCGATAGGAATCGAAATGCTCACCTACCTCGGCTGTTGTCTGGCCGTAATGCTTGCGCGGCGGATTGGTCCGCGCAGACCTCTGCTACTCAAGCGTCTGCGCGCAGCATGCTGCGCAACTCGGCCACGACAAAGAACGAACCTGTGATACAAATCAATTGATCTGCCCGCACCCCCTGTCGCGCAATACGCCACGCCTCTCCAGTCGCGGGACATTCGACGACTCCTCTCTCGCCTAGCCCTTGAGCGGCGATTTCCGCACGGACGATCTTCCCTAATTTGTCTGTGGCCACTGCGCGAGGATTGTCCTGATATTGGGTGACGATCACCCGCTGGAAATGCGGCACCAACACTCGCACGATCCCGCGCACGTCTTTATCGCGAGTGGCTGCCAAGACGAGGACCCTCTGCGAACATGAAAAGCTGTTGGCAAGCACTTCGACCAGAGCCTCGACAGCAGCCACATTGTGAGCCACGTCGAGCACAACGGCAGGGCGGCGGCGAACGAGTTCGATTCGGCCAGGAAGCGTAAGCTGGGTGAAGGTTTGGCAGATTGCGTCACTCGATATCCGCCAGCCCTGCTTACGCAACTGAGAAACCGTCGCGATCGCTAGTGCGGCGTTAGCCGCCTGATGGCTCCCCAACATCCGCAGCGGGATATCGGTGAGCTGCACATCTTCGCTTCCCATGTCTCCTTCAAAATCGAGACTTCCTAACCGGTCGAATTTCTCTAACTTGCATGGAGGATAATAGGTGTAGTGAAATTCTCGACCCGCCTCGATCATCCGAGAACCATGTTGCCGGGCAATCTCCGCGATGACCTTCCGCGGCCCAGCTTCCAGAGGTCCGCAGAGCAGAGGCACCCCTGGCTTAATAATGCCAGCCTTTTCACCAGCAATCTCTTCGACGGTGGCACCGAGTTGCTTCGTGTGATCGAGACTGATGCTGGTAATCACGGTGATCGAGGACTGACAAACGTTCGTCGAGTCAAGTCGCCCCCCCAAGCCCACTTCCAAGACAGCAATGTCAACTCTCTGCTCTGCAAAGTGCATCAAGGCGATTGCCGTGACTAACTCAAAATAAGTAGGACCCAGCGACCCCCTGGCAGCCGCCTCGCGATCCATTTCCACAACTACCGGCCGCAAGCGCTCGACAAGCGCAACGAGTTGATCGCCGGGGCAAGGGACAGAGTTCACTTGAAAACGTTCTTCGATCGACTCCAGATGCGGCGAGCTAAATAGCCCCGTCTTATAACCCGCCTCCTGAAGAACTCCGGCGATCATGGCCGATGTGGAGCCTTTGCCTTTGGTACCGGCGACATGCACGATAGGTAATCCCACATCCGGATTACCAAGCCTCGTAAGCAACTGGCGCATGCGATCAAGCTTCATGTGCCGTTTGCTGTAGGGCAAAACGGCAGACCGCTCGTAGTTGATGCGCCCTAACAAAAAGTGGCTCGCTCGCTCGCGAGCAGACAAAGCGGCACTTGTGAGTTCTTCAGTGGGAGGAAAGTGAGTCATGCAAGTGCCAGGGTACTATAGTGAGAGACCCGTCAACAGCCCGCATCTTAATCACTTTGTTCTTCAAGCCAAGCGGCAACTGCCAGGCCAAGGTCGATTTCCGCATCAGAATATCTCGAGGCGGTTCCATGTTTCTAGTCTACCGCAACTTGTCAATAACCAGAATGTCAGCGTTACACTAGCGCAGCGAGTGTATTCAACCCCACCGGCTCTCGGCAAGTAAACGGTTCGCCATACTTGCGTCCGATGGTCTTCCCCCAAAACGCTGCCTCGTCGCGGAGCTGGTCGAGAAAGGTGGGTGCCCCGGTTGGACGGCCGGTGATGAATTGGCTCTCGTAAGCCCGGATCGAGGAGATTTTTAGTTCCCACTCAGCAGAGATGTCAAGCACAAACGCCGGCTGCGGGACCAACTTCAAATGCACACAGTAGTAATTGAAAATCCGCTCGGGATGGTGCGGCTCCCCGGCCAAATCACTCTTTGTGAGTTTCGACCAAAACCGCGCCCCCTCCACCAACTGTGTTGCCGCCACATGATCGGGATGGGCATCGACCCAATAGGGGGCGAATAGCCAGCGCGGCCGAGTGCGACGAAACACCTCTGCCAGCCTCGCCCGATTGTCGAGCGTCGGTTCGAGACTGCGATTCGGCAAGCCGAGATTCTCCCGCCAAGTGATCCCCAGGATTTCTGTGGCTTTGGCCGTTTCCTGGGCGCGAATTTCCAGCGACCCGTGCGGTGTTGGTTCACCACTGGTAAGATCCAACACCCCGACACGCAGGCCCTCAGCAATCAATTTGACGATCGCCCCCCCCATGCCGAGTTCGGCATCGTCAGGATGCGGGGCGATTACCAGGATGTCGAGCATAGCAGCATTCTCAAGGATTTGCGATAAAACTCATGTGTAGTTCACAGTGGCGCAGATGCAACAGCGTTGCCTCTTCACGGGTGAGCGATCCGAAAACTGGATGCGGGTGCAAATAGGTCGCGGCATGGAACCTTCCGACAGCACTGTGAATATGTTCCTGAGCTGCGGAGATATCTTGCTCGGTGGGTAGTAGCACAGCCGCCCCCCTGGCAGGCAATTGAAAGCCTGCGGGCATAGGTTTATGCAGAAATCGTTTTTTCAGGATTTTGCCGACCAGCCGAACAGGTAGCGGTGAATTGAATCCGAAACCGTCGACCGATTTATCAAACAATGTCGCCAGATGCTCGAAGATCTGCGCCATCGACCAATTGCCGGTGGTCACTGCTCCTGAATGGGCAAGTCGATCCACGTCGCCCAGCATTTGAGAAAGCGAGTCATAGTGCACCTTTCGGCGAGGGCATTTCTTCGTGTTCTTCATGCCCTGAAGTTAGCCTGACCCCCAAGAATTGCAACACCCTAGCAGCGAGACCTCCTTTTACCAATAAGGAACAAGCCCGTGAGTAAAAGGGCAAGGCAGCTCGGTTCCGGCACCGCGACCGTGGCGCTGAGAGAAGGATTGCCATATCCTGCCTGCCAATCCGCGAGATCGCCAGCGCTGAGTGGAGTCGGCGAATTGCCACGTTGCTAGGCCAGGAAGTCGGCCCCGTCCACGTCGCCATCGGAGTCGAAATCGCCAGACAATACCGGAGGCACGAGATCGGGAGCAAGTCCGTACCACCAGGCCAAGCCGTACTCCTGGGGTGTATCAACGATCGATTCTCCGGTAACCCAGATTTCGTACTCGCCGTCAAAAGGTATCTCCGCAAAAATGTGTTCCACAGGAGAAACCTCACTGTTGGAAATGGCAATGTCAAAATCACCAATATCATTAGTTCCCGCTGGCACAAGGAAGATATCGAGATTACTCAACACATCATCCAGATCGGTGAACGGTTCGAACGCGTCTCCGGAATTATAAACTCCATCATCCGTTAATAATTCGCTCACTCGGTCCCAAGCCAGCGTAATAGAGATGAAATTCCCAGCCTGAAGGGGTTCCTCTAACAGGTATTTGTTGATCGGAAGACTGGTGCCGCTGATCGTGCCGAAGTCCCAACCAATCAAGGGTACATCGCCGACAATCGGAGTGCTAAAGGTGCCATTGAAGTCATGTTCACCGGGGATGAATTGCTGTAGCGCGCGCTTGGCATTGAGATGTCCGGTGCCCATTTCTTCATCCAGTGGAGTATCGGTATCCAGGAAGGTTCCAAATTCGTCTTCATCCAGATAGGCAGCCGAATCGAACCAGTCATCCATACCATTTGACTTGAGCACAGTGCGTTCCATACCTAAATACTTTCCGTCCCCAGAGTCCAGAATCTTGTCCGCAGAGTTCATGAGTACGGCTTTCATCACTTCGTGTCGACGAGGAGTACGGTAAGTCACTGAATCAATGGTAACCGTTTTCCCCCACAGATCCGCGTCTCCGTTCATGATTCGTTCTTCGCCATACTGTTGGAGGAGTGCAACCGTGCCAGTGACATGAGGTGCGGCGAAACTTGTACCCCTTTCTATCATAGTATTGTCGTTATTTAAGCTCGTTGTAAGTATGTCTGTGCCGGGTGCCAATAAATCGACCGAAGTCCTCTCCCCGACTGCGTCAACATTCTCCGCAAAATCGTTAAAATCCGCAACTTGGCGATAGATGGCTTCGCCTTCAGGTTGCATCGAAGCCGCCACGGTGATTCCGTTGTAATTCTCGCTGGGAACTACTGTTCCATCTGGTTGACAGTTGATATCCAACTCGTTTCCAGAATTGACGTAAAGCACATTATGAACTCTGGCCGACCAATCAACGAATGAGGTTAATAATTGCCGACCGTCTGGTGCGCCACCCGCTCCCAATCCAAGTCCGAAACTCATATTGATGGCCCGTACATCGTCTGCTTCATCATTGGTAGTTGAGCCAGCATCATTCCCATTGACGGTCGCAATCCTTTGCGTCGTCAGTAGTGGGGTGAAGTTTGAATTATAACCTGGACTGGCATTCGCGAAGGCCGAAGCATGCAGAATGGCATTCGGTGCTACCCCATGCACGTCTTTCTCACCTACTTCCGTTGAGTGTTTCGCGATCATTACACCAGCAACTTGTTCCCCATGATTTCCCACACTCAGATGATCCATAATTGCGGAAATATTTGCATCTCCGTCTCGTAGATAGACAAATGCCGGATCGACCAGGTCATTGTGCAGGATATCAAACTCAGGCTTGCCTGGCCGTTCCTCTTCCACTTGACCAATACGCATTCCGCTACCAGTTAACACGGTCCCATCAGACATCGTAAGGCCCATGGCATTGATACCATTGGTGCTAATTGATAGAGTATCTGCTTGACAAATCGGAGCCAGACAAACAATACAAAACACTCCGGTCCAAAAAACTAAACCTTTCATAATTGCCTCCAATACTTCCTGAAAGTTATTGATTACCATTCACAGTAGTTTCTGCTTCTGAGTTATCTAAGACTGAGAATTCGAAGGGCTGGCAGACTAACTGTTCGATTTTCTTGTCGCGCAGTGGTTTGCAGTCACTTTGGGGATAGCCACGTGTTTTTGTGAAACCAACTATATTGACTTGAAACTTTCCGGGCTGAAGCTTTCCCAAGGGAATGATCGCTAGTTTTGGTGAGACAATGTTTCTGCTAGCTTCTGGAGCCAGACAATATTCTATCGTGATAGAATTGCCTATCCGTTCAACACGCGTGAGGTGGAGTCTGTAGATCACTTGAGCAAAGAATATCGCTGAGACTACTCTATCTTCAGGAAATGAATTTTGAATTGGCTGATCTTTTACTAGAACAGCGTGTGCATTTTCTAGCGCCTCTCTTCCTTTGCCCAAAACCGCGAACCCTGGCAGAATCGGTATCTCGTTTCGTAAATCTGGAGAGAGTGCGCGGATCAATTGGTACGTCATCGAGTTGATACGGCGCTGGCCCCTTTCTTCATCTGAAAGAGTTTCTCCTTGCTTACCGTGGCTTTCCGGTTCTAAGTGAGCCACTGGTTTCATTCCGGGCAAATTCATGCCCCAAACCTCACTCAACGGAATCTCCACTGCTTCCTTAGCAGCGCTGATAGAGCAGCAGAGTACCAATACCAAGAAGAAGGAATAGCGACCGCACATAAGAAACCTCCGTTCTGTCCCGACCAGCATTTCCACCCGCTAGA
>JBGSPU010000106.1:0-16160 GCA_041738415.1 Bythopirellula sp.
CAAGGCCAAGCTGAAAGCCGCAACAACCGAGCACATGCTGACATTGGAGAAATCACCGGAGCGTGTCAAAAAATACTTTCAGGATTCTCGCGTGAAATATGCCGCATGAAAACTTCAAACTTCAACTGGCCGGATCAATAGCTACTCGTTTGCCGGTGGCGGATGACCGCGCGGATGCGCTTTGTCGGAGCAATATTCAGGTTGCCGATATGAACGCGATGAATGCAATACTGGCGGTAATCCGATGGAAGCAGCTTTGCGGTTTCTACGTCGATCTTGAGCAAGCGCACCACCTCAGCTTTTCTGTCGCACTGCAATCGATCGCCCGTGCGGAAACACCGACTGTGACGTTCACATGAGGCAAACAACTATTACCCCCCAGTTCGTAGAGTTCATTCCTGATCGGCTGCAAGAAGGTGCTCTCTACGTCAGTGCGAAGTATGGAACCGTCGTTCACAAGTGTTGCTGCGGATGTGGCGAGGAAGTTGTAACCCCTCTTACACTAGCGGGCTGGCAACTCCGTCGGGAAGGAAAGAACGTTACCTTACTCCCCTTAATTGGCAATTGGAATTTCCGCTGCCAGTCACACTACTGGATACGAAGCAACCGGGTTATTTGGGTAGGATCTATGACAAAGCATCAAATTCACAGTGTTCAAGAGCGAGATAGGAAGGATCTAGAGCGCTACGTTGCTCAAGTCAATACTCGCAAAACGGATAGTGAGGCACGTTCCGTCGGCAAATCCAAAACTGGTTCTGATGAGGTACCATACGGGCTGTGACTTCGCCTGAAAAATTGGTGGCGTCGATAAGAAGCGCACGTATTTAGGCTATCTTTCATGCCAATACACAAGATTTATGGAGCCCCTGGTTTTTTTTTAAGCAGTGATTGCAGGTTGGCGAATGGATTATGTGTTACGACTTTATGATCATCCGAGCCTCGGTTTCGTGCCATCTCATCTAATACACGGGCGTGTTCGTTATCGTGACAGTACAAACAAAGTAGTTCCCAGTTGCTACCATCCGCAGGATTGTTATCGTGGTTGTGGTCAATATGATGAACAGTCAGCTCTCGCAAGCGTTCACCAGAAAACTCGCGACCGCATCTCCCGCATATCCAAGGAAATAATTTGAGCGCACGTTCTCGATAACCAGCTTCGCGAAGCTCACGTTGTTTGCGTGCTTCAGCGACAACTCTGTCGAGTCGTGCATGGTTTGGAGCGGTATGTTTGGTCATGGCATGTAATGACAGAATAGTACACTCAAGAGGTATGTCTCATTGACAGCGTTGCTGTTCTCATTCTTGCTGGCCACCATAAAATCGAATCAATTGTTTCTCGTCAAATGCTAACATATTAAATTACCTCTTTAAATGATTACGCTTGAACTAACATCTGCGGGGAAATTGATTGTTTCCTCCATCGTCTTCAAAGCCGCTTGGTATATTCATCGCTCTATGTATGAGCGTGGAATTTCTAGGGATATATACGGCGATTTTATTTCGCTGGCTTTCCACGGAACGGAAGAATTTTCTCCCTGGTCAGTTCTGCCAATTTCATTTTTACCTCAAGCAACTCGTGTAGCAACGACATCTCTCTTGCAAGCGCCTCATCCCAGAGAGCTCGATACTTGACCGCAGAACCCTTAACCGAACTGAGTCGTTCCTTGATTTCATCTCGTGGGCGGGATTGTTCCGTACCTGCACTGGCTGTTCCTGTTCCATGATGGTCTGATACCTCCGACATTCATTCCAGGCCGAGGACTCACCCCGTTAAAAATTTATTACGAGTATGCACTCGTCGCGCTTAACCTTGCCACCGCATTCGTGCTGTGGATGCGCATGCGCAAACCGCTGCCATTCAATGCGGCGGGGCTGTTTGGCGCAGTATGCGCGATGGCACTGAGCGAATATTTATTCACCCTCTACGCCGATGTGACCGACATTTACAATCTGCTGGGGCACATCTACAAAGCGGTTTCCTATCTTTTTCTATATCGCGCGATTTTCGTCACGACCATTGAGCATCCATACAATCTGCTGCAAGAGTCGCAAAATCAACTGCAAGCCACGCTGAATGCCCTTCCTGATCTGCTGTTCGAGATTGGATTGGATGGCCGCTACTATAACTACCATTCCGCAAGACCCGGCCTGCTGGCCGCACCCGCCAGCGAATTTATCGGCAAAACGATAAGTGACATCTTGCCACCCGATGCCGTGAAAATTTGCCTGTCTGCATTGCACGAAGCTCATCAGAACGGTCATTCCCAAGGCCAGCAGATCGAGCTCATCGTGCCAGACGGGAAGCGATGGTTTGAACTTTCTGTGTCGCGCAAGACCGTTGAGCCCGGACAGGGGCCGCGATTTATCGTACTGTCGCGCGACATCACCGAGCGCAAGGTGGCTGAGGAAGAGATCAAGCATCTGGCGTTCTATGACCGCCTCACCAGCTTGCCCAATCGGCGGCTTCTCATGGATCGGCTTCAGCAGGCATTGGCTTCCAGCGCGCGCAGCGGCCATAAGGGTGCGTTGCTGTTTATCGATCTGGACAATTTCAAGACCCTCAGCGACACCCTCGGCTATGGCATGGGAGACTTGCTGTTGCAACAGACTGCGCAACGTCTGGAATTCTGCGTGCGTAAAAGCGACACCGTGGCGCATCTGGAGGGTGATGTGTTTGTAGTGATGCTGGAAGACCTGAGTGCGCAACCCGTTGAAGCTGCAGCACAGACAAAAGCTGTCGGCGAGAAAATTCTCGCTGCCATCAGTCAACCTTACCAACTTGCCGCGTACGAATACAACATCACCGCCAGCATCGGTGTCATTTTGTTCGGTGATCACCAATCGAGGATAGATGAACTACTGAAACAAGCCGACATCGCCATGTTTCAGGCCAAGAGTTCAGGCCACAATGCCTTGCGCTTCTTCGACCCGCAGATGCAGGACACCATCAACGCCCGCGCAGCACTCGAAAGCGAATTGCGCAAAGCACTTGTGAGGAAACAATTTCACCTTTATTACCAAATCCAGGTGGATAGTTCGTCCCATTCATTGGGAGCAGAGGCATTGATCCGCTGGTTACATCCAGAACGCGGAATGGTATCCCCCGCTCAATTCATTCCGTTGGCGGAAGAAACCGGGCTGATCCTGCCCATCGGGCTATGGGTGCTGGAGACGGCTTGCGCCCAGATCAAGACATGGCAACAAGATGCGTTAACCCGTGACCTCGTACTGGCGATCAACGTGAGTGCCAGGCAATTTCATCAGACTGATTTCGTGGCCCAAGTGCAAGGTGCCGTGCAACGCCATGCCATCGATCCGAGGCTGCTCAAGCTGGAATTGACCGAAAGTCTGTTGCTGGATAACATCGAGGAAACCATTGCAACCATGAACGCATTGAGCGATTTCGGCGTCCAGCTTTCATTGGACGACTTCGGCACCGGCTACTCATCCTTGCAATACCTCAAGAAGCTGCCGCTCGATCAGCTCAAGATCGACCAGTCGTTCGTACGCGACCTTGCCACCGACAGCAGCGATAAAGCGATTGTGCGCACCATCATTGCCATGGCACAAAGCCTGGACATGAGCGTCATTGCCGAAGGTGTGGAGACGGAAGAACAACGACAACTACTCTTGGACAGAGGCTGCACTCACTATCAAGGGTATTTGTTTGGGAAACCCGTACCGATTGAACAGTTTGAGGCGTTATTGAAGCAGGGCTGATCTCCGTTGATGTTGGGGCAGATGGTGAACGGTGGTTTCAGCGAAGATCGAACGGCAGGTTTGTGTCGAAAGTGACGATTCGAAAAAGTTGTAAGCAGACATTCCAGCAAGCTGCACCGGCAGCTTTTTCCGCAAAACACCACAGTCCGGTATGGCCGAAATGAAGACGGTCTGAAAACCGGCCTTACCGGAAGGTTGCGATTTTTGGAAAGGCCTGTCGGTTCAGCCTGCAGGAATGTCCGGTTTCAGATTTTTCAAATGTTCACTGCCGACCGAGGCTGTGTGAAAACACTATTTCACCGTCCCCGTCAAACCGGGTTTTATTTTGTCGTGCCAGTTTATTCAATCATCCAGATTTGTGCGGTGAAAACTCGAACTGAGCATTCTGAGATTAGCTCAAGGCTAAAACTGTAATAAGTGGCACAACAAAATTGTCAGTGGCGCTACTATGTGCGCATCTGATAATTGTTCTATATACTTTAGCTGATATCCGGAATGGCTACACTTGATGTGAAACGGGTTAATTTTTCACATCATCTCGTTTCAGTGGCAATACGACTGAAAGATAGGGAGCTACATTTTTTAATTATGGTATCCGGTACCCAACATGCCGGTAGCGAGAGGTAATCAGATGCGCCAATTGTCACCGCCAGCTTTTGACCCAGTTGAGGTCGTCCGGGGCGCAGTGGCATCGTTAAGCGTAACATCCGAACGAACTGTTCACGAAACTAATATAGGTAGAATTCAAGCGATTTGTTCTCGAACGGAGCTTCCGTCGCATACTTTGAAGCGCGCACTAGACGATATAAGCGCCCTCAGGGAAGTCGAGCATCTTGGGAATGGCTACTGGCTGCCAACACCAACGAGGGTCGTTTCTTTAGATGATGACACGTCTCTGCTAGTAAGCATTGCACCCACAACGGAGCTACAGCGGCATTTTCCAACCGTTCGACGCGTTGGTTTGGGGCGTCTCGTTGCAACAGCCCAAGTGAGTCGTCTGCCCACTCAATCGCTGAAATCTTGGCGAGGAACCAGCGACCTCGACACACCAACATGGGCACATACACAGATACAGTCAGCCACGAACGACTTCAGACCCTCGATTGCTCCGGCGGACCTTGAGGCTTTCAGCGTGAAAGCAGCCAGCCACGCATCCCATACCGCGCGTCGCGAACCAGCGTGGCTTTCAATCGCTAACCGTCGCGTTGCTGCCTGGAACGGCGTAAGTCTATTTAGGACGAGACTTGGCCCGAACCAATATCGTTACTTTCTTGGCAAGTTAACGCGCAGCCGCGCGTTGCTGGAAGGCCCGGCAGTTGCAGACCGTCTTAGTATGCAATACGGACTGGCGTCATTACTGGGCGAACCATTGACGGTGTTAACACGCTCGCAGGCCAACGTGATTGTTGTAACGCTGCCGTTGGCAGTCCCCAGATCAGTGCGACAGCTCCTAAGTGCCTTATTTGAAGCGGATCCCAAGACGTATGGTTACGTTTGGCTTTGTCGCCAACCTGAATGCTGGCCAACCATTAAGTCTGCATTACAAGAGCTCGGATGCGAGATTGCCAACCATGAGTGAAATCAAGACGTATTCCGCCCGCGCAGTTTTTGAGGGCATGAAGCGAAAATTGCAACAATACCTTGAGGCTCAATACCACATCTGGGATGAGAGCCTAATTGCCGATCGCGCAAGGCTACTGGAGAAGGAAGGGAGCATATTTCAAGAGCCAAGACTTGAGGCAACTCCCTTCTATGCGCCAGGTAAGCCTTATGGCGAACTCCGTGTCCCTGAGGCGGCCAAGAAGCTTCTCAATATTGCATGCGCACACAAAATCACAGGCATTCCGGAAAAGCCGTATCAACATCAGGCCGAATCGCTCGAAACATTCTTGGGTAATGACCGAGAGATAATCGTCGCGACCGGGACAGGCTCCGGCAAGACAGAAAGCTTTCTGATGCCGATTCTGGGGGCAATGGCAATAGAGGCGGACAGCCGACCGCAATCATGGCTTCAGCCAGGGTGCCGAGCACTACTCCTGTATCCAATGAATGCACTGGTGAACGATCAGATATCGCGTCTTCGCCGTATTCTTGGGCAGGAAGAAGTAGCTCGGCAGTTGCAGGGCGCCCGCAATCATCGTGCAACGTTTGGCATGTACACAAGTCGGACGCCATATCCAGGCGAGGAGGACGTCAAGAAAAACGAAATTCGTCTTGGTTCTTTCATCAAGAAGGCGTTCATCGATCTCCCGCCTGAAGCTGAAGAAAGATTAAAAAAAGAAGGAAAGTGGCCCGCCAAGGACCTAAAACAATATCTTTCGTCGTCCTTTGAAACAGGTCCGACTGATACGGAAATGTTATCAAGACAGGAAATGCAGGATCGGTGCCCTGATCTTTTGGTGACCAACTACTCCATGCTGGAATATATGCTGCTTCGTCCTATTGAAGTACCCATATTTGATCAAACAGCAGCATGGCTTGCTTCCGATACGCACAACAAGTTCATTGTTGTTCTTGACGAAGCACACATGTATAGGGGCTCGGGTGGTGCTGAAGTCGCTTACTTGCTACGACGGTTGCATGCAAGATTAGGTATTCCGCGCGATAGGGCCAGATACATCCTGACGAGTGCAAGTTTGGGGTCATCCCCTGAAGCAAAGAGCCGCATGAAGTCATTTGCCGCAGACTTGAGTGGTCATGAGCATACAAGCAAAGAATTCGTTCTAATAACTGGTGAGCGGCAACGGAAGGCCGGCGAAAGATCAGCTACCCCAAGCGACGCAGCGGCATTGGCTGGATATGATTTTTCAACCCTGCACGAAGGGGAAAACAAACTCTCCGAGGCAATAAACGAATTCAAGCGTATGAGCGCCACGCTTGGGTATACCTGTCCAAATGGGCTTGGCGATATTTCATCCTTTCAGAATGCGGTGTTTGGCTGGCTCCAGTCTTTTGGACCAGCCGCTTTCGTGGCGAACAAGATCACGTCCGAACCCCAGCAATTGCGTGAGATCGCCGCCTTAACTTTCCCAAACACTGATCTGGCAGCGGCGGCATTGGAAGGTCTATTGGCACTCATGTCCTTTGCCAAGGAAAAGGATACTGGCAGCGTTTTTTCGCCAGTTCGGTCACATTTATTTTTTCGGGGGCTGCCCGGAATATATGCGTGCATTAATCCGGACTGCAAGGCACGGGAGTCAAGCAAACCTGGAATTCTTGGGAAACTTTATTCAACACCAAGGCTGACATGCGACTGTGGTTCTCGCGTCTATGAAGTCTTGACGCACCGAGACTGCGGGGCGGCATTTATCCGAGGCTACGTGCATGACGCGCATGGTAACTTCTTGTGGCACCAGCCATCTGCGGGATTGTGGGGCTTAAGTGGCCTGCTTGAGGCCCACTTCCTGGTTGAGGTAAGTCGGCGTGCTCAAGACGGATCCGGGCGGCACGAGGGTTCAAGCAACTGGCTGCACAAGACAACCGGACAATTGAGTATGCACCGTCCTGAACATGCCAAACTGGACCAGTATGTTGAGGTGATCAGGCCAGATGGGCTTATGCAGATCGCAGGGCAGCCAACTCTAACCTTTAATAATCAGTGCCCGGTTTGCACAACCAATTGGCGCGCTGGATCAACCAAGATCATGGACTTGGCGACGAAGGGTGAAGCGCAATTTGCGCAGCTTGTTCGCAGCCAAGTTGAGCTTCAGCCTCAAACCATTCAGCCGAGTGATCGGTCACCAAACGGAGGCCGCAAATCGCTTCTCTTCTCGGATGGACGGCAGAAAGCTGCGAGGCTTGCCAGAGATATACCGAGGGAAATTGAAAACGACGTCTTCCGGCAACTGCTCCTTCTAGGGGTTAAGGAACTATTGGCTGTCAATCAGGAACCCCGTCTCAGCCGAACGTATGTCGCCGTGGTTCACGCGCTCGCTCAGCACTCTTTGCTCCTGTTTGACGGTAATGACAAAGATCATTTACAGCAAGACGTCAGAAATTATCTGAAATATTATAAGAGTGATCTAGAGGGGGCACTACAGGATCAGCATACTCCGCCACCCAGTTTCAATTCACTTCTGTTAAGACATCTTGGTTCACCTTTTTATTCCGTCAGCGCGTTAACGCTGGCACATCTAACTGTGACCAAGATAGCGTATCGAACCATAGCTGGGGAATGTCCCGACATCGGCAAGGCAGACCTGGATCGACTTCTGATGGCGTGGATTCAATCTTTCGCTAATGCGTTTGCTATCGACAGCAATTTAGCCCATGGTATAAGGGTTAAGGCTGCCGGCCATCAACTCTCAGGTGGGCTAGATGCAACTGCCGTCTTTAGCCGCCAGACTCAGGAATTTCTACGCGAAAGGGTTCCGAATATCGATAGGGTGTTCCAGGTCTTCGCGGAAGTCTTGTGCCACGCAAACGCAGGGCACGCCGGCCAGTTCATTGATCCAAATAAGCTGTCTCTGACTTTGGCTACCGAAGATCACCGCTGGTATCAGTGCTCGCATTGCGCTAGCGTGTCTCCCATTGAGTGGTGGGGGCACTGCCCTGTGTGTCTTGCGAGCGGTGTGACGGCAGTTAATCCTGGGGCAACTGACTACCTGCGTGCGCGCAAGGCATTCTTCAGGGATCCTGTTATTGACGTCCTAGAAGGCAAGGCGCGTCCATTCAATCTATCAGTTGAAGAGCATACCGCGCAGTTGTCCTATCGCGACGTGGACGAGCCAAGCACAACAACAGAGGACTTCGAACGTCGCTTTCGCGACATATTGGTCGCACCGACGGACACGTCCATCGATGTCTTGAGCAGCACAACCACGATGGAGGTGGGCATTGATATCGGGTCATTGGTGGCTGTTGGCCTGCGTAACGTTCCTCCGCTTAGACAGAACTATCAGCAGCGTGCGGGGCGTACCGGACGCCGTGGCTCAGCCATTTCAACAGTTGTAACCTACGCCCAGAATAGTCCGCACGACAATTACTACTTTGAAAATCCCAAGGCAATCATTGCGGGGGAACCAACACTTCCTGGAATCGACATAGGTAACCCGAAAATTGTCGAGAGGCACATCCGTGCCCAACTGATTCAGTCGTTTTTCCATTTCGAGAATCCGATTCCCGTTGGCTCGGATATTTTCTCTGTGCTGGGGAAGACCTTAGACTTTTATGGCGGAACAGATACGTTCAGTTTGCAGGCATTTGAAGAGTGGTTAAAGACGGCTGAATCAGCTAAATCGAGTTTTTCGGTTATAAAAAAATGGGTTCCTGCTTCGTTCACCAAAACTCCTGCGAGGGTAGCTGACGAATTCCTTCAGGGTCTAAAGCGTATCCGTCCCGCTAACGCGGATGAGCTTGAAGCTTCAGAACAGAGCCTTATAGAGTTTCTGTTCAGTCGCGGTTTCCTTCCATCCTACGCGTTCCCGCGCGATCTTTGCGCCCTTCAGATTGAAGGCCCTTCGGACAGAAGCAGAGGCTTCACCAAGGTAAACATCATTCAACGTCCGCAGCAGGGGCTTAACATCGCCTTGTCTGAATATGCACCGGGGCGGTTTGTGGTTGTCAACAAGAAGACCTACCGAGTGGGAACGGTTGCTGCGAGCGGTTCAAGCGCTATTGAAAATCGGGCTGTGCGCTTGTTTTCTGATTCTGAACGGCGCTATTACGTTTATTGCCCTGAGTGTGAATTTACGCCGGGGTTCAGGCGCAGTGAGCCGGCAGGAGAAGGCTGCCCGTTATGTGGCGAACCAGCACTCAAGGCAAGGACGGTGATTGTTCCTCAAGTTGTATTCCCTGCTGGAGGACGAGAGGTTGATGAGCATGACGACGAGCAGGTCTTTACTAATTCGACCAGTGCTCAGTTGTCAGTTCCTGACGACAGTAGCTTTAACTGGAAGCAGTTTGGCAGGAATGGCCAGCTTGCTTTTGAGCGTGACCAACAGCTAGTGATGGTCAACAAGGGCGAAGAGGAAAATGGCCAGCACGATGGTTTCCGTGTATGCAACCAATGCGGAAGAACCGCAGTTGACGACAACGATGTGGGTGCACATACCCGCGATTATCATATTTCTGGGCGCACTCCCTCTACCCGATGCCAGGGGCAGTATGAGAGGGTATACCTTGGCTACAGTTTCAATTCGGATTCATTGCTACTGCGAATTCCGTTGGGTGTCGGCTTGCGGTTTGATCCAGTAGCTCGAACCGAGAGAGCACCCATTTCGGACGCCTTTCAATCCTTAGCAGAAGCCATAGTGCTCGGCATTGGGAGAGAGCTAGATATCGACATGCGAGAGATAAATGCGGGGTTCCGGTTCCTGCGTGCCGGGAATAAAAACTTTTCTGATATTTTTATTTATGACACTCTCTCGGGTGGCGCTGGGTACGCAACCCAAGCCGGGGAGGTTATGGATAATGTGATCGAGAAGGTTGAGAATTTGCTGACTGATTGCGACTGTTCATCGTCGTGCAACAAGTGCTTACGCCACTACGGCAACCGGTTTCATCATGCAACTCTCGACCGCATGTTGGCACTCGATCTACTTCGGTATATCAGAGATGGGGAGCTACCCTCCAAGCCGTCGATTGAAGAACAGCGCAGCACATTGCGTCCGGTGATTGAAATGCTAGAGCTAGCTGGATGGCAGATTGCCTATACCAATAGTGTTCCGGTCACTGCTACAAATAGTAATGGAAATACGGTGGGGTTGTTTTCATATCCTTCGCTTGTTCGCCCAGAGCATTACGGGTTTGTTGAGGCAAGAGATAAGGTCGCGTTCTCCCCTTACGAATTGTCCAGAGACTTGCCAGGCGTGTACGGAGTAATCGCATGAGCAGCGCGGCCATAATCGAAATACCTGGTGAAGATGCTCGCTTACGCCGAAAGATTCGTAGCCATTTCAAGTTGCTGGGCTTCACTAAGGGGCCTGATGGAGCGCTTGTGCCCCCTGGCTTGGATAAGCAGAGCTATCGAGATATGCATGCCCACCAGAGGGATGCCAGACTTGCTACCAACAAGGAGTGGATTGACCGCCATGCTAGCAAGCTGATCCTGCACTTTGCATCCGGTGTCGAGCTTGATGTTGAGAAGATTCGGCCGCGTTTAGAAGTTGTCCAATCGGATACATGGCAATCCAATCTGTTTCGTCTAGCAACGTATTACTGGCGGATTCCCATCTCGGAGGGCTATGGCCGTCGCATGCGATTCCTCGTTTGGGATGACTATCATGAGAAGCTAATTGGCATCTTTGCACTCGGGGATGCGGTATTTAACCTCAAGGCGCGTGATGAATTCATAGGATGGGATCATCATCGAAGGGCTAAAGGGCTTATAAATTTGATGGATGCCTATGCCCTTGGTGCTGTCCCTCCCTATAATATGCTGTTAGGCGGTAAGCTCATTGCTAGCCTTATACAAACACGTGAAGTGGCCAATGCATTTCAGACCAAATACCATGATTCAGTTGGCATCATTTCTGGAGAACGCAAGAACGCTAGATTGGTGGCGGTTACAACAACATCGGCCCTTGGTCGCTCTTCCATATACAACAGACTTCGAATTGGGGATGAATCTGTTTTCCGGTCTATCGGGTACACGTCAGGTTGGGGGCACTTCCATATTTCAGATGCCTTGTTTGACGACTTCCGAAAATACCTTGAATCCATCGGAGACGAATATGCCGGCACCCATAATTACGGACAGGGACCCAATTATCGGTTGAGGGTCGTCAGAAAGGTGCTAACCATGTTGGGAATGGATCCTGACCTCGCACGTCACGGCTTGGCGCGAGAAGTATTCTTCTGCCCTCTGGCGACGAATGCTATACAAGTGTTGCGCGGGGAACACAAGCAAGTCCGCTATTCGGGCCTGCCTACTGTGGAGCAGCGAGCCAATGCAGCCTTGACCCGTTGGGTATTACCTCGTGCCGACCGAAGGCCCGAGTTTCGTGATTGGCGGCAAATGGACTTTCTCCAAGAAATCGCCTCCGACAGAGAGTCTGGCGCAAGGTTGCGCGTGAATAAGGCGGGATAATTCATGGACTGGGCTAAAGACTTGCGAGGAGACATTGTGCAACCCGTAAGAGGAGCCTACTTCGGTTTTGGTCTGACCTGCCCTTGTTGCGGGGAGGCTGTATATCTGAGATCGGGTCAGACGCGGCGGCCTCATTTCGCCCATTACAGTAATCGTGCTAAGCCCGAGTGTGAATTCTACTACCCACCTCCGGAGGTTTTACGGCGGTCGGTTTCTCGACTATTGACCAAGAATTCAACATTGCTCTCTAAGCGGGACACCTTGCGCTCCGGCTTGTTTCTCGCTCACCGACCCGACCTCCCTGGTTTTGAACTTTTTGTGCGAATACCATCGCTCGCTTCCGTTGGACAACTGAGCGGCAGTTTGGAGATCCAACACGGCAAAGGGGTCAAGGCGTTTACTGCAACGCAATTGACGAGAGCGTATATCGTCTCCATATCGCCGACGGTCCCGCTATTGGAATGCGATGGGACTGGAGACCTATCGGGGTTAGCGGACCATCTTATGGCACAGACCAGTTCGTTTGCGCACGGCATGAATTTGTTTGTCGCAACGGAAAGCGGTGGCAGGCTCCTGTATGCACGAGAGCCATTGGAATGGGGTGGGCGGTATTGGATCGTTACTGATGTCCCCATTTCTCCGCCCGATAAAGTTACTGAAGCTGTCGAATGGATCCGCCGCGGTTCACTCGCAAAGTGGCACGTATACGAGGTGGAACTACCCGCCACATTCATTTCATCACAGTTCCACACAACAAAAGAGTCTCTGTCAGAATTTTTTGGTCGGCTCATACGCCCGCGCCAACCACGCGCTTATGTTGTGTACCCATCGCCTCATCATTTGGGGGCAGATGGGGCATACGTATACCCACAATCCCCCGAGGTGCTGTATGTCCTGAGAACTTCGAACCACGAGGTCTCTGTTGATGGTTCGCCTGATCTGATTGCAGAAATTCAAATTGTGGCACTTGCAGATAATTGGATTCAGATAGAAGGAATTCAACCAAGCACGCAGGATGTGGCAATATTGATTAATGGCGTCGAGCAGGCAGTTATTCGGGTTGAAACATGTGATCTCATCCAATCTGATGGACTCCGTGCTTACTCAGGGGAGATTAGCTGGAGCCTCCTTGAGGACGCGCCTCTCTTACCAGAACAATTGTTCTCGCAGGACGTTAGGATTGAGTGTGGTAGTGATCGACTGGCAAATTACGTTGCCAAGATTAAGGAAAGTTCGATTCTCGACGGGGCTGCAGTAATCCTGCCGAAGAATACTGACAAAACTCTACGCGCAGGCGGCTTCGGAGAAATTAGACCAAGTACCAAGTATGCGGAGAATCAAGATGCAAGCCCAAAGGAACTGAACTGGCGCAAGAATGGGCAGTTGCCTAAGGCAACATGGATCCAGGGTGTAGTATGCGCGAAGTACGGCTCGCAAACCGCATCCCTTGTTACAGATTTTATTGCAGACCCGAGCCAATTGAACCTGAAGAAGCTAGGACCAATTATAACAAGTCCACTAATGGCATACATTCGTGCCGCGGTGGAGCATCAGTGACAACGAAAGATAGCGACTGGCATGGCTTACCTAAAAATCAATAAAGAACGTTACGAGCTCTTATTGCGTTTCGGGGCAAGTGACGATGAGCTTCGTCGCTTCTTTTCAGAAAATAGAACACTTCTGATTATGAAGGGGGCAAGGGTTCAAAATTTACCACGTGGCCCGGCGGCTCGAATTACGACAATGCTGAACCTACCCGGTGGCACGGACCCTATTGTGCATAAGTGGTTTTCGACAAAGCTCACGATGATTGACCCTGTGTCAGTTGAAGAGTTGCTTGAAACCTTCCGCTTATATGAAGAAGCGGAAGAGAGCCTGCCGAAAGGCGAAGAAAAAAGGCTATTTCGTTCCTGTCTAATTCACTTGTTTTCATCGGCCCCTTCACAAGAGCTCGTCGACTTCCTGAAAACGCGAATCGGAGGCAACGGCCAGGAGCCAGATCATGAGCCAGAGCCTGATATAGAAATCATGCCCCAGCAATCACAGACGAGCACCGATCTAGCGCTTCTTAATTCGGGCTTTGCCCGCGCTTTGGTGACACTGCTGGAAGGCAAAGACCCAGATGAGCACCTTGCAGATATGCCTCCAGCAATCGCAAGCTTTGTCACTGGACTGTATGCTATAAAAGAGGGACACGCGGAAGAGGCGAAAAACGCGTTGGAGGACCTCAGCAAGTTCGAACAGGTAGAACCCGTTCTATCGGAATATGCGGCGCGTCTAGCGAAAGTCAAGGAGACGGCCAAGCCCGCTGCCTCTGGGATCCAGATAAACTCCTTTGAGGAATCAGAGAATCCGGAGTTTGATTTTGATAGAGACGAAATTATTGGCAAATGCACGAAAGATACTCCAGAATCGGCGGTCTTTATCCAACCGTTTGCCATCCGAACCTGGGATAGAAAGTTGCTGTCTTTAGAAAAGCAGGGGGCAAGAGAAGCTCTGTTTCCGACATCTGGCGATGTTCAGGCTTTTCACGGACGTGGTCACCCAAGACAACCTACGCGGGGCGAAATAGGCATTTGGCACATCGTCCCTAATGAGCCACACAGCTCTGCATCACACCGCAACAACTTTCATCTCAAGAACAACAAAACGGACGTCTATGAGGTGCACTTGGTTCCATTTGGGTCGACTGATTACGATTCGGTTCGCGGATTCATTCGAGAGAAGATGGTCAAGGCTAGCAAGAAACAATTGGAGCCCTGTCTGTTTCTGCTGCGTGACGATCTTATTGTTGGATGTCCTTCTGGCAAAGATCTGACTAGAGAAGACGGGTTTGATGAGGGGCTACCTTGCTGGAGGGCTCTTAGCGCTTTCAGATTCGAAGGCAGGATACTGGTGCCTGGCCCGCTCCCGGCGCATGAACAATACGAATGCGCAACACTGGCTTCAACGCTGAAGACATTATTTTCAAGTAAAAGGGCGGCTTCCGAAAAACTCACAAAGACACAGCAAAAATATCTGCTGGATAGGGTGAATTCAGGGGAAGGGGGTCTTAATGCCGCGCGTCAGGCCAGGTTGCTTGAAGAGATTAAATACTTGGAGAACGACGACGGAGCCATTGGGCTCGTACTTGATGAGGCAATGCACAATGACAAGATTGCTGCAAGAATTGAGCAAAAAATCCAAGAAAAAGTTGATGAAGAAACCAGGAAGAATGGCGAGCTAAAAAAGGAACTCGAAAAACTGGAAAAGCAACGCGATGACCTAAGAGAAAGCATCGCTAAGCAGGAAAAAGAACAGCGTGCATTGCCATCCTCGGTAACCAAAGCAATTAGGCAATCGATCAAAAAAGCCAAGGAGGATGTGTTAGAGACACTTGGTCAAGTCGTGGTGTTCAAAGCCCTTATGGAGGAATTGGGTGGCTCTCAAAATCCTGTGCAAACTATACCGGACGATTTGTGGCCCAGTAAGTTCTCGATGGTAGACCATGACGCTACGCCATTCCTAGATTTACTGAAGTCACTAGGGTTGTCGCCTAAGCACGCCAAGGCACTAGAAGTGACAGGAGATGCCGTCTTTAATGCAGGCATGATCCTTGTAATCGAAGGCTTCGCTGCGCGCCTTGCGACCGAAGCATGGGGTCGCAAAGATGAGCAGGGCTGCATGCTAATGGACTGCGCGATTGGACTGACCGATGGTGGGCAGATGAAGGGAATGGCAGTTGAAGAGACTCGTTCTATTGTGATCCTGGACGCAAACCTCTCGCCGCCCGACGTCTACGCGCGGACCCTCCTTGATAGGGTGCAACGAAGAATCGTAAGCCACGAGCATACAAGGTCTCCCAGGATACTGTTGTCTCTGTCCGACAGTGTGGCTAGTTTGCCTCTGCCGAGTAAAATTGAAGCCTTGGCAGTTCGCATTTCACTTGATCACAAGTTGGAATTCATACGTGAGGAAGACGTGATGGCGGAGCTTGAGGATGTGCAGGATGAGGACGCTGGTGAAACCTGGGCATCGCGGCTCTGGAACCCCGCCCTTAATGCTTTGCTTCAATGTCTGAAGAGTTTGCCTGCCGAAGATGCCGCCCTCGTCCTCTCCGTTCTTAAGGCGGAGAGTGCTTGATGCACAAGTGAGCATGTTAGAGTACCTTCTTCAACAGAGTGTTAGTTTGGCGAATTGCCTTAGCAGTGATTTTTTGGAAAATCTCGAAGCGGACCTTCTAGCAGGCTGAACAGGCTGCCTTTTCGGAAACCGCCACTGTCCGGCTTGGCCGATTATGCAAAGTGGTTGATTATGGAAAGTAGTTGAGGAATCCGGCGATGCAAATCAGGTAACGCAAGGTATTGCAGCCGCTGTCCCGGGCGCAAGCTAGACATAATATCGATGGTGATTTTAAGTAGCGGCTCCACTT
>JBGSPU010000149.1:0-35641 GCA_041738415.1 Bythopirellula sp.
CCTGCGCGCAGCAAGGCCGCTCGGTCTTCGAGTTCTTGCTGGAATCGGTCGATGCTCATCTTCGCGGTGCTCCCCCGCCCTCACTCCTGCCGTCAAACACCTGACGGCGCTCCTTCCTCGTTGCCTTCTCGATACGTTTC
Source organism: Bythopirellula sp. (assembly GCA_041738415.1). Classification (GTDB taxonomy): domain Bacteria; phylum Planctomycetota; class Planctomycetia; order Pirellulales; family Lacipirellulaceae; genus Bythopirellula. The sequence continues at coordinate 141 of JBGSPU010000149.1, forward strand.
GCAGCTCCGCGATTGGTCTCCGTCACCCCCGTGAACGGTTACCCTTTGACTATACTATTCTAGCCAGCCAGAAAACTTCCGTGGAGGCAGTATCGATATTGAAAGAAGGGGTAGAGAAAAATCCTGACTCGTATCAACTGTTAGCTGACTTGGCAGTTATTCAAAAAAGAAATGGTTCATTAGCCGAGTGTAAAACTACTCTTGAGGCAGCAATCAGCAAGTACGAGCGCGAAGTGAAATTTCTCTCTGAACTTTCTGACCAGGATTTCGAACAAGGAACTTATGATTTGAGATTTCGCTTGTTCGTTGCAGTGAACTGCACACCATTCTTTGCCAGTTGTATAGAGGCTGCTGATGAAGACTTCGAAGGAGAGGTTATCCGCCGAATTAGAAAGGCGCATGAAAGCATTGGAGGCGATCCCTCGATACTTACTGAGCCCCAGGCGGCCGAAGCATCACAGTTCCAACAAATACTCGATCAATACGAATTGCCTGGAAATGACACTGCTAATTGAATGCTAACTTGGCACCTTATCCGCGTGGTTTGTAGTACGGGGCGAGTCAGTTTACTTTCTTCTACAAGTGAACCCCCCATGACCCCGACGCGATAAATAGGCTATTCGCCGAATCCACGGAATCAGAAAAAGAGGAATTCTGACTTGCCACCAACGGAGAATTGACACATGAGCACTCAGAAATTACTCGCCTTCGACAGCCCCAAGGAAGCCCGGCGGCCGGAGCGCGTCGAGCGAATCCTGGGCAGTACCCCGAAGCGCACTAAGGCGGCCAAGATGTTCGACGATGCGGCATTTCTAGAAGCGACGGCCATAGCAACTCGATTCGCAGAATAGTGGAGAGATTAAAAGTATTGCACTTGACTATCAGAATAAAACAGGCATAATAGAATCATGCCTATTGTCGCTTTCACTGAACAAGCTGCCCGTGGGATCGATGGTTTACCTAAGCCGATCAAGGCCCGCGTAGCGGAAATGATTGTGCGATTAGCCAAGTGGCCTGATGTCAGCGGGGCAAAGCCTCTCACGGGGAACCTTGCCGGTCACTACCGAATGCGTACAGGCGACTATCGGTTGCAGTTCCACCTTGAAGGGGAAGCTGTAGTAATCGAACAAATTGGCCACCGTGATGGATTCTATGAGGATTGAAATGCCTACCACACAACACCTAGAAATTGAAGGGAAACGTTATGTGCTGTTGCCCGCAGCAGACTATGAAATGCTCTGCGGACGTGCTGGGGAAGCGATTGCCCTAGACGATAGCGACCTCCCACCGCTGCCAAAGCCCGACAAGAAGGGGCGATTTCCGGCCCTGGAGTACACCCGCGTTTCTCTGGCCCGCGACCTCATCCGTGAACGCAAAGCAGCGGGGCTGACCCAACAGCAACTTGCCGACCTGGCAGGTGTTCGGCAGGAGATGATCAGCCGCGTTGAAAGTGGCAACTACAGAGCAAGCGTGAAAACTATTGACCGACTTGAGAAAGCACTTGCAAAGGCTCTGAAAAAGAAAGGGAAGTAATCATGGCGAGCATCATCCGCGACAGAAACCGCAAGACGGGCGAGCACAACGGCTTCCGTAGCCTGCAATTCATTAATCCGGCTGGCGAGCGAAAGAGTGTCCGCCTGGGCAAGCTGCCAGCCAAGGGGGCGGAAACGATCAAAGTGAAAGTCGAGTCGATCCTGGCAGACCGGTTTGCCCGCAAGAGTTGGGACCCGGAAACCGCCGATTGGATCGGCAAGCTCGATGCAAAGCTCTACGACAAGCTGGCCGGAGCGGGCCTTTTGCCCAAGCGAGCTAAGCCCGAAGCGGCTGCCTTAGGTCCGTTCCTGGATTCGTTCATTGCCACCCAAAAAGCGACTGTGAAGCAATCGACTGCCGTTGTGTACGGCCATACCAAGCGATGCTTGGTTGAATTCTTTGGAAGGGAAAAGCCCCTTTCAGACATTTCCCCCGGCGATGCCGATGAATGGCGGGCTTGGCTGACGAGTTCGCAAAATCTGGCACCCAACACGGTGCGGCGCCGTTGCGGTATCGCCCGCCAGTTCTTCAAGGCTGCTATTCGCAGACGATTGCTGACCGAGAATCCATTCTCCGAATTGCAAGAGGGCGTAGCCGTGAAGGGCAACAAGAGCCGCGATTACTTTGTGACCCGTGAGGAATCCGACAAGGTGCTCAAAGCTTGCCCCGATGATGAATGGCGGCTGCTGTTTTCATTGGCCCGCTATGGGGCCTTGCGTTGCCCCTCAGAGACTCTCACGCTCACCTGGGCAGATATTGACTGGGACAACGAACGAATCACTGTGCCGTCTCCCAAGACGGCTCATCACGAAGGGAAAGAATCGCGTGTGATTCCACTTTTTCCTGAGTTAAGGGAATATCTCGACAAAGCCTTTTTCGATCCAGCCAATGAGAACAAACAGTACGTGATTGCCCGTCACCGGAACGCGAATCATCGCACCCTGCTGGAGAAGATCATCAAGCGAGCCGGGCTGACACCCTGGCCGAAGCTGTTCCAGAATCTGCGGGCGAGCCGAGCAACCGAACTGGCCTCAGAGTTCCCCGCCCACGTTGCGGCAGAGTGGACTGGACATTCTGAAAAGATTGCTCAAGAACACTACTGGAGAGTGACCGATGCCGACTTTGCCAAGGCCACAGAGAAGTGTAAGCAAAAGTGCAAGCAGAAACCGGCGGTAACGGGTGGAAATGAAGGGGAAGCCGAAATCACTGATGCTAAGATTACTGCTGTTTACCACGCATTTCCTTCTAGTAATTTTGCCCTAGTGGGCGATGAGGGACTCGAACCCCCGACATCCACGTTGTAAGCGTGGCGCTCTAACCAACTGAGCTAATCGCCCTTGCCCTCCACTTATTCAGCATTTGATGGTATCTTTTTCGATAGTGGCCTGTCTAGCCCCATCCTGCCCTCAATTCCGGTTCCTATCTCTGTGTGAGCTTTCTTTGGTGAACGAACTGATTGCAACTTTGATTCTGGCGATTCATCTGGTCGTGGTGAATTTGGCCAGTGCTGGGCCTCTGGCCTTTCTTTGGATGAAAAGGCTGAACCGGGTAACTGACGAAGGACAGAGCGAAGTCGAGCGATTGTACTTGCGGATAGTTCGATGGTCGGTTGCCGCTTTTCTGATTGGTATGGTAACAGGGGTGCTCTTGTGGCTGATTCTGCCCGGCGATGGTTTGTCAGCGGCTCTGGATAGGTTTCCGGCAAGGGCGTTTCGTTTTGCCGGTGCAGAGCTGTTGTTCTCGCTGCTATGTTTACTGCCGCTGGCATTGGAATGGAACTTTCTGCACGGCAGGATGTGGGTAGGCAAGCTGTTAGCCCTTTCGTCGTCGACAAATTTGCTTTATCATTTTCCGCCGTTGATGGCGATTATTGGACAACTGGCAGTAAATCCCCATTGGACTTCGGAAGATGTCCTCCATCGTTCTGCCTTGCTTGGTTTGATGTCGAAGGGATACGTGTTGGCGTTGTCATGCCACTTCGGATTAGCTTCGCTTGCAGTGGCAGCGATCACAACCTTTTTACTTGCAAAACCAACCCGAGATGCAGAACTATTGTGGCAAACACGTACTTCAATTCGCAATGCAGCCATTGTGGCATTGATTGCCACTTTCTTGCAAATACCGGTGGGTATTTGGTTATTGGTGAGCATGCCGGTCGCAACCCGCACTGCATTGATGGGTGGCAGCCTGATAGGTTCAATGGCTTTTGTGGTTGCGTTAGTAGGAACTATCCTCTTGCTGCAACGTCTGGTCAATATCGTCTTGGGTGATTTTGATCACAGAACGCTTCGAGGTGCGGGATGGCTCCTATTGGTAGTGATTGTCTTAATGACATGTACACTGAGGTGGTCACGCTCATCGATGCCAAAATCTATGAATGGAAACAGCCCCAAGCAGGTGCTCGGAGCTTTTTCGTGCTTACCTTCTGATTAAAAGTTTATTCCGCTGGTGTCTCAGGTTCTTTCTTGCATTCTTCGAGAGAACCACCGGGCAATTTGCCTGCTTTGATCAGCTCACCAAAGGTTGGACTCGATTCATCTCCTTCGACTGAGTGAAGGGCAGCGACTTTTTTAAGGGATTCGATTATCTTCTCAGAATTTTTGGCGTCTTTTTTCCTGTCGAGTAGTGGCACGAGATGCTGTCCATAGGAATTATGATGCTTGCGGGACTTACCTTGATGGCACGTCCAGCACTTGGCTGCTTTCACTTCTGCGGCAAATGCGCTCTCTTTGTCATTACCGACATATAGATTGACAAACTCCTTTTGAAACTGAAGGACAGCCAGTGCTGGCTGTGTAAGACTCGCAGTAAACAAGATACCCGTTAAACAAAAAACAACACGATAGTGCATGGGATGCAAACCTCTTCTCTTCGGGATGGCAATACGTTCAAAAGACAAGCGGCTTTTAGAGCCGCAGATGACTCAATAGAATTTGCTCCTCTAAACTTGTCAAGGAATTGATTCGCTTGCAGACACAAACAGTTATGGATTGCGGCAAATGAAGCCGAAGATTACTTCATGTGCTTGACTACCGCATCGCCGAACTCGCTGCATTTCAGCAGGGTGGCACCTTTCATCAATCGCTCAAAGTCATATGTCACGGTCTTGGCACTAATGGCGCCATTGATGCCTCGGATAATCAGGTCTGCCGCCTCGTTCCAGCCTAGATACCGCAACATCATCTCGCCGGAGAGGATTACGGAGCCAGGGTTCACTTTATCGCGTCCCGCATATTTGGGAGCCGTGCCATGAGTGGCTTCAAAAATAGCGTGTCCCGTCTGGTAGTTTATATTTCCCCCGGGTGCGATGCCAATTCCTCCTACGCAGGCTGCCAGTGCATCACTGATATAATCGCCGTTTAGATTGAGTGTGGCAATCACATCATAGTCAGCGGGACGTGTGAGGATCTGTTGCAACATCGCGTCGGCAATGACGTCTTTAATTATCAAACCTGCTCCCGGTTTGCCTGAGGGGATTTGACACCAAGGCCCCCCATCCATTTCCATTGCACCAAATTGATCCCTCGCACATTCATAGCCCCAATCACGAAAGCCACCTTCGGTGAACTTCATGATGTTGCCTTTGTGTACGAGCGTGACGGAAGGGCGCTTGTTGTCGATCGCGTATTGAATCGCGGCCTGCACAAGGCGGGTGGTACCTTCCTTGCTGACTGGCTTGATGCCGATACCGACTGAATCGGGGAAGCGAACCTTTTTCCAGCGATCAGGGAAGGCTTCGGAAAAAAACTTACTGAATTTCTGGCAGTCTTCGCTACCGGCTTGAAATTCAATGCCCGCGTAGATGTCTTCCGTATTCTCCCGGAAGATGACCATGTTGGTTTTCTCTGGCTCTTTTACTGGTGAGGGAACACCGCTGAAGTACTGAACTGGCCGGAGACATACGTAGAGATCCAGGATCTGCCTAAGGGCAACGTTGAGTGAGCGGATTCCACCTCCCACGGGGGTCGTCAACGGCCCTTTGATCCCGACCAAAAGAGTACGGAAGGCGTCAAGTGTCTCGTCCGGTAGCCAACTTCCGACGGAATTGAACGCTTTCTCGCCTGCCAGAACCTCTAGCCATTGAATGTGGCGTTTGCCTCCGTAGGCTTTTTCCACGGCTGCATCGAAAACCCTTTGGCTGGCGCGCCAGATATCAGGGCCGGTGCCGTCCCCTTCGATGAACGGAATCGTGGGATTATCGGGTACTTCCAGGAGATCCCCTTGTTTTTTGATAGTTTGGCTAGAGTTGGCGGCAGTCATGTTATTCTCTCTCTTTGACTTATGTTATTGCTGGAACGGGCCGACTCTCAAACGACCTTGAGAAGAAGTTGGCGATTTTCGGTCCAATACCACTTACCCGTCAATGGGCTCAATTCTCTGAAGTGCCGTAGGCCAGTTGTGAATGAATTCGCAGGCCTCTATACTCATACAGAGAGTAGATTTCTAATCGTTTCTGTATCCCGGATCTATCTAAGGACTTCACCTATGTCATTTTTGTCCAACCGCCGTGATTTCCTGTCCACGCTGTCCCTGGCCGGGGCGGGAGCCGCTCTGGGAGGTCTTTCCCCGTCACTTTTGTGTGCGGAAGAGGATTCGTCCATGCCATACAAGATTTCTGTCGCCGAATACTCGCTTCACCGGATGATTGGCCGGGGAGAACTCGATCCGCGTGATTTTGGACCCTTCTGCAAAGAACATTTCCAGGTAGATGCCGTTGAATATTGGATGGGACCATACGCTGACAAAGGTAAGGACCGGGCTTACATGGACGAAATGCATCAAAAAAGCCAGGATGCGGGAGTCAAAGGTCTATTAATTATGTGCGATATTCCCAATGGTGAGGGAGATTTGGGCAATCCTGATGCTAGCAAGCGGCAGCTTGCGGTCGAAAAGCATTATGAATGGGTGGAAGCGGCCAAACGAATGGGGTGCCATTCAATCCGGGTAAATGCTCGTTCCGAGGGGACCCGCGAAGAGCAGGCTAAGCTAGCAGCAGATGGTCTGCAAAAACTGAGCGAATTTGCGGCCCCGCATGATATCCATGTCATTGTCGAAAATCACGGGGGGCTTTCCTCGGATGCTTCGTGGCTGGTTGGGGTAATCGAAGAAGTAGGTTTGTCCAATTGCGGCACCCTGCCGGATTTTGGCAACTTTCAAATCAAACCAGGGGAGTGGTACGACAAATACAAGGGTGTCAGCGAAATGATGCCTTATGCTAAGGCCGTTAGCGCAAAATCGCATGTGTTTGACGATAACGGAAACGAGTCTGAGATCGATTACGACCGAATGATGAAGATTGTGGTTGACTCGGGTTACCACGGTTATGTCGGTATCGAATGGGAAGGGGCTAAGCCAGAATCGGAAGTCGAAGGAGTCTTGCTGACCAAGCGAGTACTTGAGCGGGTTCGCCAAGAGCTAGCATAATCCAAAAAACCAAATAATTGGGGAAATATAAAAGCGGCCATTCGGCCGCTTTTTTCATGGGATTTCAGGTTGATTGAGCGGTTACCTCGGAGCGAACAGACTGAAATCGCGAAGTAGACACCTGGACAAATGGCATTAGTTCGTCTGCCTAATAAATGGGCAGTCCGGCAAAACCGTCGCGAGGCACTGACTGCCCGGAAATAGGCACACTTGTGAAATCGACGTAAGTGCAAGCAGTGCAAGGGTCTACGTGAATCACTTGCTCGCTAGCTGATACTGGGAGCAAACACGGAGGCCGCAGCGGCCATTCGAACGGAAACCCCTGCTTTAAGCGTAAGGAGACACTTATCGTGCTAGCCCAAGCTCAAGAAACCTATCGGGAAGTTTTGCAAGTCGCCGACAATCTTTATCGTCAAGACCCAGATTGGGTGACGTTCTTTCGCGAAGTTCTCGGAATCGACGGCATTGTTCGTACACAGTTCCCCTCTTTCGAGGATCTCACCAAATTCGAGCAAACCGACGAATTTGACCGAATTCAGAAAATGTTGGTCAAACTACGTGAAAAGAGAAATGCCGCAGATCCCGAATCCGAGCCCACTCGGGTAATTACCGTTCGCTTGCCCAAGAGCATGCACGAGTACCTGCGGACCGAAGCCCATGACCTGCGAACTAGTATGAATAAATTGTGTATCTCTAAGCTGTTGCAGGTCATCGGCGAGGAAATGATCCCCAACGAGCGATCTGCCAATTCCAAGGAGACTGCTCAATCTGCTGCACCTGCCGCCCCGGCCAGGCAATCAGCCAATAATCATCACCTCGGTGGTCCCGCTCAACAGCCACCTGTGCCGCAGAACAACTTTCACCCCCAGCCGGCTGTTGCAAACTACCAGCCGCAGACGATAACAATGCCGTTTAAACCGGCTCAGCCGCGGTTCTAGCGGTTTCAGAACTTGGGACGTGTCCCACCAAGTTGAAAGAAGTAAGAAATGCCCCGTCCGAGTTTCTCGGTCGGGGCTCTTTGCAATTTCAAAAAAAAACCGGAGAGGACCTATAAGCCGGGTCCTGTGATCCGCCAAAGCGGATTGGCGACCATTCATCTACGGCCACGGTTGCCCGCGACCTCCAGCGGCCTACCCGAGAGTCGTAGCGAGCCGGACCGACTCTGCTCCCTGTTTGGCCTTGCACCGGGTGGGGTTTACCAAGCCAAACGAGTCACCCCGTTTGCTGGTGCGCTCTTACCGCACCATTTCACCCTTACCTGTGAAGCTGCCAGCTCCCAGTAATGAGTTCCAGCCTAATGCCGTGGATGGCATGAAACTGACGGCTGAGAGCTGACAGCTCCCATCGGCGGTATCTTTTCTGTGGCACTTTCCCTAGTCTCACGACCGGTGGGCGTTACCCACCACCCTGTCCTTTGGTGCCCGGACTTTCCTCCCGTTCGTACAAGGCGAACCGGCGGCCACCCGGTCCTCTCCGGAGATATGTAATATAAATAACATTTCAGCTTCTGGGAATGGTAGGTAGGTCCTAGATTTTCCGTCCGAGAGACGCGGCTAGAAAAGCAGGACGCCGGACCGGTCAAATTGTCGTAGCATTCGAGCAGTGAAAAGCGTCCAGGAGGGGCTTCCTCCTACTATTCGGAACTCCAAGAATATCCTGAGTCGCTTGACACTGGGCCGAGGATAGTTTTTCTGAATTCAGGGGGAAAAACTTATCTTCCACCAAGGGGGGTTGTTGCATCTGGTGAGTATTCCACCCTAGAATAAAATGATATATTACCTATAGCCGTTGATTTACATTCCACAGCCCCCCAGATGGGGTCTTCACTTTAGACGTAGGATCGGCAATGGTAGGTTGGTGTTTTTTATTTCACGAATTGGTTCTAAGAACAGGATAGAGAAGAAAAATGGCAAGCAAGATGAAAGACAGAGTGGCCAACTTGACTCCTCGTCAGTTGGAAGTGGTGCGATTGGTAAGCCTGGGCTGTATCGTCGAAGAGGTTGCCAATATCTTGGATTTGGCAGTCAGTACGGTGGACAACCACAAGGCCGCAGCGATGAAGACACTGGGTACTGACAAGGCGACGCTGCTAACTCGAATTGCTATCAAGTATCGCATCAGCCCCCTGGATGACAAATTAACTCGAACCGAGAAGCGTAAGAGCGGTCGCAGCAACGACGGTTGGAACTAGAGGTTCTCAACTGAGCGCCGCTGAGCGGAGAACAGTGCTGTCGTAGTGATGCTTCATTCGGAATGGAATTGTGCAATTTTGGGTTGGTTTTTGTAACTGCTGCAATTGGTTTGTAAGAGTGTGTGTTAGGGTTTAACACGTATCTGAGAAGCTTTGCCGATTAGGCAAAATAGTCCTGCTTCTTCGGGCATGATTGTCTATCCAAACTGTTTGGCATCGAATTCGCTACTGAACGAGCTGAGGTGTTTCATATACGTCTCAAGTGGTGGACGGAGAAAACCATTCTTTGGAATATAAGGAGACTTTTGATGATTAGCCCAGCCTTACTTTTTGCTTGTGGCGGATTCGTACTCTATTGCACCCTCGACATTCTGCGATCCGTGACCAGCGTTCCCAGTGAGAGCAAGTAACTCGATCTGGGAGTATTCATAATAGATTGCGTCCTGCTGAGTCTGTTAAAATGAAGGGATGGTTCATCCCGCTCAACAGCCGATTGCGATCTTACTGAAAGAGTGCATATTTCGCCGGACGCGGCGTTCCGGTCCTGGCGGCCAGCACCGCAACAAGGTCGAGACGGCGATCGTGGTAGAACATTTGCCCACGCAGATACGTGCCGAGGCCTCGGAGCGGCGCAGTCAATCACTTAATCGAGAGATCGCTATTCAACGCTTGCGCGTTCAATTGGCTCTCCAGGTGCGCACTTCTGAATTTGAATTTCCCCACGATTCTGTGCCGAGCCAATTGTGGAAAAGTCGAGTCGATGGAGGCCGGATCTGTGTGAGCGCGGCGCATGAGAATTATCCAGCGCTGCTGTCCGAAGCACTAGACGTATTGGCAGTCCACGAATTCGATATTTCATCTGCCGCTGATTGGCTCGGCATTACCAATTCCCAGTTGGTAAAATTTCTAAAATTGGAGCCTGCTGCACTGATTTCCGTGAATCGCCACAGGAATGACCAAGGCCTGTCGGGCCTTCACTAGAATTAGGACTTGGAACTCTTCCAAAGCTCCTCGCCTCGCAAAGGCGAGGCCTCTGCCATACAATGCGGGGGTCATACTTCAACTATCATCAATCTCTCTACAAGTCACGCGATGGTTACTGTTCTATTCGACATCGACGGCACATTGATTCAGACTGGCGGGGCAGGGCAACGAGCGTTTGCCGACACTTTTCGCTCGCTGTTTGGCATCGAGAGAATCTCAAGAGACGTGCGTTTCGCTGGGCGGAGTGATCGAGCTATTGCTGAAGAACTCTTGGCGGCCCATGCCATCGTCGCTAAGAGTGACAACTGGCCGAGATTTGTTGAATCTTTTGTGCCTCGTCTTGTTGAGGTCCTTCCACTGTGCCAGGGAGCGGTCTTGCCGGGAGTCGTCGAATTGCTTGACGAACTGGAAAAGTCTGATCAAGTCGCGATTGGATTACTGACGGGAAACATTGCCGCGGGAGCGCAGGCCAAGCTTTCGCACTACCAGCTTTGGCACCGCTTCGCATTCGGCGGATATGGAGATGATTGGACCGACCGCAATGATATCGCCGCTTATGCACTTGCGGCTGCTCGAGAGTATATTGCTCAATCACCGTCTACCCAGTTCCCGAAAAGAAACGAAGAAACAGATCTTGCCATCGTGATTGGTGACACCCCGGCGGATGTGCAATGTGCCCGCAGCATTGGTGCGTATGCCATCGCAGTACTTACGGGAGGGACATCGCGCGAAGAACTCCTCGCTACCGAGCCCGACCTGCTCCTGAACGATCTCACCGAAGTCGACGAAATCATGCTGCAAATCAACTCCGTCAACGTCTAATAAATTGCCGGCAAGCTTCGCAAGGAAATAACACTGTGCAGCTCCAGCCACTATCGACAGCGAGCGACCACGCTCCGACAAAAGCGAGCAACGACACAACGGATCGCCGCGATTGGAACTTCGTCGAGCGGCATGCCCTCTTGTTGGTTGGCATTTCGCCAATCGTGGCAAATCTGATCGGCAGCACGTTCAATATCCTCTACAATCAACAACAGATTTGGCCGATCCTCTCTGAAGCTCAACGAGAGCGATTCGATCTCTGTTGGCAGTTGTTCAATCTGTTTGTTTATCCAGTTGCTGTCGCCTGCTGGGCAGCACCCCTGATTTGGCTGCGAAGCACTCACTGGGCGATCTTGAAGGGAGAAGCGGTAGAGCAAAAAACTCTGTCCGTTGCCCAACGCAAGGTAATCAATCTGCCGTGGTGGATATTAATTGTAGCCGGTATTAGTTGGTCGATCTGTATTCCAGTGTTCCCCGCAGCATTGGCGATGGTGCCCGGCGAGCTTTCCCCAGCGGTAATTTGGAACCTGGTAACGTCGTTCGTAACTGCCTCCTTGATAGCCATTACCCACAGTTTTTTTGCCGTAGAACTCGTCAGTCAGCGCGCACTTTATCCTGTTTTTTTCCGCAATACGAGTCCTTCCAGTGTTCCGGGTGCTGTTCCTCTGAATATCACGGCTCGGGGAATTCTATGGGCACTCTCAGCCGTAGTGAGCCCCATCGTCTCGTTGGTATTGCTGCTGATCGTGCCGGATGCCCTCCACCGGTCCCCCGCATTTGGCGTAGCAGTCGGCCTGGTGGGAATTGCCTTTGGACTGACCACCGCCTGGATGCTCAGCAAGCTGGTGGCCGTGCCAGTGCGGCAATTGCGAGATGCCTCGATGCGTGTAGCAGAAGGTGACCTCGATGTGCGAGTGAATTTGCAGCGAGCCGACGATTTTGGCCCGTTGATCGAAGGATTCAATTCCATGGTCGAAGGTTTGCAGGAGCGCGAACGGCTTCAGGAGACCTTTGGTCGCCATGTTGGACGGGAGGCAGCTCGGCAAATCCTGCAGCAGGGCGATGGACTTGTCGGCAGCGAACAAGAAATCACCGTCATGTTTGTTGATGTGCGGGATTTTACTGCTCATTCGTCTACTCATTCCCCCCAGGAGGTGGTGGCGGCCCTGAATATCTTTTTTCGCTCTGCGGTCGAGACCGTCGAAAACCATGGCGGGATGGTGAACAAGTTCCTCGGCGATGGCTTGATGGCCCTTTTCGGAATTGGAATGCAGCAAACTAACCATGCGTACCAGGCTGTGAGCGCCGCTCAACAGATGTTTTGCTGTCTGGGTGAAGTGACCCGCGAACTGGAGCAAGCAGGCTGGCCAGGCTTGCAGATCGGAGTGGGCATTAACACAGGGCCTGCTATTGTGGGCAGTATTGGGTCACCCAAACGGCTGGAATACACCGCGATTGGCGATACGGTCAATGTCGCCTCGCGAGTGGAGTCACTGACCAAAGTCTTGGGACATTCGCTGCTGATAACCGAGAAAACCAGGCAATTCTTGCCGGAGGAGACCGTCTGCATTCCGGTTCCTCCTCAGGCAGTTAAAGGCAAGGGTGAGCCCCTCAGGATTTGCGCGATTGCCGAAAAATGAGCCTTTTTCTCCGGCACGGTTCTCCCCGTCCGCAGGGTGCTTGCAACCGCTAAAGTCTGCCTGAACGGTCTCTGCGGAAAAAGTAGACCAACTGTTGCCTATGGCATAAGCGTCTCTCGATAACTACCGCAGTGGACGGATTGCACCACCTCGAATGGTTATCATGCAACTACGGATTCTTGCTATCATCGTGATTTTTCCGCTTGCTGCGGTCCTCGCCGGGTGTGCGTGCCCATGCGCTAAGTGCGGAGTGCCTCGGACCCCTCGAGCTCCATGCGTCCACGATCTGTGTGACTGTCAAGGGCCTCCCCCAGATATCGCCTCAGAGATTCCCGTTACAGGAGAACTCCTGCCGTTGCCAGCCCCTACCGAGACGTATCAATTGCTCGATGTTGTGACCTGCCAGTGCAACGCGGCTACGAACAATCCGGTAGCAAATATGGTGGAACTCGAACGCCATTGGGCCCAGGTGATTATCCAGTGTGATACCAAAGCTGTTCAAGAGAATTATTGTCTCGACCGCGATCTCCTCTCTTTGCATGCTTGCCAGATACGCAACGATTCGGCTGCTGCGGCTCTCACGGCTTTTTATCAACTTGCCGGTTTAGAAGCACAACACCACTACTTGGATCACGCCTTGGGTGAATCGGAGAGAACGCTCTCAAGGGTAGAGAATATGCGTGAGGCGGGGATAGAACTTCCGGATGGGATCGACCGCACCACGGTTCTCAAGCAGATCAATCAAATGGAAGATCAGCTCACGCAAATGGAGTATTTACGCCTGCAACTGAATGGCCAGCTTCAGAAATTGATTGGCTGTCCGCTCAATGAACATGCGTTCTACTGGCCAGAAATCGACTGGCACCCTCAGATGAACCCTGTTGATGCCGAGTTGGAACTTGCCGTGGGTCTACAAAATCGCCAAGACCTGAGAGGACTGGAGCTCTTGCTCTGCAATCTAGAAAAGGTGAAGTTGCCGGTCGCCCGAGGAGTATTGCAGTATGCTGATTCCACGCTGGGATCTGTCGAACCTCGCGATGGCATTGTTCATACTTTGCGTTGCTTCCACTGCTACGAGCACGAAGTACCCGTGCGCTGTCGCCAACTCGCGATGTTTTACGACGATACTGAGAGCAAGGCAACGGCTGAGATCAAGAATGCAGTTTATAAGATTGGTCTTCAGCAACATCGAGTGGTCATTGCACAGCAAACGCTCTTGGATTTTCGAGACCGGTTGATCGAACTCACCAAGACCCGCGATGTAGAGGACGTAGCAATTTTCCAGATTAGTGGTCTCCGCGTGGAGATCGACGAGGCCGAATTGAAGCTCATCGAGCAAGTGGTTGGTTTAAAGCTTGCCCAGGTAGAGCTGAAGAAGGCGCAGGGAATGTTAGCCAACGAATGTGGTTTCCTTCCCAAGTTGTGTCTGGAAGAGTGCTGCAATGGTGCTTGTATGCGATGCCAGTGAACTATAGTCGCCTTTCGCTCCGCGAAAGTCGCGTGGGAAAAAAGTAACTTTTGCGGAGCGAAAGGCAACTATGTCATTGCGATTTGATTACATGCGCCCCCCGCGCCGGTAAAGTGATGAATGATGTTGCTTCGATCCCGGTTTGCTGGCGATAGGTGCTGCAAATGGCTTCGGCAACCTTGCCCGCCTGATCGGTTCTGACCAAAGAAACCGTTGATCCGCCGAAGCCACCACCAGTCATTCGCGCTCCGATCACTCCCAGGTCGGAACCCAGTGTACGGGCTGCATCAACCAGTGCATCGAGTTCCACGCAACTCACTTCATAATCGTCGCGAAGCGAATCGTGGCTTCCATACATGAGCGATCCGACTTTTTCCCAGTCACCAGCGGCGATAGATTCTGCAGCCTGGATCGTCCGCTCAATCTCGCCAATGACATGCCGAGCACGGCGAAAGTGGACGTCATCGAGATTATCTCGATTTTTCTCTAATACCTCGAGGGTTGCCTCTCGCAAGGACGGTACTTGCAAGATTTTGGCAGCCGCCTCGCATTGCTGCCGGCGCTCGGCGTACTCGCCCCCGGTCAGTTCATGCTTGACGTTTGAATTGATGATCAGCACCGTCACACTCGGATCGGACAGGGGGACCATCCTGGCCTCTTGATCGCGACAGTCGAGCAGCATTAGGTGGCCTGCTTCGCAAAGTACGCTGCTAAATTGATCCATGATGCCGCAGGGGACACCGGCACCGCGGTGTTCCGCCTGTTGGCATAGCAGCGCCTTGGTCTTGGGTTCTAGCCTGTAGCCAGCGAGTTCCTCCATGAACGTGGCGGTAGCAACTTCCAGGGCTGCGCTGCTCGAAAGCCCGCCACCCAGGGGAACGGTCGAATCGATAACGGCATCGAACACGGGGGGAACTAATCCATGTTCAGCAGCAGCATCAAATACCCCGCGAATGTATTTTGCCCAAGTGGGAAGTGGCGGAGAGTGTTCACCAGCCAGACAGATCGCCTGTTCTTCCTCAACGGTTGTGCTGTAGATTCGCGCGGTGCGCAGGTTTCGACCCCCTTCACATACGTCGCCAGCCAACACGGTATAGCGGTCGATCGCCATCGGCAAGACGAAACCGTCGTTGTAGTCGGTATGTTCGCCGATGATATTAACCCGGCCGGGGGCAGCGACCACGAGACGAGCTGGTCTGCCAAAACGCTCCTGGAACGTGGCGGCAGCCCGCTGGGCAAGTTCCGCAAGTGGCAAGTCATCAATTGGATTTGTCCTGCCCATCGGCTCCTAATTCCCTCAGTTTAATATTCTTGAACCACACATCATTGCCATGATCTTGGAAACCGACATAACCGCTGCGAGCGAAATCCTTGATGGCTCGACCGAACTTGTGTTCCGTCCCGTCAGGTCGCAAGCCAGGTTGATCGAACTCGTCGCAATTCATCTTCGCAACCAGTTGGCCGTTAACAAAAGATGAAATCAGTGGGCCTTCACAGCGGACCAACAAATTATTCCACTCGCCCGGTTCGCGGGTGGCGATCATCGCCGGCGGCACGAGATCGTAGATCGCGCCAAAATCGTGCAGACTGGTCCCTGGCGGAGAGTAGACTTGCACTTCGATGCCGGTAAAGACGGGATCAGCCAGATCACCCATCCGCACAAAGACGCCCGAGTTGCACTCGCCCGGGGCCATTTTCACATCGCACGAAACTTCAAAATCGCCGAACACTTGATCGTACACCAAGACATAGCCGCCCACACCATGGGTATTGATCATGCCATTTTGAATCACACCCTCTGCGATGGGTTTGCCGTCATTGTTTTTCCAATTGGCGAGCGTCTCGCCATCGAACAAAAGCTGCCAACCCTCCCCCTTCTCAGCAGGCGTGAGTTGGTTGTCCACAGCCAATGTTGATGAACTAGCGAGAAACAACACGGAGAATGCGAAGACGCTAGGGTAAAACAAATAGTTTCGTTTCGATGTCATGTGAGAACCTCTTGAGTGAGAATAACCAGAAATTGTAGCCACGGACGGGCACGAATGAAACCCAGCGCGGCCACTGGCCGCGCTAAGTTCGATCCGGGTCCATCCGCGGCGATAAAGTCTTCCAGATCATCCATTAAACTTGCACCTATCGCACGAGTTCATCGACCAGCTTCCACGCTTGTTCAATATTGGTGATGCGGCCTTCTAGTTGGGCATCGCGGACTGCGGTGAGCAAAGGAGCGAATTGGGGGCCTGGTTTCAGACCGCGGCGAACGAGATCGTCGCCAGTTAACAGCGGCGGGGGATTGAGTTGCTCCTCAGGCAGCGCCATCTGCGCGGCACAGTGCTGTACCCCAGGGTGATCTGCGCCAAGCACGGCTGTTCCGAGAGCGAGTAACTCCCTCGCTCCCTCATGCACCAGAATACGCTGCAACTGAGGCCAAGGGAGCGAATCTGCTTCGCGTACTGCGGTCAGATTCGTCGCCAACCAGACCGCCAGCTCTATTTGTTTGTTCGACCAGCGAAATCTACGGCCACAGGCGGCTACTTGCTGGGGATTGCAAACTCTGTGGAGCAAGGCTGAGAGCGCCGTCGAGAGATTTGTTGTGGTGAGCCGATCGAGCACAGCAACAGTATGCTGCCAATTGGGCGAATTGCTTGCGGCGACGTCAGCCAACTCACCCAGCAAGGCTTGTAACAGGCCACTCTGATGCAGAAGTTGGAATCCACTACTCCGTCGCGGATGGGTGAGAACCCGCTCCAGTTCCGCGCCAATCCGCTCGGCACTCACGATGGTCACTTCGGCAGCCATCGCTTGAATTGCGGTTAGCGTGGCGGCCTCGATCTGGAAGTCGAACGTCGTGGCAAACCGCACCGCCCGGAGCATCCGAAGTTTATCCTCGGCAAATCGATCGCGCGGGTTACCTATCGCACGGACGATCCCGGCCGCGAGGTCTGTCTGGCCACCAACGTAGTCGATGACCTGTTCGGCAAGCGGATCGAAGAATAAACCGTTGATCGTGAAGTCGCGGCGCTCGGCATCATGCTCGGCCGTGGTGAAATGGACCGATTGGGGATGACGCCCATCGAGATAGGCTCCATCTGCACGAAAGGTGGCCACCTCGACCGGATCGTGGCCGCGACCGCGGAGCACACCGATCACCCCAAAAGCCGCCCCGATGGCCAGGGTCTTGCGTTTGCCAAAAAGTGCTTGGATCTGTTCCGGCCGGGCATTGGTGGCCACGTCGTAGTCTTTTGGCTCCCGCCCCAGCAATTGGTCCCGCACGCACCCCCCCGCCCACAACGCCGCGAAACCGGCGCTGCGAAGCTGCTGGACGATCGAGAGGGCAAATTCACGTTGGCTGGAGGTAGGTGGCATGGTTTGCCATTATAGCGTAATAGCTAAAAGTCAAGACACGAGAGTCGAGAGCCAGAAAGCTGGCGTCTGGCTCTGGACTCTCGACTCTTAGCTCTTGACTGTTTAATACCGCACCATCTGGGGGTCGATCTCCTCGGCCCATTGGTCGATGCCGCCCGTGAGAGACTGCGCTCGCTCGAAACCCTGTTCGCGAAGCCAGCCGGCAACCCGTTGGCTGCGGATGCCCAGGTGGCAGTAGACTACCAGGCGGGATTGCTCTTGGCCCTCCAACTCGCAGACCCGCTCGGCAATTTCGCTCATGGGCAGGAGCGTTGAGCCGGGGAGTGAGACCCGCGCATGCTCGTCAGGCTCGCGGCAATCGATGAGGTGAAAACCGGCGCCCGATGTAATTAGCGCGTTGAGTTCAGTACAGGAAATTTCTGGAGGCATCCTGTTTATCCCGCCAACGCCCAGGGATTGCAATCCCTGGGCGTTGCGATTCTGATTACTAAACAAAAAACGCCGTGGTGCGAAAGGGTTCGCACCACGACGTCGCTTGAGACTAACCTAAATCAAACTCAGTTAGGAAGTTCTACCACTTCGCTACCGGCCCGGGTAATCAGCCGTACATAGACATTCGGATCAACGTCTTCGTTGATACTCTTGCCATGGGCATCGGCAAATGCATGCTGCACCGTGCCCGGATGGGCGCTACTAGGACCAAAGATCCGGTAGGCAAGACCCCGATTATGAGGAAAGCCCGTCTTGAAGTAGACGTCCCCATCTTCCTGTGGAGCATTGGTGCCTGTCGCAGCGATGCCCCCCTTACTCTTCACGCTATTGCCCACGTTCAAGGCAGTCCTTCCAGTGGTACCAACAGGCCAACCCAACATGGCAGGAGTATTGGTGCCCGTCGTTGGTTGGATCTTTTGAATCTTAACTGATGTCCCAGGATCTACTCCAACAACATAAGCAGAAAGGCCGCTGATCCACGAGGCATAGTTTTCTTCCCGGCTTTCAGCAAACAGGATCGTGTTGGCCGTGCCGTCGCGAATGCCCGCGAAGGTTACCCCCTTAGGTCGCCGTTGCACCTCAAAAATGCTGACAGCCGCGGCCTCAGGCCCGGTGAGAACCGTGTTCTGGGCAAACGCCAGGACGCCATTACCCCCTAATTGCTTGGGCCTATTGGCTGCGGAAAAACTATCGTACAAGCTACCAGTGGGTGCCCCAGTATCCATCGCCTGAGCTATTCCATCGATATTATAATGTGTGCTAGGCATGGCCACGTAGTTGCCTACGGCGACCTTAGTCATGCCGGTATACGCACTCCCTTTTGCTTCGTCGCTGCCAGGGAAACTGGGGCAGAGAAAAACTTCGAGCTTCTGCTGATGGGCGTAAAGGTTTTGATTACCCGTCACGGTAGTATTCCCTGTAACGTTCACACTACCAGCTTCATTTGCGCCAAAGGGCCCTGCCTTGAGTTGGACAGAACCTTTCCCAGCAATTCCCATCGCCGTAGTCCGAGTGGCAGGAAGCGTCGCTTCACGCACCCTCGTATACAGGTTGTTGGCTTCCATGTTTGGCAGGAGTTGGAACAACCAACTGTAGTGATCCTGCTCAGTCCCGGCCTTATAAGTGGCATTAAAAAAGCCGGTAGAGGCCAAGGGGAACTCTTCGCTCCGTTTGTCCGCATAGTTGTGGACACCCAGCGAAATGTTCTTGATGTTGTTGAGGCACGAATTCCGCCGTGCCGCCTCGCGGGCTGCCTGAATTGCAGGCAGCAACAACGCTACCAAAATGCCGATGATGGCAATCACCACCAGCAATTCGACGAGGGTAAACGCTCGTCTCTTCTGCTTTGCATCCATAATGATGCCTCCTCAAAAAAAAGGAATGAGAAAGAAAGAAAAAAATAAGACGACTGAAATGAATGGTCCCCAGAAAATAACAAGGGACCGTCCCCGTGCGGATGGAAAACCTACTCAAGAAAAGCAGGATCGAACCAAGCACTCTTCTCGAAACTCGAAGTTTCTTGAACCTCGAACGAGGCGAAAAAAACGCGAGGTGCCTCCCATCTGCCCTGGGACTTCATTACCCTAACATTTTACCCGAAATAGAGTTAAGTTGTCAAATAGGGGGACAGGAATGCCCGATGACCAAGGTCCAATGACCAATTGGCTTGATTTAACAGTGTTTTTGGTCATTGTGCATTGGACATTGGTTATTTCTCTAGGATTCAGCGAGCGGCGAGAGATGGAGAGTTCTGCCTTGGATGGCCGAAGCGTTAAGATAATCCTGGGGCCGGCGCGCTCGGGGAAAACCTCCTTATTGGTGGCTGAGCATGTGCGTTTTCTCACCGGCTGGCAGCAGGATTGCCGCCAGGCGAGGGGAATCTGGATCGGCCCCAGCCAGGGGACAGTTGGACAGGTCCGCGACCAACTTGCGGTGAGTTCCTCGTCAGCGCTCTTGAATCCGCAGGTGGCCACCTTTGCCCGATTTGCCGAGCAGGTGATCGCCCGTAGCTCCCGCCGCATCCGTCGTGTCGACTCGTGGGAAAAGCAGCGGATCCTCGGGCAGTTGGTCGCGTCGCTGTTGAAACAGGAAAAACTGACGCACTTTGCGGCCGTGGCTCACACCTCGGGCTTTGTTCGACAGGTCGCCCAGTTCATCGGCGAACTGAAACGGCGGGATGTGTGGGCGGAGCAATTTCGGCAGCGAGTTCGCACCAACCGCGATCGCGACATCAGCGCGATCTATTCCGCTTATCAGCATTTTCTCACCGTCCAAGATTTGTATGACGCCGAAGGTCGGTTTTGGGCAGCGCGGGATGTGTTGAAAATGGAGAATGACGCGCGCTGGGGCCTGGTGGTGGTGGACGGGTTTACCGATTTCACTGCCGCACAACACGACATATTGCAACTCTTGGCCGAGCGGTCGGACCGACTATTGATTTCCTTATTATCCGAGGAGTTGTCAACCTCGCCCGGTCGAGCACTCCTGTTTGCGCGGACGAACGACACGCGAGAGCGGTTGCAGGCCTCGCTGCCCGACGTGCAGTTGGAGTTTGTGGGTCCCAGCAGATTTCAATCAGCGGGAATTTTCCAGGTGGAGAGACAACTCTTTCGGGACGAGCAAACACGTACTGAGCAGTCTGCTGGATTGTGCATCCTGGCCGCGAATAGTGTGCAGGGCGAAATTCAAGAAATCGCTCGGCGGATCAAGTCCCTGCTCCTCTCCGGTGTGGCACAGCCTGAACAGATCGCCGTCGTGTTTCACAATCTGGAGGAAGTCGCCCCACGAATCAGGGAGGTCTGCGACGACTTTGGCTTGCCTTTTGCGTTGGAGACTCGTTCCACGCTTGCGCATACACCGCTACTGCGGTCGATTGTCAAACTGTTCCGACTACACGAGCAAGATTGGCCCTTTGACTTGCTGGTGGATCTGGTGGGAACTCGGACGATTCAGCAGAGCATAGTCGGCAGAGGGGATGACTGGCGGATCGCCGCCGAGCGTTCCATCCGTCGGGCACAACTCCCCGCCGGGCGCACGTTGCTCATCGAGCAATTGCGATTGTGGGCCGATGACAACAACCACGACTCTCAGGAGGCATCCCAGGAGTCTCGCGATGCGACGGTTGCCTTGCCGATCTTTGAGTCGCTCGAGCGGATGTTGGCGGAATTGCCGGCGCGCGCCACGCTGGCAGATTGGATTGGTGAGTTAGAAAAATTGGTCGATTCACTTGCCATTCCCGATTCGCAGCCACATTGGCATGCCTTGCGACATGCCTTGGTGGTCACTTTAAGTAGGGACGAGCAACTCGGCCTCGCGAACGACGAACTTACCTGCGCGCAAGTCCTGCACCTCGTCGAACAGATAGCCGCCGAGGTTCCGCTCCGCGCAGAGCACGACGCGGTCGGTCGGGTCCGGTTTCTCTCTGCCGCAAATGCCCGGACACTTCAGGTGCGTCACCTGTTTCTGGCTGGGCTCGGTGAGCAATCGTACTCCAGCGGCGAGAGTTCCGCGCGGCTCTACAGCCAGCAGGAGGTGGGGCAGTTCACTTCCGACGCGCACAACCGAGGGCCGACACCCGAGGAGCAAGCCGGCGACGCAATGCTCTTGTTTTATGAAATGGTGACGCGGGCGAGGGAGAGTCTTACCCTCAGCTACCCGGCCCTTGATGCCAAGGGGCAAGCGCTTTCGCCTAGTCCGTTTCTGACAGAACTACTGCGTTGTTTTTCCGATGGAGCGATTCCTACCGTCACGATGGCGGTGAGCAATGGGGAAAGCAATCACGACACGCCACTGAGCCGCAGTGATTGGCGGTTGGCTGGGATCGATGCTGCGCTGGTTGGCGATCCCCAGTGGCTTGCCGGCCTGGTTTCCCAACCGGAAACGCGGAACGTGGGGGAGGCGATTCTGCATGGGGTTGCCTGTGTGGGGTCCCGCAGCGAGCGCGATTCCTTTGGTCCCTACGAAGGAGTCTTTGCCAGCGAAACGGTTCGAGCTGCACTTGCTCATCGTTTTAATGAGGAGCACCTGTGGAGCCCAAGCCGCTTGGAAACGTATGCGAGTTGCCCGTTCCGCTTTTTCGCCGGTCAACTCTTACACCTCGAACCGCTCGAAGAGCTAGCCCTGCGGAGCGATCACCTGCGGCGCGGCAGCCTGTTGCACCAAGTACTGGCGGCCGTACATCAACAACCTGGCGATCCGTCTGCCGGCGCCAGCGCGGCAGCCTTGGTCACCCGATTTGGCACGGCACTGGAGCGGATTATCGCCGAGAATCCGCTGGGTGGTTTAAACGAGGCGCTGCGAGAAATCGAACGACGGGAAGTGCTGGGCTGGGCCCCCCAGTATGCCGAGCAGGAAATCCAGTATCAGGGCAAGTGGCAGTCGCTCGACCAGCCCTTGCGGCCAGCCCACTTCGAAGTGCGGTTTGGTCCCCCTAGGCACGACGGAGCAGAGGAGTCTCCAGACCCACTTTCTCAAGCTGTGCCATTTGTTCTTGACATCGGATCAGAGCAGATTCGCCTCACAGGACAGATTGACCGCATCGACATGGGTCGGGTCCACGGAGTAACGGTGTTTGCGATCATCGACTACAAATCGGGTCAAGGTGTGAAACTCAAGGCGACCGAAATGGAGGCGGGCCGCCAATTGCAGTTGCCACTCTACGCACTGGCGGCGGAGAAACTTCTGCTCGCCGACCAACAGGCTGTGGCCCTGGCCACCGGCTACTGGAACGTCAAGGAAAAAGGATTTGCTTCTGGCCGCGATGCGCTACTCGAGTTCCGCACCGCGACCAATAAGGGTCTGCAAGATTCCGCAGAATGGAATTCGCTCATGCCTTCGATCTTCGCGAGGATCGAAAAAGTGATCCACGGTGTGCGGGCTGGCCAGTTCCCCGTGTACAACGAGAATCAAAACTGTACCGCGTCTTGCGACTTCAGTAAGATTTGCCGCGTGGCGCAGATTCGTAGTTTGGAAAAGGTTTGGGTCCCGGGAGAGCAGGAATGATTCGCTTCAAAGAGCTCGATATCTCAAATTCACCTGGCTGAGAAGTAGATGACTCTTTGGCCGAAGGCCTCTATTACCCTAGCCTGGGGTAACACCCCAGGAACAATTGTCAATAACAGTGTTTGGCCAACGGCCATATTCACATTCCTGTGCTTGCTTTTCAACTTAACACCTTACCAACGGACCAACAATGCCCCAGTCATTCACAAAACTATACGCCCATCGAATATTCAGCACAAAAACCCGCGAGCCCTTCCTGGATGCCACAATCCGTACACGCGTTCATGGATATCTGGCAACAATTGTCCGTAGTCTCGACTCGCCGTATGTCGTGGTGGGTGGAGTAGCCGACCATGTTCACATGTTATTTGATATGGGAAAAATGCATTCACCCGTGGAATTCGTAGAACAGATAAAGCGAGAATCGTCGAAATTCGTGAAAACGCTGGGATTACAATATCAGAAGTTTTATTGGCAGCGTGGTTACGCAATGTTCTCGGTTAGTCCGACTCATTTATCTAGTTCCTAGGGTGTTACCCTAGGCTACGATGAATAAGGCCTTCGGCCAAAATGAATTGCTAACGGTCACGATCAGGGAAATCGACACAAATGGCATCCACCACGAAATTTACCGTCGAACAGGCGCGTGCGCTTGCTGCCCATGAGCGTTCGGTCTCATTGTCTGCGGGTGCCGGGTGTGGGAAGACGTTCGTATTGACTGAGCGATTTCTCTCATACCTCGATCCGCGCATCCTTGAGCCGACGGCGGAACTCGACGAGTTGGTAGCAATCACGTTTACGGATGCTGCGGCAAGAGAAATGCGCGACCGGATTCGCCACCGCTGTTACGATAGATTGGCAGAGGCGACCACTGCCGAAGAACAGCAGGCGTGGCGGCGGTTGTTGCGGGTTCTCGATACGGCCCGCATCAGCACGATCCACTCGTTCTGCGCGGCGTTGCTGCGGAGCCACGCGGTCGAAGCCCGGCTCGATCCGAGATTTGATCAACTCGACCAGGCGAGCGCCGATCTCTTGCGTCTTCGCACTCTCGACGAACGCCTGCGGCAGTTGCTCCTGGAACGCGATGAAACGGTGATTCAACTGGCCACGCGATTTGGACTACGAAACTTGCGCGAGCACTTGTTGAATCTGCTCGGTGAAAATCTAGAAAATACGGCTCAGCGTTGGTATGCTGCCACACCCGACGAACTTATTTCTACTTGGAAGCAGTACTATCGCCAGCAAACAGTCCCTTTGGCTACTCAAGAATTGCTCGACACCGACTCAATGGTTGCCTTGCGGAAACTCTGCGCTACAGGGGGTTTCGCTACGGATGAACTGCGTGCTCATTGCGATCGGATACAGGCCCTCTGCCAGGAGTTTCCCCACAGTGACGACCCTGTCCGATTGCTCGACGAATTGCACCAATTAGCCCGTGTGCAAGGGACTGCTGCCAAAAAGAAGAATTGGGCGGTCGAAGAAGATTATCAAACTTTCATGACTGCCAGCAAAGCGGTACGTGCTCTTATTGAGAAGAGCATTCTGCGCAAGTCGTGGATCGAAGATCAATTGCAGGATGCGGCTCAGGCAGGGTTGGCTTTATTGGCCCTCGCCACCGACGTTTCCCGTTGCTACGAATCTGCCAAGCAAGAACGCAATGTGCTGGACTATGACGACCTGATGCTCAAGGCACACCGGATGTTGACTGCGTCGGAGTTTGCCGATGCAAGGAAAAATTTGGCAGCCAGCACACAGTTGCTCTTGGTCGACGAGTTTCAGGATACCGACCCGGTACAGGTCGCAATCGTGAAGGCATTGTGCGGCGAGCAGTGGGCAGAGCAGGGGCTGTTTGTTGTCGGTGATGCCAAGCAGTCGATCTACCGTTTTCGTGGAGCGCAACCGGAAGTTTCCCGCCAGTTGCGCGAGCAGCTTCCCAAGACGAGCCGGTTGTCGCTCACCACCAATTTCCGCAGTCAAGGCGCCGTGCTTGATTTCGTGAATGCGCTGTTCTGTGACGCATTTGTCGAAGAGTACGAGCCCCTGATTCCGAGCCGCCCCCAGCTTACCCCTTTGCCGGCCATCGAATTTCTCTGGGCACCTACCGATGGCGAGGAGGACGACACGATTCCAGCGCAACTCAAAGGGGCTCAGCGGGTGCGCTATCGGGAAGCAAGATACCTTGCCCGCCGGTTGGCGGAGTGGATCGACTCGGGCCAACCGCTCGTGGTGGAAAAAGACTCACTCCGAGCCGTAAAGCAGGGGGACATTGCCATTCTGCTGCGGTCGCTGAGCGATGTGCAAGTTTACGAGGAAGCACTTCGTGAGCAGAAGCTGGAATATTATCTTGCCGGGGGGCACGCCTTTTTTGCCCAACAGGAAATTTATGACGTGCTGCATCTGCTGCGCAGCGTGTGTAGCCTGGCGGATGAACTGAGCCTGGCGGGGGCGCTCAGGAGTCCGTTTTTTTCAGTGGAAGATGAAACTCTCTTTTGGCTGGTCTACAGGTTTGGCTCACTTCATGCGGCGTTGGCTGCGTCGTCTCTCCCCCAAGAAATTTCATCTGCCGAGAAGGACAAGGTAATACACGCCGCGCGCACTATCGGCGAATTGCGTAGTCGCAAAGATCAATTATTGGTGGCCGAATTACTCACGCACGCCATCGAGTTGACGGGCTACGATGCCGTGCTGCGGAGCGAATTCCTGGGGGAGCGTAAGTTGGCCAATCTGCGCAAGCTCGTTGAGCAAGCTCGTACGCTGGATAAACTCAGTCCCGGTGACTTGAGCGGATTCGTCATGCAGTTGACCGAGTTCGTCGCCCGTGCCCCCAAGGAGCCCGTCGCGGCGACGACCGCCGAGGGGAACGTGATCCGTATCATGACGATCCACAATGCCAAGGGTTTGGAGTTTCCTCTGGTGGTCATTCCCGATCTCGAGCGTCGTCCTCCGCCGACCGATTATCAACCGGTATTTCATGAAACGCTCGGTCCGTTGGTTAAAGCGAACGATGATTCTTGCGTCGGTTGGAACCTTTACCAACAAGCTGAGCAAGAGGAGGAAAATGCCGAGCGGCTTCGATTGTTCTACGTAGCCTGCACACGTGCCGCCGACTATCTCATCCTCTCGAGCAGCATCAAGGACCTCGACAAACCGGGAAGCTTCTGGCTGAAATTTCTCGCGGAGCGATTCGACCTGGCAACCGGCATGTGCCGGGCCGACCTACCCGCTGGATATGCGGCTCCCCAAATCCGCGTAACGACCAGCGAACCAGTAAGCGACCGCCAGCCAGCAAGCCGCTCACGTGGGGCGGACCTGGTCAAACTGGTCGAGAAGACTTGCAAGTTGGCCGAGTCGAATGGCGGCGTGGTGCCTCCCGGAGTCGATCCGATTTCTGTTCACGATGAGGCTCGACGAAGTTTTTCCTTTTCACGATTATCCGGCAAATTGCATAAGCGTGTCGCCCCCCTTTGTCCCACCATAGAAGGGGAAGATATTGAGTCACCACTCGACCCGCGCGGCTTTGGCACCCTTGTACATGAGGTGCTTGAACAGACAGTTTCTGAGGCGAAGGTGGGGCTTGAGCAGCTATGCGAATTCCTGGCACCTTCACATCTGGATCAGAACGCAGACGCCGGCGCCGTCGAGGCTGCTAGACTTGTGGGCAATTTTCTTGTGTCACCTCGGGCAAAGCAGTTGGCCGAGGCAAAGTGCCTGTTGCGAGAAGTGGAGTTTATACTTCCTTGCGAACTCGTCGGCGTGTCGCTCGCCGGTCGCTATCTCGAAGGCATCATCGATTGCTTGTACCAAGATGCGGCGGGAGATTGGCACCTGTTGGATTACAAAACGAACCAAGTTACCGCTGCCAAAGTCCCCGCGGAAGCCCGGCAATATGACATGCAAATGTTCGTGTATGGCCTGGCTTGCGAGCAGACGCTTGGTGTGCGACCGGTGGAGAGTGTGTTGTATTTCTTACGCCCCGCTGTGGAATTCACGTTTGTGCCGAGCGACGCCGATCGGGCAATACTTGTCCAGGATTTGGAGCGTGCCGTTGTCGAGTTGGTAAGGGGACCAGAGAAGTGATTACAAGCGACCGGGAAGCGGGCAAACTGCTGGTTCTCGGAGACTCCCCTTGCCAAACGAAGTAAATTCTGAGATTGTAAACCACTCAAGCCGGTGTGGCGGAATTGGCAGACGCGCATGGTTCAGGTCCATGTGCCCGCAAGGGCGTGGAGGTTCAAATCCTCTCACCGGTACTTGATGGATCAGGACTCGCTCAAATCAATTGCTATTCTTGCGAGTATCCATTTCCCTGCCAGGAATCACGACGCGTGAACTCCGCTTCGATGGCCCGTTTGACTGCCGGTTTGTCGAGACACCAATCGGGCCCGATAAAAAAGTCAGGCGGGGCCTCCCCGCTGATCCGTTCTACCACCATCGTAGGTGGCAAGAGTTCCAGGAAATCGACGACCGTCTGGACATAGTCATTCTGCTGCATGAGTTGAACTTCGCCGGCAGCCACCTGATCGGCCAAGGGCGTGTTTTTCACGCAGTAGAGGTTGTGAATCTTGACCGCGTCGATGTTCACACGGGCGAGTTCTCGTGCCGTGGCTAGCATGTCGTCGTGTGACTCGCCAGGAAGCCCCAACATGATGTGGGCACAAATCTCGAATCCGCGACCACGGCTCCGCTCGACGGCATCCAGAAACGAATCGTGGTGGTGTCCCCGATTCATCCAGTCGAGCGAACGGTCGTGCATCGTTTGCATTCCATACTCGACGGAGACGTAGGTTCGGCTGGCCAATTCTTGGAGCAGCTCCAGCACGTCATCGGGCACGCAGTCGCTGCGTGTGCCGATGGCAAGGCCCACTACCTGGGGATGACAGAGCGCGGATTCATAGAGTGGTCGCAACCGATCGACGGGGGCGTAGGTGTTGGTGGCGGGCTGAAAATATGCGAGAAAGGAATGGCAACTTTTATACCGGTTTCGCATCCGCTGGATGCTCTGGTCAATTTGTCCGAATAGGTCGGCCCGTGGGAGCCTCCGACTGGGGCTGAAGCTGCGATTATCGCAGAAGGTGCAGCCCCCCTTGGCCACCGTGCCATCGACGTTAGGGCAGGTAAATCCAGCGTCGAGACTCACTTTTTGTACGCGACAGCGAAACCTCTGCTGCAGGGCGTGGTTATAGGAATAATATCGCAGTCCCGCTTCCCGCCAGGATGGCTGTAAATCCCTATCCAGTAGGAGGTTAGTTGACTTCACGTAACGATCTGCTTAAATTAATGGTAGGCCAGAATTAAACGAGTGGGTTAGCGAATTGGCGATTCGCTTCGCCCCCTGGGACAATAAACATTCCCCGTTATCTTTCATCATTGGGGCAGAAATCATTTATCGCAAGAGTGTAATCCTATGTATGGCGAATTAATTCCGCTGGGTGGCGGCGATCCAATTCCTCTCTTGAAGAAACAGTTGTTGATCGGCCGCCGCGAAAGCTGTGACATCGTCCTGCGTTTTGCCAACGTCTCGGCCCACCACTGTCGATTGGTGCTTAACGGTGGTTATTGGTATATCCGCGACATGCAGAGTCGCAATGGCGTGAAGGTAAATGGCATCCGTGTCCAGGAAAAACGCGTGGACCCGGGGGATAAGCTGTCGGTTGCCAAACACGATTATGAACTATTTTACTCGCCGGCTGATTTGGGGGCCGTTGGTCCTCCGCCCGCTGACGATCTGCCCAATGAAATCATGACCGAATCATTGCTTTCCCGAGCCGGATTGAAATCATCTGATTCGCGAGAGAAAGCTCCGCAATATGCGGGCAAGAAGGCCGACGGTTCATTCCGCCGCTACGATGTACTCGACGACAAAGAACAACTCAAGATGCCGGATCGGCCGGTCTGATCTGCCAATCTAGCGGTACTGCTGAGAGTACAGATTCCTTGGCCGAACTGGCCGCGCGTCAAACTTGAGTTTGACACCCGGCAGTTCGGTTTTTTTGTAGTGAGGTATGTCGCTTCGGCATGGGCAAAAAGAAACAGCGCAAAGTTCGAGCTGATCTCCGTAAAAACCGGAATGTGCGCACGCGCAGCAATGACCTGACGCGTGAGTTTGCCAGCGACGAAGAGTCGGTTGCTGATCTTGCCTCTGGCCAAAGTGTCAGCGGTAAAGGGGACCTGACCCGCAAACGTACCGTGGCCGATGCCGAGATCGACGCGGAGGGCCTCGTCTCGCCGGCGGTAGATACCTCGGTCTGTCTCGAAGGGCGTGTGCTGCGAGTACAGGGCTTGGTGAGCATTGTGCAATTTGCCGACGGCTCAGTTCGGCAATGCGCGACCCGTCGGCTATTGAAGACGCTCAGCACGGATCAGCGGCATGTGGTGGCCGCCGGGGATCGGGTGTGGGTGCGGCCCTCGGGTGACGACGAAGGAATTATCGAACGAGTCGAGCCACGCAAAGGCGTCTTGAGCCGCAACAGTCGCGGTCGGCAGCATGTGCTGGTAACGAACGTCGACCAATTGCTGATCGTCACCAGTGCGGCACAGCCGCGACTCAAGCCCAATCTGCTCGACCGCTATTTGGTCACTGCTGAGCGTGCCAAGATTGAACCCATTTTGTGCATCAACAAAGTGGATCTCGTCGATCGGGGCGATTTGCAACCACTTGTCGGCGTCTATAGCCAGCTCGGCTATCGTGTGCTACAAGTCTCAGCCGCTGCAGGGTGGGGTATGGACGAATTTCGCTGCACACTGCGAGGCCGGGCATCGGTCTTAACAGGTCAGAGTGGCGTCGGCAAATCGAGCTTGCTCAATATCATCGAGCCGGGTCTCGCACTTCGTGTGCAGCAGGTGAGTACTGAGTCCGAAAAAGGAAAACACACGACGACTACCTCCGAACTGATCCCCCTCTCGATGGGCGGCTTTGTGATCGACACACCCGGCATCCGCCAGTTTCGCCTCTGGGACGTGGTGCCCGAAGAGCTAGCGGGATTCTTTCGTGATCTGCGACCCTACGTTAGCCATTGCCGCTATCCTGATTGCACCCACACCCATGAGGAACCGTGCGCCGTCAAAGACGCCGTCGTCGAAGGGGCGATCGATGTTCGTCGCTATGAGAGTTATCTGCAAATCCACGCGGGAGACGAAGTCTAGTCGACGCTCGGCTTAACGATGATGGCTAAGCTCAAGTGACACGATTCAGCGCGGAATAAAATCAGCATCGGCCGTCAGCCTGTGGGCGAATGTCGCCAGCAGGTCGGCGCAGGTGTCCAGGTCGTCAAGAGAAATCGTTTCCACGGCGCTGTGCATGTAGCGATTTGGCACGCTCACCAGTCCCGCCGCGACGCCGGCGCGGGAGAGTTGGATCGCATTGGCATCAGTGCCGGTGCCGCGACCGCTGGCGGCCCATTGGCAGGGGATGTCACCGTATTCGGCCGCTTCTCGCAGGCGATCGACGACTATCGGGTTCATATTAGGCCCACGATAGATCACCGGTCCACTGCCGAGTTTGATATCCCCTTCCTGCGTCTTGTCGATGGTGGGGCAATCGGTGGCGTGGGTTACGTCCACCGCGATTCCAACCTGAGGATTCACGCCATAAGCGCTGGTATGGGCTCCGCGTAGACCAATCTCTTCCTGCACCGTTGAGACGGCGTAGAGAGCCACTTCCAAACCTCGTTGTTTCGCTCGCCGCAGGGCTTCCATACAGACCCACAGACCAGTTTTGTCGTCCATGCCGGGGGAATTAGCCAGGCCGTTGCGTATCTCTTGGTAACCCAGTTCCAGCGTCACCGGATCGCCAATTTTGACAATCTCGGCGGCTTCCTCTTTGGACTTGGCACCGATGTCCAACCACATGTCCTTGGTCTTCACCACCTGCTTGCGTTCCTCTTGATCGAGCAAGTGAATCGCTTTGCGTGAGATGAGTGCCGGCACGGGGCCTGTGTCGGTGTAGATCGTCATCCGCTGACCGATAAGCTGCTGGGGATCCCAACCACCGATGGTGTTGGTATAGATAAACCCTTGATCGTTGATGTGCGTGACCAACAGACCAATCTGGTCGGCGTGGCCGGCAAACATCACCCGCAACGGAGACCCTACGTTGCAACCTGCGATCACGTTGCCGTGCAGATCGGTCGTAACCTCATCGGCAAACTCTTCCGCATAGCTACGGACAAGCCGCTGGACCGGTTGTTCGTATCCAGAGGGACTGGGAGTTTCCAAAATGGACTGAAAGAACTTTTTTGCCGAGGCTTCCATACAAATTCCTATGTGTCTACAGAGTTTATGAATTTAAGGGAGTGTTTTTTAGTTCTCACGACGGGGCCACTCGCCGAGTTCTAGCAGATTGCCATCCGGATCGCGGAAAAACAACTGCCGATAGCCATAGTCGGGTAATCGCTTCTCCACGAAATCAATACTTTGTTCCTGGAGCGCGACTATCGCACCATCGATGTCGGTGCAACTGATGGCAAAGTGTCTGTTGAGCGTGTTCAATCCTTCGCCGTTTGATTGATGATCCGCTCGGTGAATCAAATGCAGCATCACGCCGACATGCTCATGCGCCAACCAACAGCCTGCGAACGAAAACGAGGGACGAGGGACCACCTGGAACCCCAGTACATCGCAGTAAAACCGCTCACCTCGCGCGGGGTCAGTCGTGAGCAACGCAAGATGGTCCATGGGGCCAAGTTGGATTGATGTCACTGCCATTGTGTGCTTTCGTGGTCGGCATCTATGTCAGAGATGCTAGCTTTACCATGATAATAATTGCCGATTTTAACGATTTTCTGGCCGGATGCGAGGCACCTTGCCGATAAACCACGACGAATATCCTCTTGTTTCCTAAGCGTCATCCCTGAATCGGGGGGGAACCTGAGAGATCGCTTATTCGACCACGCACTTGTTGGAGCGCTGTAAACATGTCCCCACGGAATCTTCTCTGCCTGTTATTTACGGTTGCCTGTGCCTGCCAAGTTGGCTGTTGCGGATGCCTGAGTGGGATGCGTTGCGGGAGTAGCTGCGATCCATGTTGTGGAGTCCCTGAAGCTTCCTGTGCATGTCCCAGTTGCG
Organism: Bythopirellula sp.; assembly: GCA_041738415.1. Classification (GTDB taxonomy): domain Bacteria; phylum Planctomycetota; class Planctomycetia; order Pirellulales; family Lacipirellulaceae; genus Bythopirellula. The sequence continues at coordinate 32,125 of JBGSPU010000149.1, forward strand.
GTTGTGCTGATAGCACTTGCGACTGTGTGAGTTGCGGCGTGGCCGATCCGGGCTGCTGTTGCCCCGAGCCAAGTTGTGCTTGTGATGCCTCCTGCGGAGTGCCTTGCGGCTGTGGTACGCAGGTATCCGGGGCATGCTATCCGAATCAACGGCTGTGCGATTGCCCGATTCTGCAAAGGATGCGGAATTTCTTTTGCGGTGGTACTACTTTCTGTGGGTGCAGTGGATGCAGTGGCGAGACTTACTACGGCGATTGGAACAGCAATCCGTCTAGCAATTGTGAAACGTGCAACCAATTTGGCGGCTACAACGGGACTCAAAACGGTCCTGCTTTAGCCAGGCGGCCTCCTTTGAGTCGCGGTCGCAATGTGGCCGATGAGATTCGCTTTGCCGACACGCAGGAAACAACCTATCGCTAAGTCGCAAGCGACTTAAGTGATGCGAAATAGCTCTCGGGCGTTTGCAGTGGTTGTTGTTGCTAGATCGGCAATACTTACCCCTCGGACACGAGCCAGACATTCGGCGGTGTGAACCACGTAGGCCGGTTCATTGGGTTTCTTGCCGCGTACTGGCTCCGGTGAAAGGTACGGCGCATCCGTTTCGATGAGCAATCGCTCGATTGGCACTGTTGCGGCACAATCACGCAGAGCCTGAGACTTCTTGAAGGTTACCATGCCTGCAAAGCTGATGTGCAGACCAAGTTCGACGCATTCGGCGGCCATGGCTGCATCTCCCGTGAAAGAATGCATAATTCCGCGCAAGGGGCCTCGGTGTCGGGCTTCGCGTAGCATCACCAAAATGTCTTCGTCACAGTTGCGCATGTGGACGACAAATGGCAGATCCTTTTGCTGCGATAAGCGGATGTGACGATCGAAATAATCTCGCTGCATTTCAAAGGGGGCGAAATCCCAGTAGCGGTCGAGGCCCGTCTCTCCGATGGCGACCACTCCCGGCTCATGGACAAGGCGCGTGATGATTTGCCAATCGTCGGGTGCTGCGTCGGTGACATAGTTGGGTTGGATGCCGACAGCCGCGTAGACGCCCGTGTGTTGCTGAGCGAGCGCGACACATTGTTGGCTGGCAGCGGAGGTTGTTCCTACGGCGACAAGCTGCGTCACGCCGACGTCACGAGCCCGCTTTAGCACTGCCAGGCGATCTTCGTCAAATTCTTCCTGGTCGAGATGCGTGTGCGTATCAAAAAACATACGAGGAATCTATCGCCAGAGAACCACTGTCAAGGGATCTACCTCCCGACATTATTCTTCGGACCGCAATTCAAGAATTTCAAATCGATTGGTGCCGGCCGGTACTTCAATCTCTACTTTATCTCCGACTTTCTTACCCAACAGACCCTGAGCCAGGGGACTGGTAACGAGGATCTTGCCGACGTCGTAGTCTTCGTCACCGGATCCCACGAGGGTGAATTCTTCGGTATCCCCGAAGTCCAGGTCTTTTACCTTGACGGTCACGCCGAATACCACCTGGTCTTTGGGGAGTGTCTTGGGATCGATGATTTCCGCTCGAGATAGCTTGTCTCGGAGCATGTTGATCTTGGCCTGGAGGAGACCCTGGCTCTCGCGGGCGCCGTGGTATTCAGCGTTTTCGCTCAAATCCCCTTCGGCCCGGGCCGTGGCGATTCGTTTCTCAATCAATGGCATTTGTTCGTTTTCGAGGTCGTACAGTTCGGCCTTCAGTTTGTCATACCCGCCACGGGTCATGGGGTTGCGTTCGGTCATGCCATTTACTCGCTTCAATAGTCAGGTAATTTTGCTGGTGAACCGAGTCAAACCCTTTCGACATTGTCCGGCCAGCACACATCGCAGATAAAAAAAACAAAATGGGCCTCCCATGCGGAAGACCCACCAATCTGATCCATTCTTGCGCGGCAACGGCATCATGTAAAGACCGAACCGCCTTTTTTGAAATTTACTCGTTCAGATAAAGCAGGCTGCCACAATTCTTGCAGAAAACAGGCTTTGAAAGCAGCAGATCGTTTTGCATGTTGAGAGTGATTTTCCGGCCACAGCCTTGGCAAACCAGATCCTCGACCGGTGCCATCCCATCAGCCCCTTTGCCGCGGATCACTCTCCGGTAATCCTCCTTGAGAGTAGCGGGGAGCTGTTTCTCTGCCTCGACTAACTCCGTTTCGAGGCGGGCAATGTCTCCCTGGATCAGCTCTCCCTCGGCAGTGACCGAATCGCGAAACGAGGCGAGGTCGTTTTTGACAGCGGCCAACGCTTTTTCTACTTCTTTCACTTCCAAGGAAAGTTGATCGACCTTCTCCATGGATTCCAAAATCTCATCGGCCAACACACTGTTGGTCATCTCAGCAGCGGCGATTTGTTCCACGAAGGTTTGATACTCTCTGTTGCTACTGCAAGCATTGAGTTTGGCCTTCCAGTCCAAAATCCTGTTTTCGCTTGTCTTGAGGTCAAGTTGCTTTTGATCGGTCAGTTTTTTGGATTGAAGGACCTTGTCCTGGGCGGCGCTGAGGGCCGTTTCTTGGAGCGAAACATTCGCCTGGCGAGCCTGCACTTGCCTGGGCCCGCGGGACAGACGGTCGTTCAAATCACCAAGCTGTGTATGAATTCGATGCAACTCGCGCAACACCGTTGCGGATACCGACATACCGGGCCTCCTTGGTTATGCTGAACTGCGGCGAACCAGCGCCGCAGCCTGAAATCGATTTGTCAAAACAATCTCGGGACAATCCCCACAAATTCCATTGTAGCGAGAATCTGCACAATCAACAGTGGGGAGTAAATGGGCGGCGCAGGAACGCTATTTGGAATCCCCGCCCGGTACGCTCTTTCCGGATGAACCTGATCTTTGAGGAAAAGACCTGTTTGCAGAAGCGGAGAAGTGTCTTGAATTCGATACGCTCCAATTGACTCAAGTCATTGCTGCGTGCGCAAGTTTTGGAGCCACGGATTCACACGGTTTATACACGGATAAGAATCAAATTTGTAGCTTTGTCCGTGTTCCGTCCGTGTTACTAACAGTTCAAATCTTTGCTGCGTGCGCAAGTTTGTTAACCAGGAGCCCGTTTTTTTGTAATGAGACTATGAATTCTAACCCCGTAGGGTTTTACGACACAGTCAACAACACGCGCTACATCATGTACCCCGAAGGGGTTCCACATGATGGTCACCCTTGTCGTGAAGGTGTGCAACTCCGTTGGGGTTGGAGGATCGAGGGGGGATCGCAAACCCAGGGTGCGCTCTCGCGACCCTGGGCTTTGGAGTTGAACACCTTCGGCGTTAAGAAAGGCACTCTTTGGTTGTGGCCACTGGCGGCGCTGGGGCTCTTTCAAGCAGAAGATGCCTTGCACTGGCAGGATCACGCTCGCCAGAGAGCCACATATATTGCGGATGCCACCTAACGCGGCCTCTGGCCGCAACCAAATAGTGTTCGCCGTAACCGGCGACCAAGTGTAAAAACAGTTCGACCTTCCTTCGAGGACTGGTTCCTCTTCTCTGCTTGCGTGGCCAGGAGGGGCCTGTCCGACATGAAAAAT
>JBGSPU010000128.1:0-6156 GCA_041738415.1 Bythopirellula sp.
ACTGCCATTGTCGATGAGTCACATCGCTGGGATACTCGCACTCCGTTTTCATGCTACGGCTCCTTCCTTCGGCTGGCACCAAAGGCAGGGAGCCGTAGCTGTTTTCGTTTAATCAGGCAATTTCAAAACACGTTCTAAGGATGGACCAGTTCATTGAACTCAACCTCTCCTAGCGCCTCTAGGACGCCAAAATCGAAGCAAGTAACTCGCGTGCCGTCCTTGCCTGATCGTTCATAACCGATAACGGAGTGGTCAATCGTGGAGTTCTTGTCGCTACCGTACTTGATAACGTAGGGTTCACCATCGCGCTCGGAGATAAACAATCCAGCGATATCAGCGACGTGTTCCGCTTCCAGAATTGGTTGACCAGTCTGCTGTATGAATGCCTTGAAGGCCGTTTCGTCCGGCGGAGCGACACCCTGATTTGACGCTTGATACTTGACGTACAACCTCGAGAGGACTCGCAGATTGGAGGACTCGCCGGGACCTGCCGAGCTGTCAACTCCAGAACCGCACCCAACGAGTCCGCCAACAAGGAGAGACATGAGGCATGAGGTGATTCTGTTTCTACGGTGCTTATCCAAGCTTACTGTCTCCAACTCATTGTTGCGTCGAGACAACAATGACATGAATCTGTCGCTAAGAAAGGACGCCACTCACCAATCGGTTCTGCTGGGCGGCAACCATTGAAGCTATAACGCGGAGAGATCAACCATATTTCCATCCTCGCGATGACCTAAAAGGTTGAATAGCTCGACTTTAACTTCATAGCTGATGGAACGAACTGATCCATCAGCAAAGGCCACATTGAAGGTTGCCGGATGAGCCGAGCCGATGGTAAGGTACATGATGGTGCGCGGACTAAGGCGCTCATCGCTATCGGCGCGGTACTGGCACATGGTGGCTCGCACTGTGTCAAAATCCCAGCCATCGGACCAACCTCGATCGTCGCCGTAGGGCGAGCTCTGGTACTCGCTCGGCACCAAGAACTTCTCGCATAACATCGCTGTATTGCTAGTGCCGTCGGAGATCGTCGCCATGGTCACCTTGGGGTTTCCGAGCTTACGAATCGCGGAGATGTTATTGCCTCGGGAGCCTTTCTCGACAAAATAGTCGCCTCGAGCGATGACGCCGTGGTATCCCCAGTATTTATTCACCGGTATGCTGGCAACATTTTTCGGCTTGAAGACGTCATCCGTATCATGGCCCTCGACCCCCCAGAAGCCGAATTCTTGCTGGCAAGCTCGACCAGTAAGAATCTGAGTATCGTAGAATTGATCTCCAAGTTCTTGCCGGGGGGGGTGCGGCTGAATGGCGGCGTAGTCCATTAACCACGTTTTTTCCGTGGTACTGTAAGTCGGCGGTCGACGCGAAGGACAAAAGTAGGATGAAATCTGGGTGTTTTGAACCTCCGCGGTCGTATTGAGACCATAAACCGCGCCTTGCTCCAAAAAAGGCAAGATTTGGAATGCCCAACTCAATCCCTGCTTGTCCGCGCTAAACGGGTCGTTACCGGAGGAATAGTCTTCGATGTTCGGATAAGGGGTAATTCCGCCCGTCGGAAATCTTCTCAGATTGCTCTCCAGGATGAGTACCGCCAAAGAGCACTGCCTTAGCTGATTGACGCATTGTGATCGCCGCGCTGCTTCACGCGCTGCTTGGACGGCTGGGAGCAATAAGCCGACCAAGACGCCAATGATGGCGATCACCACTAGCAGTTCAACGAGCGTGAAACCCCGTCGTTGCATCACTTTCCACGGCGTTTGCATTATTGGATCCTTGCAGTATTGATGGCACATAGCGAATGGGTTAAGGGCCCATGACAGCGCCCTAACTACCTTGTCAGACAACTAGGGCGACAGGTACCGATTGGAATTGGCTGCTACGTCGTCCAGGCAATGCCAGGGCATGCATGCCGGTTGGCGGCAGCGGCTGGAAAGGGGGGCGCAAGCCTCTCTGTACCAACGCTATCGACGGTCTTGGGAGACGAAGCTGAAGTCTTGAGACATGGCGGCGCTTCAAGCAATGCGTGGATGAAAATGATCTATCGACGCCCGGCCTAAAGGCATGCCTTGCGGCCTGCTCGGCTGGGAATTCCGCCAATGATGAAGCCGCGATTGCAGCATGGACTTTCTTAACTCTGCAAGTGCTGGTGCAATACGACCTATCTAATCCGTGATAGCCGCCGTATTCGAGGTAATGAGTAGGAGAGCTGTGGACCGGCCCGAGGTTGGCCGGCCCACGCACTCCCCCCGCAGCCTTCATCAATATGGCGAGGCTAGCTCAGCCCCTAGCAGCCTCTCGATAAAGTGCAACACGTCCTGCGTTTGCTGTTGGAAGCGATGAAGCCTACTGCTGCGGAAACGCACAGCAACATACCCGTTGGTTCGGGAACGGCAGCGGAAGACGCAATCGCAGGAGGAACTACACCGAAATTGACTTTCCATTCGTCAAGGTCGGCAGCCGAAACGGGTCCGCCGGGAGTGCCGTTAGGAGATTCGCCACGTTGCCAGGCAAGGAAGTCCTGACCATCCACATCGCCGTCAGCGTCAAAGTCGCCGGGCATTATGGCAGGAGCATCTGAATACTTAACTGCAAAGCCCCAACTTCGAGCTGAACCTATGGCTCCGACCCCACCATCCGATTCGTAGGATACGCCATTCGGAAATAGCTGATTGGCCGCGTCGTTCTTCATCCAGGCATCGAATGGTCTCGCATTCTCGGCGTGGGTGCCATTGAGGGAAATGAAGTATGTGCGATCCTTTTGAAGCACCAGCGGAGTCCCCGAAAAGCTCATCGTCAGCGTGAGGGCTCGGAACGATTCGTGAATGCCCCCGCTGCCGCCAGGCTGATTGGCCAGCACGTTCACTTGAGAATCGATGTTCTCCAACGCGGCGTTGACATCTGTTTCGGTAAGCGTGAAATCATACTCGGCCACGACATCCGAAACGCTGAGACCGTGAGCAAAAATCGCTTCTGGGTCCGCGGTTGTGTTCGATGCTCCTAGGTCCGTGTCTCTGGCCGGATAAGAATTGGCTCGAGTGACCGCGCTGGCAAAATCCACCGCGGCAGTCGGATCCTCCCAGACCCGGAACCGATACTGAAATCCGCTGGCGGTTCCGCTTTCAGCAAGCCCGGTGGAACCCAGACGCAACTGTAACGTGACCGAGTCTAAGGCCTTTGTTTGCGGATTGGCGAAGGACTGCCCAAAGTAGCGGCCTTTGCCGCCGTCCGCAGTCAAACCGCGCAACGACCTACCAAACCCGCTTTTGCCGGCAGTCGTACCGTCCGCATTGTCACTGTTTGCTGCGCCATAAACATTGTAGTAGGCGGCATAGTCACCAGATCCGGCAACGGGGGTGTACGCGTCGTCGTTGAGGGCGATCACGCCCGGATTCAAGGCATGACTAATAGCGGCCAACACTTGATCGCCACTAGTGACCAACGCGGCTACCGCAACTACTGCAATCCAAAACCTTCTCATGACGCAGGTCATCATCGGACTCCTCCTCAAAGGATGGTAGCCAGGTACCGATAGGCACCGGGCTCAAGTATGGCATAAAGGGCGGCCGTCAGTGCAATTCGCGCCGCGCCCCGACAACATTATCGCATTTGTGAGTAAAGTGTATCCCCGTCCTCATTTCTCACTTTCCTCCCATGAACTGGAGGGTCTAGTGGAGGACGGGTGCCACATAGATCAGTTGATTGATAAGATTAGTAAGCAGAATAGGAAATCGCGTGTGCGCGAATGCAAGATAGTAGACTAATGAGAGAAGAGATTACTGAGTTAATAGATGTCGAGTCACAACTGAATTGGGCGCGCTTTTCGGTCGTTAAAATATTCTCTCCGACATGACGAGGTTGCTGGCCTTGATTCGAGTATCGCTTAGCTCGATTGTTCCTAGCCGAACTCCTCAATTATCACTTAAGAGATAATGCCTGCTTTGGCACGACAACTACCCCATACATGCTGACGTTGGCTTCCAAAGAGTCCACTTCACCAGGGTTCGACAGAGATCCAAGTTGCAATACCCCTGGCAGTTCCAACTGCTTCTTCCAAATTGAGAAGCTGTTATCGATGCTCCTACCAGGTCCGATGGCAGTGTACCGTGAGTCCTTCTCCGAGCGTCCGCCGGTTGGCTGAGAATGAGATTTGTCGACATCATCCAGCGAAGCATAAGGTCCCTCATCAAGTCCTATTTTAAGTCCCGTATTCTCGAACGAATCTGGCAACCATGCAGGAACAGGAATACGATCATCGAGCAAGACGTAAACAGTTGCGGGAGTCGCAATTGTCAATGTGAGTTGAAGAGAGTGGTTGACCTTGTCATTGTTAAACGGCTTGACATAGTCCCCCCCCCGGAGAAAAGGCGGCATGCCCTGCTCATCAAGTCCGTTCCACTCGTGGTGAACACGGTCGACATATGCCTTAGCGTCTTCGCGCATCCCGCCATGCACGATCTCATAAAATTTGAGGCTGTCATTTCGCTCGATATTGTCCCAGACCTCAGTCAAGCACATAGGTCGATCGGGTTTGCTCACTTCATACGAGCCACTATCAATTGAGGGAAAGTGCTCCTGCGAAATGAAGACGATACGGCTCATCGTTCCGCGTTCATCAAGTCGCACTGCGTCACCTGTGCGCAACCGCTGAGTATGAGCAGCCTTGCCGTTCGTGCTAATTCCTCCAGTGTCCACGTCAACTTCTCCTGAAAACACAGCGACATCCGTTTTGCCCAAATCATCGACGGCGACTCCAAATTTGGTGCCCAAATCAATTACTTTCGCAGTCGGCGTCAAGACAATGAACCCTTCCGCCCCCTTCGCCACGTTTACTGACAGACTCCCGCGGTGAACCCTGGTCTGCATGCTCCCCATGATTTCGAAAACGGATGGCGCCTGGAGCGTTACGATCGTCCCGTGATCGAATGCGAGATCAACTCTCCCGCGCACTAGGCGAAGTGTTTCTCCCGAACGGATGCGACCGTTGCTCGAGTCGACTCGATTTTCGACGTACCACTCGCTGCCCCTGGACTCATTGACCACCACGGCGGTGTATTTCCTTTGGCCATCGTTGTCGTGTCCGGTAGCGGCAATAGCATCGTCGGACAGAGAAACCGTGGAAACAGCTGTGGGATTAAGTTGGCTCCACCAAATCAGCGCCGCCCCAACGGAGATGAGCAGCGAAGCTGGAATTGCCAAAGTCCAAGTTCGTCTGGAAGCAGCGATTCTCTTGGGAGTCTGGAGTAGTTTGTGAGCCGAAACTGAGGGCATCAGTAGATCACTCTTAGCCCACTCGGTCAGATCGGTTTCCTCTTGAGCCAGGATTAAGACCTGATTCGCTAACCGAGCGTCCGCCTTCACCCGCTGCGTAAATTCTGAACACTCAGCGTCAGTCAGCTCATCATTGAGAAAACTGAGGATTCTCTGAGCTAGCGATTTATTTACAGGTTCAACGCTCATTCCGGTTCTCCGTCGCCATCTTGCGTTCCACGCAACTTCGCAATTGCATGCGGATTCGCTTCAATACTCCATAGGTAGCCGACATGGTTCGCCCCAAATGCGCGGCGATTTCCTCGACGCCCTCCATAGCACCTCCGTATCGCATTCGTATTACCGCGCGACTCTTCGGCGATAGGCGTTCGATGCAAGCTCTCAACGCCTCTTTCCGTTGGAAACCATTATCCTGATAATCAGAATGATTCGCGGTTATGGCAAGAATGTCCACAAGTTCAGTGTCGTACATAATCGGTCTTCGCGATTTGCGAAAAAACGACAAGATTTGCCGGCGCGCTATTTCTCGCGCCCAAGGCAGAAACTCAGATTCGTGATTGAGTTTTTGCAAGGACGATAGCACGGCCACAAAGACATCTTGTAGCACCTCTTCAGCGTCGTAATGATTACGCAAACAGGCGAAGATATAGGCGTATAATGCCGAACGCTGACTCGACAGCAACCGAGCCAGATTGGCTTTTTCTTCCGGTCGGTTGTCTCTAGATTCTGTAGGCATTCAAACATTTCCAAAGCCGTGTGCAAGGAGTGTGAGCTAGATGTAGGTTAGGGATCGTATCGGGCGCGCAAAACGCCTGTTTTGATTGCGATTAGTATTGCTTGGTCAGTAATACTGACTAGCTATGCCGTTAGGAAGTCAATCTG
>JBGSPU010000130.1:0-10639 GCA_041738415.1 Bythopirellula sp.
TACTCGATGATTGAGCATTGTCCAGCGCTACCGTTCACCACGTCCGGAGGGAACCTTCTTTTTGCCCTGCCGATGCCTGAAAAAACGCATTCCCGCCTGCCAAAACCCGATCAATCACCCACAAATTCTGGTGAGGAGCCCTTTTTACTTTCACACAACCCCTCCCCGCTCGATAGCTCGCGACCCTCCCCAGGGAGGGTGTTAGAGATCCGTCGGTTACCGCCAGGCTTTCGAAGGCGCGAAGCACTGGGGGGTTTTTCATGCGGAGTCACGGTTTTTCTTCAAAAACTATGGGACAAACACTATCAAACAAGGAGTAAAACGCCGACTTTTTGTTTTTAATTTTAGTTTTCGACAAAATGGGCCAGACAAAACTTCCGCCACAATGCGCAAGAACGAGCAAAGTTGATTGGCTTTACGCAACTCACAGTCGCGCGGCAACGCGCATCTTGGCGCTCCGGGAGCGAGGGTTGTGGGTAGCTTCCCCATCGGTTGGGACGATGGGTCTTTTGGTGAGAACGGTGAGTCGTTCGTCGCTGCGGAAGGCATGCTTCACCAGGCGATCTTCCAGCGAGTGGAAACTGATAATCGCAAGTCGTCCGCCTGGGTTGAGGCAATCCGGGAGCGACTTGAGAGCGGATTCCAGTGAGTCAAGCTCACCATTTACCGCGATTCTCAACGCCTGAAATGTGCGTGTCGCGGGGTCGATCTTTAGACCACGACTCTTCGGCACGCAACCGCGCACCAATTCTGCCAACTGCTCGGCAGTTCGTATCGGCGAGGCGTGTCGCGATGTCACAATTTGTTTGGCGATCCGACGGCTAAAGCGTTCTTCACCATATTGATAAATGATGTCGGCCAGATGAGCCTCACCAATGCGGGCGAGCAGCTCCCAGGCGGCTTCTCCTTCGTTGGGATTGAAACGCAAGTCGAGCGGGCCACCGGTTTGAAATGAAAAGCCGCGCTCTGCGTCGGCCAGTTGATCGCTGGAGAGACCCAGGTCGAGCAAGATGCCGTCCAAAGCCGCAATTTCGAGCTGCGCCAAGACGGCTGGGATTTCAGCAAAGTTGGCTTGCACGAGTTTGACGCTCTGGCCGGCCAAGGTGATCGTAGCTCGGTCAATGGCCAGCGGATCGAGATCCAAGGCAACTACCAATCCATTCGCTCCCACTCGTTCGGCGAGAGCTGCCGTGTGCCCTCCCCCCCCGAGTGTACCATCTACATAGGTTTTCCCATGAGAGGGATTCAGCCACTCGATCACTTCATTGAACAATACGGGAATATGGCAGCTAGGCTCCAAGAATGTCATCCTTGCTATCAGGATTTCCACTGGCAAAGTCACACTGTTTGATCAACGCATCCAGGTCTTTGACGACCAGATGCCCGCGGCGGGCGTCGATGATCCCGCGACGCTTGAGATTCTGAATCTGCCGATTGGCCACGACTCGTACCGTGCCGATCATGTTTGCCAATTCTTCGTGGGACAGGTTATTGATAAGTTGCACATTATGTGTCGAAGAGCCTGGATCAACATGGCGTAGGATCAACCGCGCAAGGCGGATCCCCGTATCGTGCAGTGTCAGGTCACTTGCGAGTTCCGACAGAAGCGACATCTTGCGACCGAGATAGGGGAGAAACGTCCGGTTGAATTCAGGGTGATGTGCAATCCAGTTGCGAACTTGTTCGGCTGGTGCCGAGAGTAACGTCACATCGTCCAACGCTTCGGCCGAGAGGTTGTGTGCCTGCTTGTCCAACAAACTGACAACATCGAAGGCTTCCCCGGGGCCTAAAAGAAACAGCGTGATCTCTCGCTCGTTGGCCTCGGCCCGGCTGACAAGTTTAATTCTTCCCTCGACAACGATGAAAAATGTATCTTTCGTTTGCTGTGCTTCGAGCACTACCGAACCGCGCGAATGCTCGATAGGTTCTAACTGGAGCAGCCGGTCCTGCAAAAACTGACGATCACACCCGTGAAACAGTGGAGACTCTGATAAGAGCGCGTGATATTTTTCGTAGTCTGACGAGGTTGGCAGCATGATTTTTTTCGTCGCACAAGTATTGATCTGCCCAATTCTTGGCACGAACGAAAGCCGACGTCAAGGCTTCGGCATAATCGTCGAATGGCGTTCCTTGAAATGATCGCGCATAAACGAGGCCGACGATGCATCGCGGGGGGAGGATAGCATCGCCGGCCCGGGCAGAATTCTCTGTTCCAAGCTCTCTGAGAATTAGCATTAACTCTTCAAAACCACGAAGCGTGAGCCCACGCTCGTGCGTATGAACAACAACACACCCTCCTCGCCGGAGTCGGACTGAAATTCCGAGATCAACTTGCTCTTGGAACCGACTGGCTGGCGGTTTACGTGGGTAATCACATTACCCGGCTCCAGGCCCTTTCGCTGAGCTGGGCTGCCATCGCGAACTTCCGAAATGAGCACTCCTTCCACACCTTCCAACCCAAGTTGCTTGGCAATCGAGGGACTCATGTCCTCAACCGCCAAGCCAAGTTTCTCAAGTTGATCCGACTCGGTTTCAATCGAGGTAGGCGTCTCTGAATCCAAATCTTCAGGCAGTACTTCTGGACGGAGTGACAGTTCAACCGACTTCCCTTCACGGACGACCTTGAGAGAATGGCTTTTTTCCATGTCGGCAGATTCGACAAGGAGTTGAAGCTCACCGGGATCGGTGATCGGTTTTCCCGAGAACTCAACAATCACGTCTCCTGACTGGAGCCCTGCCTTTTCAGCAGGCGTATTCGAGTGGACTTGATTAATAAGGACTCCTGTCCGAGGGCCAACATGAAATTGTTTTGCTAATTCAGCGGTGACGGGCTGAATGCCGACCCCCAGATAGGCGCGGCGAACTTTTCCATCAGCTACGAGTTGCTTACCGACCCACTTCACCATGTTCACAGGAATCGCGAACCCGATGCCATCGTTTCCCCCACCGGCGGACGAGATGGCGGTATTGATCCCGATGACCTGACCATCCAGGTTCACCAGTGGACCGCCACTGTTGCCGGGATTAATCGCTGCGTCCGTTTGCAAAAAGTTTTCGCGAGCGGCGATTCCGATACCGCGATGCTTCGCGCTGATAATCCCCGCAGTTACAGTGCTTTCCAGGCCGAAAGGTTGACCCAAGGCGAGCACCCAATCACCAATTTCAACGGCGTCGCTATCACCAAGCTTGGCAAACGGAAAATCTGTGTCTGAATCAATGCGAACGATCGCGATATCCGTTTTCGGATCGGTTTTCACATCAACCGCCTTAAACTCTCGGCCATCGTGTAGGCGGACAATCACCTGGTCGGCACCATCAACAACATGGTTGTTCGTGAGGATCAGCCCTGACTTGTGAATGAGGACGCCTGATCCAATACCCGTCTGACTGCGATGTGGAGTGTTTGGACCTCGTTGACCGGGTCGGTCTCGGAACAAGTCTTCGAAAGGGGTTCCTTGAAAGGGGTTGGGGCTCCCCTGCATGCCTTGCCCAGTGGTGGGTTTCTGTTCAGCTTTCCTGGATTCAATTGCTACAACGGCATCCATTACATGTTCTGAAGCAGACCGAAATGCCCCGGAAAGGTCTCGGGCCGCGGCGATGGCGGGATTGGCAGAGTCCGTAGCTGTTACGTTGGTTGCAGTAAAAACACCTAAAACCGCTGCGACCATGAACAGCTTTGCTAGGGTACTCGTTGCGTGGGATTCCCTGATTTGATTCATCTTAAACTCCAAGTGTTCCATGTTTTTTATATTTCCCCGATACATGATCTTCGTGATTGTGAGGCTTCCGAGGTCACGGGCAAGACTCTACCGCTTCTCTGTTGGGTCGCACTCTCAGTCAATTAATCCGCGGGCAATTTCGACAAGTGCTAGTACGTCGCGGTATCAAGAAAGGTTTTGAGCTATTTCACTTCTGCAACCAAAGTTACGGAGGGGTGGACTGGACTCTTCCTAAGGCAGGACGCGGATAAGCTAAGCGTGGAGGTACTCTGAGCCTTGACTCTCCGCTCTTTACGGCTTTCCCATTCTTGCGAAATCTCGGCAGCATCTGACTTTTTTGACCTAGCTTCGCTGGGGTTGGGCGTTACACTTCAGACGACTCGAACTCGCTCGATGGCAGATAAATATGGAACCTTGGATCGATTACGACCTCCCTACCGACTTGATTGCCCAGCAACCCCTCGCGCATCGTGCTGATGCTCGGTTGATGGTGCTCGACCGGAATACCGACTCGATCGATCACTATCACATCCGTGATCTGGCAAGCCTGATTCAACGGGGTGATCGGCTCGTGCTGAACGACACCAAAGTGATCCCTGCCCAACTGCGGGGTGTGAGAGCAAGTACGGGGGGGCGGTGGCAAGGACTCTATCTCGGCTCGAACGCCAATGGAGACTGGCGGCTGGTTTGCAAAACCCGGGGTCATCTACATCCGCCTGAACTGATCAAGTTGGTCGACCGTGATGGCAGATCTTCTGCGACCCTATGGCTGCTGGAGCAGCTCGACGAGGGAGAGTGGCTGGCAAGGCCTACCGAGGACCGCCCTGCCCTGGAGTTACTGGATGAAGTAGGCCACGTTCCTCTACCACCCTACATCCGCAAAGGGAACATGGTGGACTCGGACATTGCTGACTACCAGACCGTTTTTGCGCGAAATCCAGGAGCTGTGGCGGCACCAACGGCAGGGTTGCATTTTACCCCCGAACTCTTGCGGGCACTCGAACAATCAGGCGTTGGACTATCGGCAGTGACCTTGCATGTGGGGCTGGGCACGTTTCGACCCATCACCGTCGACGATCCATCGCAGCATCCTATGCACGCCGAATGGGGAGAGCTGAACGCCGTCGCCGCTCAGGAGCTAACTGCCACACGTTCCGAAGGGGGCCATGTGATCGCCGTAGGCACGACGGTAACGAGGGTGCTGGAGTCGGTTGCATTGGCTCAGAAGCTCGCCCGCAATCAATCCACTCCCTTAGGCCCTTGGCAGGGGGACACGAACTTGTTCATCCTCCCCCCCTACGAATTCCAAATGGTAGACGCCTTGCTTACCAATTTCCATTTCCCCCGTACAACGCTGCTACTGCTGGTCCAGGCTTTAGGGGGGACAGAATTGGTAAGACGGGCCTACGAAGAGGCCATCCGAGAGGAATATCGGTTTTACAGCTACGGTGACGCGATGTTGATTTTGTGAGATCTCGCGGACATTTCACGCTCGGTCTGCAAGGGTGACCCGGCTCAGAATTCTATTAACCAAGCCAGATTCCATCTCTAAGAGCCCAGAACAGCGTTGAGCTGAGCTGCAGAATTGTCGTAACTGTTGGCCGTTTCCTGGGAAAGCAGACCGATGGAGGTAAGGCAAGCAGCGACGATCAATGCGACCATCACGGCATACTCTACAGCGGTCGGTCCATCCTCGTTTTTCAGAAATTGCTTGATGTGCTTAATCATAAGAAATCCATCCAGATAAGAGGAATGCTCGCGGCGGCAAGGCGCGAGTGTCCATGTCCTATTTGAAACCTAGGTCACGGTCACATGCGATGCGCGGAAAAAACGTGAGAAGAAGCAAATCATTCCGGCAGCGCAGAGAGAACTAGGTCGGATTTCTACGATTGTAGTGATTGCACCGACGGACCCTAAGCCGAAGGCACACCTGCCTCCGGGACTTCGGTGAATGGACGCAAGCACTCCAGACCGCGTGGCGGTCAGGCTAAGCTCTGCAATTTGGTTGCTACGCCTGGAAAGAGCTTCCACAGCCACAGCTTTTCACAGCGTTGGGGTTATCGAAAGTGAAGCCGCGTTTTTCCAGACCATCGTAGAAATCGACGGTTGTGCCGTCAAAGTAGAGGGCAGATTTCTTATCGACAACCACGGGGATACCGTGGAACTCGTACTTGGAATCGGCTTTCTCGTCAAAAGAGCGGTCGAAACCCAATGAATAGCTGAAACCACTGCAACCACCCCCGGCGACACCCACGCGCAGGAGCGTATCGTCTTCGAGTTTCTGATCTTCAATAATCCGCTTGACTTCTTTGGCGGCCTTTTCGGTCAAGACAATGCTCATCTGATGAATCCTAGCTACAGGGTAACGGGGTAAGACTAAATCTAAATTGTCGCCTGACGACTACTCATAAATTATAGCAAAAACTCAGCAAAGAAAAGGTGAACCCGTTCAGGCCCCAAGTTTTCTCAGTTTTTCTAGGGCAGAAGAGACTATTTCCGCCGCCAAATCGACTTCCGCGGTCGTATTGAACCGGCCTAACCCGAATCGTAGGCTGCTGCGGGCCAGGTCTTCACTGAGCCCTAAAGCCATTAAAACATGGCTTGGACCCGGCTCATGCGACGAACAAGTCGCACCTGAGCTGACCGCCAGATTGCCCATTTCCAACAGCAAAGCCTCACCATCGATATCGCCAAACGCGACATCAAGGTTTCCCGGCAATCGCAGGGGAGCGCCGGTGGGGTTTCGCTCATCAATTGCCGGGCCGCAGAGTTCCACGCCACTCACGCGATCCTGCAAATCCGCTAACAATCGATCTCGCAGGCCGGCGAGTCGCTCCTGTTCGTCCGGTAGCTCATCGATGCACAACTGGAGCGCCTTCGCCATGCCAATGATACCCGGCACATTGAGTGTGCCACTGCGGCGTCCTCCTTGTTGATCACCACCGGTGATCTGTGGCGAGAATCGAACTATGGGACTTCCCTGTCGAACATAAAGCGCCCCAATCCCCTTCGGTCCGTAAATCTTGTGGCCCGAAAAACTCAGCAGATCCATCCCCAACTCGCGAACGTCAACGGGGATTTTTCCGACGGCCTGGGTCGCGTCGCAATGCAAGAGCACACCACTGTGGCGACACACGGCAGCGATCTCGGCTAATGGCTGAATGACACCGATCTCGTTATTCGCTAGCATAACACTCACGAGAATCGTGTCGTCTTGCAAGGCCTCAGCCACCTGCTCCGGATCGAGCCAGCCGGCCCGCGGCGAATCATGCGGCTCGACCTCCAGTAGCGTGACTGAGTAACCGAGCAGCCCCAGACGCTCCAGAGGTTCCAACACTGCGCGATGTTCGGTCCGCACACTGACCAGATGTTTGCCGCGTCGCTGGTTACGCTCGGCGACCCCGCGAATCGCCAGGTTGTTGCTCTCGGTCGCCCCGCTGGTGAAGATTATTTCTCGCGGATCAGCACCAAGACTCTTTGCAATCGAAGCGGTAGCGATCTCGACTGCCGCGTGAGCTTCCTCGCCGAAATGATGTCTTAGACTCCCGGGGTTGCCATACACCTCGGAAAAATAGGGGAGCATCTCTTCGACCACCCGAGGATCGGTTCGCGTGGTAGCGTGGTTGTCCATGTAGATGGGTGGGTGTTTGGGCATGACATCGATTATTGTAACCGACAATTGCTTCGAGAGCTAAGTGTCGAAAGATCGCCAACGTAGACTGGAACGATCCTGGAAATACCGGCAGGAATCCGACTATCGAACCATTGCAACTTAGTCAGGTTGGCCGCGCGTTTTTCGCGGCCAAGTTTGGCACAATTTCTACCAAGAAATGTGGACACGACAGAGTAGGTCCCGCTTGCCGAGCCGGAACCTCCCTAGAGTTTCACTCCGGCAGAGTGAACCTACTTCACCAGATGACTCCGATTCATCAGACCGGTTTTCTGTAACCTGAGAGAAAAACGGGGTACGGGCGAATGGCACTGTCGAACTTGTAAACTGTTTACACATAAGAACTTAGTGATGCTGTCTCACCAGTGCTTGCAATGAGCGCAATTCCTTAGCTTATCGGCGGGTTCTAATGAAACAGGGCAACTGACTTTTGTGCTTGAAAACACGTTGTCCTAGACCATGTGATAGCAACGCTGCGACAGCATCGTTTATCTGTTACCCTGTAACGACTTATGGTTTCGGCAGTGCCATTCCGTTCCTGATACCTTTTCCGACTTAATCCGCACTGTTATAGAGTCCGCCATTAACTGCATGGCGAGTTACCTGGCCAGGCGTGGTGTGTTCAACATACCCGCCCGTTGTGGCATCAAAGAAATCGGGGCCGTAAGAAGGATTGTACGTGAAACGCGTTCCATACTGCTATTCAAGAGCTTTTGCCTTTTGATTATGCACTGCCGTCCCCAAGAACAGGCTGCCGGCCGCGGGGTTCTTAAGGTAGGCGAGCCTCTGATCGTGCGACAGCAATTGCACCAACCTTGCCGCCCCAAGTTAGCTTGCTCCTGGGCCGCCGCTGAGACAATTGTGCGACCATTGGGGGTAAATGTCGAATCCAAAATCGGCAGCGAAAAGTTGGCCGTCCCTGTCCTACTCAAATTTACCGTCGGATTGAGCACTCCCGTCGGAACAGCTCCAGCCGCTCCTAAAACCGGAATGAAGCTTGCCGCGTAGGCCGACGTTCCTCCAGCTACACTGGTAATTCGTTCGGTCGTATCCAGCGCGCGATCTTGAATTGGATCGTATCCGACATCGCCGAAGGCGATCTGATCAGTTGTTCCGCTAGCATACAACTGAGTTAGGCCTCCATAAGTATTGAAACTCCGTCCATTGTTGATCGCTTCATTTCTGCGCAAGAGACCGTCTACACGTTCCCGCTGAGTATCCGCACGGAAATGGGTCGCCAACCCGATACGCGCCCGTTCCACGGTAGCACCCAATTCCGTGAAGAGCTGTACTCCGAAATCCCCAACATAAGAACCAGTTTGAATGGGGTTCTGCCGAATCAACGAGAGCCCATAATCGACCGACGCCAACTGTTGCGAACGCAGGGACGGACTTGAACTGCGACTGGGAGCCAAGTTGGGAGCCGCATACGTTTGCGTGATCGGACCCGTGTTGGCAAGTGAGCCGAAGTTAGTCAACTCGCGCGCGGAAGGGACGTAGCTCGGCACTGAGAGTTGGTTGAGCAGACTCGTGGTGCTAAACGCACTGGCAGGAATGCTCGAACGCACCGGGCCGAAATTCAGATTCCGCAGCGCCGTATTTTTGCGCGCCACCACATTCCCCCCAAAGCCGCCTGCCAAGGCGTTCAGCGGGTTGCCCGCCTGGGAAAGCCCCGTCGGGTCGCGGAAGTTGACGGGATCGTTCCCCGCGTAGGCGTACCAGTTCGCGCCCTCCTGGATCGGGTCCTCGCTTAGAAAGCGGCCCGAGTGCGGGTCGTACCAGCGGGCGGAGTTGTTTTGGAGACCGGTGGTGGAGTCGAACACCTTGCCCGTATAGCCGATGTCGCTTTGCAAAGTGGTCCCCGTGATATCGTTGCCGAGCGCATCAAAAGCGGCATCGAGTTCTCCAAAACTGTTGTACTCACGATGCTCGACAATCGCTTCGCTAGAATCAAGCAGATCATTGACGCTGCCCATGTGATCGGTCGCCGCCCACAAGGTCTCGTCGAGTTGCACCGCACTGTCAAAGACCTCGTCGCTGAGCAATTGATCTCGGCCCAGGGCGTCGATAAAGGTGACGGTCGGGCCGATTTCGTCAAAACTAACACCATCGTCGGTGGACCACTGCGAGTATTCCGTCCGTACGAATTGTCAGGCGTCATAATACTTCGAGGACCTCGTACGCGAATTGCTGCTCGAATTGGAGGGCCATGGAGGGCCGTGGAATCGAAGAGTTTCCAACCAGCCGCTCCTGTGCTATTATTAAATCATGATTCAAATTCTCCTCACTCCAGACGCCGAAGAGACACTGCGCCGGCGCGCCGCTGCCAGCGGCGAAGAGATTGCTTCGTACGCGGCCCGGCTGCTTCAGGAATCCCTCAGCGCGCCGACGGTCGACGAGTTGTTGGCGCCATTTCGCCGACAAGTCGAAGAGAGCGGCGTCACCGATGAGGAGCTCAACCGGCTCGGCGAGGAATTGCGGCGCGAAGCTCGACAACAGGCGCGGAGAACCCGGACCGCGTGACGACGCTTGCCGTTTACGACTGCATGCTGTTTTTCCGGGCGGCTGCTCGTCCGCGACTGGCGCGCCCGCATTTCGACTACGTGAATAGCGGACGAGTGACCCTCTGCCTCAGCCCCGACGTCTTGGCGGAGATTCGCGACGTCCTCACTCGTCCCAAGCTAGTCGCCAAGTTTCCAGCGCTCACGGTCGAAGCCGTCAACGCGTTTCTCGCCCAGCACCTTCGCCGAGCGAAGTGGATTGACAACGTGCCGGAACATTACGTCCTGGAGCGCGATCCCGACGACAGTAAGTACCTCAATCTCGCCATCACGGCCGGTGCCCCATACGTGGTGACGGACGACCTCGATCTTCTTGATCTAATGGCAGAGGACAGCCCTGTGGGAGTTGACTTCCGTCGCCGCTTTCCGACGCTGCAGGTCGCCATACCGGCCACGTTCGCCGCTCTTCTAGCGCAGGCGACGCCGTGAAGGACCAGCGAACGGTACTGCGCACCGAGTGGCCGCTCGACGCGCCGTTTAACGCCGATTTCCGCAGGGCTTAATTCGATGAAAAAACAGCTTGTCAGGTGTACACGTATTCGATCCTACGGTTGCCGAGCCAGGGGATCTTTGGGGAGGCGTGGTCCAGCTTGGCTTCACGGAGAATGGGATTGTGACTTCGCCGATCTAAGGTCACGACGATCTTACGTCCTTCGGCAATCTCGACCGTGCCTGAGGTATCGATGAAC
>JBGSPU010000155.1:0-53066 GCA_041738415.1 Bythopirellula sp.
GTTCATCCATACCGGGCAGCAAAGCCCGATACTTCCGTTGAATGCTCCTGATGGCCTGCGCCGTCGACATGCGCTAGTCATCGCACATTCCACCATTTCAACCAACGTCAATTGTTCAAGTTATTTTTTCGCGGGCACTAAGTTTACGCCCTTTACGGCCCCCCAGATTACGACGGGAACTGCTCCGACGGAAGCCGAGTAGCGAGAGTGTCTTGTTCCAACACGAGGGATCGCGACGCATGGTAGAAACTCCTGTTTCGAGGGTCTGGTTGAAAAGTATGTTGCCGCCAATATAAACCCATCGTTGAGAGGTGCAAGAAAAATCTTTCAACAAACCGGAATTTTTTTTTCGCGGAGGAGTCGCTTCCTCGTCTCCAGGCTCTGCCTGGAGACGCGCTGCACTGGAGGCTCCGCCTCTTTTCTGTGGCGGAGAGAACAGGCGGAGCCTGAAGAACAGTGCGTCCCCATGCGGAGCGTGGGGACGAGTGTGGGGAGAAGAAAGTTCCCGCTCGGCAATCGGGACCTACTTGGTCGTGGCCCACATTTCTTGGTAACAATTGTGC
The DNA here is from genome assembly GCA_041738415.1 of Bythopirellula sp. Taxonomy (GTDB): domain Bacteria; phylum Planctomycetota; class Planctomycetia; order Pirellulales; family Lacipirellulaceae; genus Bythopirellula. Next base: position 564 of record JBGSPU010000155.1, read on the forward strand.
CAACATGACCAAGTAAAATGCTGCCAGCTACCCCAGCAACTCATCGCGGTGCTCCGCGAGAACGGGTGTCCAGACCTTAGCAAATCGGCTCTTGGTTGCCAGATGACGCACGACCAGGGTTTCTTTGTCCACAACCACGAAAAGATGCTTGAGCAAACTGGAAGCCTCGGCAATATACACTTCGAGCGTCTCGGCAAGTTGCCAATTGTGCCAGCGATCCAGCCCCGCATGTTCGCCCATGATCCAGACCAGCCGTGGGTCGTCCTTCTTGATCGTATGCAGACTGCGGCAGGCAGCGCAAGCCTCCTGGGAGATTACACACTTGCTCACTTGTTGCTGGCAGACGGGGCAGACTGTAAATTCGTCAGTAAGCGTCGGCTTACCTGAGACGGGACAAGGGTCGGTAAGTTCCTTCTTAACTCGCTTGCCCGTCACGCTGCACGTCACGAGATCATCAAGCAGCAACCGCTCGCCGGTGACCTCACAAGGGGCAATTTGCTCGAAGGCATCGATGCGACCATCGTCGGTGGTGGCCAAATGAAATGTGCTCGCACCAGAGTGTTCGGCGATGTAGGGTTTCGGCTTAATCAGCTTGGCCCAACCGGAGAAGGGAAGCGTTGCCGTGGTATCGCCAATAGTAAAGTGGAGTTTCCCATTGGCTTGCTTCACCCACACCAGCGTAGTGGCCAAGGGTTCGCTACTGACTGCGCTCGGATCGCGGGAACTTGCACCTTTGGCAGCCACGCGGCGACCGGAGGCAATCATCGCATTAAGTGCCGCTTCGTCGATTCGTGGAAAAGGTTTGTTAGCCGGTTCCAAGCTAAGCAGCCCCAGCTCGCTAACTAACTCATCGGGAATGGACGAGCCATCGTGTGCCACAAAAATGTGGACGACCTGTGCAGGATCATCCGCTGCCGCGAAGGTCAGCCTTAGGAAAGGAAAGTCCGTCAGTTGGCAGCCACCCAAATGTGTCTTGCCGCCGTCGACTTGATAAGCGGAGAACAAACGCTGCGTGATTTCACTCACGGAGAGCGGTTGCTCGCGCGGTCTGGCGTGAACGGCACCCAGTTCACGCAGTCGTTCAGCTAGCTCTTGGTCGCAGAGCCCGTTCTCAGCGTTAGGTTCCCATGCGGGCTCAGGATGAATTGTTGCAAGCTGGGCAAGCATCCACTGGCGAAAAGACGCAATACTCTCACGATGTGCCGAATCGGGAGCAACTGGAGTGTCAGGTGGGGATACTGAGGTAGTCACAGAAGGGTTATTCGTAGAACAATGAGGAGTTAAAAATGCGTCATGGCCTGAACCTTAATTTTTGCCGGAATCGCTCTGCGTGCGAAGTGCAATTACCGCGACTTCTTCCTTAAAACATAGACCACGTCTTCGGTCTCGGGGCCGATCGTAGTGGGGGCTTCGATGTCGTAACCGAAGTCGTAGACTTGAGTTACCTCAAATTCGGGGATGCGCGCCAGCAGTGCGTTCATTTGGCGGGCCGAGTAGGTCCGGAACACGACCTGGTCCTCAATGCGGAACTGTTTGGTCGGCGTGTAGACTTCAAAACTCATGGCGACCTCCTCCCGGCGACGACGACGGTCGCAATCAGTCACCCACAGCCGCGACAGAACAGCGAGATTGCCACGCCGTGCCGACCAACTTTCTTCTTGCATCGGTTCGACACTCGTGGGTGTGAGGTGCAGCCCCAGCACATAGATGCCACCGGGGCGAAGTGCCTGAGCCACGCAGTGCAAATGCTGCTCCGCCTGGGCCTGAGTGCCAAGATGGCGAAAACTATTGATCGGGTTGAACGCGGCATCTACGGGCTTGTCAGTGGTGAAGTCGCACATGTCTCCCACAAACGCCGATTGCGGAGAGCCGAATCGCGCGAGCCGCTCATTACAAAAAGCCACGGCAGCCTCATTCAAGTCGACGCCGGCCACCTGGAAGCCAGCTTGTGCTAATTTCACAAGCAATCGCCCCGTCCCACAGGCAGGTTCAAAGATTCGTTTCACTTTCCCTACGGCATGTCGCTCAAAGCATGCGAGCAGAAAATCAAACTCGGCTTTCCAATCGGAGCCGTAGACCAAGTCGTAGTACTTTGGGAAATCGTAGAGACTGGCCTGAGTGGTGGGGAGCATGGGCACTAGTTTAGCTGTCGCAGTGAGTTGCCGCAATTATGTTACTGGGCCAATCTAGCGGAGCCATCCTTGGCTCGGTAACGTTCGAGACGGTCCTCGGTCTCAGTCCTCCCCAGCATAGCGATTGAGCGAGATCTTCTTGCCGATTTCTGTCTTCAATCGCTCAAGCACCGATTCCTTGTCGGTGTTGGCAAGGATTTGGGTGATCACCTGCTTGGGGGATTCGTCGCCCCAACTCGCGCCGTGTTGGAAGTAGTAGCGGGCTGCCTGGCCGACGATATATGAGCCGTAGCCTGCCGCAGCGCCTTGAGGCAGAGCTGTCGCCAACGTGCCGTAGCCAACTGTGAGCGCCTTGAACACGCTCGATGCGTAACTGACAACGGCTTCGCTGAGCATTACCCAACCAGCGGCCTTCAGGATCGAAGTCACCAACGCACGTGCGTTGGAGGTAGTGATGTTCATGCCATAGATTTTGCCCAGTGTCACGACCATCGTAGCGTCGACCGCTGTGCCACCGAGGATATCGACAGCGGGCAGGGGATTTAGTGCGACCGCCAAGGACTTCGTGACGGCAAAACTCCAGATGACGCGAGCCGCTTCGGCTTCGCGCAACTTAATGCGTAGCGCCCCCATGCGGTCACTCTTATCAGCGGCAAACATCGCGGCATTGAGTGCGATCAATGCCTTGCCCTCGGCATTCAAGACTTCCAAAATGCGAGCGCTCAGTTCACTGATTTTAGGCTTCGGTTTGCGCCACTCGGTACGTGTGCTGCCGTCTGCCGACTCGATTACGTATTCCATCTCGCGGGGATCCGCTTGTGTCACAACGACGTTTGCCGGATCGACGATATTCACCAGCCGTCGTCCTCGGAACAATTCCAATAGCTGTTGCAGGTCATGTCGAGAGTACAGATCGGACTTGTTCAGAACCAGGATGATCGGTTTATGACTGGCCGCGAGTTCCAACAGCGCCGAGTACTCGGTTTCGTTGAGATCGGAATCCGTGACGAAAAGAACTAGATCGGCCCTGGAAGCTGCGGATCGCGCTATCTCGGAACGTTCGTTGCCGTCGACTTCATTGAGCCCCGGTGTATCGACCAATACCACCTGTGAGTTGGCAAGTCCTGGTACACAGTAGCCGATGCCGTCCCAGGGGACATGCCAAACATCCTTGGTCCAGCCTCCCTGGACATTCACCTGGGTAAGATCGTCTCCCACCAGGGCGTTAATCAGCGCAGACTTGCCCGTGCTGATTTCGCCAAAAACGACGATATCGACGCGTCCAGCTTCGAGCTTCTCGGCCATTTGCTGCAGCTCGTCGAAGTCGCGCGCCAGCACTCGGCGTTCTCCCTCGGTGCAGCCTTGGTATTTATCGATGGCCCGGCGCACGGAGGTCACTGCCGCCTGATAATCAATATCCGAGGTCAAGAGCTGTTTCTGGGGATCTGGCGAGTCCTTCATGAATCGTTGTTCTCGCCTAAAAATGATTTAGAAAGCTCATTGCGGCCGTGCTGGATGAGTTTCCGCAATGCGTCGGGTCGCGTGAGCAATTGCCACTGATCGCGCGCGAGTTCGGCTAACCCCCCAGGAGGAGCTTGCATGTCGCGGCGGTAATATTCCACGAAGACGTTGCCAATCCACCGCGTGACCAGGGCCTGGACAATTCCCTGCACAAGGCCTCCGGCGATCGTGCCGATGCCTGGGACAGTTTTTAAGGCGGATCCAATGGCGGCTGCGACGGCAGGAGAAGCCGCGGTCGCTCCCACCATGGCCACCAGATTCTTGCCCAGTTGTTCGAGCATTTTCACTACGCCATCAGCGTCGATAGGTTGTTTGTAGATGTGGGCCAACTCGATCACCATCTTGATCGTGATCGCACTTCCGCCGGCGAGATCTAACAGGGGAAAGGGATTGATGCCTGCCGCTCCACCGGCGGCCCACATGTAGCGATTGATAATCTCATTCGCGCGCTTGTCGAGGACCGCTCGCACACGTTCCTTCGATTCGTCGACCAACCCGCGGGATTGCAATAATAGGTTGGCCAGCAATAATTGGCGTCCATCTTTCTGGACAATTTGCAGCAGTCGTTCCGCCAAAGGAGCCACGTTGGGTGGCATCTCGACGTCCTCAACAATTTCCTCGCCGTCGGCTGTGACACGGATGCGCTCGCGTGTGACCGTCGCCGATCGCACGGCAACGACATCTGCGGGAACGATTCCTGGCAATTGCTCGGAGATCTGCAAGGCGAGATGCACCTCGTCGTCGGTGTCATACCAATCCTCTTTGTTCAAGCACACGACGATCCGCTTCTCCATCTCGTGCAGTTGTTTGACCAGACTGACCTCGTAAGACTTCAGCGGTCCATCAACAACTAACAGCACCAGGTCGGCATTCTTAGCTGCCAACGCGGCGACGGCGGCACGTTCTTCACCACGGACTTCGGCCAGTCCCGGGGTATCGACCAACAATACTTGCTCGCTTCCCGGCCAAGGGACTTCACTCCGCACGGAAGTGGTTCCCCCGAGGATGTCCGAGGCAAACACTTGTCGCCCAGCCAGGGCGTTGAGCAGCGTGGACTTACCACTGGAAATCGTGCCGAAGGCAACGATCTCCAATCGGCACTCGGCATGTTTCTTCTCAATCGTGTCCAAAGCCCGTTCGATCTCGGCACGCAGTTCAGCCGACACCCCTTCATCGAGGGCAAAGTTTTGGCTGGTGCTGATGTTTTCACGCAGCTCAGCCTGCTGCTGAGAAGTGTTTAACTTGCTAGGGTCTTGCTGCCGCCGTTCGCGAGTACGATGCTTATTGCGAGTGTTCCGCCACAGCTTCAAAAACACATAGACAGAAGCACCCAGCAAAACCGCACCTCCGAGAGCGACAACCACGAGGTAGACGTAACCAAGCGTAGGATAGCTATTAGCGATCTTCTGATAGCCATCCACCACTGTGGGGAGCCAAGCCACGAGCACATATCCCGCGATGGCGACATACACAATCACCAGTAGTGTCATTCCTCGTGGCAGTTTCATGGAGTTTCAGTGATTCTTTGGGCTAATACAGGGAAAATTTCATTTCGAAAGGAGTTCTACGACTAGAGGAATCTGGGTAGACCCTTCACACGTTTTCTATGCTTGCCAATCGTGTCATCCCTTATCTTCCAGCATAATCACTTCTCATGCGGCCAGTCAGGAAGCTCGAATTTTAACTTGACGTTCGCAGTATGTTCGCCGTAATGCCGTGCCATTTGTTCCAGGAGACCCCGCGGTGCCCAGCGGCTCCCAGGAGCTTGTTCGTCCAAGGGTAAGTCGGCCAGCAAATAGGCAAAACGCCGTGTCATCGCGGTAACCCTCTCAATCTGACGCGCTTCCTCCTTACCGGTCCAGTCCGGATGCGCTGGTTGGAAATCCGGCGGCATTTGGGCCGGGTTCAAATCAATCTTTGCAATTGCCGGGTCCAGTTGGGCATATATCTCGGTGAAGAACCCCAGTTCCCGCCCCATCATATGCTCGGCATTCCACCGGGGCGTGTGCGTACCGTTGGCGGGACGAAAGTTCATCTGATCAGAGCTCAAGGGAGCAAACACTTGTTGTGTAGCAACGCTTGCTGCCTCTTTACGGACAAAGAGTTCAGCAAGCTCCGCACTCATCTGCCAGGGTAAATAGTCGAGCACGACCACGCGAGGTTTTTTAGATTCCGGACCTTCCTCGCTCGCACTGACGGCCAACGTGTTGCCAGCAGAACGAACGACTTCATACGTCGAACCCAAAGCAGCAAGGAACGGTTCGACCCCGTCGAGATCGAAGTTGAGCGCCTTGGTCTTGTAGTGTATCGGCACCACGATCCTGGGCTTGACTTGCTCCACCATCCCAGCCGCTTGTGCGCCATCGACGGTGTAAGTGCCCCCCACCGGAATGAGCAGCACATCGACATTGCCCATGGCCTTGAGTTGCTCCTCGGTGAATCGCATTTGTCCGATGTCGCCACAATGGACAATTCGCACCCCATCGACTTCGATGAGCAGCATCGCATCGGCACCGCGTTTGGAGCCTTGGTCGTCGTCGTGCCACGCTGGAATGCTCGTGACCTGAATCGCGTGAGGCGAGCGAGCGATTCTTTGCCTTGTATTAACCCAGCGAGGTTTCTCTTGATTGGCGAAGCGATCCAACACATGGTCAATGCCAACGTACTTACCAGATTCGTCCAAACCGTGGGCGACTACCGGTTCTCCTTGAACAATTTCGGGATTATTGTGATCCGAGTGATTGTGTGTGATCAACACCAGGTCGGCCGACTGCTCTGGATCCTCGTAGCCGATGTCTAAACTATAAGGATCGATAATAATGTTCAGATTCCAATAGGTCTCGATCGAGACCATCGCCTCTCCCCACCATCGCAGGGCAACCGGTTTGCCTGGATCGGCATGAGATGGTTGGCCAAAACAGATCCATAACATCAAACACAATGAGATCGGTTGCATGAGGATTCTCCCATGATCAGATGAAGTAGGCATGAAGGCACTCTTAGTCTATAGAAACTTGCCGCGAAGCGGCAGCACTCATGCCGATTACACCAACCCCCAGCGTTTGCGGAGCCACCATTCCGTGCTCAACAGCCCTACCAAGGCCGTCAACATGGGCCAACTATCCCACAAACTTTGCTGCGTGGAGACCTCTTCCTCGAATTCCTCGAAGCGTTCCTGCAGGCGTTCGAGCAGGTCGGGCAATTCTTCGGGTGCGAGCCCGGCACCTCCCACGTCGGAGGTGAGATTGGCTAACGACGCCATAAAGGTCGGTTCCGCGGCGGGTTGGTCTAGTTCCATGTCACGATCCGGGACCGTAAATCGGACTTCGGCGGAACCGAGATTCGCTTGACCGGAAGAGGCGATTACGTTGAGTCGATAGTCACCTGGCAGCGATGTTTCATCAAAGTTCCCCACGAACTCCTTGCCTCGCGGTGAGACCGGCACCATTGCAACACTTCCATCTGGCTTTTCAATCCTCACATCAAAGCCAGCCGTAGCGATCGGCTCTCGTTTCTCGTCAAACGCACCGACAGCAAATTCAACGCGGCTGCCGCGCTGATAGCGCCGTTGATCGAGCCGTGCCCATACGGCCTCGCCCCCCGTATCGTCTTTGCGGGAAAGCCAGAGCACGAGTTGCCGCCAGAACCGCTCCTGCAATTCAGGGTGACCTTCCATCTGCCAACGCCAGGTGGTATCGAAGGCCACGGCCGCCGTGCGACCAGTTCCCCATGCCCCCACAACAACCAGCGGTGAATGTTGCGGATCATCGGCTTCGGAGATCACTGCCGCATTCGGCTTAAGACCTCTGGGATCGAATCGGTTGGCACCGTCCAAGGGTGGCAACTTGCTCCAATCGAGCTTGGCGGATTCGTCTTCGCCAATCTGAAAGATCGGATGCAGATTCGTCCCAAAAGGAAGCGGCCTCATCCGCACGGGGCCCGCCAGATGCATGTCGGCTCGGGGTGGCTCGCCGAAGTTCTGCCGCTCGGCACGTCCCATAATCACAGGAAGAATGTCATCCATCGGAGTATTGCGAAATCCGCCGGGGCCGAAACTGTGAAAGCCACCCAACATCGCCAGCCCCGCACCTTTACCGACCTCGTCGGCAATCATCTCCCAAGTCTCGCGGCTGAGCCCCGCGTAATCGACATTCTGCAAGAGAAACACATCAAATTTCCCTTCACGCAGTTGCTCGCGTAGATCAAACTGTTGGCGGCGATAATTGATTAATTCGTAGCGGACATGCAAGTCGGGATAGGAGGCCAGTGCAGCGCGAACGAACCGCGGCTCAATCCCCGGACCGCCGCCGACCCGCTGTGAGCCGACAAGATACAGCACGTTGACCCCACCCTTCGTCACGGTGACGAACGTGCTTTGCGAATTGTTCGTCGTCGCGAGTTCACCGGCAGGGGATTCCACTGCGACCGCAATTTTGAATTCGCCCGGCGTTTGCGGCGTGTATGTGAGCGCGATCGGATACTGCCGTTTGTTCGCGACTATCTGCAACGGTTCGGTAGCGACGACTTCCATTACTCCTTCGGCATTTTCCCACAGCAATTGCACCTTTACGGTTTGGTTGGCGTAGCCGTCTGCGGTGACGGTCGCCTGAATGGTAGCCGGTGCCTCGGCAAATAAGACGTTGTTCACCAACAAATCATCGACGCGCAGATCGGATTGCAACCCCAGCGAAGGCTTGCCGAAGGTGAACGTGTAAAGTGGGATGCGATCCGTCGCCAGTCGTGCAACAGCCAACTGCGGAGGTTCATCTCGCGGCGGAAACGCTCGTTGGGCACCATCGCTCAAGACCAGCATCGCCACGATCCGTTGCTGCGATTCACGGTCGAGCAAGTCGGCAATTGCCGACCCCAATGCCGTCTGCGACCCCTCTGCCTTGTCGGGTAGAAGAAACCCCTCGTCGCCCCGTTTGACGAACTCTGTTTCATCGGCGAACTTGTACAACTTGACATCCCAAGTCTCAGCCAGTTCCGCGAACTGGTCCCCCGCCGAGGCAAGGGCTTCTTTCAGTGCGTCCCACCGCGACTGATTGCCAAGCGAATCTTCGATGGACATGCTCCGTGAACTATCGGCCAAGAGCAACAACGAGCCGGGTACGTTGTTCACAAGGGATGTTACCAACGTGGGCCGCAGCATGATTATGAAAAGCAGCAGGGCAGTGAGTCCGCGAAGAACAATGAGAGTCATCCGCCGACGAGGCAGCAGCGTTCGACCTCGCGGGCCCACAAACAAAACCAGCACCAGCAGCGCAGCCACACCGGCAATAAACCAAAAACCTCCCACGGGATCGACGGACCAATTGGTCATGCTTGTCGCTCCTCACGATAGAAGCGATTCGAGAGCAAGTGTTCGCTGCTCCACACGAGAACCACCAGCATGATCGCCCAGGAAAACAGTTCCCTTCCTCGGCGACCAATGTTGACATACTGCTCCACATCGTCGAGCGAATTGGCCAGGTGAACTCTCCCCGTGGGCAAGGCAGCGACGATTGCCTGGGGGGCAACGCGTTCAAGATCGCTCAGCTCCGCGGCAACATTCACACTGAATCCCTCGTCAAGCGACCCGGTCCGCCCCCCAGCAGCGACTCGATAGTTGCCAGGTTGTTGAGTGGTGCTAATGCGAATCGTGTCTTCCCCTGGCGGCAGCGTACGACGGATGCCTTCACCTGCAGGATCGCGCAAGACGAAATCGGTCACATGCTGTCGAGGTGACAATCGAAGGTTGACGGTCTCACCCGCTGCGTAGTTCAGCTCGTGGTCTTCATTCCGCGCGAGATAACCCATCAATTGGTTGGCCAGCGCGACGAACGGCCAAGGTTCGGGATGCGTGGGTAGCAAATTCCAAGGATCCCGACCCGCAGGCTGGAGCGGATCGGAAATTGGCGTGGTGAGCGTCAGCACCCGCCCCTGCCCAAGGGGCCGTTCAACAAGGGCCGGTTGATTATTCGCATACCGAGCCACGACGTAGGAATCGCCCGCCAATTCATCGAACTGCCAAAAACGCCACACGGGGTAAATCTGCCAAGGAATCTCCTCGGCGTAATTCCGCAGGCCGGCAAGTGCCGGGTGGTCAAGTCGTTGCGGGCGAAACCACGTTTCCTGCCGCGAGCGCAGTTTCAATGTACCGGGAAGCAATTGCTGCGCGGTGGGAACATTGAAGCCGCTGGGCGTGGCTCGATTTCCCAGAAAGACTCCCACGCCGCCACCGGCACGAGCATAGTCGGCCAGATGGTTCCAGGCCTCGTCCGTAAGCGGCGGCGGATCCAGCAGGCACACGGCATCATAGTCAGCGAAGTCGATCTTGGCAGCGTTAGCAAACCGATCACTCACAGATTCAAATCGCTTCTGCGAGTTCTCCCCCAAAAGTGATGGGCTCAGTGCCTCACGCAAAAACAGCGTGTCGGTATCCGTTTCCCCGAGCAGCAACACCTTGGCGGCGGGTCGCACTTCCACGGTGAAGAAACGCTGGTTATCGAACTGCAAGGGATCGGTCGTTGACAATTTAACGACTCCCTGATGGGTCCCCAGCGGGAGGTCACCCAAGACAAACTCGGTCTTACCGGTGCCGGTTGAAGAGAGTTCCACGATCCGCTGACCGCGTTTCACCAGATTGTTCGCCGAGTCTTCGAGAAACAGTTCCACGAGTGGCTGTTCGTCGTATCCTACGCTCTTCAGATCGGCCTCCACACGCAGTTGCGCGCCAGGGCCAAGGTACGCCGCGCTGAGCTTTAGCGGACCTAGCGATATATTGCGAGGATGCTCAACACCCACGTCAATCACATAAATTCGCACATCGGTGGCCTCTTCGAGCGACTCCTTGATCGTTGCCAAGGCCGCTTCGTCAAAGTCCGCCGCGGCCAGGTCACTGAAGACAAAAACCTCTTGCCGGCGATCTTCCTGCTCGGCCACCAGTTCGATGGCATTGCGAACCGCCTCAGCCAACGGTCGCGGATTGCTCTCTGCGGCGAGGCTCACCAGCCGCGACTCGGCCGTACTCTTGTCGACCACGAAGTTGCTGGTCGCATGACTCAGGTCAAGGACCGCGATCCTAGTTTCATCGGGAAACTTTTTCACCAACGCCTCTGCCAACTCACTTGCTGCCGCCAGCCGCGTCTGATTTCGCTCAACGTACTGCATGCGGAGCGAGTTATCCAGCACCATGGCCACGGCTAACGGTGCACCTTCCTTGCCACGCAAGCCACTGCCCCGCAGCGTAGGTCGCGCTAAGGCAAACGCGATGCCGGCAATTAGCAGACACCGCAACGCCAACAGCAGCAAATGGCGAAAGTTGAAACGTCGCCGATTGGCTTGCTGACGTTTCTTGACGAACTGTAGCGCGGCGAAGGTTATCTGCTTGGGCTGACGGCGCATCACCAGATGCAGAATGATCGGCACAACGATCAATCCCGCTCCGGCAAGCAAGGCGGGCGTTAGGAATCCCATGATCTAACCCCAATTGCGTCGATTGATCAAATACTCGGTCAATGCGCGATCGAACGGCATGCCCGTGTCCAGCGGAACATAATCGATGCCACTCTGTCGACATTCCTTTTCATATTGCGAGCGAAACTGATTGATTTCGTCAACGTAGTCTGCCCGGTAAGCGTCGGCGTCCACCTCCATGGTTTCCTGCGATTCGGGATCACGCAACTCCACAAGCCCTTCGAAGGGAAATGACACCTCCGCCTGATCCAAAATGTGAAACAGAATCACGTCATGTCCACCATGTCGCAGTCGCCTGAGTGCGGCAATCACCGGTTCGGGCTCCACCAAGAGATCGCTGAAGATCATCACCAGGCTGCTATGCCGCAGCATGGCCGCGAGTTGAATGATGCTCTGAGCAACGTTCGTCCGATCGTGCGGCGTGAGATTAGCCAACACGGAGAGGATGTTGCCGATCTGTTGCCGTTTCGATTTTGGCGGCAGGCAATCGACGATTTTCTCCCCAAAGGTCACCAACCCCACGGGATCGTTCTGGTGGATCATCAGATAGCACAATGCCGCCGCGAGGCAGATCGAGTACTCGAACTTGGTAAGTTCCTGCTCATGGCTGTAGGCCATCGACGCACTCAGATCCATCACCAGATAACCCGTGAGATTGGTCTCGGCCTCGAATTTCTTCACATAATACTTGTCGGTTTTGGCATAAACGAGCCAGTCGATGTCCGAAGGATTGTCCCCCTGCACATACTTGCGATGCTCGCTGAACTCCACCGAAAACCCATGAAACGGGCTCGCATGCATCCCCTGAAAGAAACCCTTGATGATAAACTGCGCGCGCAGGTCCAGCCGCGCGATATGCCGCACAACTTCAGGTTTCAGATATTTTTCAACAGTCGACATGGGAAGAAATTAGACGCGGACGAACGCGGATTAGACGGATTTGCGTGGATGGAATTCAGTGAGGTCAATTGGCTCCCCAGTGAATGAGGAGGGTCTCTTTTCGATCTCAAGAAGTAAATAGGGATCGCCATGCTTGGCATCGCGAAACGCTTCATAAAACCCGATGCGCCTTGGTAAACGGAAGGCAGGAAACCGCACTAACATAGGATTGTAATCTTTACCGCTCTTGAAGAGTTGGAAGACAGTCGTTTCAAGGGAAAACAATGGCCATTTGGCACGCTCAGACCAATTCAATACAGGAGCTCGGTCAGCCACCAACGGTAAGAACCCACGCTCAAAGTACTCTTTCCAAGAAGGGCTGTTGGAATAAATGACGAGCATATCTTTTCCTCTCAGGTTCCAGCGAAACCACACAATAAAAACTACGAACACTTGCAAGAGGACTTGTAATACGACCCAGAGTAGTACCACCGGAATAACAAAAACGAAGAGAATCACCAGCCCAACATTCTTTAGCCCAGTAAGCAGCTTGCTGTATTGTTCACGATCTGCGTCCATTAGCCTAATTCGCGTTCATCTGCGTTCTATTTCTTTCTTCGAATCAACCCGCATATTTCGGCATCTCCGGCACGGGGATCGTTTCCATCAGCCGGATGATCAGCTTCTCAGTTGTCATCCCTTCAGCCTGGGCCTGAAAATTGGTGCTGATGCGATGACGGAGTACAGGTATTGCCACTTTCTGTACGTCTTCGATCGCCACCGTAAAACGTCCATCCATGGCGGCAAGCGCTTTGCCGCCATGAATCAGAAACTGCCCCGCGCGCGGTCCCGCGCCCCAATCCACCAACTCACGGACAAAATCAGGAGCCGACTTATCCACCGGGCGGGTCGCCCGTACCAAGGACGAGACATACTTGATAATCAACTCGCTCACCGCAACCGAGCCGACAAGTTTCTGCAAGTTCAGAATCGCCCGGGTGGAGAGGATCTTGTTCACTTCGGGTTTTTCCTGCCGCGTGGTCGAGGCCAGGATGCGTTGTTCCTCAGCGGCGGTGGGGTAATTCACAATGATATTAAACATGAACCGATCAAGCTGCGCCTCGGGCAGCGGATAGGTCCCTTCTTGCTCGATCGGGTTCTGCGTCGCGATTGTGAAAAACGGATCGGGAAGGCCATAGGTCGTTTGCCCAATCGTCACCTCCCGCTCTTGCATCGCTTGGAGCAACGCGGCTTGGGTCTTGGGTGGCGTCCGATTGATTTCATCAGCCAACAAAATATTGGTAAAGACGGGACCCTCAACAAACCGGAAACTCCGTCGGCCGTGCTCATCTTCTTCCAGCACGTTCGTGCCGGTAATGTCCGAAGGCATCAAGTCGGGCGTGAATTGAATGCGCTTAAATCCCAAATCCAGAATCTGAGCCAGCGTGCTGACCATCAACGTCTTCGCCAGCCCCGGGACACCTTCCAGCAGGCAGTGGCCCCGGGTAAAAATGGCGGCAAAAATCTGTTCGATCACCTCGTCCTGCCCGACAATTACCTTCTGCAGTTCTTGCTGCATGACCAGCCGATGCTGACGAAAGTCTTTGAGAATATCCCCAAGGTTACGCGTCACTGAGTTCCCTTCCTAAAACGTGTTTTCCGTCTTTTCCGCGCAGGCGGGAACCCAGAGATAGGAACGTGCCACTTGATTTCCTGTCTGCACGGGAATGACGGATAATCTTTCCTGTTAAGCATCCGACCAATTCTATAGCCCCCTGCACAGACCGACAATGTACGAGATTTACTACGCAATCGAGCGGCTCATTGTTTTCCCAGGTATCACAGCTTACGATAGGAGGAGGCGGACCGTTTTCTTTTCTGCAAAGGTTCAAGCATGAGGCGACATCGACGTATTCTGCTAATATCTGCCCTAGCAGCGGTTTGGCAGTTGCCAGCCTCGGTGCCACTGCAAGCCCAGTTTCTCGATGGCATTGACGAACCACTCACGGCTGAACAGGTCCGCGAGGCGATCAGCGGCGGAGTAAAGTATTTGCTCGAGGAGCAAAATCAGGCCCGCGGCACCTGGAATGATCTGGCTCCCTATCCTGGCGGTGTGACGGCACTTTGCACACTCGCCCTGTTGAATTCAGGAGTCGAGCCTAGTAACCCGCAGATTCAGTCGGCACTCGCCTACTTGCGCAACATCGAACCCACCAAGACCTACAGTGTTGCCCTGCAAACGATGGCCTTCTGCGCAGGCGATCCCCAGCGTGATCAATTGCTGATTCAACGCAACGTGAATTGGCTCGAGTCCATTCAACTGGCCAACGGATCCTGGTCTTATCCCTCCGGCGATGGCGACAACAGCAACGCGCAGTTTGCCGTGCTCGCATTGCATGAAGCCGAGCGGGCCGGTGCCCAGGTCCAACCCGAAACCTGGAAGAAGGCATCCGAGTATTGGAATGGCGCGCAAAACCCTGATGGCTCGTGGGGATACAAAATCGGTTGGGATGAAGGGCTCGGCAGCATGACCTGCGCGGGAATCGGAGCCACAGTCATCTGCAACGAGCGCGCCAGACGGGCTGACGCCTCCGTGAAGAACGGATTGGTACAGTGCTGCCAACCTCAAGACGAAGACGACTCGTTGGAGCGAGCCCTCACCTGGCTGGGTCGCAATTTCTCGGTACGGCGCAATCCAGGTCGCCGCGGTATGGGTCAGGTTTGGCATTACTATTATCTCTATGGACTAGAACGCGTGGGACGACTCACGGCGCGACGCTTTATCGGCGATCACGATTGGTATCGCGAAGGAGCCGAGTATCTCATCCGTCAGCAAGACCCCTTTAGCCATAATTGGGTCGGTCAAAACACCGCCGAAGACAGTTCACACATTGCCACCCCGATGGCTCTCTTGTTTCTCTCCAAGGGACGCCGACCTGTGCTGATGGCCAAGCTGATGCATGGCCCGGGAGAGGATTGGAACAACCACGAAAACGATGTGGCCAACATCACGGCCCGGGTCGAAAAACTCTGGGAACTTGATCTCACCTGGCAGGTCATGAACCCCGAGTCGGCCACCGTCGACGACTTGCTCCAGGCCCCCGTGTTGTTTCTTTCGGGCAGCAAATCTCCCGAGCTCAAAGGCACCGAGCAAAAGATGCGCGACTATCTCGATCGCGGCGGTTTTCTGTTCGCCGAAGCTTGTTGTCTTGACGGTAGCCGCTTCGAAGAGGGTTTTCGCAAGTTCCTCGACAAAGTCTTTCCTGAGAAAGAATACCAACTCCGCCGCGCCGGACCCGAGCATCCTCTCTGGCGGGTGGAAGAACTGGTGCGGCCTGAATCACCGTATGTGGGAAGACTCTGGACCGTCGAGTATGGTTGTCGCACATGCGTGGTGTTCTCCGAGATCGACCTTTCTTGTTATTGGGAACTTTATGGACGCACCGGGCGACCTAGATTTCCCGACACGATTGAGAAGCGACTCGCGGATGCGATGGCCGTGGGGGTAAACGTGTTGGCCTACGCCACTAATCGCGAGCCTAAGGGCAAAGAGACCTCGTTCGTCGCCACGCTCGACCCCACAGAACTCGACGCCGCCGGAAGTCGCGGCACTATCCAAATCGCCAAACTCCAGCACGCTGGCGGCTGTAACGACGCCCCGGGCGCACTTGTTAACTTGCTTCGCACGGCTGCTCAGGGTGAGCTCAAGTTGCAAGTCTCCACCACCGAAATCCCCATTCGTCCTGATGACCCTAGTCTCACGCGCTATGTGCTCGCCTTCATGCATGGCCGCCACGATTTTCGTTTCACTCCCGCCGAGCAACAATCCTTGCGCGAATATCTCACCAACGGCGGCACACTCTTCGCCGATAGCATCTGCGCCAGCCCTCAATTTGCCGCCGCCTTCGAACGGGAAATCAAAGCGGTACTCCCGAACGCACTACTCGTGCGAATCCCGGTGACCGAACCCCTCTTCCGCAACACCTCCGGCGGATTCGACATCCGCAAGGTCAAACGCCGAGACCCCGTCCAGCGGCAAGCAAACGAAGCTCTAGCCACCCGTACCCGCGAAGTCGAACCCGAACTGCTGGGCATCCAGCTCGATGGTCGCTGGGCGGTAATATTTTCGCCCTACGACATCAGTTGCGCCCTCGAGCAACACGAAGCCATGGAATGCCGCGGCTACACCCGCGAAGACGCCGCCCGCATCGGTCTCAACGTGTTGATGTACACCCTGAGCCCCGATGCCGAGTAGGAGTGATCAAGGTAGCCGCAACTCTCCCTGGTAGCCGCGACGCGCCTGCCGAGTCTAGCGAAGCGGAGCGAGTTTTCATCGCCCCTCATTCAATTTTCCGGAGGGAGGCGCACGACCTTAAGTTTTACCACATTTTATTTGTTAGGCAGCGGCGTAACCGTCGAGCACGACTCGACTACCGAGTCGCGGCTAACGATAATTTGACACGCCGCCCATCGCAGCAGTATATTCAGGGCCATCTGGGAGTCGCGTGTCCGGAACCATGCCTCCCAATTACTATTCTCGATTTTGCGCTTCTTGCGCAGAGAGGAGTGAGGTCATGTCGCGGGTCTTTTGTGTGACTTGTCGGGCACTGTTGACACTTCTTTGTTTGGCGCCTTGTGAACGTGCTAACGCACAATACGGTGGTCGTGGCGGTGAAGGGGGCTACGGTCGAGGGGGTTACGGTGGTGAATTTGGTGGGGGTTATGGCGAGCAATCGCAGCAACGGCCTGATCGAAAGAATTGGGTTTCAACGACGCTATCCAGCTCGAAGGCTGAAGAAAAAATTGAACAGGTTCTCGATGAGCAACTCAAATCGCCCTTGCAGTACGAGGATCAGCCACTCAATGAAGTGATCAATGCGCTGCAAGAGGAATACGACATTCCGATCGTTTTCGATCAGCAGGCACTCGAAGAGGTAGCTATCAGCCCGGATACTGAAGTTTCGCTCAATCTTCGGCAGATTCCCCTTAGGTCGGCACTCAATTTGATTTTCAGACAGCCTGGTCTGGAAGATCTCACTTACCTTATCACGGAGAATGTATTACTTATCACCACTCAGGAGAAAGCCAACCAGAGATTGTCTGTGGAGGTCTATCGAGTAGACGATCTTCTAGGCGACTATTCTCAAAAACGGGGCGGTTCTCGGGAAAACCCCTATAGCTCCTTGCTTCAGGTTATTACGAATAGTATTGAGCATCATTCTTGGGTTATTAGCGGCCACGGCGAAGGCGAGATACATCTACTGGAGCCAGGCATACTGGTAATTTCACAAACGAAGAATGTTCAGGATCAGATTAAATCGCTGCTTCAGAAACTTCGAGAGATGAAAGCGGAAATTGAAGGCGGCTCATCAAAAGGGGATTAACAGAGTAGACAACGCTCCTCTCCGTCGAGCACGACTCGACAGCCGAGTCGCGGCGAACGGCCTTGCCCACGCGGCAAAACGTGCGATGATGGTGCGCATCATGCAATTGGGCACCACTCAGATCGTCGACACGTTTGCCGAGGCATTTCGCATGCGCTTCGTGCGGTTGATCGTTACAGCCGCTGATGCGTATTGGCTTGATGCTGCGCTGCGAGAGGTGACTGGCTATGGATCGTCGGTGATCGGCTGCGATGCTGAGATTGCGGTCGAGCAGTCTCTGGAATCGGAAGAGACTCCTGATGGTCGCCCCGGTGCGGCCTTGTTGGCGTTTGGTTTCTCGGTGGAGTCACTTGGCAAGGCGATCCCCAATCGTGTGGGCCAAAGCCTGATGACCTGCCCCACAACCGCCGTGTTCAATGGGCTGCCTGCTGCCGAGGAGCAAATCCCGCTCGGTAAATTCCTGCGATTTTTCGGCGACGGGTTTCAGAAGAGCAAGCTGCTCGGTGAGCACCGTTACTGGCGGATCCCCGTCATGGACGGCGAATTTGTCGTCGAGGAGCAGCTCGGCGTTGCTAAAGGAGTCGCCGGTGGCAACATCATCCTCCAAGCGACTAACAGCGAACTTGCACTCCTCGCAGCCCGGCGGGTCGTCGAATCGCTCGCCCCCCTTGCAGGAGTGATCACCCCTTTCCCCGGCGGGGTCGTCCGCAGTGGCAGCAAGGTCGGTTCGAAATACAAAGGCATGATCGCCTCGACCAATGATGCCTTTTGTCCCACTCTCCGAGGTCGGGTAGAATCCGAACTAGTTGAGGGAGCTTCTTGCGCCTACGAGATCGTCATCGACGGCGTCGATGAGACGGCGGTGGCAACCGCAATGACCGCTGCACTCCACGCCGCCGCCGGCGAAGGGGTTCTCGCCATCTCCGCAGGCAACTACGGTGGCAAACTAGGCAAGTTCCATTTTCAGCTTCACGAACTTCTGAAAGATTAGGCGATGTTTGTGCAAGTACTAAACTCTCGTAAAGGCGCTAAGTGGCAAAGAAGAAATAATCTAACCGCACTTTGCGCCTTCGCGCCTTTGCGAGAGATATTCTTCGTGTCAATTCTGTCGATTATGGTCGCAGCAATGGCCGTTGCTGAAGAGCCACTGGACGGCGCAGATGGCCGACCGCTTACACTCGATCAATTCATGCCGCGATCACAACTGGTCGTGCCTGAGCATCATCCCCAGCGGGCAAAGTTCCCGGCGGTCGACATCCATGTGCATTGCCGCTACAAGCTGCGGCAAACGCCCGAGGCGCTCGATGAATTCGTGCGACTGATGGATCATCAAAACATCGCCGTCTGCGTGAGTCTCGACGGCGGACTCGGAGAGCGACTTGTAGAACATAAAAAGTTTTTGTGGAACAAGTATCGCGACCGGTTCGTGATTTTTGCGAACATTGACTGGCAAGGGTCCGGTCAAAAAGAAGAACCCGCTAGTTGGGACTGTCAGCGCCCTGATTTTGCCCGCCGGATGGCAGCAGCACTTGCCGAAGCGAAAAAGCAGGGAGCCTCGGGGTTAAAAGTGCTTAAGATGCTGGGACTCAATTACCGTAATCCCGACGGCTCGCTTATTGCCGTCGATGATCCACGCTGGGATCCCATCTGGCAGGCCTGCGGCGAGCTGGGGCTACCCGTGTTGATCCACACCGCCGACCCCGTGGCGTTCTTTGAGCCCGTCGACCGATTCAACGAACGCTGGGAAGAATTGCAACGGCATCCTAGTTGGAGCTTTGCGGGGGACGAGTTCCCATCCCATGCGGAATTGCTTGCGCGATTCTTGCATGTGGTCGAGCGGCATCCGAAGACTAATTTCATCGGTGCCCACATGTCCAATATCCCTGAGAACCTCGGGCAACTAAGTAAGTGGCTCGATAAGTACCCCAATTTGTACGTTGATCTCTCCGCCCGCCTGGCCGAAATTGGTCGTCAGCCCGTCACGGCGCGAGAATTCTTTCAGAAATATTCAGATCGGATCCTGTTCGGCACGGATGGTCCTCGATCAGCGAGCAGGCTTAATCCCCATTGGCGGCTGCTGGAAACCCTCGACGAATATTTTCCCTATGCCGAGGACCAGTATCCCCCCCAGGGGATGTGGAACATTTATGGGCTTGATCTGCCAGACGAAGTGCTGCGGAAAATTTATGCTGAGAACGCAGCACGCTTGATCCCAGGGGTTCGAGAGCGGCTCGAACGATATACTCCTACTGTTGGTGCTGTCACGGCAGCAGATCCCTGAGTCATGCTGCCAATTCCCCCAGAGTGAACATGAATGGCACATGATATGCTAACCAATTCGTCAAAAATAGTTGCAAAGCCAGGGAGTTGGCTGTTAAACTTGCACCTTGCGCCAAGCGACCGATTTTGGCTCTTCTGTCTTCCAGGATTTTTGAGAACATGACCACGCAAACTGATCCTACTGATTCCACGCGCTCCATGTCGGAACCCAACATCGCATCTGCCAATGGTGAAGATGCGGCCCGGGAGAATGAAACTAGCAATGACGAGACGCAACAACATCCAACGCAATCAATTGGCGATGCCGCTGCGGAAACGAAACCCACTGCGGAGTCAAACCCTGCAGAGCTAACTGCCGACTCGGTTCCTGTCGCTGAGACTCCTCCGGAACAATCCCGCCCAAGCGAACGAATCCAAATCGGTACCCAGCGTAGCGCCACGACCGACGAACCACCGAAGGCCAAATCGATGAACCCCGGCACGGCCACCGAGTCGACGCCCAAGAAGAGCAACTATCCGCCTCCAAATATCCGCGATGCGTTAACTCCAGAGTTAGAGGCAGAACTCGCCGCCGCATTGGGAGGTGAATCGCTCGACTCATTGATCGAAGGGTCTGCCACTGCGGAGACAGGAGCCGAGTTACCTGCTGAAACGAAACTTACTGGAACGGTCACCAGCATCCATCGCGATGACATCTTCGTCGATCTGGGGGGTCGCAATCAAGGTTTGCTCCCTTTGAAGCAGTTCGAGAAAACCACGCCCCCCGAAGTGGGCTCTCAGGTCGAAGTCGTAGTCACACGATTTGATACCGAGCAAGGTTTGTATGAAGTGTCGCTTCCCACCGCCGCGGTCGACGTCGGGAATTGGGACGATGTGGCCGACGGTCAGGTCGTCGACGTCACGATCACCGGCGCGAACAAGGGAGGGCTCGAATGCCTGCTCTCCGGTATTCGTGGTTTTATTCCCATGGGGCAGATCTCGATCTATCGCATCGAGAATGCCGAGGAGTTCGTCGGCCAGCGACTCACTTGCGTGGTTACCGAAGCGAACCGCAGTCGCCGCAATCTGGTGCTCAGCCATCGCGCACTAATGGAGCGCGAACGGAAAGAGCAAAAAGAAAAGTTGCTTGCTGAAATCTCTGCGGGCGACCTGCGCGAAGGTGTCGTCCGCAGCCTGCAAGACTTCGGCGCGTTTGTCGATCTGGGGGGCGTCGATGGTTTAATCCATGTGAGCCAACTCAGTTGGGACCGCGTCAGCCATCCCAAGGACGTGCTCGCTATCGGACAAACGGTGAAAGTTCGCGTTGAGAAGATCAACGCCGAGAGTGGCAAGATTTCGCTTGGCTACCGGGAACTGGGGGACAACCCCTGGGACAGTGCCGAAAAGAAATTCCCCATCGGCGCGCGGGTCAAGGGGACCGTAACCAAGCTCATGCAATTCGGTGCCTTTGTGCGCCTCGATCCGGGTGTGGAAGGCTTGATTCACATCTCCGAAATGGGCCACGGCCGGGTCCAACGCTCTTCCGACGTGGTGAGTGAGGGCCAGGAAGTCGAAGTGAAAGTCGTCTCCTTCGACCGCGATGCCCAGCGGATCGGTTTGTCACTCAAAGCCCTGCTCCCGCCGCCAGAAAAGGCCCCACAAGAACCCCGCGAGAGCGACCCCCCCGCTCCCGATTCGCTCAAACGCCGAGAAAAAGAAACGGACAAAAACCTCAAGGGAGGCATCAGCAAACCCAGTGGCGGCGAGAAATTCGGCCTTCGCTGGTAGCCAGCACAGCCAAGAGTCAACGCCTCACACGGCTTTTCCCATAACGCAACTTTTTTTTTGCGGTTTGGGGTTATACTAGAGGTAGGACCTGCTAACACTTCTTAGGCTTCACAAGAAAGCAACGCATGCCGACTGAGCATCGACCAATCTTGCTCCGAAGTATGATCTGCGTGATGACGATCTGCTTGGCATTGTGGGAGACTTCTGCGAATGCCATCGAAACGGTACACCTCAATCAAAGGGGCGAACCTCAGCAGCTCATCGGAAAAGTAGTCGTGGAAGATTCCGCCGGGAGCCTCTTGCTCGAAACCGATGAAGGTGCCTTCCACACCATCATGGCCAACATGATCCGCAGTCGGCAGAGCGACTCGCAACCACTCGAACGGCTCGACAAGGAGGGTCTTGCGGAGCGGTTGCTGGCCGAGATGGGACCCGGTTTCCAAGTCTATCAATCGAAACACTATGTCGTGGTTTACAATACGACGCTCAAGTATGCCCAATGGTCCGCTTCGCTTCTGGAACGGCTCCAGCGAGGGTTCCTGGCTTATTGGAAGAAACAAGGCTTCGATGTCAAGGAGCCCGAGCATCCCTTGGCCGTCGTGGTGCTCGGCGATAAGGCTTCCTACATGCGATATGCCAAGGAAGAACTGGGGGGGGCGGCGGGCTCGGCGATCGGATTCTATAGCCTAAAGACCAACCGCATCACCATGTACGACCTGACGGGAATGCAGGCCCTGCGTCGCGAGAACACTAAGCGTGGCTCGCTCCACGACATCTCGGCGATGCTCTCCGAGCCCGAGGCTGAGCCGTTGGTGGCAACCATCGTTCACGAGGCGACGCACCAGATTGCCTTCAATTGCGGTATGCAAAAACGATTTGGAGCTAACCCCGTCTGGCTGGGTGAGGGGTTAGCCATGTTTCACGAGACGCCCGACTTAGGCAGCAGTCGCAGTTGGAGCGGCATAGGCAAGTTGAACTACCAGCGTTGGGATCGCTATCGAAACAATGCCAACGATGACCGGGTTGCCCCGCTGCGCGCCCTGATCGTGAACGACGAGCGATTTCGCGATTCCCGCACGGCAGTCGACGCCTATGCCGAGGCTTGGGCCTGGACCTACTTCCTAATCACCTGGCACACTGATAAATATGTGGCCTACCTGAAGGACCTGGCCGCCAAGCCGGTACTTACAATCGATGACAAACGCACCCGAATGCATGACTTTACCAAGCATTTCGGCAGCGACCTCGATGCCCTCGAAGACGAATTCTACCGCCGCATGTCGCGGATTGACTGACAAGTGGTGGTTAGTGGTTTGTCGTTCGATACGCGGCATCGTTCCAGCGAATTGCGTTCTTGAAGTCGCGAATCCGCGTCTCGGCGTCTATGACCAACAGTTCCACGCCGCATAGTTCGGCAAAGTCTGCAAAGTGTGCGGTGGTGAGCGCCTGGCTGAAGGTGGGATGGTGCGATCCACCGGCATAAATCCATGCCGCAGCGGCGACATTCAAATCGGGGAGCGGCTTCCACAATGCCCGTGCCACCGGCAGCTTTTCCAGTGCCTGGGGTGGAGCGATGACTTCCAATTCGTTGAGCACCATACGAAAGCGATTGCCCATGTCCACGATCGTCGCGTTCACGGCAGGTCCTGGCGGAGTATCAAAGACCAACCGCACGGGGTCCTCCTTGCCGCCGATTCCCAGGGGATGAATCTCGCACGAGGGTTTTCCCTGGGCGATCGAAGGGCAGATCTCCAGCATGTGGGCACCCAAGCAGGTCGCATCGCTACCCGTGAGATGGTAGGTGTAGTCTTCCATGAACGAGGTGCCTCCCTTCAGGCCCGCGGCCATCACTTTGGCGGCGCGGGTCATGGCGGCGGCCTTCCAATCTCCCTCGGCACCGAAGCCATAGCCATCGTTCATCAATCGTTGTACCGGTAGGCCGGGGAGTTGCTTGAGGCCATGCAGGTTTTCAAAGGTGTCGGTGAAGCCGACAAAGCCCCCTTCGGTGAGAAAGGCTCGCAGACCCAACTCGATGCGGGCCGCATCACGGAGCGACTCGCGGCGGTCTCCGCGCAATTCGGCGGACATTTCATAAGTCTGATCATATTCACGGCAAAGCTCATCAACGGCACTCTCGCTGACTTCTTGGATATGTTTGACCACATCTCCAAGTCCATAGCCGTTAACCGAATAACCAAGCTGCAATTGGGCAGCGACTTTATCCCCCTCGGTCACCGCGACCTCGCGCATGTTGTCTCCCAGCCGGGCAATCTTGGCTGAGTGGGCATCGGCACGGGCCGCCGCGGCGCGGGTCCATACTCCAACTTCCCGCTGCACACGATCTTCTTGCCAATGGCCGACTACCACCTTGCGGGCCAGTCGCATCCGGCTGCAAATAAATCCGAACTCGCGCCCACCGTGGGCTGATTGGTTTGTGTTCATGAAATCCATGTCGATCGTCGACCAGGGAATTTCGCGATTGAACTGAGTGTGAAGATGCACAAACGGCTTGCAGAGGACGTTGAGTCCGGCGATCCACATCTTGGCCGGGGAGAAGGTGTGCATCCAGGTCACCAGGCCGATACAGTTCGGTTCACGATTGGCCGCATGACAGACTTCGAGGATTGCCTCTGGGGTGGTGAGCACCGGCTTGCAAACCACCTGCACCGGCACTTCGTCCGAGGCCGCCAGGCCCTGGGCGACCTGCTGGGCATGCTCATACACTTCGCGGAGCGTTTCTTCGCCATAGAGGTATTGGCTGCCGATGACGAACCACACCTCATATTTCTTGAGATCAATCATTCGGTTTCTGTCCTGCTATTGGAATCGGGAATCTGACCGTAATATGCGTCAGGCCCATGTTTGCGTAAGAAATGCTTGTCCAAGACATAGGATTCCAGAGGGAGCGGATCAGCAACAAGCTGCCGCACCCCCAGGGCCATTTCGGCGACGGCTTCCAGTGCGATGGCATTCTCTACCGATTTGGCGGCGCTTGGTCCCCAGACAAACGGAGCGTGCCCCGCGACCAACACTGCCGGAGTGGCGACTGCATCGAGTTCGGCAAACCGCTCGACAATCACCTGCCCGGTGTAAATTTCATAAGCCTCGGCAACTTCTTCCTCGGAGAGCGGCCGCGTGACCGGTACGGAACCATAAAAATGGTCAGCATGTGTCGTGCCGAGACAGGGAATGTCTAACCTCGCTTGGGCGAAGATGGTTGCGTAGCGGCTATGGGTGTGCGAGATGCCACCGATCGTTTTGAAATTCTGATACAACAGCACATGGGTCGGTGTATCGCTCGAAGGCCGCAATTGGCCTTCGACGACGTTGCCGTCGATATCGACAATGACCATGTGCTCAGGTTGCATTTCATCGTAGGCAACGCCACTGGCCTTTATAACCACATGTTTGCGATCCTCGCTGATTCCGCTCACATTTCCCCAGGTGAGCGTCACCAGACCATGCTTCACCAGATCGAGATTTGCCTGACAAACCTGTTCCTTGAGTTGCTCAAGCATCAGCCGACCCCTGGCGAGCACGATTGCGAATCGCGATCAGATCCTTCATCACTTGGGAGAGAGAACCTGAAAAACGCTCCGTGCCAAAAGCATCGTGCAGTGTGCGATAGATTTTGTACAGTTCTTGATACACAGCTACGTTCTCGGGTATCGGTTGGTAGACCGTCTCTTTCACGCCGGTCATCTTTGCTTGGGCAGCTTCGACGGTCGGATAAGCACCGGCTGCCACTGCCCCGAAAATCGCCGCCCCTAATGCACAAGTCTGCGCGGAGCGACTGATTCGCATCGGCCGATTGCAGACATCGGCATAAATCTGCATCACCAGCGGGTTCTTCTCGGCGATGCCACCGCAGTTAATCACATTCTCCACCTGGACGCCATACTCCTCGAAGCGGTTGATAATGGTGAGCGCCCCGAACGCGGTCGCCTCGACCAATGTCCGATAAACCTCGGCCGCTGTGGTGTGCAAGGTTTGCCCGACAAGCAGACCCGTCAGCAGCGGATCAACCAGCACGGTGCGGTTGCCATTATTCCAGTCGAGCGCCACCAAACCAGACTCGCCAGGCTTGAGTCGTGCGGCTTCTTCGGAAAGTTTGACGTGGGCAGTTGATTCGCTGCCGTATCTGGCGGGCGTAAGCTGCTTGACGAACCAATTGAAAATGTCACCCACGGCCGACTGGCCCGCTTCCAAGCCATACATGCCGGGCATGATCGACTCGGGCACGATGCCGCAGAGACCCGGAATGTCCGGCAGTTTTTCTGAGAGCGGGGCAGGCATGCAATCGCAGGTGCTGGTTCCCATGATTTTCACGAGCGTCCCTTTGCCGCAACCGGCCCCGACGGCCCCCATGTGGGCATCGAACGCGCCGACCGCCACAGGGATTCCTGCTTTCAAACCAACCTTCTCGGCGACCTCAGCCGTCAGTTGACCTGCTTGGTGATTGGAGGGCACTGCGGGGGTCGTGTACCGAAATCGCGACAAGCCCGGCTCAAGCGAATCGAGAAACTCCGCACTAGGCAGGCCACCCCAGTCGGTGTGATACATCGCCTTGTGGCCAGCCGCGCAGATGCTCCGCGCCAGAGAATCAGGATCGACCTTGCCCGTGACAAACGCGGGGACAAAATCGGCTAGTTCCACCCAAGAATACGCGGCCTTAGCAACCTCCGGCGCGGTCCGCAGGCAATGGAGAATCTTTGACCAGTACCATTCCGAGGAATACGTGCCGCCACATTTGGCAAGGTAAGGTAGTTCCTTCGCGGCGCGGGTAATCTCTTGTGCCTCGGCGTGCGAAGTGTGATCTTTCCAGAGCCAGGCATGCGCCGCAGGATTGTTTTTGAACTCCTCCAGCATTGCCAACGCCACGCCCGCTTTGTTAACCGGGATTGGCGTGGAGCCAGTCGTGTCGACACCGATGCCGACGACTTGCTCGGCGGAGAAGCCAGTGGTTTTCGCTGCGCCACGGACGGCACTGGCCACGGACTGATAAAACCCCTCGATGTAGTCAGCCGGATTTTGGCGAGCCAGATTGGGATCCTTGGGATCGAGCAGGATCCCCGCCTCACCGCTGGGATATTCAAAAACCGCGGTGGAAATCTCGGCACCGCTGCCAATGTCGACCACGAGCGTCCGCACGCTGTTCGTGCCGTAATCAACGCCAATGGAATACCGGCTGTTCGATAAACTGCTCATGAAGATTGCAACTGTGATTCTGAGGGAAAAAGCGGACGGGATGCAAATCTGGCGCTTCACACGTCTCGCTAGAATGCTCGGCAACCAGCATTTGTGATACAGCAATTGGTCCCTCAGGACAATTGCCACGGCTCAAGCGAAATACGTGTCCCTAATCCGTGCCGGAACGCGGCACACGGACCCGCAGAGCCAAGCGAGCCGGCCAACCTGAAGATCGGACAATCCCCCGAGAAAACAAGGGGTAGATACGGGTCCATGCCATCC
This sequence comes from Bythopirellula sp., assembly GCA_041738415.1. Lineage (GTDB taxonomy): Bacteria > Planctomycetota > Planctomycetia > Pirellulales > Lacipirellulaceae > Bythopirellula. The sequence continues at coordinate 27,457 of JBGSPU010000155.1, forward strand.
AGTACAATGCCCTGCTCGACACGCGCTCCCCTAGCTCAATTGGCAGAGCAACTGACTCTTAATCAGTAGGTTGTTGGTTCGATTCCAACGGGGAGCACTTTTCTTTTGCCAAGTCTGGCAAGGCATTCGCGCCTATTGCTCTTGATTCCAAAATCGGTTGAATAATTCCTGCTGTCAAAATTGGGAAGTACTTTATGAGTCGTTTCTTCGGGGCTATGCCAACTACGACGATGTTCCCAAGGATTGGCTGCGACTGGTGAGCAATTGCTGAAAGGCGCGCTTCTGGTTCTCAGGCAGGAAACTCCGCTCGATGAGCTTGGTCCCAGGCTCTGCCATCTGCGATTGCTTCTCAAGTACCTTACTGGCGACTTTCTCCGGAAGCTGGCAGTAAGACGCCAGTTCCAGCCAGTCCTTGCGATGGAGCTTCGTTTGTTTTCCTGCAAGGGGGAGAGCGAGGGGATCGTCGGCAATCACCAGATTGGTGCAGAGCAGATCATAGGCCGGCGTCAGTCGAACGATCCCTTGTTCGTCCGTAAGTATCGAAAAATTCTTCAGGTGCATGTCCCCGTTGCCGCTCCACCAGGTAAACACCAGGAGTTGATACAATTTGCGGATTTCGATCAACGGTTCGCTGCAGTACTTTCTGACCAGCCGCGCACAGAGTTCTGCCGAGCCATGGTACTTCTCCTTGGGTGACAGTTCGGCCAATTGGCAGAAGTCTTCTTGTCTGACCTTGCGACCCGAAGGCAATCGGTCAAACCGCCGGATCAGATAGGCCACACTCTCATCTTTTAATGGCACCAAGCCACCCATGGCGACTTCCAGTCCGCTCAATTGCGCCAGTTTGGTGGTGACATGCTCGTTCTCGGGAAGATGAGGAAACGTCCCTGCCTGCGGCTTCAGAATATATTGCCCTCCGGTAGTCGCAACCTTGAGGGTCTCGCGATCCGCCGAGAGGTTTACGGATATCTTCTTTTGGATGCCCGAAAGCGAGGTGTGGCCGACCATCGCCAATGCCGCCGTATGCAGCTTACTGAGTTCAATCTCCAGGGTCGGAACCGTGCTTGTGCCAAACAGGCGTTTGACGCAACGCGAATGATACTCCTCGTTCCCACGGAGCCCTTCTAAACAGATAGGGCATGGTTTCATGGTTCATCCTCACTCGCCACGATCTCGACCGCTCCAATGCAGTCGGCACAAGTCGCCGCAAGCAAGCCAAAGGCATCATCCTTGGCGATCTTGAGCTTGGTGGTGGCGATCTCCAACAGCCAACCTTCTGGGAGCAAGTTTTCGAAAAAAGGATGCAGGCCTTCGCTCAGATAAGGTTCGCTTCGCAGCGGCAGTGTGAGCGAGACCGGTACCGCGTCTCGATTTTTGAGCCACTCCGGAGCGTATTGAAAAGTAACGGTGCGACCATGTTCGCTGAGTTTACCAACAGATTCGCCGTCCAAGCGGACGAATGCTTTCCTGACATTCACGTTGGCTCCTTTTCCCTGCGACTTTCGACCAGTCCCAGTGTTTTGCCGAAGACGGCTAGAACCTTGCTGACGGCATCGAGTCGGACCGTTGGTTTGCCTCGTTCGAGTTCTGAGATAAATCGGGTACCGACCCCTGCTAACTCGCCGAGTTCTTGTTGGCTTAGCCTCCCCGCCTTGCGACGCTCGCGAACGAAATCACCTATTTCTTGGCACAAATTGTTACTCATGTTCGCATCTATTTATTCCCGAACGGGAATAATATCAATTATTCCGACAATCGTACATCATTGCCTACCCGAAAGTGAATGAATTATTCCCGAACGGGAATTATATTATGTTTTTATGGTCCAATGTAGAGAAAAAATGGAATTATCGAGGTTGTATTCCCGATCGGGAATGTTACGATCGATTTTTCTTTTCTGGCCGCACTCCCCCCTCAGGCACGCGGGCAAAACACTCCAGGCAGAAGTGGACTTGGCCATCCCACCGCCGCTTAAGTTTTACCTATGATTCGATTCCAACGGGAAGCACTTGTTTCATGTCTGCGGGTGCAGGAACGCTAATCGACTGCCGCGCCAAAATGAACCGGGGGCGATCGCTCTGCGGCCTCTCCCAAAAGATCGTTTATCCAAATACTCCATCACTACGCGAGGGCACTGAGCGTTGAGCGGAGTTTGCCGATTCAATAAACCGGATCTTATCTAACTCATACTGAAAACAGTCCAAGGAATGAACCGCAGAGACGCGGAGATAATTCTCGTTAAAAAGCGATGAAAGTATTTCTTCATCCGATCGACTCCGGCAGCAGTTTTCTCCGCGTCTCCGCGTCTCCGCGGTTAAAACTCTTTTCGCTTTGAGTTATCTAAGATTTTCTTCTCACTGCCGTGGACGAAATATCTTCGTGAAACGCACTCTCGGGGACTTCGTGGCAAAGCCGTAACAAGCCAGGTGGGAGTTGCATGTCGCCGAGCAAGCAAAATCGCCCTCCCAGCTTTCTGCCGAAAACCAGAAACTGGCAATCGGCAACTCCAATCTGATGAATTGCCAGATCGCGCCGCTCATCGTCGTCGCCGTAGTAGTGGGGGTCGGCGATCCGCTGCAGCGTATCGGCTCCCACTACGAATAATGTACCAGGAAACAACTTAGCCTTTTCGCTAAACGTGGGGGCGGCGGTCAGTAGCACACCACGTCCGGGATCTTGCTTTTCGATGCCGGCCAGCCGATCAGCGATCTCCAAGAAATCGAGCGGGGGCTTATCGACATTCGTGAAGGACAATTCGTATACGACTTTCTCCTCGGCAATTTCCGCCGCCACTTCAGCCATAAGTCGATGGCCGAGGTGCAAGGGATTGAATGCGCCGGGAAAAAGCACTTTTGGTAGTTCCTTGCCGACCTCAGGAGGCCACTCGACGAACTTTCGTTCTCCGAGCAGGAGTTCCGTCCACTCGAGAGGGGCGTCTTGTCGCCTGCGCTGAATCTGCTCACCCCGCAGTCGATTGCTCTCGAGAGCTGCGCGGCAAGCGTTGGTATCCGCCCCACAAGCTTCGCCCAATGCCATGAGAAGTAGTTTTGCCGCCAGGCGTTCTTCCTGCTGACGAGTTCGTTTCCCTTTGACCAGCGTCAAGGAAAACGAAGTTGTCTCTGTGGCGGTCTGCACCCCTACATGGATGCGATGCTCACCCCGCTTAGGAGAGTCGCTGACCAGGCTCGCGGTGCAGCCCACTCCGACAACCGAACGGGGGGCGGCAACCAGTTTCTTGGCCCGCATCCACGCCGCCATCGCCATCGCCCGCGCGGTCGCTTCGCTGCACGCCTGCTCGGGTTCGCCCCCCAGATGCTCGGTGAGCGCAGCCATCGAGTAGGGGACCACTGCTTCGATCAGCGATCGCGATCCCCCTGGCACAGACAGCAGCTTGCCAATCGCCTGGCTCCCTCCCCCAGTGAGAGAAATCACCGTTTGGCGACCACTGAAGTGAATCGAGTTGACCAGTTGTTTCCAAAGGCTTTTCTTCACCCGATCACCCTTTCCCCGCGTTTGAATAGGAGCCGCATTGCGTTAGCGACCGGTTCCTGCTGCGTTCCCAGACCGGCGGTAAATGCACGGCGGCTGATGAATCCTAGGGATAGCTGCCAAACAACCAGTGATGCCAAAAAACAACGTGATGCCAAATTACCACCTGGCGACAACGAGCACGCCGTTGATTCTGCTGCTAAACTTAGCTAGTTCTAAGTGCATCTTATCAATTCCTCCTCTCGAAACAACGATTGGCACAAACCTTGCGAAATCCTAGCTGCTACCACGATTCACAGGGATTAGCAGCAGGTGTCGCCATGGCGGAAGTTATCGAAATCAACTCGCTCGATGAACTTCAATCCTACCAACTGGCTTGGAACGCCCTTCACCTGCAAACCCCCAAGGCGTCCTTTTTTCAGACCTACGATTGGTTCGTCACCTTCTGGCACCACTATGGCGATGGCCAACAAATGCGCGTGCTGATCGTCCGCTCGGGCGATTCGACGATTGGGATTGTGCCACTGTGCATAGTTGAAAAACAGCATCGGCTCACTACCTTGCGTGTGCTCACGTATCCCCTCAGCGATTGGGGAATGTGGTATGGACCGCTGGGTCCCAACCGCTCGGCTACCATGTTCATGGCGATGCAGCATCTGAGCAACACTCTCCGCAATTGGGATATCCTCGATTTAAGTTGGACCTCCGTCGACTTCGGAGATGGCGAAGCCACTCGGCGCGCCATGTCGGCCGCAGGTTGGCTTCCTAGCAGCACTCCCTACCAAGAAAGCTCGGTGGTTCGATTTGCGGATTCCAATTGGGAAGAATACTCACGCAGTCTGTCCAAAAAATGGCGAGATGGAATCACCCGTCAGACACGCAATCTCGAGCGAGAAGGGAGCGTGGAATTCATCCGTCATCGCCCCCAACCTGCGACCGTGGGAGATGGGAATCCTCGTTGGGACCTGTTCGATCAATGCGTCAAGATTTCACGCGGAGGTTGGCAAGCCACCGTTACCAATGGCAACACGCTTTGTCACGGAAGTGTGCTCGAATTTCTAACTGAGTGCCACGCGCAGGCGGCCAGACTAGGAATGTTGGATTTGGCGATCTTGCAATTCGATGGGAAACCGGTTGCTTTTCAGTACAACTATTATTTCCGAGGAGATGTGTTTGGCCTGCGGATGGGATATCTTTCTGCCCTGCGAGAGAAAGGAGTGGGAAAGATATTGTTGTCGCGATTTATCCAGGACAGCTTCGAGCGAAACGATCAATCCTTGGACCTGGGCATGGGAGACTATGACTTCAAGAGACGGTTTCGCACGAATGTCGAAACGAGTTACCGCTATAGCTACTGCCCTTGGAACGCCTTCCGAGCCCAGGGAGTGCGACTGTCGCATTGGCTCAAGCAGTGGCTGACGAAAGATCGTCCCGAGAAAGATAACAAAGCGAAACCGGCTATCGCCTGACCCTTCCTAGCCGTCGCCGGAAGGCGCTGGTTGAAGGTTGTACAACCAGCGCCTTCCGGCGATGGCCAGAACAAGAGTCCCCCCCCAATCCTCGGGCGAAGACGCCTGAGGCACGCGACGCGGTTGCGTTTGCGCCCCTCAGACGTCTGCCACAGAGGTGCCGTCCCCCCCCATCTCATCCTCGACCTTGGAGCAATTGTCGAGAACGAGCGGCAAAAATCGTACAACTCTCGTCACCTTCGGTTTGTTTAACTTTTTGATGGTCGTCGTTTCTCATGCGAGACTCAGGATTACTGCGACTTGGTCGCGGCGTGAGTCTCGCAAGAGACTCACCTACGTGTGAGATGTTTAACGCTGCGGTTCGCTGACTGTGGTAGCCGCCTGTTCCTTGAGAGCAGCCGCCTCGCGGGCCAGTTTGAATTCCGGTCCTGGGGCGTAATATTGCACGTCGTCACTCAGGTAATATGCGCTGGGCAAGGTTTGGCCAGCGTAGTCACTCTGGCAGCCCATCGTGGCGAGCGACAGCAGCATCACGAGCCCACCGGCAAGCGTTGTCACACGGTACTGGTTTTTTGTAGACAAGGTTTTCAAGATCGTGCTCCTACAGGAGGGACTCTGCCGCGCCGGTACGAACTTATCGGCGTGCATAACCGTTATCGTCCCCCTGACCGACAAACTTTCACATCGGAGGAGAATTTACCGCGAAAAACCGCTGCTACGCTAGCACTACTGCTCTCGATGTGAGATTTCCCCGCTCCAAGTGTTGGGATGGAGTGATTGATAAATCGCCTTTTCCGCAAGAATTGTTAGAATGGAGGAGGTCAGCGAGTCCTTCCGAGGATGCTTGCTGGCTCAATGGTATCCCTCCCAGTGCAAGACAAGGTGCTAGCGATGATGCGATCTGTCCGACGAGGTCTTGCGACGCTCGCGCCTTGCTTGCTGATGCTAGGCGCGCTAGCCAGTGTTCGGGGTCAGTTCATCCCAGGGCAACTGACGGACACAATACCCAGCCAGGCTTATTTTAAGGCGATCAACGATCTCTATCGGGGCGATTACCGCGACGCCCTGCGGATTCTCACTCGCGAAACTCGCGGGGCAATTCGCATCGGAGTAACTGAGCGGTGGATCGACTCGATCTGCTATCACGCTGCCTGGGGCGAGGTGCTCTATCACGCCGGCCAACCCGATCTCGCCTTGAAGCAATTCGATCAGGCCTGCTCGTTGTTTCTCCTCGATCCGAAATGGATGCTGCAAGTCAAATTCAATGCCGATCCCCGCCCCGACACAAACCGCGCCCGCTTGGCCGTTCCGTGGGGAACCAGCACTCGGCAGTTTCTCTTGGGAGACGTTCCTGGACAGATGTCGATCCAGTTGGGCGACGACTTTGCCACGCAGAATCAAGTCGTGCAACAAGGGGGGGTGCTGCGTCAATTGCAAATGTGGCAAATCAACGTCATGGAGATCGTCCGCTCTACGGCACTGGCCATCCGACGCCGCAATGAATTGTTAGGTCCTTTGGCGGCACACGACCCGATCTCTCGAGAGATGGTCAATAGTCTTTCGGGAGGGATCGCTCCTCCCAACCATTGGTCGAATGCCTGGGCCGATCTGCAGCTTGGCCTCGCTTATGCCGGGCAGGGAAACCTCGATCAAGCCAACAGTCTCCTGCGACGTTCCGAGCGTCTCGCCGGTCGTCTCGACCACCCGCTCACCTGTGTGGCCTTGCTGGAGCAAGGTCGCCTGGCAATGGAAGCGGGCAAGTCAGATTTGGCCGACCGGTTGTTTGCCGAAGCAAGCTACTCGGCCTATTTCTATGAAGACGCCGGGGTGATTGACGAGGCCTTTCGCTTGGCGAGCCAAAATCGACTTGCCTCGCCTAATCCCGAGCCAAACCCTGCACTTGACAATGCCGCAGCCTGGGCCCGCCGCGAACGGTTTGACCATATTTTCGCCCGGCTGAGTTTCGCGCGGGCCGAAGAATGGATGAACGTGGGCAACTGGCGTGAGGCTGCCGCCGCGTTACAAACCGGCCAATCCCGCTTGGGCGACGCACGCACAGGATTGCTGGGGAATTGGTCCCAGTATCTCGAAGCTCGCGTACTTGCTGAGTTGGGTAAACCGACGGCGATCAACGTGCTTCATGAAGCACTGGCCAACCAGATCATCATGTCCAACCGCATGTTGCAATTGCGATTGGCGGATCAGTGGTTCGATCAGCGGCAATTGCGGGCAAGTTCTGCCAACGACGTCTACCGCCAATTGCTCAGCGACCCACTGGCGGCTGATTGGGCGTTTCGTCCCCTGGAAACGATGGCCCTGATGAAGACACCGCTGGACGGTTCGTTCGACCGTTGGTTGGTGGCACTGCAGGAGCGTAAAGACAAACTCGCAGCATTAGAGGTCACCGATCTGGCTAAGCGCCGGCGCTATTTCAGTTCGCTCCCCTTAGGGGGACGCATGTCAGCACTGCGCGAAACGCTGGAAAGCCCTAACAACGCACTGACCCCTGCCGAGCGCACTTTGCGAGACGACCTCTTGATGCGGTATCCCGATTATCGAGACGTACTGCAATCAGGCATGCAGATTCAGAGTCAACTCCGCGCTCAATGGAAACCCGAGATGAGCAAAGATGACCAGCAGCAACTTGCCAAACTGTGGCAAAAATGGTCCGACAACCTTGCCGATCGCGAAGGCTTGTTGAGCAGGATGAGCCTCAGTCGAATCTCCAATCAATTCGGGTTTCCTCAAATCGTCTCGACCGCCGAGTTACAGAGTGTTCTCCAACCGGGCCAGGCAGTAGTTGTGTTCCATGAGACGGGCGGCGGTCTACTCGGTTTCCTCATCACCGACCGCGCCTCGACCGCCTGGAACTGCGGACCGAGTGGCGCGATTGCCCGCTTGCTGAGCCAGTTTCTTCGCGACCTGGGGAGTAACGACCGCAACAGCCCCCTCGACGAAAAGCAATTAGAATCAACCGACTGGATGGAGTCGGGGCAAGAACTGTTTCGTGCCCTATTTGATGGATCCTCGATCGACCCCGACTCGATGGATGAACTGGTTGTCGTGCCGGATGGATTAGTTTGGTACGTGCCACTCCACGCGCTGCCGATCAAGCTCGAAGACCGCACCGTCCCACTCACCTCGCTCTCTCGGATCCGCGTGGTCCCGACGATGGGGTTGGCCTTCGGCCATGCCCAGCCCTGGCGTCGCATCCAGCACACGAGCATTGTCGGCAGAGAGCTCGTTCCAGGAGATAAGGACGACACGAAAGCTGCTTTGCTCGAACCGCTGCAAGCAACCATGTCGCATCGGATCGAATTTCCTGACCCTGCCCCCGTGGCGACTCCCGTGATCGCCTCGCTGTTGGAAGAATTGGTAGTGCTTGACGAATTCGACATCGACCGCAACGACCCCCTCGCCTGGTCGCCGATACCCAATGCCCGTGAGGGTCGCGACGGTGAACTTGCCGCGTGGCTTTCTTTGCCGATGAGCGGTCCACAACGCTTGGTGTTTGCTGGTGCGCACACGATTGCCGAAAATGGCGGCAAGACTTCCCGGCGGCGTGCGAGCCAGGCTCCCCCGGGCAACGAGCTGTTTCTCGCCAGTTGTGGATTGATGTCGACCGGTGCCCAGACGATCTTGCTGAGCCGCTGGCGAATCGGCGGGGAATCGACCCTCGAGCTTGTTCGCGAGTTCGTGCAAGAACTCCCGCGCACTTCGGCTGCCGACGCCTGGCAGCGCTGCATTGAGGTCGCCAAAGAGCATCGCTTGGAGCCGGCCTTGGAACCCCGTTTGAGCCTGGGCAAGGTCGACGAACTCCCCACCGCCAGCCACCCTTTTTTCTGGGCCGGCTATTTGCTGGTCGACAGTGGCGAACCCCCTGCCCAACCGGCCAAAGCTGATGCACCTCCTGCCGATCCCGCTCCCAATAAAGCGATCAACAATGAAAAGTGATTCCTCATCGCGGCCAATTGGTGCGATCCTGATTGCCACGGTGTTGCTATGCGGAATCTCCGCCGAGAGTCAGGCTGCCCATTGGAACGTCGGTGCTCCCAGTAGCCTTGCGCTCGATACGACCGCAGTGGGTACGGTGGGTGAAATGAGTGGTGTCACCTATCTCGGCCCTTCGCCAACGGCTGGCCTGCACCGCTTCGCGGCTGTTCAGAATGTCGGTGGCATCCTGCTGACAATCGATGTGGAACTCTCCCCCACTGGCTCATTACTTTCCGCCGCGGCGGTGAGTTCTCAAACCCTATCCATGAATCTCGATTTCGAAGGGGTCACGTTCACCAATCCTGCGCGAAACAGTGTGTTCCTTGCCGAAGAGAACACCCCTGGAGTCCGCGAATTCAGTCTGGTAACGGGTTCCCAGTTACAAAACGTGACGATCCCCAGTGTGTTTGCCAATCGCGTGGCTAATCGAGGCTTCGAATCCCTTGCCCGCAGCCCCGACGGCAGCACCATGTGGACGGCTAACGAGCAAGCGCTCACCGTCGATGGTCTGCCGGCGACGGCTACTGCTGGTACCACGGTGCGATTGATGCGGATGGATGTGTCAGTCGACAGTGTTACCGCTGCAGAGCAGTATGCCTATCCAGTAGAAAAAATTCACGGCTCCAGCACGCTTGGTTCGCCCCAAAGTGGCCTCAGTGATTTAGTCGCACTTCCAGATGGCACGCTGTTAGCGTTGGAGCGGTCCGTGGCGTTCACTTCGCCGTTCTATTTAACGAGGATCTATGAAGTTGATTCTACAGGTGCCACGGATTTGAGTGTCGCCCCGTTTGCTTCCGGTCTGATTGGCCAGAGCTTTACTCCGGTCGGCAAGGAACTGCTTTGGTCTGGAGCCGCAGACAACGCCAGTGGACAGAACCTCGAAGGACTCACACTGGGACCACGGTTGGCTAACGGCGACTGGGTGCTACTAGGGGCCGTCGACGATGGCGATCCGGTGAGCACGAATACCATCGTCGCCTTCCCGCTCTCCTCAAACCCTTCCGCAGATTTCGACGACGATGGCGACACCGACGGTATAGATTTCCTCGCTTGGCAACGCGGATTTGGCAGATCCATCGGTGCGACCCACGCCGCAGGAGACGCCGATCGCGACGGTGATGTCGATGCAGATGATTTGACTCTCTGGCAGTCGGCCTACCCAGCACCGCTCTCGACATATCCGCTCGCGGTGCCAGAACCTGACTCGGTAGTCTTATTTCTTTTGGCGGTAGCAACCTCGACTACCCCGCGGCGCAACGTTTGATGACTTCTGGCCTGACGCCACTTCGAATTGCCCAGCATCCAGGCTGTGCCAAATTCGCACGCCCTTCCACTGGAAATGGGCGATATTTGCTCGCGCAGATTTTTTTCAGCAGTTTTTCCGCATTTATTTGATTTTCTGTTTGGTCCCGTAGTTGCAATAGACACTCCAAAGTTGCCACAATTATGTCAGCTAACAAAATGAGCTACGTGCCGCATTTGGATGCGTAAAGTCAATTTCAATATCAGGAGTAAGGCCGATGTCAACAGCCGCGATCGAAGTTCCCAGAGCAGTCAAAAACAAGGAATTAATCAAATGGGTCAACAAAATGGTCGCCCTCTGCCAGCCGGACGAGGTGCATTGGTGTGATGGCTCGCAAGCAGAATATGACAGGCTCTGTGAGGAAATGGTCGAGAGCGGTACGTTTATCCGCTTGAACCCCGACTTGCGCCCCAACTCGTTTCTGGCCCGCAGCCATCCCAGCGACGTAGCCCGCGTCGAAGATCGCACCTTTATCTGCTCACTCAGCAAGAACGATGCTGGCCCAACGAACAACTGGATGGCTCCCAAGGAAATGAAGGCCCTGTTGACCCCCAAGTTTGAGGGCTGCATGACAGGCCGCACACTTTATGTAATTCCCTTCAGCATGGGCCCCATCGGTTCGCCGATTGCTCATATTGGCATCCAGATCACCGATTCCCCCTATGTGGTGACCAACATGCGGATCATGACCCGCATGGGAACCGCCGTGCTCGAGGCCTTGGGGGATGAGGATTATATCAAGTGCCTGCACTCGGTCGGCATGCCTCTCAATCCGGGGGTGAAGGATGTTCCCTGGCCCTGTAGTCCCGACCCCAAGAACAAGTACATCGTGCATTTCCCCGAAGAACGGGCGATTTGGAGCTATGGTTCTGGCTACGGGGGAAACGCCCTCTTGGGCAAGAAATGTTTCGCTCTGCGAATCGCCTCGGTATTGGCCCGCGAGCAAGGCTGGCTTGCCGAGCACATGCTCATCACCGGGGTCAAGAATCCCCAAGGCAAGAAGACCTACGTTGCCGCGGCTTTTCCGAGCGCCTGTGGCAAGACGAATTTTGCCATGCTGATTCCTCCCAAGGAGTTTCAAGAGGAAGGTTGGGAAGTCACTACCGTGGGAGACGACATTGCCTGGATCAAGCCCGGCGAAGATGGACAAATCTATGCCATCAATCCCGAGGCAGGCTTCTTTGGTGTCGCCCCCGGCACCAACGAAGAGACCAACCCCAATGCGATGGCTTCGATACGCGAAAACACGATCTTTACCAATGTGGCCCTCAAAGACGACGGCGACATTTGGTGGGAAGGAATGGATGGTCCACCCCCCGAGCATGCTATCGATTGGCAAGGGAACGATTGGACTCCTGCGAGCGACAAGAAAGCGGCCCACCCCAACAGTCGCTTCACGGCCCCCCTGTCCCAGTGTCCCTGTGCTGACTCGGAGTACGATAATCCCAAGGGGGTACCGATTTCAGCGTTCATTTTTGGGGGGCGTCGCAGCACGGTCTTGCCCCTGGTCTATCAATCCTTTAACTGGGCGTTTGGCGTTTACACCGGTGCCACGATGGGCTCGGAGATGACTGCAGCCGCTTTTGGACAAATCGGTCAGGTCCGTCGCGATCCGTTCGCGATGCTCCCCTTCTGCGGCTATCACATGGGGGACTACATCGGCCACTGGCTCGACTTTGGCCGACAACTTCCCAATCCGCCGCGGATTTTCAACGTCAACTGGTTCCGGAAGGATGCAGAAGGCAACTTCCTCTGGCCCGGCTTTGGCGAGAACATGCGGATCCTGCAATGGGTCGTCGAGCGATCTCAAGGCAAAGCAGCCAGCATCGAATGCCCCTTGGGGTGGATGCCCCGCTACAAGGATATCGATTGGCGTGGCCTGGACTTCTCCGAAGAGCAGTTTAAGCAATTAATGGGCGTAGACCGGAGCGATTGGATGCAAGAAATCGCCTCGCACGACGAACTGTTCTTCAAACTATACGACCGCTTGCCGAAGGAAATGACCTTCATCCGCGAGCTATTGCTCTCCGGCCTGTGGCGCTCGCCCAAGCATTGGGAGTCGAGCAGCAAGAGCGAGGAGAGTTGAGTGTTTAGGGTCGAGAGTCGAGAGCCAGAAAGTTGGTTTTCGGCTCTCGATTTTTCTATGCCTAACTGCATCTTCTGAGGTAGATTCCGACCAGCTTGCTTTTCTACCGAGTGACTGCCAACTCAGCGATTTCCGGCGCACTGATTTCCACACGATCGACAGTAAATCCTGCCTTTTCGATGTCGGATTTCGCAGAAATGATGGCCTCTTGGAAAGACGCTGCATCGGGACTGAAGTGGATCATGGCAACCTAGTTCGTAATACCAGGAGTTGCATCATCACATCCCGCTTCGAACAAACGATCCGCATCCTGATCCGAAAGATCGTCTTTGTTGGTAAGGATGACGGTGAAACTATATGTCATATTGGTGTCCTCATTTGCTAATTGTAGGCCGGAACAAGCCGTGCGCAGTTCCGGCATCGCTTACCGAAATCGCACCTTGATGCCGGAACAGCGCTGCCGCTCGTTCCGGCCTACTTTGAGTCAGTGGGCAGAACGTAGACTAGATTTCTCCAGCTATGTTTTGAACCGTATGACCAGTCAAGTAAATACACCTTCCAGCTCTTTCCCTGGAAAGGTACGATAGCCCCATAGCTCCCTCCAAAGTCGCCGAAATCTCCACCGTAGCCGCTCTCGCCGCTATATCCCTCCGTAAAGATTTCCCCATCCCATTCATAGAAAGTCGTTTCTTCCAATCGTCGATCGGAGGGTCCTACGCTCCAAAAGAGCGGCGTGTTATCAGGAATCTCATCGATAGTTCCCACGTCGCTCCTGGGAGGTACAATACTAAAGACGAGAGGGTACTTTAAGCCCGCGAAGTGGTATACAAACTCCCTCCCAGAGTAGGGATCCAAAGGCATCTTTTCCAAGTATTCAGGGATTAACTCAGCTAGTTCCTCGGGATACTCTTCATGATCGAGTCTATAAGCCAAGAGCGCAAGCTTAACTAGCAGTGCCCGGCGGTTGGTTTCTGCTCGCATCCAATCCAAAAGCAAACTGTTAAAATTAGAGCCGTATCCAAACTCTTTGGCGACGAGAAAGCTTGTATAGCCGGCGTACGACCAATCGCATGCCATAGTGAAAAGCTTCTTGTTTTTATCGAAAACGACCCGATTGACTGCAAACAGCTGGGAGTCGGGAGCGAGTGGCAAGAGTTCACGAACCAATCCCGATGCGACATTCGCTCCAGTCGGGGTTGAGTTGGCCAATGTCACCAGGGCGTCACAATAATTGATCGCTTGCATTGCAAAGTAATCGAGCGCTCGCAGACCTCGAAGGCGTTCCCAGAAGAATTTATTGGCCAAGTAAGGAAAGTAGTTGGGGTTCTTGTGTTGGAGTGAACGTGGTAAATCCTTTTCCAGGATTACTTCTCGAACACGAATGTAGTCGCTCAAAATTCTCTTTCGAGGATGTGGTGCCGAAGCGAAAATCGCTTCCAACTCGGTAATGGCCTTTCTGAGGCGAGCGCTCGATTGGTCAGGTGCTTGAGCCCATTCGATCAGCGATTCTTGCAGAATGTTCTCTAGAACTTGATCGTCTATGAGAGAGAACGAAACATTTATCTTTGCCATGACAGCCAGATAGCGCCATGCCTCGTCCAATTGTTCTTCTTCCAATAGTTGTTTGACATGGGTCTCTAACTCCCTTGTCAGACGAACACTTCGATTCCAAGCCTGGATATGCTCATGGCCAAGGTAATCAGCTTGTATCGCATCCATCATTTCAAGCGACTCCTCCAGAGGCACCTCAGGATTGAATTGCTCCAGAAGTAATGTCAGTTCCTTCCGGGCAGGCTTCTTCTGCTCGTAGTCTTTAAGTGATGCTTCCAACGACTCCTGCAAGAACGGAAAACTCGGCATGGGCAAATCGAGTTGCGCTAGTCTTGCAAACGGCAGATAAATCGAGATGAAAAGGACAGGCAAACTCAGCGACGCTACCGGCAAGAGCCAATGCCGGAGCGACTTTTTACCCACGAGCCAATACGGCATACGCAACCAGGTTGCCACAAGCGCTCCCGCAGCCAGCGGCAATACAAACAAGAGAGGATTCAACTGCCCAAAAAACACAACCAGCGACCACGCTGCTAACAGGACCGAGAAGAGGATCGCGAGAAAACCGGCCAGCACCTCCCTCTTGAAGACCAGCGAGAAGAACTGACCCAAACCGTATGCTGCCAACACGGCGTTCTAAGTTCCTGAAACCAATCGGAGATTAGCGATGATCATTTGACCCTGCCACCAGTTTTCCAACCAATCCGACTTGATGCGCCGATACCGAAGAAGTTCCGAAATACCCTCAACCTCTGTGAGAACGGAGAGAGCTGAAGCAATCTGACTGGCTGTTTCCATTGGGATAATTCGCCAGAAACAGAAGCGAATCACGTAAAGGACAACGATGAGAGCCCCAAACCACACAACCTGCCGAGCGAGCCATACATAGCGTGGGTGGGCGGAATGTGTTGCCAGGAAGAGCCGATGGTTTCGCTTCTGATCGTTTCGGAATACTAATGCCCCAAACAGCGCAGGGATGAACAATAGCGGGAGTATCAGCCAGGGCGTCGTTGAATCACCCCGACCGAGAAGTGTCGTAGGTATAAAGCAGGAAATCGTTAGCAACAGTCCAAGTCCAGTTGCCGCCAGCATCGCCCCCCAAGATTCCCGCCAAGTCTGCCACAAAAGCCGGGCAAGCATTCTTCTTCGCCAAGGTCTTCCAGCCGCTTGCGGCTTAGCGGCAACCAACCGTACCTCCTCAGGAACTCTCTCCCTCCGCCGCTTTCCCCTGATTCCCAGCGGTGCCAGCCACTGACTGCCGATGAGCACATCCACCGCAAACACCCCCAGACAAAGCGCCAGCCGCATCGGCACGGCCGCCTGATAGGATTCGGCGCTGAACGAGTCCCGGAGGTTGGGCGTCAAACCGATTGCCATCTGTGAGGCAAACGATGCCGCCGCCATGGCCGCTACCGCTGCCATGAGGGGCTGTTTCCAGAGCAATGAAAACAAGAGTCCCCAGACGGTGGCTTCCACGATGGCCACTCCCGCAACTGAAATAGAAAGCAGACACTGCTCGGCAGTGGGCCACTCCCCTCCTGCGATCAGCCAACCCGTGAGGCACAGCACCCCGGCAAGTAACACCGCGCTGCCAACCGCGACAGCCACCTTAGCAAAAAAGATCGGCTGCCATCGCCCGGGCAGGAGTTGCAAGAAGCCGCGGGTGCGTTCCTCATTCTCGGCACCAAACAGCGTGACCGCGGCCCCCACGGCATACAATGCTGCCGCTCCCCAGGCCGAAGTGAACAACCAGCTTGGAATGACGCGAGAATCGACCACCATCAAGGTCGAGACCCATTGCTCCAACACACCGAGTACCAAGATCGCCAGCCAGAACCCTCGCAACATGCGATATTCTTTCCACACAAAGCGGGCCCAGAGTGCCTTTCCTGGTGGGTGAATCGACTCGGAAAGTGCCACGGTACTCATCGTTGTACCTCACTCTGGTCGAACTCTTGCAATTCTTCGGCAGCAGACATCTCTGTTTGGCGAGTTTGCTTGTCACTTTGCATGTAGGCCACGAAGATTTCTTCGAGCGATGGCGTACGGGTTTCGACGGCGACGACTTCGGGAGATTTGTTGACGTAGTCGAACTCCGTGTTTTCTGGCGTACGAACCATGAACTGCCACTGCCGGCCGCGCTGTCGGCTAGCCAGTGCTTTGCAGGGCAGCTCTGGCGGGCGGCTACCGCTCATGGTGACCGTGAGTTCGCGAACCTGGCACTTGAGTGTGTCGAGCGATTCGACCACCAAGAGTTCCCCTTCGCGGACGATCGCCACGATGTCGGCCACCCGTTCCACTTCGCTGATTTGATGGCTGGAGAGCAGGACGGTCCGCCCTTCGGCGGCGATGTCGACCATGCTCTCGAGAAACTCGCGCCGGACCAGCGTGTCGAGGCCCGATGTCGGTTCGTCGAGAATCAATAGTTCCGGTTGATGGGCCAAAGCCAATGACAGCGACACCTTAGCCCGCATCCCCTTGGACATTTGCGAGATCTTGCGCCTCAGCGGTACGCGAAACCGTTCGAGTAGTTTGCGATACTCTTGCTCATACGGCTCTGGATAGAAACCGGCGGTGAACCAGCCGATCTCGCTGGCAGTCATCCAGTCGTAAAGCGCGGGTTGCTCAGGAACGTATCCCACGCTACGGCGGATTTCCTCGGCGTTAGTACGACAATCGAGACCGAGCACCCGCAGCAATCCGCAGTCGGGCTCTTCTAATCCCAGCAGTAGCTTGATGGTGGTCGTCTTACCCGCTCCATTTTCGCCAAGCAATGCGAAAACGGTACCCGCCGGTACCGTGAACGACACATCAGCGAGTGCCGTATGACTGCCAAATTGCTTGGTGACCCGCGAGATTTCAATGGCTGCATTCATGAAGGACCTCACTTAATTGGCCGGCGCGCGGCCTGTAATTCACTTTGGATAAGTTCTTGAATCTGGGTTTCGTCGAGCCCACTATGATGGGCTTCGACCAGCACGTCGCGCAGCCGTGCTTTGATAAGTCGTTTTCGCTCGGCCACGCAGGCCCGCCGGGCACCGTTCTCGACGATGAGCCCCGTTCCTCGGACCTGGGTCAAAACTCCATCGTCCTGCAACTGTCGATAAGCCCGGGCGACCGTGTTGGGATTGATTGCCAATTCCTTGGCCAACTCCCGGACACTGGAGACCATCTCCCCGGCCGAGAGCGCCCCGTCGGCGACGGCAAACTTCACTTGCCGGACAATTTGATCGTAAACGGCCAGACCGTTCTGGGAATCAATCTGAAAAAACATGAGAAAAGCTGCCGAGGGGCCAACTGTACTACTGTGATAGTACGGTATCACGAGGAATCAGGCGTGTCAAGCAAAAATTGGTTCTTCGGGTATTTTAGTGGCTCCCTCGCCGTTGGTTGGAATTCCTGAGTCGTTCAAAACTTAAGTAGCAACCTGATTCTGAAACCATTGACCACCATATCTCCGGAAGAACCAGCAAATTGTTCAAGAAGTTTAGCCACGACGCGAGAGCGGACCGCGATTCCCCATTAACCGCGACGCGGCCACTGAGTCTTGCGAGGCAAAGCGGAGCTTCAAAGCCTCATCTCATAACCGGATGCGAGTGAAAAAACAGGCATCATTTTATTTTGGCAGAAAAACGGTCAATCCAACGCTCGTGCGTATGCGTATTTCTCTGAGAGCGGTCGAAAATAGAATTAGGTTGTTCAGTATCGCGGAACCCTTGCCAACTGTATGCCAGCTTACCAACAATGGAGGAAAACTCTTAAACAATAAACTCAACTTCTTGTGACGATGAACTTCCTCAAACACCTCAGTCTTGCCGTGTTACTACCGCTCTTGGGCTGCGGTCAGAGGGAGGAGTTGCGAGACGACAATTCCCCGACAATGGTCGAAGGCGATCACACGCATTATCATGTTCATGGAGCGGAAATCGCGCACGACCACTCGCATGAGGAGAATCAGTCCCAAGGCCATACGCACGAACACGTGCATCAACGTAACATGCAGAGTGTCCAACAAAATTCGAACGACCCACCCCTTGCTGACCCACATCCCGCGGAAAGATAGATTTATGCCCCTTAAGTCGAAACATCCTCGCATTTTGCCTTCTGCCTTTAGCCTCGTGGAACTCTTGGTGGTGATCGCCATCATCGGAGTCTTGGTAGCCCTGTTGCTGCCGGCGATTCAGGCAGCCCGGGAGGCGGCACGGAAGAACTCGTGCAAGAACAATCTCAAACAGGTGGGCTTGGCGATGCACAACTACGAATCGGCCCTGCGGAAACTGCCGCCGGGTTACGAATACTTGCCTGGACCCGAGGGGAACGAGCGGGGCTATTCGTGGGCTGCCTGGTTGTTGCCGTTTATGGAGCTAAACAGCCTTTACGACCAATTCGCTTTCGACCAACCGATCTTTGACAATGTCAACGCCATGGTCCGCGAGCAGCACATCGAAACGCTCCTGTGCCCCACCGACGATCTCTCCCCAACAAGTTTCGTGGAGATGCAAGAGAACGAACGTTATGCGATGGCTTGCTACGTGGCCAATTTCGGGGCGCCCGATTTAGACGAAGACCAAGAGCAGCGGTTGGGCGAGACGAACCCCTTTGGTCCCTTTGATGGACCGTGGGCACCCTTCTATCGCAATAGCGCCACCAAGCTCTCCCAAATCACCGATGGCACCTCGCAAACCCTCATGATCGGCGAGCGCCAAAATGGTCCCTTCCGGACCGCAGGGGTCCACGGCGTGCATGTGGAATACGAAACCACCTGGGCCGGGGCGGTGCGGGAAATCACTGACCCCACCGACGACCACGGCCACATGGTCCTCTTCCAGACCGGTCACACCCCCAACCATGCCGAAAGTGACGACCGCGACGTGGCAGCCCCCCATGCTGGAGTCGCTCAATTTCTGCTCTGCGATGGTTCCGTTCACACGGTCGACGAAAACATCGACTTCGAAGTCTACCAGGCGCTCGGCACCATGAGCGGCGCGGAGACGGCCGCTACGGTGAAATAGTTGTGGCAAAGAGACGTTGTCGAATTATGCACCCGCTATTGCTGCGGGCGACGACGGGCACGCTCAGTGGGGTCAAACCCCCCTTGACCACCCTGCCCGCCCTGGCCACCACGGAAGCGTTGCATCCGTTGCCGGGCGGTCTCCATCGCCTGCCGGACTTCCTTGGCATTCAAATGACCGTCGCCGTTGGTGTCGGCATCGCGCAACCCTTCGAGGGCTTGCGGCGGTACCTCATTGGGAGAAAGAACGTCGTCGCCGTTTTTATCGCCGGCCATGAGTTGCTTAGTCATCGCGTCAGGATCGCCCGCGGCGCCGCGACCGCCAAACCCACCCGGTCCTCCGGGGCCGCCACGTCCGCCAAACCGATCGCGCATGGCTTGCATCGCCTGGCCGAGTTCTTCACGGTCGATGGCGCCATCGGCATTGAGGTCCGCACCGGTTAGCATCCGTGCCATCTGCTCAGGGACTTCGTCCTGGGTGAGCAGTCCATCGCCGTTGAGATCGTATTCCATCATACGGTCGACGAACTGATTGGGATCACCGCCCGGTCCGCCTGGACCACGCTGGGGGGTAACTTCATCGAGCGTGAGATTGCCGTCGCCATCCGCATCGAGTTTCTTGAGTCCGACGATGGCCCGTTTGAGTTCCTTCGCGGTTATCGTGCCGTCACCATCGATATCAATTGCTTCGAACATAAGATTGGGTGCCGGACCACGGCCTCCGCCCCTTTCTCCACGATCACCTCGATCTCTGGCACGATCTCCCCGATCTCCTCTGGCACGATCAGCTCGATCACGCGGAGCGCCATCTTGGTCTGAAGATCCGCCAAAGGCATCTTCGTCAGGATTTTGAGCCACGCTGACTGTGGAAAAGCCGCAACACAACACTGCCATCAATACTACACGGCACAACATGACTAGTCTCCTTGAAAAAAAGGCATCGGAGGTCGCGTGCCTACCAGGCAGCTTGCGATGCGATTCGCAAATACAACCCCGCCGAAGTGATTAGGTTTCTCAGAATTCCTGTCCCGCACGCTTAATTGTGGGAGTTATTGATCCCCGCTGTCAACTGCGCTCGGTGTTCTTCAACGAAACCTGCCAAGTAAGAATTAAGAATGTAGGAGAGAACTCTTGTGAATTGACTTCTCTGTGACACTGCGTCTCATTGAGATATCTGACAAATCACCTTTGCTTTTTGGCAAATTCACGCGTTCTCGCCTGCTTTGTGATTTCCTTGCCGATGTCCCAGCGACCTTTTCCACCACCAGGCAACCAAACCAGGCAAGGCAATCGAAACGCAGACTGCCGCCGGGAGCCAATCCTGTTGGCCGGCAGATTGGCCCAAGACGGAGTAGATGCCCGCCACGACCAGATTGCTTGCCACTAGCACAGGTAAAAACGCGCGCCAGCGCATCTGCAAGGCACCCACCAACAGCACACAGGCCTCGGCAAGAATCGGCAAGGGTCTCGTCAAAAGCACCATCCAGCCACCCTGCTGGGAAGCGGCTTGCGACATACTGCTCCGTTGTTCCTTCGAGGTGAGTCGTTCGGCCAGTGGCCAGCCCCAGCGGCGTGCCAGGGCAAACGCCACAACTCCTCCCAGTGTCATGCCGAGTGTCGAAGCAGCAGTCCCCAACAGAAATCCTAGTTGGCTTCCGGCCAGGGTGCTTAGCGGTCCCGATGGAACAGGCAGAAACACATCGCTGGCGAGCACTGCCGTCACGACGACAAACATTTGCCACGGCTCTGGCGGATCTGCTCTCCAAAGATTGGCGAGCGACGAGAAGCTCTCACCCCGTAGCGCAAGCAGCACCAACGGCAAAACTAGCACAAGCGTTACCAGGACGAGGAGTTTGCTGAGCGGATTATTCATGGGAGCGAGACAACAGTGAATCCCGATTTTGACTTACGTCGATGCCATTGTAGGGTTTTGTGGTTGGAGTTCGAGTCCCATTTGTTTGACGATAAGCCGCAGGTGACTGCGCATCGCAGGTATGCCCTGTCGCCTGCGGCTTGCCGTTAAACGATTCATAGTCCAGATCGGCGGAGAAAGAAGATGGCAAGATCAACAGAAAAGGGCGAACGCTTGACGACAGTCGTCTGCACACTGGTCGCTATCGCCATCCTTGCCGCAGGGGTCACGGCCAGGCAAGGTGATACTCCCGCTAGCGATGAACCTGCTCAATGGGAGTCGGATGTACGTTATCAACTCAAGGCTGCCTTCCGCCACAATGCCCGCGAGCGTGATGCTCGCTTGGCACAAGTGGCAGCCGTCATGGCCGCCTGGAAAGCGTCCACTCAAAGCGACAGCGATCGCGAAATGCTGATCGACTGGCTCTCGGACACAGCCGTGCGCTCCATGCCCGGCAGTGTCACCGAGTTACCGCCGTCTCCTGAATTCAGTTCACGAGAATCGACCCAGGTCGTGCAGTCGCAACCCGTTCAGTTGCCCCAGTATCAACCTATTGCGATCCAAGCCCCCCCCTTGCTGACCGATGCTGCGATACCCGACTTGCAGGTCACACCGACTCCTTACGACCCGTTTGCAGTGGATAGTGAAACTCACACGGCAGTGGAGAACACCGAAAACGAGTCCGTGAACCGCCGACAACCCATCGCATCGGACGTCGTAGACACCCTTGTATTGGAACAACCCCCCACCGTAGTTCCTGCTCAACGTCATCGAGTCAACAAGCACACCATTGAGATGGCTGCTTCACCAGCTCCCTTGCCTGAATCGTCCTTTGTCAGCCTGGAAACTTCCCAAGCAAGCAGCGGAGCCGAATTGCCGACTCTGGCAGTTGCCCCGTCATTTCAAGAGCCGGTCGGTGTGAATCTCACGGAACTGGCGGCGCGCATCGCTGGCTACCATGATAGCCTCGATGAAGTAGAGACAGCCCTGTTGCGGTCCGACGCCGCCAGCTTGGCCCTGGTCGCCGAGCAGGCAAAACACCTCGATGCGATGACTCGCGACTACCGTTTCGTGCAGCTCTACTATGACGCCCTAACCGAAGAAGAAAAGCAAACGGTGTTGGCCCCCCGCCCCTTGAGTGCGACACTCCGAGAAGTTTCCCGCCAACTTGATCGCTACGAAGAGTCTCTCGACACGGACTTCCTGGGTTCCATCGATGCATCCCAATCTGCCCAGATCGAAGAACTTCGGGAGTTGCTCTCGACCCTTAGTGCGCGGGTGAGGCAGTAGCAGTTTTTGGTAGCCACCACGCGCTGTCAGCATCTCAACCTGGCCGGGATCGCAACGGCACGCAATCTTAGGGGGTAGGCTCTTAATCTACGCTTATCAACAGCACTCTCTCGCGGGGGATCCAGATTCTCGAACCGGACTTGTCATTTGATGACTGCGGGGCCAGGACGATCCAGCGTTCGCTCTGGTCGACAATCGTTCCCGATACCGAGTTTGTTGTGCCGTTCACTTCGGCATGGGTCGGAGGCATGTTCTCAATGCCTAAATCCCCCCCACTAAACACCACATGACACCTCACACCCAGCGGCGGGGCAAGCCGTTCCCGCGCCTGGCGGGCGGCATTCTCGCTGTATTCGGACCAATAAGAAAAACCGCTCCACAAGATCACCACCAGCGCCAACAGCAGCACGATCGTGCGATAGCGAAGCCGGAATGGGGACTTAACTGAAGTGGACATGGCCCCAGTTTAACAGAAGCCCCCAGCTCTCGCACAGCTAGGTGAGTTTCCACATTAACCGTCGCTGGGAGGGGATGATTCATCGATGTACAACTATCGTCTTCCGGTGACGGCTATATCATGAAGTTTGTCCGACTAGAGGACCCGTATAACCGTCACCTCCGTGAAGTCTCAGCTCGCTCTTGAGGCGTCCCGAGGATTGCGACGATGTTCCCTAATGCAATTCCCTCAGCACTCCCTCCCGGGTGCTGGAACGCTATTCGGAATCCCCGCCCGGAGAACCGGACGCTAGCGCGTTGCGGCTGATAAAATCAGCCGCAGGGCGCTAGCCCCCGGTTCATTTTGGCGAGGCAGTCGATTAGCATTCCTGCACCCCTCCCTCCCCCCTCTTGCATAGGAGCACTTGCAATGTGGCGTTCGCTCTTCTTGGCCTTTGGCGCATACACCTGTCTCTTGGGCGTCGAAGCCCTTGCGGTGGAAAAAGCCATATTGAAAAAACCTCCCCAAGGCCAAAAGCGGCTTATCGACCGCGACGAGATTGTGCCCCCCGATTGGGCCCCCTGGAGCTTATTGGCATCAGGCACGGTGGTGACGTTGTATTCGTTTACCATCCCCCGCCGTGTGGGTGGGTGACAAGCCGTGGCAGGCTCACCGGATCGGAGCGAACCAATCCTTCTCGGGAGGCTCCTTTAACCAATCGAGCAAATTGCCGCTGCCATGGGGCTCGATTTTCTTGAGCAGATACTTCCCCGCCTGGAGACGCTGGACCTCAAACTGCTGACCAGGCTCGATACCATCCTGCTCGAGAAATTTAGCGGGAATAGCGATCTGCCCATTAGCGGAGAGTGTGGTTTTCACATGCGTAAGATAGCGTTTTACCTCAAAGTTGTGAAGTTTCCGCCTATAATGTTGCCTTGGGCTTCCTGGCCGCAAGGGGAGGTAATTCCTTGTCTCCAGCCCCAAGTCGTTTTATGATAAAGGGTTTCCAATAGTGTGGGTCAATTGGACCCCGCTCAATAAAAAGTTTCCGTTCCTGTTCAAACTGAGGTGTTGGCGTGGCCACGATTGAAAAGCAGAAAAAAGCTCCTTCCAAAAACGATCTCATTACTGGTGCAGATATTCTGGTCCAGTCGTTGGTGAATCTGGGAGTCGAGATCATTTTCGCCTATCCCGGCGGAGCGAGCATGCCGTTGCACCAAGCGCTGACCAGGTTTAGCGACAAGCTTCGCACGATCTTGCCCCGCCACGAACAAGGGGGTGGCTTCGCTGCTCAGGGAATCGCCCGCAGCACTGGCAAGGTGGGCGTCTGCATGGCTACCAGTGGTCCCGGTGCCACCAACCTGGTCACCGCCATCGCCGATGCCAAGCTCGATAGCATTCCGCTGATCGCTATTACTGGCCAAGTGCCAACCAAAGCCATCGGCACCGACGCCTTCCAAGAAACACCTATTGTGGAAGTCTGTCGCGGTATCACCAAGCACCATTATTTGGTGACCGACGTCAACGACATCGCGCGCGTGATGAAGGAGGCCTTCCTGATCGCGACGACCGGTCGCCCGGGCCCCGTGTTGGTCGATGTACCCAAGGACATCCAACAAGACAGTTGCGTCCCAAATTACGATGCTGACCTGATCTTGCCCGGCTATTCGTTCGATCCGCCTCATGCGCGTCCCGAGCAGATTCGTCAGATGGCGGCGGGGATCAAGCTGGCCAAACGCCCCATCATCTACGCCGGGGGTGGCATCGTGCTGGCCGATGCTAGCGACGATCTCCGAACGCTGGTCAAGAAGACTGGCATCCCGATCACCACCACGGTGATGGGGCTGGGAATCTACCCCGCCACCGACGATTTATCGCTCGACATGCTCGGTATGCACGGCAGTGTGTACGCCAACTATGCCGTCGACGAGGCCGACCTGCTCATCGCCCTTGGGGTGCGGTTTGATGACCGTGTGACCGGCAAGGTGGAAGAGTTCTGTAAGCATGGCAAGATCATCCACGTCGACATTGATGCCTCGGAACTCAATAAGAACAAGGCGGCGCATATTCCCGTTTGCAGCGACGTGAAATTTGCCCTACGAGAGCTAAACAAGATCGTCGAGGCACCCGACGATATTTCCGAGTGGGTCGAACAGTGTCGGGAGTGGAAACGTGAGGATCCGTTCCATTTCGACACCAATTTCCCGGGCATCTTACAGCAGTGGGCAATTCAAAAACTATGGCAAAAAACACGCGATTTGGACCCGATCATTTCAGTTGGTGTGGGCCAGCATCAAATGTGGGCCGCCCAATTCTTCAAGTTTGACAAGCCCCGGCGCTGGCTCTCTAGCAGTGGCCTGGGAACCATGGGCTTCGGTCTCCCTGCGGCGATGGGTGCCCAGGCGGCCAATCCCGGCCGCTTGGTGTTCGACATCGACGGCGATGGCAGCTTTCAGATGAACATCCAGGAACTAGCCACCTGCTTCTGCGAGAAACTTCCCGTCAAAGTGCTGCTGCTCAACAATCAGCATCTGGGCATGGTGATGCAGTGGGAAGATCGCTTCATGCAGGGTAATCGGGCCCACACCTTTCTCGGACCCATCGACAACCCTGAGGCGACCGGCAAGGGAGACGGACTGGGTCCCAAAGAGCGCTATCCCGACTTCGTCCAAATCGCCAAGGGCTACGGCTGTGGCGCCGCCTATGTGAAAGAGAAGGCGGACTATGAAGCAGCCTTGGCAGAGATGATCGCCTACAAAGGCCCGTATGTACTCGACGTCGAAGTCCCCTACCAGGAACACGTCCTGCCCATGATCCCCGGCGGCCACACCGTGCGGGATATCATCAAGTCGTAGGTCCAAGGCTGATAGCTTTTCCCGGCAAAAAAACTTGCTTCTCGCGAATCCTTCTCATCCCAACTCATTTTTTAAGGTTCCTCACCAGAATCTGTGGGTCGCCAAGTGGCTTTTGGGCGTGTATGACAGGCGTTTTCGAGGCATTTCAGGGCAAAAAGAAGGGTTCAGGAATCTGGCCCCCAAAAAACGACCCTGACGGAACAAGCCGTCAGGGC
>JBGSPU010000030.1:0-12577 GCA_041738415.1 Bythopirellula sp.
GAGTATTTCTACGGCTTCATCGGCGGAGAAACCCACCAGTATTATCCCGTACTCTTTGAGAACACACGTGCCGTCGAACCGCAAACCTCGCCGGAGGAAGGTTATCACTTGATGACCGACATGACCGACCGGGCAATCAACTACATCCAATACTCCAAGTCGGTCGCCCCGCAGAAACCGTTCTTCTTGTACTTCGCCCCAGGCGCGGCCCACGCCCCTCACCACGTGCCGAAGGAATGGAGCAATAAATTCGAAGGGCAGTTCGATCAGGGTTGGGAGAAAGTCCGCGAGGAGACCTATGCCCGTCAGCTCAAGACGGGCATCATCCCACCGGATACGAAACTCACGCCGCGGCCGGAATGGGTGCCCGCCTGGGACACACTCTCCGCCGATCAGAAGAAACTTTACTTGCGTCTGTTTGAAAACTTCGCGGGCTACCTCGCTTTCGCTGACCACGAGTGCGGACGATTGATCGATGCTGTGAATCAACTGCCCGATGCCGACAACACGATGATCATCTACATCGTCGGCGACAACGGCGCGAGTTCCGAAGGCGGACCCGATGGCACGCTCAACGAAGTCAAGGCCCTCAACGGTTTCCCGACCCCGCTTGAGGACAACCTGAAGCACCTGGACTCCATCGGCGGTCCCGACACGGAGCCGCATTATCCCGTGGGCTGGGCGTGGTCCGGCAACGCTCCGTTCCAGTGGGTCAAGCAGGTCGCCTCCCATTTCGGCGGCACCCGCAATCCCATGATCGTCACCTGGCCCGCCCGCATCAAGGACAAGGGTGGCATCCGCACGCAGTTCACCCACCTCATCGACGTGGTGCCCACCATCCTCGAAGCCGCGCATCTTCCCGCTCCCAAGACCGTGGACGGCGTAGAGCAAAAGCCGATGGACGGTGTCTCCTTCCTCTCCACCTTCGACAGCCCGGACGCCAAGCCCGTGCGCAAGCGTCAATACTTCGAGGTCTTCAGCAACCGGGCGATCTATGACAACGGCTGGATCGCCTGCGCCCAGCACACCTTCCCGTGGCGTCAGGACTACGCGCCGGGGAATTGGGACCAGGACAAGTGGGAACTCTACCACATCGACGAAGACTTCAGCGAAGCCAACGACCTCGCCGCCAAGATGCCGGACAAGCTCGCGGAAATGAAAGCGCTCTTCGACGAGGAGGCTGCGAAAAACCACGTCTATCCGCTCGACGACCGCGGCACCGGCCGCATCTACGTCCCCAAACCCTCGCCCGGCGGCAGCGGTCCGAAGCGCACCAAGTTCACCTACTACCCTGGCGCCGTGCGCCTCGCCGAAACGGCCGCCGCGAACACGAAGAACCGTTCCCACACCATCGAAGCCGACATCACCATGCCGGAGCATGGCGGTGAAGGCGTGCTCGCCGCGATCGGCGGAAGCAGCGGCGGCTACTCGCTCTACGTGCAAGATGGCAAGCTCGTCTATCACTTCAACTGGTTCGACGAAACCCGTACCGTCATCACCTCCAGCGATCCCGTTCCCGCCGGCAAGTCCACCGTCCGCTTCGACTTTGCCTACGATGGCGGCGAACTCGGCAGCGGTGGCAGCGGCACGCTCTTCATCAACAACAAGAAGGTCGGCGAGGCACTGATCGAGAAAACCGTCCCCGGTCGCTTCGGCATCGACACCTTTGGCGTTGGCATGGACACCGGCTCACCTGTTTCCAACACCTACAAGCCGCCCTTCGCCTTCACTGGCACGATCAAGGAGGTGCGCGTTGAACTCGAGTAAGCCATCACCTTGTTGATTACTCCAATGCGTAAACTTGTAGCGCACGTACGGAAGTCGGATCGACCGATGCAAGTTCGGTAACCCCATAATCGCAGTCGGTTGGACCACTCGCTGCAGCTTGGAGAGTCGGCGTAAGCGCAGAGGTCTCCTTTCCACGAGGACACCTCTGTCAGTTCGCTTAGAGCCCTAGCTGCACAGGCTGATGCATCCGCCCGCACGAAGCAAACGTCGCCTGGCCAGGTGGCCCTGGGTGTTGCCACCCAGGGCTCCCACAGACCCGTACGTGCCCACATTACAGCATACGGTTCCTCTGATGCTGGCTTCGCCATACAACAAAACGCTGCATGCCCGGAATGCTATCCTGAGCCGTGTCGTTGATACGTAATTCCAAGTTCAAAGCCTCGGACGTATTTCCCGACCCAGGGTCCAACATCAGGCACCCCCTTTCGGTTTTGCCTTCCCTCCACCGGGTCCTGCGGGACCAGTTCCCCGGCTTCATCAGTACTATGCGGGTGCTACGACATCCTACCGCCATCTCACCGCACTTCGTTTCCTTCGCTTGGCGATACCTCGGATGCACTCGTTGTTTTCGTTCTCTGCCAGACGAGTGCACTGCCAGAGCCTGGAGTTGGTAACCCGGTAGCTCCAACCGGGAATTGCCGAGGAGCAATAAGTAGGACTCTCCCAAGTTCCTGGGAAACCTCAGTTATCCGTTTGCACATGTTCCAAACCGACTCCGGCAGGACTGCTTGCACCAGACCAATACAGTGCAGCAGCGTGGCCCTTGGTATGCAAAAAGCAAAGGCTCCCACGATTGGACCTTTCGAAGCTCAATAGCATGGCTTTCGGATTCGCTGTGTACGCTTCGTGATGTGAATTACTCCAACACCACGCAACACTCGCTTCCAGTTGCTGGTCAAGCTCTACTGGACGGGATTCTCGCCCGCAAGGTTTCGATGAAAGGTTTCAAAGTTGCAAGTTACATCTCATCCCCCTATCCCAAGCTTTGCTTGGCGCAATCGCATCGGTCTCAGCCACCTCGTGGTCTGCCCATTTGCTCATATCGGCCGCCATTGTTTGATTTCGCAGTGTCCAGCGGCTCTACTATTGGGTGCTATCCGACTACCTGATGGAAACTGGCCGTGACCAACTCGTCGCAGCATCGCCGCACACCTTTGGGTTTGTTCGCCGACAAGCCAGCGCCCCGGCTCTATGATTACATGGTCGAGGTACTCCGTGTCCGGCACTATAGTCGCCGCACGGAGCAAGCCTACGTCCACTGGGTTCGCAGATACATCGACTTTCACAGTTGGCGCCACCCACGCGAACTTGCCGAAGACGAGGTCAACCGTTTTCTAACGCACCTGGCCGTCAATGAGCACGTCGCTGCGTCAACGCAGAATCAGGCGCTCTCGGCGATACTCTTTCTCTACGAGCATGTTCTGCGGCAACCGCTCGACCGAATCGAAGGCGTCGTTCGCGCCCGTCGCCCCAAGCGGTTGCCCGTCGTTCTGACGGTCGATGAAGTCTCGCGCGTGATGACGCATCTGGTGGGCGAGAAGTGGTTGATCGCGATGCTACTCTACGGGGGTGGGCTGCGACTGCTCGAAGCACTCCGACTGCGAGTCAAGGACTTGGACTTCGAGCGTGGTGAGATCACCGTTCGCGAGGGAAAGGGCGACAAGGACCGCGTAACGACGATGCCGCGGGCTATCGCGCATCCTTTGCAGGAACACCTGGAGCAAGTCAAGTCAATTCACCAGCAAGACGTGGCCGACGGCTTTGGCCGCGTGGAGCTTCCTCACGCGCTGGCCCGCAAGTACCCCAATGCCAACCGCGAATGGGTTTGGCAGTACGTGTTTCCTCAAGCGCATCGCTGGAGCAATGCGAAAACCGGCGACCAAGGAAGACATCACGTTCACGAGTCACTCGTCCAAAAGGCCATCAAGCAGGCTGTTCGCCAAGCTGGGCTGACGAAACGAGTCACGAGCCACACGTTCCGCCACTCGTTCGCCACACACCTGCTGACGGACGGGTACGACATACGCACGGTGCAGGAACTTCTTGGGCATAAGGACGTGCGGACGACAATGATCTACACGCACGTCCTGAATCGCGGCGGACGCGGCGTCCGGAGCCCCGCCGACGGGCTGCGCCACCGGCCTCGATGAGCGCTAGACAGGGGCGGCCTATCACGCAAAACCAGGGGCGCCATCGAAGCAAGCCACTGCTACAATAGAATTTACGACAAACCACTGCCTGCGCGTTAGGCCGCACATTTGCGGTCTACAGGTGATACGCGGAAACTTCCTATAACCAAGTTCGCCCAACTCGCAATTCCACACGCCTTCTTATGAACACCCGAAGATTGCTTGGACTGTGTTTGATTCCCGTCCTCCTAGCTATGCTAGATGGCGCGGTTACCCTAATCGGCCAGCCTGCCGCTTACTGGAATGACCATTCGAGAGTGCTCGAAGGCACTCCGGGATTCCGCATCCTACTCGCGCATGGTCCAGCTGCGTTCATCGCGGGTCATGTGCTGTGGCAGCTTGCATTTGTCGGGATGATACTTCTGCTCCCTTCGACGCCAGCGCTGGCCATTTGCCTCATGTTCACGTTGGGTCATACGATTGGTGCGTTCTCGTGGATCAACCGTTTCGATTTTCCTTACGCACGTGAACTTCCCGTCTTCATCAACGCGATCACCGCAGCTGGTTTGGCTCTTGGGATTCGGTGGTGGACGCGTTCGCCCCACGACACGCCGTTGTGGGTCAGTCTGCCCGGCGGTGTCCGCTGGACCGCAATCGCTTTACTCTGTGGTGTTCCTATTCTGTATTCATGGCCGTGGCTGCGCTGAGGCCACACAGAATGAATGACTGTCTCCAAACTGGGGCGAACAAAGCGGTGAACCCGAGCGGCGGTTCGGGCGGATTTTGAAATCAGAGGTTCTTGCCCGCCGCCGGGTTACCGCGGTCGTTCGCTGCAGCAGTCTCTGCTAGGTTAAGACACCTCGGGTAGTTTGGCCGACTCTTTAGCTGCAGCGGCTGGACCAGCTTCAGCGACTTTCGACTCGCAGAAACTGATGGAGGTGACGGAGACCTCTGCAGCAGCGCCATCACATCGACAACTGGCAAGCGTTGGGTCATGGATCGCTTGCGCGGGCGAGAATTAGAGCGTAATGAAGGATTCGTCTGTGAATCACATTCAGAATTGCCTCACTACCATTGAACGACGTATACTCCCAGTTCGGCAGCAGTCGAGTAACAAGGCGATTTGTCATGTCTACTGCAGGAACATCTCCCGCTGACGCTCTTGGGCGAGTCGTTCCTCGATGAGGTCTACGAAGCGTGCCTCTTTCTCAATTCCTAGATATCGACGCCCCAATATTTGAGCGACGCGGAGTGTGGTGCCAGTTCCGCTCATTGGGTCGGCGATGAGGTCACCGGGGCGCGTTGAGCAAAGCACAATCCGCTCCAGCAGTGCTTCCGGCAATTGACACGGGTGGCCTTCCACTCGCTCAGAAGCATTGCCCACCAGCCTAGGTATCTCCCAGACATCGTCGGGCACACGAGGCCCGGCCGCCCGCTTGTCACCGCTGAGCATCCGCTGTGAAGGGACACGAATCTCTTCGGTAAAAAACGGGGAGAGTTTTTCGTCCATCACATGATAAAACAGATGCCGGTGCCCACTCGGATACGAGGTCTCCCGATATTGCCCAAACGTCTCCCGCCAGATGATGCGGTTACGACGTGGCAAGAGTTTCGAGAGTATGATTCCCATCTCGTCCGCCCACTTCTCGGGACACAAGAACCACAAGCTCCCCGTCGGGGTGAGTCGTTCCACAGCAAGCTGTGCCAGGCGTTCCATCTGACGCAGATAGGTTTCTGTTGGCAGGCGGTCGGCCTGACTGCCACTGCCATAGTCCAGGCCGATATTATATTGGGGGTCTATAAAAATACTTTCTACGGAGCCAGCCGGAATTGTAGGAAGCAACTCAAAACAATCCCCGTGCAAGACCTCGGACACCAACTCTCGGCTGGGTAGGGTAGGGGGGGTGTCAGGTGTTGACTCTGTGGTGTCTGGGATTTCAGTAGGTTGAGAAGGTGGTTGGAGACCTTCGGTCCAATCAGGTAATGTTGCAGAGTCGGACTCTAATAACCGTTCACGCTCTTCAATAAGTTCCGGGAAATCGGCCGCGTTGTTGTTTTGCCACTGGAGGGCTTCGCGGATCTCATCGAGCACATCCCGCAGGACGCGTACTTCATCGCGTAACGAATCGACTGCCGAACCTAACTCTGTTTCGTCTCTGCGAGGTTGCGGACTAAGCATGGTCCTCCTTGCTCGTTGTGTGCGGAGTACAGCGAATCTTACTGGCAGCTTCTTGGGCCGTCGTTTCTGTGAGTCCTGCAGGGGTGACCAGATAGAACTTGGGCCGCTCAGCAGGAGAGAGAATCACGTTGAGTTTATCTTCTCCACTCCAGTAACGAATAACGGTCCGGGCATAAGTCGCCTGGCCCGCTGACTCACATTCCATCGGAAACAGGTGCGTACCATGTTCTCTGAGAATCCAGACCATCTGCTGCTCTGGGTGAGCCTCCAAAATCGCCAGGTCATGCTGATAGAGGTCATTTTCAAAGGCGATGGGCCAGCCAACCCGAGAAGCTTCCGCGAGCATCGCTTGCAAGCGTGGGTCAGCAGACAAGAGGGCCTCGCGTTTCATGGTCGTATCAGGTCCAGGGAGGCTAGCAGCGTCGAGTGGTTGTGTTGATGTATGCTGAATCATGCTTCCTCCTGCTTGCGTTTCTTAGGAAGCAATGCCCCCAGTATGTCCGCTGCCGTTTTCTGAATCAGCTCCAGGGAAGAGGATAAAACCTTGGCGTCCCCCTGATAGAGCTGGATGTAGTCACTAGCATGACTGCCACAATCAAGCCCGACGGCACGGCTCACGACAAACGCCACAGCCTCGGCCTCTGTTTCGCGTTGAATCTTGGTAGTCGAGGTTCGTTTGTCAGCTTTGTGTAACTTTTCGTGTGCGTACTCATGGACCAATACCGAAAAATCCTCGGCGGGTGAAAGCCCCGGTTGAATAGTGATGGAACCTCCTCGTGACACCCCTTGGGCACCTCCGGCAATTTCAGCGTACTCAAGCTTAATATTTCGCTCGGTGACCAGGTCACGCAAACGAGCCAGATGCTCTCCTGGGTCGCCACGAATCGCCGCAAACTCTGCGAGCGGCTCACCGTCAGTTTGCGAGATGTCAAACACTCTCACTACCTTGAAGCGAATACGCGGTGCGTCCTCACCGTCAGCAGAATCGTTCTTGGCCCCAAAAATCATCGGAGCAATAATCCCAATTCCCTTTTCGCCT
The DNA here is from genome assembly GCA_041738415.1 of Bythopirellula sp. GTDB lineage: Bacteria > Planctomycetota > Planctomycetia > Pirellulales > Lacipirellulaceae > Bythopirellula. The sequence continues at coordinate 7,136 of JBGSPU010000030.1, forward strand.
TTCATCACGTAGCGACCAAGTTTCTTCCAGGCGTTAAAGCCGGCCACGTGCGTTGCATCTGGCCGCTGCAGACAAATTAACAAAACATTACTGAAGCTGTAGCTCGGAAAAGTTCCCATCGTTGAGAGGAATTTGACGAGCGTGTCACTCTTCCCTGCGATGAGGTCTCTTTCCAAATCCGACAGGGCATCCCCTGCGAGCTTGAGAAACTCGGCCCCGGTCTTGGCCGGCGGCAAGTCAATTGGTGCTGAAGGTGCCGCCAGGTTTTCTAAGTCAAGTTCCTGGGGTGTTGATTCACAAACCGTCATGCCTGGTAAGCGAGCTTCTTCTCGGTATTGATGTTGTTCGTTTCTCATAAATGTTTACTCCTTTTCAATAGTTAAAATCCGTGTGCGAACGCCCGTTTCGCGAAAGGCCTCTCGTCCCTGAAAGGCATCTTCGGGGAGCGTTTCGGTTTCTCCGCCGACCTCAGCGAGCCACTCGCGAAACGCGGTGCTCTGTTTGTCCGAGCGAAAGAACGGCCCTTCCGAAAGGACCGAGACCAGGCGTCCCCCTGACACGAGCAGTGAGTAGGCGTGCTGGATATGCATCATGTCTTGGCCGCCTTCAAACGGCGGATTCATCACGATGCGGTCATAGGTCCCTTGGTGCTGGAGAAAATCCCCAAACTCGACCTCATGTCCCTTGGCAGAGAGCACATCCGAAAGCGTGAAGTTTTGCTCGACGGCGTGGAGTTCGATGCCGGGACACTCCATTTTGAGGGCATCGAGAATGTCTCCTTTGCCGCAGGATGGCTCAAGCACACGATGCTGAGCTGCGATGTCTGCCAGCTCCAACATTCGCTCAATCACTGGACGTGGTGTGGGAAAGAATCCGGGGAGTTTTTTGCCGATGAGTTCTCGCTCGGCAATCTGCACCGGTGAGTCTCCTCGGGCCTCGCTGCGGTGACCAAGATATTCCCGAAGTGCGGACCGTAGTTCGTGGAGGTCGGTGATGTTTGCCCGCTGCAGTCGCTTACAATTCTCTAGCGAGGTGGCAACCCGTTCGGTGTCGAGTCCGACTGCTTTGGCTCGCTCCAGAAAATCTGACAAAGCCTCAATATCATATTCCGTTTTGAAAGTGACAAATTCTTCCTTCTCCCTGGCCAGACGTTTCGTCATTTTATCAGCGGCCTGTTTGACCCCATTTCGTAGGCGGGCTTGGCTGACCAGGTCTACAACATGCCGCTTATAAATCCATGGGTAGGGGTACTCGGCAAAGCGAATTATTCCCGGCCCGACAGGTTCGTCCTCAATGCGGCTACTGCGTTGGGCAAGCTTGCCTTCGCTCTCTTGGCGTTTGGTGGCACGGATGCGGGCCCACTTGGCAAGCGAGAGCACCGTATCAAGCGTTTCGACGTGCGTCTTGTGGCGAATGCCATCCAAATACTTTGCCTCACCCCGTGAGAGGGCCTCGGCAATCGAGTGCAGGGTGCGTGACATGGCCCGCTCTGCATAACAACGTCCTCGGACCCCGGCTTGGATGTCGGCACGTCTGGCGGTGTTTTGCAGCGAGTCGAGACTTTGCTGAAGCGTCTCTTCCGCTCGGGCATTAAGTTCGCTGGCCAAGGCATGAAGCCGCTCGGCGGCGGTAAGTTCCTGGCGTTCCTTTCTTGATTCCAGTACGTCTGTCCGGTCGGCGTCTCCCTGCAGCAGGGAACAGAACCGGTCCGCTTGTTCCTTCCCCAAAAACTGAAAGCCTGCATCGGTCTTCTTGAAACTCGAAAACCAGCCCCCCAGCATCTTTGCTTTGCGATTGAGTTCATTAAAGGCAGCTCGCTCGACGCGAGTGGAGAGCTGAACAATCCAGAGAGGACATTGCCGTTTATCATGAAAACCTTCCTTGAGTTGAAATTCCAGGGAGCCAAGTTCTTCGCTCTCAAATTGGGTGACGGTGGTTGGGGCCTGGCTCGCTCGACGTCCACGCGACATGTCGGCGTACAAGGAGTCGTAGAGGGCCAGCTGCTCGTCTGTCAGTTCGTCTTCACTTTTCTCACGCAAAAAGGTGTGAAACTCCAAAAGCGTTTCTGGGTTTTCTAATGCCTTTTCTCGCGCCAGAGAAGTTTCTTGGCGTTTTTCAAATTCCCGGGCGTACTCTCCAGCGGTAACGGCTCGGACCTTCTTGGCGACGGCCTCCTCATAGGTCTCACCACTCATGGGACAGTAAGAGACACTTCCCTCCAGCACAAAGGAGGAAAGCATTTTGGAGACGACGTGGGCGGCGTTTTCCTCCTTGGTGGAGCGTTTGGCACTCCAAGAGCCAAAGCGTGAGGCCAGCACGGCTAGTTCCTTGGCCTTAAAGCGCGAGAGTAGTTCTCCCTTCAAAGAATCCTGGCTGGCATGCAGCCGTTCAAACAGCTTGTGATAATCTTCAAATGCCAGGCTTCCGGCGTGAAACTCGCGGTGGAACGTCTTAAAATCATCAAACGAGAATGGTGAGAGCTGGGGTGCGGGCTGAGGAACTCGGTCAGCTTCCGTAAGCCCTGCTCCGTGCTTGAGATTGGCCGCTGTGATGCTTTCCGAAAGGGGGCGACCATTGGTGGGTCGCTGGGGCTTGGACTCGATGGCAGGATAAATTTCGCCCTTATAGAACCAGATACCATTGGTGCCGCCAGGGAATTTGACGCAGACTTCTTCTTTGGCGTGGCTGATGCCAACGACTTGGCCGAGTTTCGTATTGTTCTTCCCAAAATAGGCTTCCACCTGGTCAAGCCGTTTGATGATGAAGCGATGGGAGGGTCCATCGATGTCGTCGCGGATGCGGTCGACGGTGATGGTGTCTCGGTCATGCAGAAATTTTGCTTCGGGCCATTCGTAATGAGGAATTCCGCCGTAAGTGAGTTGCCTCTCGGGACGGACCAAGGCCTGCCCGGCTTGGTTCGCCGGTGGGGGCTGGGAAGTAGTTTCAGCGACATGCTGCACTTCAGCATGCACGGGTGTTTCAAAATCAAGCGTTCGTTGTTGGTACATCATGGGTTGTTTGTTCTCCATCGTATTCTCTCCGTTATTAAAATGCGGTCGTTGATTCGACCGTATTGAACACCGAACACGGCAAGTCAAGGGGAAGTCTCGCCGTAGGCGAGCAGCAGCGAGTCCACGAATGCGTTTATGCTCGCGGCCCTTGACGCCGTGGTACAATGAGAAACGTCGAAGAAGAATCATTCTTCATTCGACATCACTTCGGAGAGAAAGCGTTCTACGAGAACAGAATACTACGGGATAAATCGCTACTCAAATCGGAAAGTCTCAAGTGAGGAAGAGAGCTGATGCCCAAAGTATTTGCCAGTTATTCTGACATTTTAACTCTGAGCGAGACGGTCGTGGTCAGGCGTCGAGACACACGCCTCTTTTTTGGCGACCAACAAAAGAACATAACTCGTAAATTTGGATACTGTGTCGGTGCCTTTTATCTTCAAAATCCAGGAAGTGCGGCAAGTTCCTTGAGGCCTCGCGTAGACTCCAAGGGAATGATGAATACTCCCTGGGGTCCATTGAATTACGCTAGCGAGGCTCTCTTGCCTGCTTTGGAGGCTGTGTTGCTGGAGACGCGTTGCTTAGTTGAGCGAAAAAGTAAATGCCACGCTGAGCAATTACGTGAAACCGGGTATGTGCAGATTCTTAATCTCTCTTACATTCGTAACCCGGCAGATTCTAAACAGCCGCTCAAAGAATGGCGAGAGTTGGTGCAGGCCAGAAAAGTGCAAGAAGACCGCCCAGATTCAAGGGCATTAAAATTCATCGTCTTTGGCTGGGGTGGTGCCTACAATCAAGCTGCGGATAGTAAACGGATTAGTCGGGTCCTAGAAAAGTGTACCGATGACTCGACGCGACTCATCTTTCCAAAAGGCTCCGACGTGCGGGCAGGTAAGCCGATTCACGTGTGGACGGTTGGTGCGGGATGTCTTGAACGTCAGCTGAATAGCACTGCGAACTATCCTTGCGGGGGTCAGAATGAGAGAACGACTTATCCGCCTCTTTACTGCCAAGCTGTGGCACCTGTGCTTGCCGACACGCTTCTTGGGTGATACTTCAAGCAACAAAGACTAAACCCAGATAGGTGAGGCCAATGGCGTGCAAAATAGGACCTCATAGAAAAAGCTTTCTCAGGAAGCCCTCGTCTCGCAAGAAACCAGGGCAGGTCGAATCTCGGCCTCGTAGCAACTCGGACAAACCCCGATATGGCTAAACCAGCCTTGCTGACTAATATCACTCGGAGAGAGGTCGGCTGCCTGCATGGCATCTCGATACTCCTCGATTTCATCCACGGAAAACCAATCTCGTGGCAACGTCTCGACATTCTTGTAATCGTCACGGTCACAAAACATACAGACTAAGCGAATCATGGGAAGCTCCCTTCGTTTGCGGGCCGCTCCTTAAAAAGGGTCGGCCACAGAAAAACCTTGTGGAATGCACGCCACCGGCTCGCACTGCGGCCAAGTAGGCGACACTACGAGCGGATGGATTCCAGAAGGGAAGTCCCAGTCAACGGTATCAGGAAACAAATGGCTAAGCTAGTTTTTGCAAACAGTATTTGATTTTCTTTGGCGGGGTGTGTTATACGAACCCTTAGAGGAGCCGTAGGAGTGGCTCTTCGACTGTTTGTTGGTCGTAAAACGCTTTGAAGCAGTTGTCCGTCTGGGAAACACACCCGTTTAGCTTGGTCACCAACCAAGCCAAGGGTTTCATGGGGTTTACCTTCCATGAGCGTGTTTCGCCGGTAGAGCTGAGTGCATCGAGAGATGCTCGCTCAGTGCGAAGGAGGCTTCGCAAAGTAATCTCAAAACCGCTCGCTGCCTTTGTTGGGCAGAGAAGACGCTTGAAGTAATCTTGCGATTCTATCCTATAGTGTTTTGTTCTTATCTCGCCCCCGATGCGGGGCGATACGGAAAAACTTGTAGTGGTGTTCTACTGCAAGCCGTCTGTTTTCAAATTGGTGTGGTTGCAAGTGTTTGCAGCCAAATCCATACGCGGGGTTCGCTTGCCTAGTGCGGCGTTCAACGTTGTCCAGTGTCGGGAGCCACAAGCCTGGTGACAGGCTGTGCCGGAACGTGACTGTTTCGGGTACCGGGGTAAGTCCTCGGACGTGAATAGCTCAACGATTCAAAAGGCCCGCGAGGGCTTACTGGTGAGTGTTTGGAGAGTCGATTGCCAAAGATGTTCCAAGCCTGCGATAGCGGACTTGGAATGGGGACAAGCGGATGATTCACTCGGTAGGGGATGCTTCTAGTTTCGGTCCCTGGAAATCGGACGACGAAGGTCGTCTGTAAAGTAGGGCAGCCTGGCGGCTGTACCTAGAATCATTCGCCATGAAGGTCACACTTCTTACCCGCGAGACTCCACACGCGAAGAAACAGACTAACGTAGGAATCTCTTTTGAGGCCGCCCGGTAAGCGGTGCCAAGGCT
>JBGSPU010000046.1:0-12930 GCA_041738415.1 Bythopirellula sp.
CTGGCGAACCACCTGACGAGGGATAGCCAGGTCAGGGCGGGAAGAAAGCCCCGCTTGGCCCGGACGGCTTGTTCCGTCAGGGTCGCTTTTTGGGGGCCAGATTCCTGAACCATTCTTTTTGCCCTGAAATGCCTCGAAAACGCCTGTCATACACGCCCAAAAGCCACTTGGCGACCCACAGGTTCTGGCGAGGAACCATGATTTTAAGTTGAACTTGTGTGTTCTCCGACCTGCACTGAATTCCTTATCTTACAGATGCTTGGTGCGACTTCTGAATTCAAGAAAGTGGCTCTCAATTCTCTCGAAGGCCTGCAAAATGGACCAGACACTGGAGGAGGAATGTATTGGTAGACGAGGGGACCGGGAAGAAGCCCAAGGTCGTCTCCGAGCGATAGTCGATTGCCTGGATGGCATCCTCATTTCGCGCTAACTTCTTTAGAGTGTATACTATTCTCCGATCTGGATTTATCGATTTGTTCAACTCCCCTACGGATAATTTTCACTTTGTTCGGTTCGTTTTTTGATTCGAACCCTCCAGAAAGTTTTAATGTCTACCCTGATAGCTTGCTTCCTATTGGTTGTCGTAGCCCAAAGCGTTTGCGCGGAAAATGTGGCCGTATGGATCGGCATGGGTTCGCCGCAGCAAGGCGAAACGGAGGGAATCTATCGAACCACACTCCATGAAGAATCGGGAGAACTTGAGCCGCCTCACTTGGCTGTGGAAATTGGCGAACCTGAATTTCTCGCACTACGTTCCGATGGCAAACGATTGTATGCAGCGTGTCGACTTCCGAATGGTGAGGGAGGCGTTGCTGCTTTTGAAATCAGTCCCGATGGCAAATCGCTCTGCCAACTGAATACGCAACCACTCGGCGGAGGCACTGCGTGTCACATCGCCATCGACCACACGTCCCGCTACTTGTTTAGCGCTCAATATAGTGACGGCACCATTGCCGTCTTTCCGTTGGCCGAAGATGGAAGCATTCAGCCTCGTTCCGCACTCGTTCGGCATACGGGATCGGGCCCCGACCAATCACGTCAGGAAGGACCGCATCCCCATTCGGTCAATCCGGCACCCAAGAATAAATTCCTCGTAGTTCCCGACTTGGGCACGGACAAAATCGTGATCTATCGTATCGACCCGGCGACCGGGAGCATCGAGTCGCACGGCCATGGCGAATCGCCTCCGGGTGGCGGACCACGCCATATGGCTTTTGCTCCAGACGGCAAGTTTGCCTATGTCGTCAACGAGATGGGTCTCTCTATAACCGTATTTAAGTATGATCCTGAGGCAGGCTCATTGGAACCAATCCAAACCATTTCCACACTTCCTGAAGAACTCCGCGAGCCTTCCTACAACTGTTCGGAAATTCGAATGCACTCGAGCGGCCGCTTTGTTTATGCAGCCAATCGTGTTCACAATTCTATTTCAGCATTCGCAGTGGACCCCCAAAGTGGCAAACTGACATTCATCGAAGTGGAGGATTCTCAGGGTGACCATCCGCGGCATTTCAATATCGATCCTTCTGGGAAATGGTTACTTGCGGCTGGCCGAGATTCAAACTCCATTTCCGTTTTTCAGATCGATCAAGATACGGGTGAGATCGATTTCACAGGTCAAACGCTCACTACTCCTGCTCCGATTTGCATCGTCTTTCAACCGCGGTCGTAATGAATTAACGTGGGGGAGCTTGCGAACTGCTCATTCCCAATGAGTAGGCTCAACCTTTATTCATTTGCCAGATGGTGAAGTTGAGCACGGCGGCAAAACTCACCCACACCAGGTAAGGAGTCATCAGCCAACCGGCGATCCTTTCCCGACGGAAGAACGCTATGGTGGTCGCAGCAATCGCCAACCATAGCAGCACGATTTCTATAAACGCCCAACCTGGCTGGTGGAAGCGGAAAAATATCCATGACCAACCAAGATTCAACATAAGTTGCACACCGAATAGTGTCATTGGCAATGCGGCGGCCCCAAAGCCTGCCTGCTTCCACACGAGCCATCCCGCGATTGCCATCAGTAGGTAAAGCGTAGTCCAGACAGGGCCAAACACCCAGGCGGGTGGGTTCCAGGAGGGCTTGACTAGCGTTTGATACCAATCCTCGATCTCAGGTGTCGTGGCTAGTGCTCCCAGCCCTGCCACGCCAAGGCAGAGAGCAATAAAAAGCACCAAGCCAATCCCCTTCATCCGATCACTCATTGCTTACCTCATTTTCCTCAAAAGTACATTGTCATAGTTTAGTTTTGGGGTGACACTTTTCTGTACCGGCGACTTTTAGCCACCGTCCTAAGCCACTGCGGCTGGAAGCCAATACTGCCCTCGCACAATGAAAGTCTGCTGCCCATTGGTTGTCTTGGCCAATGCTCTCATCTAGTCTGAAAGTGATTCTAGTGTTTTAGGCATTCCTTGACTTCATCAGAAAAGCGATTGCCGTGAGCAGCAACCAATTCAATTAGGAAAGTCCCAGTCGCGGCGGGCTCGCTGTCGTGGTAATCTGTTTTCTCGTTTTCGGATTTCTGTTGACTTTTGTGGCACAGTTTTTGGGTTCATCCGACGGAAGCGTAGTTTCCGTAAGTCGTTGCGATGACTTGGTTTGCTGATCTCGGTGAGAAACGCGATCTGATGGGTGTCGTGCCTAGGTACGTTTTCAGCACAAAGGGAAGGTAGATACGAGCAAACTTTCTTGGAGAGCGTGATCTCGATGCTCCACGATGGGTACTGCGAACCCTTGATTTCCAGGGAAACACCGTCAAAATGCCTTTCCATCAGGCCCTGCTGGCGAGAGGGCCCGATGGAACGAAGGGAAGGGGCGTGTATTCCAAAGCGAATCGCAACCCTTTTGCTATTTCCATTCCCTTGGTTCTCAAAAACGCACTTCGAAGCCCGACTCTCTGCTTGCCAACTACGCTAAATCCGGATGAACCTGAAAGGAGCGTAGCATGTCGGCCACACTTTGGGTCGTGAAGTATTGCGAACTGTTTGGCGAGACGGCGATCTTCGACGGCGATGAGCGGGGCGATCATGTCGAAGCCGTCGCCGCGTCAACCGTCGTGCTGACGCCGGTTCGCTTCTGGCCGTGCGTCGTCACAAGCTGGTTGGCCATGCTCCCCGGCACGTTTCTTATAGTCTATCTCGGACACGTCACGGGTGCGGCAGTTGGGGCCGACCGGGCACGGACATCTGCCGAGTGGGGCATGTTGGCCGTGGGGTTGCTGGCGACGGCCGCTGTCACGGTTTACCTCACGTGGCTGGCCCGCCGTAAGCTGCAACAGCAAATGAAGGAAACGGCCGAGGCCGGCAATGCGTCGCCCGACGCCAACGACGAGGACCAGCGTGCTGAAAGCGAAGCGCCACCCCTGCGAAACACCATCCTACTCGCAGTAGCGGCGCTGGTCATTATTGTTTCGGCGGCCTACGTGTATGCCAACTCGATGACAATTGAGCAGTGGTTGGGGGGCATGTTCAGACCACCTCGCGTGGAATTGAAGGAGGCGTACGCTGAAAACGCGTCAAGCCCGGCGTTCGATCACTCGCCGTTCGACTTGCTGCTTCAGCAGCACGTCGACGCAGATGGTTGGATCGATTACAACGGGCTAAAACAAGACGAGGTCAGGCAAGATGAATATCTCGCAGCGGTCAGTGCCGCGCCCTTGGATGCGATGGGGCGCAATGAAAAACTCGCGTTGCTGATCAACGCCTACAACGCCTTCACGCTGAAACTGATCGTTGAACACCAGCCGATCGAGTCGATCATGGACATCCCCGCTGCGGAGCACTGGGACGCGGTTCGCTGGAACCTCGGCGGGCAGGTGTGGAGCTTGAACCAGATCGAACACGAACAGATTCGGCCGAAGTTTGTCGAGCCACGCGTGCATTTCGCACTGGTGTGCGTCGCCGTCGGGTGCCCGCCGCTGCGCAATGAGGCCTACGATCCGTCTCCGGGCCTCCGCGCCACTTCGGCGTCAAGTGGCTGGATTGGACGCGATGAAGGACAGTTTGTCGCTCTTAAGAATCTGGGATACCTGGCTAAGTAGCGACAAGTGTATGGCGTATCACCGACAAAAGCATCAGACTGACGTAAGCTTAGTATGCGGAAGATAGGTAGTAAGCGCCGCTGATTTCACCAAGGAGACACACCGTGACACATACTCATGAACAAATACAAGCCTTCGGGCGACCGGGCATTGAGCCGCGCTGGACCCGCGGCAACAAGGACGCGGTGGGGACGGCCTACTCGGCGTCGAGCTGCCTCTGGTTCACGCTGTCGGGCGGGATGCTAAACGAAGTCTACTACCCGACGATTGACAAGCCGCAGATTCGCGATCTGCAATATCTGGTTACAGACGGCGAATCGTTTTTCCACGATGAGCGCCGTCACCTGGATGCCAGCATCCGCGAGTTGTCTCACCACGCCCTGGGGTATGAAGTCACCAGCGTCGATCGTGAGGGACGTTACCGCATTATCAAACAGGTCGTTGCCGACCCGCACCATGCCTGCGTTTTGATCCATACGCGATTGGAGGCCGACCAGCCGTTGAAGAGCAAGTTGAGGCTGTTTTCACTGCTCGCGCCTCATCTGGAGGTCGGCGGCGCCGGAAACAGTGGGCGATCGATCGACATGGCCGGCCACACCATTCAAGTGGCACATAAGGGTGACACGTGGTTGGCCATTGCGGCGTCGATCCCGTTTGTGCGTCGCTCCTGCGGTTACGTGGGGAGCTCGGATGGATGGACCGATCTGGCGGACAACTTCCAGTTGGACTGGGAGTTCGACACGGCGGACGACGGCAACATTGCGCTCACCGGCGAGTTGGATTTACGAGGCGGCCACGAGTTCACTTTGGGGCTGGCCTTCGGAAGCGGACAACACGATGCGGTCACGACACTGTTGCAGTCGCTCGGGGTGCCGTTTGCCGATCATCGCGAGCGCTTCATCGAGCAGTGGGAGCGGGTTTGCAAGAATGTTCTGCCGATCAAGAAGAAAGTCGCCGGCGATGGCGGCCGACTGTACCACACCAGTCACAGCTTGCTTCTGTCCCACGAGGACAAGACCTATCCCGGCGCGATGATTGCCTCATTGAGCATTCCGTGGGGCGAGGTCCGCGGAGACGACGATATCGGCGGGTATCACCTGGTCTGGACGCGAGACATGGTCAACAGCGCCACCGGATTGCTCGCCGCCGGCAATTCAGAGACGCCGTTGCGGTCGCTGATTTATCTGGCCTGCTCGCAACTGCCCGATGGTGGGTTTCACCAGAACTTCTGGATCAACGGCGATTCGTACTGGACCGGAATCCAGCTCGACGAAGTCGCATTTCCCATCATGCTGGCGTGGCGGTTGCACGAGGCGGGGGCGCTGCGGGATTTCGACCCGTACCCGATGGTGCTCCGGGCCGCCAGCTATCTCGTGCGACAGGGACCGGCGACACCGCAAGAACGCTGGGAGGAGAACAGCGGGTACTCGCCGTCGACGCTGGCGTCCAACATCGCCGCGCTGACGTGTGCCGCCAGCTTCGCGCGCGGGCGGGGCGACGAGGAGACCGCGACGTTTCTCCAGCAGTACGCGGATTTTCTGGAATGCCACGTGGAGGCTTGGACGGTCACCACCCAGGGAACGCTCCTGCCGGAGATTCCCCGGCACTTCATTCGCATCCATCCGGTTGATGTCGGCCATCCCGAACCGAACGAGAACCCGAATGAGGGAACTTTGCTCGTCAAAAATGGCGGGCCAGGGCAAAGGCATCAGTTTCCGGCCAAGGAGATCGTGGATGCGGGGTTTCTGGAGTTGGTGCGGTACGGCATCCGCAAGCCGGGCGATCCGTTGATTGAAGATTCGCTGCGTGTGGTCGATGCGCTGCTCAAGGTCGACACACCTGTCGGCCCGTGCTGGCACCGTTATAACCACGACGGCTACGGGCAGCGTGCGGACGGCGGCCCGTTCGAGGGCTGGGGCACAGGGCGTGCCTGGCCGCTCCTGACCGGCGAACGTGGTCATTACGAATTCGCAGCCGGTCGCGACGTCACGCCCTATCTTCGCGCGCTGGAAGGCTTTGCCAATTCCAGTGGACTGTTGCCTGAACAGGTCTGGGATGAGCCCGATCGACCCGAGCAGCATCTGTATTTCGGCGGACAAACGGGTGCGGCAACTCCGCTGATGTGGGCGCATGCCGAGTATATCAAGCTGCTTCGCTCTGTGAGTGACGGCAAGGTCTTCGACTTGATTCCCGCGGTCGCTGATCACTACCAGCATCGCCGCGACTGCATGACGTTGGAAGTCTGGAAACCCAATCGTCGCATCCGCACCATTCGGCCTGGAACGACGCTGCGGATTCAGGCGCCGGCTCCGTTTCGCTTGCGTTGGTCGCAGGATGAATGGCAATCTGTAGTGGACACGGAATCCACCGACTCGGGCCTGTGGATTGACTACGTCGACATCCCGATCGCGATGAATCAACAAGCCCCGATTCGTTTCACCTTCTTTTGGACGGACGAAGATCGGTGGGAGGCGAAGGATTATCAGATCGACGTTCTGAACAACAAGTAGCGAAACGGAGGGTCCGACAAGTTCAGGGATAAACCAACACGAACGCAGGTCTGCCACTGACGCTTTCACCCGCTTACACAAATTACTTTCGAGGTAACGCCATGAATGCTACCGAACAACTACACGAGTCAGGCCAGAGTCTCTGGCTCGACAATATCACGCGCGAGCTACTCACCAGCGGCACACTCCGCCGTTACATCGATGAGTTCTCCGTGACCGGATTGACGTCTAATCCCACGATCTTCCACAACGCCATCAAGGACAGCAGCGCCTACGACGCCGCGATTCGCAAGCTCGCCGAGCAAGGAAAGTCGGGGGAGGATCTGTTTTTCGAACTGGCAGTCGACGATCTCACCCAGGCGGCGGACCTGCTGCGGCCGATCTACGACCGAACCTGCGGCGTAGATGGCTGGGTGTCGCTGGAAGTCTCCCCCTTGCTGGCACATGACACCGAGACCACGCTCACCGTGGCCAAAGAGCTGCACGCCCGGGCCGAGCGCTCGAACCTGTTCATCAAAATTCTCGGCACGAAGGAAGGTTTGCCCGCCATCGAGGAAGCGATCTTTGCCGGCGTTCCGATCAACGTCACGCTGCTGTTCTCTCGCGAGCAGTACCTCGCGGCGGCCGACGCCTACCTGCGCGGCATCCAGCGGCGGATCGCGGCGGGGCTGGCGCCCGATGTCGTCTCAGTCGCCTCGATGTTCATCAGTCGTTGGGACGTCGCGGTCAAGGGCAAGGTGCCTGACGCGCTCAGCAACCAGCTCGGCATCGCCATCGGCAAGCGTACCTACAAAGCGTACTGCGACCTGATGGCTTCGCCGCGTTGGCAGCGGGCGTTCAACTCCGGCGCCCGCCCGCAGCGACTATTGATGGCTAGCACGGGAACCAAAGACCCCCAGGCCTCCGACGTGTTGTACATCGCGGGGCTGGCCGCTCCGCTCACAATTAACACGATGCCCGAGGGCACGTTGAAAGCGTTCGCCGATCACGGCGAGATCGGCCCGACGCTGTCGGCCGACGGCGGCGATTGCGAGATGGTGTTGGCCAAGTTCGCAGAGGCAGGTGTCGACATCGATGCCCTCGCCTCGCGGTTGCAAGACGAGGGGGCCGCGTCGTTCGTCAAATCGTGGAACGAACTGATCGAGGTCATCGCGTCCAAGAGCACGGCTCTCTGGAAAGCAAGTTAGTGAGGCACACCATGGCACAGAATCACGGGTTTGTTGATAAACGAAAGGTGGCATCATGAATGTCTTGGTTGTGGACGTAGGCGGGTCGCACGTCAAGATTCTCGCCACGGGACAGGACGAACCTCGAAAGTTCTCCTCCGGGCCGGAGATGACCGTTGAGGAGATGGTGTCGGGCGTTAAGGAGCTGGCGGAAGACTGGAAGTATGACGTGGTCTCAATCGGCTATCCGGGTGTGGCCCATGGAGACCGCGTTGTGTCGGAACCCCATAACCTTGCCGAGGGCTGGGTCGGGTTCGACTTTCCATCCGCGTTCGGGTGCCCGGTCAAACTGATTAACGACGCGGCCATGCAAGCCCTGGGAAGCTACCAGGGGGGCAAACTGTTGTTTCTGGGTCTGGGGACCGGCCTCGGTTCTGCGATGGTGGTCGATGGCATCGTCGTGCCGATGGAATTGGCCCATCTCTCCTACAAGAAAGGAACCTTTGAGGACTATGTGAGTGCCGACAGTATGCAGCGCCGGGGGAAAAAGAAATGGCAGAAACACGTCAAGAAGGTGGTCGCCCATCTGGTCGCCGCGCTCCAATCCAATGACGTGGTGTTAGGTGGCGGCAACGTGAGTGAGCTGGATGAGCTACCACCAGGTTGCCGGGCCGGCGACAACGCCAACGCGTTCTTGGGAGGATTTCGCATGTGGGAGGATGCGAGTGGCCGCGATCAAGCTCTCGCCGCCCCGGGCGCATCACTGCCCACGGCGTGTCCGGCATGGAAGTCGCTCGAAAACCATCGTCAGGATATCCGCAACGCCCATCTTCGCAGGTTGTTCGCTGACGATCCCGGACGCGGCCAGCGTCTAACGGCCGAAGCGGTCGGTCTGTACCTCGATTACTCAAAGAATCGTATCACGGATGAAACGCTGCAGCTCCTGCTGCAATTGGCGGAGCAGTCCGGCCTGCAAGCGCGAATTGATGCCATGTTCCGAGGCGAGAGAATCAACATCACGGAAGACCGTGCCGTGCTGCACGTGGCCCTGCGCGCGCCGCGCGGAGCATCCATCATGGTAGACGGCGAGAACGTCGTACCTCGGGTCCACGCGGTGCTCGACAAGATGGCAGATTTCTCCAACCGGGTCCGGAGCGGCGAGTGGAAGGGCCACACCGGCAAACGCATACGCCACGTCATCAACATCGGCATCGGCGGCTCGGACCTTGGCCCAGTGATGGCCTACGAGGCGCTCAAGTATTACAGCGACCGGACGATGACGTTCCGGTTCGTGTCCAACGTCGATGGCACGGATATTGTCGAAGCGACCCGCGACCTCGATCCGGCGGAAACCCTGTTCATCGTGTCTTCCAAGACGTTCACGACGCAGGAGACGATGACCAACGCCCAGTCTGCGCGAGATTGGTTGCTCAAGGGACTCGGCGGCGATGCTCAGGCCGTGGCCAGGCATTTCGTCGCGGTCTCGACCAATGCCGAAAAGGTGTCCGAGTTCGGCATCGACACCACCAATATGTTCGAGTTCTGGGACTGGGTCGGCGGGCGTTATTCGATGGACTCGGCAATCGGCCTCTCGACCATGCTGGCCATCGGCCCGGATCACTTCCGTGCCCTGCTCGACGGCTTCCAGCAGATGGACGAGCACTTCCGCACCGCCCCGTTCGAGCGGAACCTGCCGGTCCTCATGGGCCTGCTGACGATCTGGAACACAAACTTTCTCAGCGCAGAAACCGTCGCGGTCCTGCCGTATGAGCAGTACCTGAAGCGTTTCCCGGCCTACTTGCAGCAGTTGACCATGGAGAGCAATGGCAAACACGTCACGCTCGATGGGACGGAAGTCGCCTACCAGACCGGCCCCATCTACTGGGGCGAACCGGGAACCAACGGCCAGCATTCCTTCTACCAGCTCATTCATCAGGGCACCCGGCTTATTCCTTGCGACTTCATCGCCTTCGGCCAACCGCTCATCCCGCTCGGCCAGCATCACGACATCCTCCTGGCGAACGTCTTCGCCCAGACCGAGGCATTGGCCTTTGGCAAGACGCCGGAGGAAGTCCAAGCGGAAGGCACGCCGGACTGGCTGGTGCCGCACCGAGTCTTTGAAGGCAATCGTCCGTCCAACACGCTTCTTGCCGAGCGACTCACACCGGAAACGCTCGGCAAGCTCGTCGCCCTCTACGAGCACAGCGTTTTCACCCAGGGGGTCATCTGGAACATCGACTCATTCGACCAGTGGGGCGTCGAGTTGGGCAAAGTGCTGGCGCAGCGGATTCTGCCGGAACTCGATACGGAGACGGAGCCCACACTCGAACACGACAATTCCACGAACACTCTGATCCGTCGCTACCGGGCGATGCGAGAGAACCCACACACGTGAAACGATTGCGAACATCCATCCGTCAGTTGTTGAATGAAAGCAAACCCGCAAACGTGGCAATATTAAAGAAAGTGAGATCAAGATGCAAATTGGAATGATCGGACTAGGAAGAATGGGCGCGAACATGGTGCGTCGACTGCACCGGGGAGAGCATCAGTGCGTGGTCTTCGATCGGTCGCCCGAAGCGGTCGAGGGGCTGGCCCAAGAAGGAGCCGATGGTGCTTCCTCGCTCGCGGACCTCGTGAAGAAGCTGGAGCAACCGCGGGCGATCTGGATGATGATCCCGGGGGCGTTTGTCGATCAACTGATCGTCGACCTCCTGCCGCATCTCGAACCGGGAGACATCCTCATCGATGGCGGCAACTCCTACTACGTGGACGACATTCGCAGGGCCAAGGAACTAGCGGCCAAGAAGGTCCACTACATCGACTGTGGAACGAGCGGCGGCGTGATGGGACTGGAACGTGGCTACTGCCTGATGATCGGCGGCCCGGATGAGGCGGTCGAGCGGCTCGAACCAGTGTTCAAGACGCTGGCACCTGGGGTCGGCGACATCCCGCGCACTTCAGGGCGTGAGAAAAGCAAAGGCACCGCGGAACAGGGCTACCTGCACTGCGGGCTGAGCGGCGCCGGGCACTTCGTCAAGATGGTGCACAACGGCATCGAATATGGCCTGATGGCATCCTATGCCGAGGGCATGGACATCCTGGCTCATGCCAATGTGGGTCAAAACGAACAATCGCACGATGCCGAGACGACCCCGCTGCGCGACCCTGAAGAATTCCAATTCGACCTTGATATTCCCGAGATCGCCGAGGTCTGGCGGCGGGGCAGCGTGATTGCCTCGTGGCTGCTGGATTTGACCGCGTCCGCCCTGATCAAGGATCCGAAGCTGGCGAAGTTCGAAGGTCAGGTGTCCGACTCCGGCGAGGGGCGCTGGACGATCAAGGCCGCGATTGACGAAGCTGTGCCGGTGCCGGTGCTCAGTTCGGCACTCTTCTCCCGCTTCAGCTCGCGCGGCGAGGCCGAGTTTGCCGACAAGCTGCTCTCCGCGATGCGCTTCGAGTTCGGGGGGCACATGGAAAAAGACGCCAGTGTGTAACGACGCGACAGAGGACCACAGCATGAACCCATCCCGATCCGACACCGCATTCCTGTTCGACGTGGACAACACGCTGCTCGACAACGACCGTGTCATCGCCGACCTGCAAAGCCACCTTGAGCAGGAGATCGGAGCTGCGCGCGCCAAGTGTTATTGGATGCTTTTTGAGCAACTGCGAACCGAGCTGGGCTACGCGGATTACCTGGGCGCCTTGCAACGCTATCGCGGCGAGTATCCACACGATCCGAGCATTCTCACCGTTTCCCACTTCTTACTGAACTATCCTTTTGCCGAGCGCCTCTTGCCAGGCGCGCTTGATGTCATCGAACACGTCAAGCAATGGGGGCCAGCGGCCCTGCTGACCGACGGGGATGTGGTCTTCCAACCGCGCAAAGTGGACCGCTCTGGACTGTCTGAAGCGGTGGCCGGTCAGGTCTTGATTTATCTCCACAAAGAACAGGAACTTGACGATGTCGAGCAGCGCTGCCCGGCTGAACATTACGTGCTGGTCGAGGACAAGCTGCGACTGCTTACCGCCATCAAGAAAATCTGGGGCCGGCGGGTGACAACCATCTTCGTGCGCCAAGGCCATTACGCCCTCGACCCGGAGATTCTGGCCGACTATCCGGCCGCGGACATCAGCCTCGATTCGATTGGCGACTTGCTTCAATACGAGTTGGCGCAGTTGTTAAATCACGAGCACCTGAAATGAGGAAACCATGAATACATCCCCGTCCGATGCCCTGGTCTTTTTCGGCGCCACAGGCGATCTGGCCTTCAAGAAAATCTTTCCGGCGCTGCAGGCCATGGCCAAACACGGCAACCTGCAGGTGCCGGTCATTGGCGTCGGCCGGTCTGACTGGACTGCCGACCAGCTTCGGGCGCGGGCCCGCGAGAGCCTGGAAAAGCAGGGGGAAGTGGACCCGGTGGCTTTTGAAAAACTCTCTGGCTTGCTGCGCTATGTGAGCGTCGACTACTCCAAGCCGGCGACGTTTCAGGAGCTGCGCAAAGAACTGGGCGGAGCCAAGCGGCCGGCGCATTACCTGGCCATTCCGCCTCAAATGTTCGAAACGGTTGTGCAGCACCTGGAGAAGTCCGGCTGCGCCCAGGGCGCGCGCGTGCTCGTCGAAAAGCCCTTCGGACGAGACCTTGCCTCCGCCCGGGAACTTAATCGAATTCTGCTCAAAACCTTCGACGAGTCCGAGATCTTTCGCATCGACCATTTTCTCGGGAAGCGGCCGGTGAACAACCTGCAATTCTTCCGCTTCGCCAATGCGTTTCTGGAGCCGATCTGGAACCACCACTACATCGAGAATGTGCAAATCACTTTGGCGGAAGACTTCGGGGTCCAGGGGCGAGGTGGCTTCTATGAGGAGACGGGCACCATCCGCGATGTGATCCAGAACCACCTATTCCAGGTGTTGACCAATCTGGCGATGGAACCGGCAGCCGGCAGCGATAGTGAGTCCGTTCGCGATGAAAAGGTCAAAGTCCTCAAGGCCACTGCTACACTCGGTGCGGAGCATCTCGTTCGCGGGCAGTTCATTGGCTATCGAGATGAAAAGGATGTGGCGGCCGATTCCAAGGTGGAGACGTATGCCGCCATGCGACTGGAGATTGAGAACGACCGGTGGCAAGGCGTCCCCTTCTTTCTCCGAGCCGGGAAATGCTTGCCCATCACCTGCACCGAAGTCGTGGTCCGGCTCCGTCGGCCCGCT
>JBGSPU010000068.1:0-21309 GCA_041738415.1 Bythopirellula sp.
AGCCTTGGCACCGCTTACCGGGCGGCCTCAAAAGAGATTCCTACGTTAGTCTGTTTCTTCGCGTGTGGAGTCTCGCGGGTAAGAAGTGTGACCTTCATGGCGAATGATTCTAGGTACAGCCGCCAGGCTGCCCTACTTTACTCACAGCACTTGTGCCGTGAGATTTCCAGGGACCGAAACTAGAAGCATCCCCTACCGAGTGAATCATCCGCTTGTCCCCAGCTAAGTCGAGCTATCGCTCCCCTTAGCCATCTTTGGCAATCGACTCTCCAAACACTCACCAGTAAGCCCTCACGGGCCTTTTGAATCGTTGAGCTATTCACGTCCGAGGACTTACCCCGGTACCCGAAACTGTCACGTTCCGGCACAGCCTGTCACCAGGCTTGTGGCTCCCGACACTGGACAACGTTGAACGCCGCACTAGGCAAGCGAACCCCGCGTATGGATTTGGCTGCAACACTTGCAACCACACCAATTTGAAAACAGACGGCTTGTAGTAGAACACCACTACAAGTTTTTCCGTATCGCCCCGCATCGGGGGCGAGATAAGAACAAAACACTATAGGATAGAATCGCAAGATTACTTCAAGCGTCTTCTCTGCCCAACAAAGGCAGCGAGCGTTTTTGAGATTACTTTGCGAAGCCTCCTTCGCACTGACCGAGCATGTCTCCATGCAGTCAGCGCTACCGGCGAAACACAAATATGGAAGGTAAACCCCATCATTCCCTTAGCTGGTTGGTAACCAGTTTACCGGGTGTGTTTCCCAGACGGAACACTGCTTCAAAGCGTTTTACGACCAACAAACAGTCGAAGAGCCAATCCTACGGCTCCTCTAAGAGTTCGTATAACACACCCCGCCAAAGAAAATCAAATACTGTTTGCAAAAACTAGCTTAGCCAATTATTTCCTGATAGCGTTGACTGGGACTTCCCTTCTAGGAATCCATCCGCTCGTAGTGTCGCCTTCTGGGCCACAGTGCGAGCCGGTGGCGTGCATTCCACAAGGTTTTTCTGTGCCGTCCCGTTTTGGGTTAGCGGCCTTTTTACGAAGGGAGTTTCCGATGGGAAAAATACGCTTAGTTTGTATGTTTTGTGACCGCGATGACTACGACTTTGTCGAGGCATTGCCCCCAGACTGGTTTTCTGTTGATGAAATCGAAGAGTATCAAGTTGCCATGCAAGCAGCCGAACTCTCTCCGAAGGACATCAGCCAGCAAGATTGGTTTACCCATATCGGGGTTTGTCCGAGTTGCTACGAGGCCGAAATTCGACCTGCCCTGGTTTCCTGCGAGACGAGGGCTTCCTGAGAAAGGTTTTTCTATGAGGTCCTATCTATGCACGCCATTGGCCTCTTTTGGAAAGAATCTGGGATGCTCTCTACGAGCGTCTCACGCCCAGCAGGGCCTATCATTCCCCCCCTCCCCTGCCATGCAGCTTGTTCTCTTCGTCAGGCCCGGTTCCACCCTCCTTGGGCAAAAGTTTGTCGTCTCCTGAAAACTTTTAACCCAAGGAGAGAACGATGAAACCCATCCAGCCCGCCATCAAGAACAAGAGCATCCACAGTATCTACGAACTCAATGCTGCCTTCGATCGCTTTTCCCAGCGTGAAGCAGGCATCGACGGAGACGCTCTCTGGGGACACATCCTCGCAGCAATTCTTACCCGCCACGACGAGGCCGAAGCGTTACACCACAACAACCATCCTCGCCCGATTTGGAAACTCCACATCGACGACTTTTACTTCTACTACCAACTCCTCCCCACTCGCGTGGAAGTTGGCGACATCGTGGCAACCCGCACCCAAACCGTCTACGAGCCTACGCACGATCTCCTGGCCGAATTCACCGCAGAACTGGAATGACCCCTCCTCAATCCGCTCCACACGATTTATTTCCGAGGTCCCTTCCGTGAGTCCATCGTCTCCTCGGACGACTCCCTTCCTGACAGATTGCATGAGAACTGTTTGCCCCGCAGTACTCTCTGGGGTTTCTGTTGCGGCTCGCCGCGAGGCCCACTCTGCAGCCGGGGGGCACGGCTCACGCCAGGCAGAGCCTGTCATGCCCCCTGCCCTCCCCAGCACTATCATTTTTGGGCCTCGCTAGGCTCCGCCCTCCTGGGATAAAAGTTGGGTGGCCCCGTGAAAACTTTTAACCCCAGGAGGAAACGATGAAACCTATCCATCCAGACATAGCCGGAAAACAGTTCACATGCGTCTTCTTACATATGCCAGAAAGACTCGACCAATTCGCCCGCGACTGCCGTTTTAATCCCAGACGCCTCTATCCCGCCATCAAGGAGGCCATTGCAACCCGCCACTACCACTCAAAACCTTCT
Organism: Bythopirellula sp.; assembly: GCA_041738415.1. Classification (GTDB taxonomy): domain Bacteria; phylum Planctomycetota; class Planctomycetia; order Pirellulales; family Lacipirellulaceae; genus Bythopirellula. The sequence goes on from JBGSPU010000068.1 coordinate 2,335, forward strand.
ACCCTGAGTGAACATCCACCGGGGGTTCGCTATCTCGAAATTGAATCTGTCGGCATCTACTACCAAGTGCTTCCCGAAATCGTTGAAATTGCTTCCTTGGTGAGTGTCTCTGCTTTTCTGCCGGAGGGAGAGTTTTACAGTTTGTCCACGGATTTCACCCAAGTAGAATCTCAGTCAACGAAACTTGTCTAACACCGCAAAGTCCCCCTGAAGGGTGTTTGCCTCCGCTCTTGCTGCCGTGCTATAATTGCTCATAAGGAAACAAACCTATGTCGGTCTCAATTGAACTCCCCCCTATCCTCGAAGAATCACTCCGGCGAGAAATCGCTGACCTCGATCAACTGGCCAAGGAGGCGCTCCTGGTCGATCTCTACCGCAAGGAGCGGATCACTAAGCACCAGCTTGCCACGGCGCTTGGCATGACCCGCTTTGAGGTCAATGATGTTCTCAATCGCTGGAATGTCACCGAAGATCTTCCCACCCTCGCTGAAATCGAATCTCAAGTAGCCATCATGGAAGCCAAACTTGATCGATGATTGTCGTCTCTGACACCTCGCCTCTCCAATACCTGATTCTCATTAAACGGGTCGAACTGTTACCGACACTCTACGGTACTGTCTTCACACCACCTGTCGTGATCCAAGAGTTGTCACATCCCCATGCCCCGCCCCTGGTGCGGAATTGGGCGGCGACTCCTCCCTCCTGGCTGAAGGTTCAAGCACCCCAGACCCTACTCGTGACCACAGAGATCGACCCTGGTGAAGCGGCTGCCATCGCCCTTGCCCAAGAACTGGGAGTGGCAGACATTCTTGTGGATGACCGAGATGCCGTTAACTATGCCCTCCAACACGGTCTCGATGTCACGGGGACACTGGGCGTCCTGATTCTGGCTAAGAACCGAGGCCTCATTGCATTACGAGAGGCATTTCGCGATCTGCAAGAGACCAATTTTCGCTGCTCCCCTGGTTTGTACGCCGAAGCGCTCCAAAAGCATGAACCTGCTTAGCTTGGCACCGATTTGAGTAGCGATTTCTTCCGTAGTAATATCCTCTCTAAGAACGCCTCTCTCCTGGTGATGTCGATGGAAGAATGATTCTTCTTCGACAACTTCTTATTTTACCACGGCGTCAAGGGCCGGTCGCCACGGCGACCTGCTGCTCGCCTGCGGCGAGACTTCCCCTTGACTTGCCGTGTTCGGTGTTCAATACGGTCGAATCAACGACCGCATTTAATTACGGAGAGAAATACGATGGAGAACATACAACCAATGATGTACCAACAACGAACGCTAGATTTTGAAACGCCCGTGCTCGCTGAAGTGCAGCATGTCGCTGAAACGACTTCCCAGCCCCCACCGGCGGACCAAGCCGGGCAGGCCTTGCCGCTGGTCCGTCCCGAGCGGCAACTTACTTATGGCGGCATTCCTCATTACGAATGGCCCGAGGCCAAATTCCTGCATGACCGAGATACCATCACCGTCGACCGCATCCGCGATGACATCGATGGACCCTCCCATCGTTTTATTATCAAACGACTTGACCAGGTCGAAGCCTATTTTGGGAAGAACAATACCAAACTCGGCCAAGTTGTTGGCATCAGCCATGCCAAAGAAGAAGTGTGCGTCAAATTCCCCGGTGGCACCAATGGTATCTGGTTCTATAAGGGGCAAATTTATCCTGCCATAGAGTCCAAGCCCCAGCGGCCCACCAACGGTCGTCCCCTTTCGGAAAGCATCACAGCGGCCAATCTCAAGCACGGAGCAGGGCTTACGGAAGCTGACCGTGTGCCAGCACCGGCTCCTCCACTGCTGCCATTCACGTTTGATGATTTTAAGACGTTTTACCGGGAGTTTCACGCCGGAAGCGTCCCGTTTGAAGATTATCACAAGCTGTTTGAACGGCTGCATGCCAGCCAGGATTCTTTGAAGGGAGAACTACTCTCACGCTTTAAGGCCAAGGAACTTGCCGTGCTGGCCTCTCGCTTTGGCTCTTGGAGTGCCAAACGCTCTACCAAGGAGGAGAACGCCACCCACGTCGTCTCCAAAATGCTTTCCTCTTTTGTTCTGGAGGGAAGTGTCTCTTACAGCCCCATGAGTGGCGAGACCTATGAGGAGGCCGTCGCCAAGAAGGTCCGAGCCGTCACTGTGGGAGAGTACGCCCGGGAATTTGAAAAACGCCAAGCCGCCTCTCAGCAACATGAAAAGGCCTTGGAAAATCCGGAAACGCTTTTAGAGTTTCACACCTTTTTGCGTGAGAAAAGTGAAGAGGAACTGACAGACGAGCAGCTGGCCCTCTACGACGCACTGTATGCCGACATGTCGCGAGCACGTCGAGCCAACCAGGCACCGACCACCGTCACTAAATTTGAGAGCGAAGAACTTGGCTCCCTGGAATTCCAACTCAAGGAAGGCTTTCATGATAAACGGCAATGTCCGCTGTGGATTGTGCAGCTCTCCACCCGCGTCGAGCGCGCTGCCTTCAATGAACTCAACCGCAAAGCAAAGATGCTGGGAGGGTGGTTTTCAAGTTTCAAGAAGACCGATGCAGGCTTTCAGTTTTTAGAAAAACAGCAGGCGGACCAGTTCTGTTCCCTGCTGCAGGGAGACGCCGACCGCAGCGATGTCCTGGAATCACGAAAGGAACACCAGGAACTTACCGCCGCCGAGCGGCTTCACGAATTGGCCAGCCAGCTCAATGCCCGAGCAGAAGAGACGCTTCAGCAAAGCCTCGACTCACTGCAAAACACGGCCAGACGAGCCGACATCCAAGCTGGCGTCCGAGGACGTTGTTATGCGGAGCGGGCCATGTCTCGCACCCTGCACTCAATCGCCGAAGCCCTCTCACGCGGCGAGGCAAAGTATTTGGATGGCATTCGCCACAAGACGCACGTGGAAACACTTGATACGGTGCTCTCCCTTGCCAAATGGGCCCGCATCCGTGCCACCAAGCGACAAGCGAGCGAGGGCAAGCTTGCCCAATGCAGTAGCCGCATTGAAGACGAACCTATAGGGCCGGAAACCATTCGCTTTGCCGAGTATCCCTACCCGTGGATTTACAAGCGGCATGTTGTAGACCTGGTCAGCCAAGCCCGCCTACGAAAAGGGGTCAAACAGGCCGCTGACAAGATGTCCAAACGACTGGCCCGTGAGAAGGAAGAGTTTGTCACCTTCAAAACAGAATATGACATTGAGGCGTTGTCCGATTTTCTGGAGCGAGCCAAGGCAGTCGGACTCGACACCGAACGCGTCACCTCCTCGCTAGAAAACTTCAAGCGACTCCAGCGGGCAAACATCACCGACCTCCACGAACTGCGGTCCGCACTTCGGGAGTATCTCGGTCACCGCAGCGAGGCCCGAGGGGACTCACCGGTGCAGATTGCCGAGCGAGAACTTATTGGCAAAAAACTCCCCGGATTTTTTCCCACCCCACGTCCAGTCATCGAGCGAATGCTGGAGCTTGCAGACATCGAGGCTCAGCACAAGGTGTTAGAGCCCTCCTGTGGCAAAGGAGACATTCTCGATGCATTGCAGACACAGTGTCCCGGCATCGAACTCCACGCCGTCGAGCAAAACCACACGCTTTCGGATGTGCTCTCTGCCAAGGGACATGAGGTCGAGTTTGGGGATTTTCTTGAGCACCAAGGGACGTATGACCGCATCGTCATGAATCCGCCGTTTGAAGGGGGCCAGGACATGATGCATATCCAGCACGCCTACACACTGCTCTCGTCAGGCGGACGCCTGGTCTCGGTCCTTTCGGAAGGCCCGTTCTTTCGCTCTGACAAACAGAGCACCGCGTTTCGCGAGTGGCTCGCTGAGGTCGGCGGAGAAACAGAAACGCTCCCCGAGGATGCCTTTCAAGGCCGCGAAGCCTTTCGAGAAACGGGCGTTCGCACACGGATTTTAACGATTGAAAAGGAGTAAACATTTATGAGAAACGAACAACATCAATACCGAGAAGAAGCTCGCTTACCAGGCATGACGGTTTGTGAATCTGCACCCCAGGAACTCGACTTAGAGAACCTGGCGGCACCTGCAGCACCAAGTGACTTGCCGCCGGCCAAGACCGGGGCCGAGTTCTTGAAGCTGGCAGGGGATGCCCTGTCGGATTTGGAAAGAGACCTCATCGCCGGGAAGAGTGATACGCTTGTAAAATTCCTCGCGACGATGGGAACTTTTCCCAACTACAGTTTTAGTAATGTTTTGTTAATTTGTCTGCAGCGGCCGGACGCGACCCACGTGGCGGGTTTTAATACTTGGAAGAAACTGGGTCGCTACGTCATGAAAGGTGAAAAGGGCATTGGCATTATTGCTCCGATGATTTTTGGAGCGAAGGACGATACGGCTGACGGCGAGGACGCCCCGCGTATTCGCTTTAAGGTGGTGCGTGTGTTTGACATCTCGCAAACAGATGGCGAGCCGCTCGCAGAGTTTGCGGCGATTCGTGGTGACCCGGGAGAGCATCTGGCTCGTTTGCGTGACCTCGTCACCGAGCGAAACATCAAGCTTGAGTACGCTGACATTGCCGGAGGTGCCCAAGGGGTATCACGGGGTGGCTCGATCACCATTCGACCAGGTCTTTCACCCGCCGAGGATTTTTCGGTATTGGTCCACGAATGCGCACACGAATTTTTGCACTCCAAAGACCGACGAAAAGAGACTACCAAGATTCAACGCGAAACCGAAGCAGAGGCTGTGGCGTTTGTGGTGAGCAAAGCGGTTGGACTTGATTGTGGCAGTCATGCCAGTGACTACATCCAGCTCTATCAGGGGGACGCCAAGGTTTTATCCTCCTCCCTGGAGCTGATTCAGAAAACGGCAGCGGACATCTTGGGGGCCCTGCTCGCTAAGAAAAACAAACAGGAGGAAGCATGATTCAGCACACATCAGTACAACCTCTCGACGCTGCTACCCTCCCTGGTCCTGACACGACCATGAAACGCGAGGCCCTCTTGTCTGCTGACCCACGCTTGCAAGCGATGCTCGCGGAAGCTTCTCGGGTTGGCTGGCCCATCGCCTTTGAAAATGACCTCTATCAGCATGACCTTTCGATTTTGGAGGCTCACCCAGAGGAACCGATGGTCTGGATTCTTAGGGAACATGGCACGCACCTGTTTCCCATTGAATGTGATTCGCCTGGCCAAGCGACTTATGCCAGGACTGTCATCCGTTACTGGAGTGGAGAGGATAAGCTTAACGTGATTCTCTCCCCTGCCGAGCGGCCCAAGTTCTATCTGGTCACCCCTGCAGGACTGACAGAAACGACGGCCCAAGAAGCTGCTGCTAAGATTCGCTCGACAACCCCAAGTACGACCGGTGAGGAACATGTTTAACCGGCAACCTCGCTCGCATAAATCAGACCTCATCTTCGCAGTCGATTCGCTTCGCGATGAAATCCGTGTGCTAAGAGATGTGCTCGATGAAATTCGGGAAGCCATCCAGTGGCAGAACAACAACGCCGCCGACCTTCCTTGGCTCATGTCCCATCGACCACAAGCCGAGTCACTCAACACAGCCCCAAATCCCCTTGCAGGTTCATTGCTGCCCGACAATGACGTATCACCACTTGATGGTGCCAGCTTGCCTGCAACACCTTCGAAGCAAAGCAACCTGTTCTAAGTCCCTGATCTGGCTCTGCTTGAAGTTGCCACCGGGCTTTCGCCCTTTGGGGAATGGCAACATTCAATCCGAGCCGATTTTCGACTCGTAACATTTACTTACCTGGAGACCTTATGACCCAAGAACTTATCACCCACCTCTTTTCCCTCGCCAAGCAGTACAGCCGACTTAGTGGTGATATCACCGAGCATGTTCCCTTTGAGGACTACAACAACATCCTGGAGTACGAGATTAAGTTGAATGCCTTTGGCAATCTGCTGTCCGTCACCGACACCGCGAAGTTTCTGCAAGAGGAGATAAACGACGCCGAGTCCTACCTGGCTTCAATTCGCCATCGGCTGGGAATATCCGATTGTGACAACGAGGAGGCCCAATGAGCCGTTCACGATTTGCCGCAAAACTTGACGCGGCCTTTCCCCGCGTTGTATCATTGATGAGAGGAGACAACGCCATGACAACAACCATGCAGCCCAACGCCGAGAAGCAACATATCGAATCGGTCCCTGGCCGCTGCGGGGGAAAACCCTGCATCGTGGGACACCGCATCCGTGTCCAAGATGTCGTCCTCTGGACCGAACAAGGGATGTCCCCTGATGCGATTGCAGCAGCTTATCCGCAAATCACTTTAGCTGACGTACACGCTGCCTTGACCTATTACTTCGACAATACCGAAGCCATCAATCAAGACATCCGTGAAGACGATGAGTTAGTCTCTCGCCTGAAGGAAGCCAACGGTCCCAATCTGCTCGGTGCCGTAAAGTGAGGTCTCCCTCGTTTTGCTGATTCGCTATTACATGGATGAGCATATCTTTGACGACGCAACTCACGCCTTGAGAAAACGTGGCATCGATGCCCTCACGACTAGCGAAGCTGGCAATATCCAAAACTCAGACGAAGAGCAACTTGCCTTTGCGACTCAACATGGCCGCGTCCTCGTCACGCGTGACAAAGACTTTCTCATTCTCCATTCTCAAGGGGTCTCCCACGCGGGCATTGTTCGCTGGCACAGCAAACACCAATCCCACAGCGAACTTATCAATAAACTGATTGCCTTGTGGCGAACCCACACGGCCGAAGAGATGGTCGGTCGGGTCGAATACTACTAAGACAAAACTCACTTACTTCGCCCGCTCACAGCTCTCGTTTCGTTCCGCAAGCTTGTGCCCTTCTCCTTGGTGAAAAGAAGTTCCCTTAGATCGAGAACTTTTTCCACCAAGGAGATATCTATGACACATGACATCCGCACCTTCTCCAAAGACTTTTGGCAGGCCCTCGAACACGTTCTTGAGCACTACTGGAAAGACGAACGAGATGACTTCTGTTCCGAGCCTAATCACAAGCGGTCCCTCTATCACATCTATTATTCCCTGCGAACGATTCGACGAGCACTACGCAAGCCGCCAAAGCCTCTTGATTTGCACGCCCTCCTTGCGTCCCGCAAACAGGTCGCCATCGTAGGGAGCATCACCGATGTCCGCGAACTTCGTCCCGACCTCACAGATGAAGAATCCTGGGGGGTTCTTGTCCAATGCAGCGACGTCCACGATTGCAACTACGGATTCACGTGGGAGTTGCTCAAAGCAGTCGCTGACGACATGTATCCCGCCCCTGACGAAACAGAGGAGGGCAAATGAGTATTCCACGGCATCGAGTAAAACTTGACGCGGGGTTTCTCCGCGTCGTATCATTAAAGATAGGAGCACACACTATGAGCATTCATGTTGAAATCCCCGAACCGCTGGCTGGCCAAGTCACCCAGGCCGCCAAGACTCAAGGCAAAACGCCAGAGGACGTGGTTCTAGAAACCATTCAGACGCGATTCAACGCGTTTGCCCGGCTGGATGAGCTGATGGCTCCCGTCAGGCAACGCATCGCCGAATTGGGCGAGACCGAAGAGGATGTCGTTGAATTCTTTGAAAAAGTCAAACATGAGAAGCGGCAAGAACGGCGAATGGCTGGTAAGTGAATGTTATTGACCACATCGTTTTCGACTGCAATGTCTATTTTCAAGCGGCCATCAGCCCCAGTGGACCAGCCCGTCGTCTCTTACAAGTAGTTCTTGACGGACCCACGGTTCTCTTTGCTTCGGAGTACATCCTCGCAGAACTTGCCTCCCTCACGTCCGATGCTCGCATCCAAACCAAATACCACCTCACCACCGAGGAAGTTGACGAATTCTTCTCGCTCATTCGCCGGCATGCCACGTTGGTCACAGACGTCCCGCATGTGTTTGAGTTTCCCCGTGACCCGGATGATGCCCATTACGTCGACTTGGCGGTAAGCGTCAACGCCAAGCTCATCGTCTCAAGGGACAAAGACCTGCTTTCTTTGCGTGATGACACGACTCCCGAAGGACAGGATTTCATTCGACGGTTTCCCCAACTGGCGATTCTCACCCCTCCCGAAGCCCTCGCGATTCTAGATGCCCAAGAGTAGACGCTCTGACTGGCACTGCCGTGTACGGCCCAAAACATAGTCGCATACCTTCGTGTTCGTTCCCACGGAACTTCTTGACAAGTCCGTCCCCTGCTGGACACCGCAGCCGACGAATCCTGTCTCAGCGAGCCAGCGAGGCTCGGCTGGTAACGACTAACCGCAACAAAGGAGACTGGCTATGAGCATCAATGAGAAAAACTATCAGCCCATCTCACTTTGACCTTGCCGCCACATGACACGCCCACCTGAGCGCGCACTGGGAAACATGTGATTGGCGTCAGCGTGATTAAACGAGTATCCAAATCCAACTTTACGATGATTCATCGGTCAACTTGGTCGCATACTGCTTCAATTCTTTTGAGTTTCCAAATTGCTGTTTCAGAATTTCGAAATCGTCTTGAGTAATGTCACCGAAATAGCCTAGTTCATTCAGCAGTTTCTCATTTCCGACTTTCTTCATTAATACTGCTAATCGGTTTTTCGAATCCGCTGAATCCGATTTCATGAATGACTCTGCCACACGTTTGCCGACTGCATACCGTTCATCGCGAGAACTAAGCTTGTCAAGCAGTCTTTCGTTTGCATCAATCATCTCTACAAAAGAAACATTACTATCTTTGAGGTTTACGACCCTTGGGAGAACATCAGCTAGGAATTCCGGTCCAAAACTATGACGCTCGCTTTGTTGCCATGCCCGACCTCTTTGAAGATCTGCGATTTCTTGATGGGTCACCAGTGCTTCCATTAGTTGCTGGTGATCACCATCTTTTGCTCGCACCCACATGTCAAGATAGACATCGTTTTGCTCGACTGTATTGACGACATCCTGCATGAGGATGTGGAGGCCAGTTTGGATACGGTATTCGAGATCTGCTCTTGATGCGATGATTCTCCATGTTGCTTTGAGTGCTTCATTTACACTCTCTTCGCTGCCGTCCAATCCATCAGCTATCGATGCCGTGTATTCAGAAGACGGAATTCCTCCAACTCCTTCGATTAAGCTATGGGCGACTGCCGAATGTTCTCGCCATGCCTTGCATGCCATATTTAGCGCATCAACCACTACGTCGCTGGATACGATATCGCACTCCAACATGTCTTGAATGGACTCAATCGCGCCGCCCATTTCGTCATTAGCAACATTGGCGGAAATGATTTGAATTGCGTCCTTGGCTATTTGTTCAGGCTGATAGCTAGTCAAGTCGTCCGATTCCTGAAGCCAATGGCCGTTCATTCGATCCATAAGCCAGGCATACAAATCGGGAACGTTCTTTGTGTTCGTAAAAAGTGTGTGCAACATTGTGCCAACTTTGCCAGGCTCGCAATGAACGAGACAACGAGGGATCGGTGTAAAGACTCTTTTCAAATAGTCATGTTGATTGGCATGCTGCGACTCAATGTACGACAACATGCTGTTTAGAAAAGTTTGACACTCACTGGCCTTTAAATCTGTTTCGCTTATATTCTGAAGAAACGTTTCTAGTCGATTACTTTGCCGTTCGGTAATGTTATTGCCAGTGTGCAGCGGCGCGAGTTGTGCGACAATGTGATCCCGCTGGGTCTCGACAAGTTTGCCGAAGTTTCTGCCAAGCCAGTCGCAACAAGAGAACGGAAGATCTGTGATAATTCTCTTGCTCCATTCTAAAACAACTTCATCGTAGTTTTCTTCAAACTGGTCCTTGAGCTGTGTCAACAACTCCGTAGACTGCTTCGCAAGAACCGCTGTTTTACTCCAGTTTATGATAAGCGGGAAAAGTGTTTCAGCACACGATGAGTTTAGGTCGCTTCTTTGCTTCGAAACGACATCGATCAACTTGCCAACAAGATCATGCGTTGCCTTGTCGTCTATGTCTACGCTCTCTGATCCGTCTTCGAGTCTTGTTGCCAATGCGTCTATGACCAGGCTGATTTGGCTTCCATTCGGTGCAGTTACATTGTCAATGACGAACTCAATCGCCATGTTAGCGAAAACCAGATTCTCAACTGCAATAAATTCGGAAACTTGTGACCATAACGCTTCTCGGCTTGCTTCACCAGTATCCAATAACGTTTGGAACACAATGCGAACTCGACGACTAACTTGTTCCTGGTCAAGCAGGTCCGAATTGCCTTCTGACAACTGGTCGATGATCAGACGGGAATAGCGTTCATTGAGAACAGGAAGCATCCAGTCTTCATGTGTTGTCATCCAGGCTTCGAACTTCTCAAATGGCAGTGCATCAGCTTTCTTGCCAACTCCGACGTGCCGCGTTTCCAGCCAAGAGAGAACCTTCTGCTCGTCGTCTGAACGCAGTTCTTCAGATTTGCGTAGCTCCAGAGCTATGTCGCAAGCGCATTCTGATAACTCCGAGGCTTCGTCCAGTGAAGGCGCTTCGCCACTTTGTAGCTTGAACTGGATCTCGCCATCGGTCTTTAGCAGGTCGTTGATTAATTCACCAACAAGCTCTCGTCGATCCCCCTTCGTGATCGGAGCAAGAACAGCCTTGATTCGATCCATGCCCAATCGCCACCGAAGTTCTGGAGATCGTGCCAGTTGTCTTGCCAGTGGCCCAAGAAGAATATTTGCGGACCCAATTGGGAATCTCTTTGACAATGCTGCGATCGCTGCGGCAGAGTTGTTACGGTAGGTCACTGACTCGCTTTCAAGTTCGTTTACGATATTGCGAATCAACGTCATGTCCGACTCATTGAACTCTTTTGTGTCGCTATCTCGTCCAAGCTCAACCAAAACGCCCTTATGGTCGCCTGACACCAAACAATCCTTTATGACGCCCGCCCGATCTCCAAATTTCTGCGTAATCGAATCTTGGGACAGCATCAACAACGGCGTCAGAGACTTTGGATAGCGGAGATCTTGAATACTTGAGATGAACCGAAGCAACAATCTGTGCTCACTTTTTACTTTTGCGACAGCTGGAGTATTCTCATCCTTTTGCGATTTGGTGTTATCCATGTAGCGTAGAAGAACAATTTGTACAGGCTCAGGCTTGGAGGCCAAATCGTTTTCCCGAATGAATACGTCGATGAAATGTCCGACCATAGTTGGATCGTTCTGTAAATCCCGATAAAAATCAGGGAAATCAACACGCAGGGCACACAGTGCACCGAGTACCAAAGGAAAATCAGTGACCGCACCCTCTTGGAGACCGCCAGGCTTTCCTGAACCACCACACAACTCGCGCTTTTTTGCCAGCCACCAGCTTTGTACGAAAGAGTTGACCACCTGAAGAGCGTTTCGAGGGGTTTTTACGCCAACATGAATCATTCGATCAATCAAAGTCTCGATTGACGCACCCTCTGGAATTTGCTCTTGCAAGTCAGTGATCGCACTCAAAAGTGCCTTTTTTGCAAAGTCACGCATGTCCTGTCTTGGCAAAGGTGGAATCTCCATTCGGAACTGGAATATGCGATCAAGAAATCGATGGGCATCCGTGTCTGTAAACACCGCACCAGGTAACTCTGGATTGTTGGCTCTGCGCCGTTTGTCGGATAGCGCACCAGCGATACGATCTTCGTCACATGAAATTACAAAGACGATTCCCAGTTCTCTAGGAAGGTGAGATTCGGGAATTTCCATAAACGTTCTAACAGCATCCAGCCCACTAATCATTTCTTCAGGAGAAAGACGATCTAAATCGTCAACAAAAATGACGATTCGTTGGATCGGCTTTCCTTTCTTGGATTCCTTGAACTCTTTAAGTTGATCGAAAAGCAATTCCTCAAACTCTTCAGCGGATGTCCTGGGTGATTGTGTTCTGTAAACATTGTTGAACCGACGTGGCAGAAAAGACCCGTTAAGCAAAAAGATTGCAATCGCACCGGAAACTACAGTTGCGGCAGATGCGAGAATCCCAATCGTCTTTTCATCACTAACCCCGAACATGTTGGCGATAACGAGGACTGTTAAAACAAGCAGGATTACTACTGACAATACTCGTGCAACCGTCCAAAGAAATTGACCAATACCTTCTTTGAAATAGTCGCCAAATCTTCTCTTTTCAGTGTCCTCCTTCTGTACTTCTTTGAACAGCGCTTCATGGATTTTTTCACGGCTACCGCCTAACTCGCAATAGACTTGGCGCAATAGCGCTCGTTTGATATTTTCTTCGCCGCCGAAACGCCAAGCATTAAACGTGATCGGAAAGATCCTTTTCTTGCGAGAATCTTTCGATAAATCGTCGTTAAGTCCTTCCAAATAGAGCGATTTGATTGAGCTCTTTCCGCTACCCCATGTTCCAAGCAATCCGATGCTAAACGGCGGTTTATTCGCTGGTGCTTCGACATAGCCTTGCAACACTTCTGCAAAATGGCGATGACCAAAGGCGTCTGCCTTAATTGTCTTGATTTCCTTGTCCAGCACGGCTGGAACGAACGATTTCGCATCAGTCATAACGGAATTCCTGGGCACGGGCTGAGAAGCATTCACCATACTGTCAGTAACAAATGAAACATTGTAACAGTTCATGAGACTTGCGTCGCTAGGCTGTTGTTGTTCTACGGCAAGTCCCTAACTTACAAATTGATAATCTGGACAGACTTTACGGACACGTTTAGTCCTGCAAAACACTGGATTTACGATCTGAATTGCGAAAATGCTCCGCCGCGTCAATCTGCTTCGGCCACATTGTTCGAAAGCGGAGTCTACCCTGATTAGGTCGTAAACACCGAACTTAAATATGCCTCCCGATTTGCGCGCCCAGGTCTAACCGACCTGGGTCGCCGTTGTACGTTTTGAAATGCACTTGTTGATGGCGACCGTGGGTGAGTCGGACACCCCGCATCGTCAGGTTCAGGCGGTATCCGAATCCGCTTCGGTCCGACACAGGTAGTTTTTGCCCTAGAATCTTCGTGACGAGAACTCGTCGGAAAGTAGTTTCTCGGACTCGTCCCCGATCCCTTGATTGCGCTATCTCTTAACAAAACGTAGCTTCTGTCCAGCAAAGTCTTTCTCATAGATTCCTCTCTTAGCTGCTCACGGCTCGGCTTGAAGTTGCCACCGGGATTTCGCCCTTTTTGTGAATGGCAACATTCAATCTCAGCCGATTTTCGGTTCGCAACGTTTAACCTTATAAGGAGAACTCCATGAGCATCACCGTCGCAGAGAAAACCCATTGGAAAGAACGCATCGCCCAAAAGATAGAACGAGCCATCAAAGAACTCGTCGCCAACCATGACACCCTGTATTTGGAGAACGCTTTGCAAAGCTTCGCACCGACGTTTTCCGGAACCGATTTCGAGTGCCAGACGCGTGTGTCACAACGGTAAGGTATCTATCGTGTCTCGCTCGCGAGCGGGGCTAACGGGTTGATGACACTTTTCAAGTGGAAGCGCCTACCACGTCTTTCGTCGAAACTATTTTCGGTGCGTCTCACCTCAGCGGGATAAGCGTGACTGGGTCCTCGCGTTAGACAACTTCTCAGCGGACTTTATTTCCTGGGGTTTGGATAGCTGTGACGGGAAGGGCGAAGAGGCACGCATCATCGTAAGCGATGATCGATTTGCCATCGAGAGCGAAGCCGGCAACATGGTATGGTGAGACATATCGACCCGAATCGTCTCCCGGCAGTTTCCACAAGTGCCGTTGGCGATCCGCCAGATGCATGACTTCACCGAAAGGTCCCTCCTGGCGGGGTAGTCCGACAGTAAAAAGTTCTAGGTTGGGTGACCAAGTAACGACAGAGCTACGTCCTAACCACCGCTCTCCGCTCAATACTTTTTGCGCGTCTTCTCTCTGATACCAAAGTCTGCGCAAATGCACCCGTCCGTCGGGTACAAGGCCGATGTAGGCTTCGTTGTATAGCTCACCGATGACGCCACTCCTATTGCCCGCGCCAACGCGGAGGAACTCTCCGCGATGGCCGGTGAACATGATTTTTTCTTTCATGTAATCGCCTGTGAATATCTGGCGCTCACCACTATCTAAGTCGAATCGGCATCCTACCCAATTACTGTAGTAGTCGAAGCCAATTTGTTGGCGCCAGAGGACGAACCGCTCGTCGGGGGACCAGATCATATCGAAAGAGCCGTATTGGTTTTCCGGCAGGATCTCCTCGTAGCGTTCGATGATCTTGAAACCCTCGTCGACGACGACCAATTGCCGAGTATCTTTCTCGACACCGATCCAGCGCCCGCTCGTCGGGGAGGGGGCCAGGTAGAGAAACGGCGTCGCGCGGGGCTTGTTCGTCGCCACATCCCAGATGAGTGCGCGACGGCGACCGAAGTTTCCAACGAGGAATCGACCGTCGCGGGTTAGCATGTCTCCCGGCCAGCGACGCGTCGTAAGCGGGTGTTCGCTGCTGGCTATTTCCTGCGGCTCACCCACCAGCGGAGCGCGCCAGATGTGCACTTGGGCGGTTTTCTTGTCGTCATCGTAGGAATGAACTCCAAAAACGACGGCCTGGGAGTCCGCAGTCCATTCAAACGAGCGAATCTCGGCTTGAACGGGCGCCTTTCGCTTGTCCGCCTTCAGCAAATGCGTTAGCGAGTCTGCGTCTCCTCCGTCTTCCGTTCCCGGGAGACTAGCGAGTACATGCGACCACACGTCGGGAACTTCAACCAGACGGCGCGATGTGCCTGCTTCGATCTCGGCGACACAGACCCAGCCGCGATTCACGTATGCAACGTACTGCCCATTCGGAGACACAAGCGGAACAGGCCGCATGTACATGATTACTTTGTTGTCGAGCACCGTTGCCGTTGCGGGAAGTCCATCGGCGGCGACTGCGGTTGGAAGCAAAGTGGCGACAACCAAGAGAATCGAAGTAACTATGTATTGGGGCCTAATCGCCATCGTTTGCCTCACTGTTTTCGGTGACTGCAGTAACAGGCAGAGAAAACAACGTTGCCCCCGATCGAGCAATCAGTCGGCGGCCGCCGTCGGCGAACGCAATGGGGTAGTACGGGGTGATGTAACTGGTGTCGCTAACTGGCATCAACGGCTTTGCGTGACCGTCTCGGTCGACCAGATGGTAGTCCGCCCCCGAAGCTTGGCTTGCAGGGCGTGGAACTGCAACCGCAACTAGATTGCCATTGGGAGCGGCGATGAGGGGGGGGAAAGTCGTGCCCTGCTGTCCCGATTGAGCTTTGCGAATCTGCTTGGTGCAAAAGACATCTCGCTTATTACCTTCCTGATCGATTGCTCGTATGCAGGTACCCAGTTCACCATCGAAGTAACCCCAAACGCATACTCCCGCAATCCTAAGGTGTAGCAGCTCTCCCTCCTCGCCCGTGAACACGAATTGGTCGCGAAGATTACACTTGCCAAGCGAAGTCTGTCGCCCTGTTTCAAGATTGATGCGAAAGGCAGTCGCATCATATGCGCTGTCTCGATGGGGCGCATCATCGTCGCGAGTCCTGCAGACGGCAAAACGCTCGTCGTCAGACCAGGTGAAATCGACGTTTCGCTCAGCGGGGAAGGTAACCTCAAATCGTTTGACGATGCGAAATTTCTCGTCGACCAGAACGAGTTGGCGGGTGTCAATCTCGATGCCAAGAAATCGCCCGCTTGTCGAAGAGGGTAAGAGAAGATCATAGGGAGTAACGCGCGGACGAGCGGCAGGCACGTCCCAGATTAGCGGGACGTAAGCGGATGCAATGACGAATCTGAAGTCGGGCGTAACATGGAATGAGGCAGTGTATTCCTGAGGGACCCCAAAATTCCCCTCGATTACGGTGATCTCTTTGACGTCGCCTGCCAAGGACGCATGCATCACCTGGTTCAGGACAACGGGCGAGTCTTCACGAACACGCTTCCGTACGGTGTAAACCAGGCCGTCCTGATTGGGAGTCCAAGCCAGACTGTAGACGTAGTGCCTGTCGAGGTGCACAGGTCCAAAAAAAACTTGATGCCTCGTGTTGTGTGGCGAAGCAGCAGATTTCTCGCGCTGCTCTTGGTTTTCCGGCTCTGCCAGAATCGCAGTAATCGTGTTTGGCAGATCGGCCAACTTGGACGGTGGCCCCACATCAACGCGGCAGACCCAGATCGCACCTTTGCTAATGTACGCGATCTGCTGGCCGTCCGGCGAAATGGCGAAGCTGTGGGGGTTGGCTACATCCCAGACGATGTCAGGGTCGAGCAATTTTGCCCCGGGCGGGAGTTCGACGGCTTGGCCGCAGTCAGCGTTCCGCAAGCAGGTCAGGAGCAAAGCAAAGGCGATAATTTTTCCAGGCATATATCACCCAACGCGATTGGTTTCCACAATAGTCGATTCTATTGCGAAACGTCGATCAAGGCGAGCCTTGGGTTTTGCCACACATTGGAAGTGGAAAGCGAGGGAGGCACCCAAAACGGTGGCTAAGGAGGACGCTTAATGAACAGTCGCGATGATTCGGAAACACTTGTTGCTCATCTTTATGCACTGTCCAAGGAATTCAGTCGTCTCTGCGATTGTAAAGTCACAGAGCAAATTCCCTTCGAGGACTACAACAATATCCTGGAGTACGAGACCAAACTTAATGCCTTCGGGAATCTGCTCTCCGTCAGTGACACCATGAAGTTTTTGCAAGCTGAAATCGAGGAGGCAGAATGCTACCTGGCCGACTTTCGCCGTCGACTGGGGATCTCTGACTCCGACCAGGAGGAGCCCACATGAGCATTCCATGCAACCGAGTAAAACTTGACGCGGGGTTTCTCCGTGTCGTATCATGGAGGCAGAGGAGCAAACGTAATGAGCATACTTATTGAAATCCCCGAACCGCTGGCCGAGAAAGTCCAGGACGCCGCTCGATCGCTGGCAACTTCACCAGAGCACTACGTTCTCGACGCGGTCACCAAAACTCTGGCTGAGGGAGTTACGTTGCCTGCTGCAGAGCCAAGCGATGCACAGGGGGATCCCCTGCTGGGTCTGTTCTCCGATCAGGCTGACCTCATCGATACGATCGTCGAGGAGGCGATGGACCGCCGACACTCTGCTCCGCTGAGAGCCCCTTGTGAATAAATCGCTCCTCGATACGGACATTTTTTCGGAAGTCCTCAAGAACAAAGATGCTCGCGTTCGTGCTCAGGCCACGGAGTATCGAAAGCTGCACGGTCGCTACAGCATCTCAGCATTGACCGTCACTGAAATCGTCTCGGGATTCTCCAAGGCTAACTCCACAAAAGAACTCGCCGCCTTTCGAACTGCCTTGCAAGCCGTTGACGTCTTTCCTCTGGGCCGAGAAGAAGCGGACATGGCCGGACAGATTACGGGAGCCTTGGCTAGAACGGGTCAGCCGATTGGGGCCATCGACCCACTAATCGCCGCAGTGGCAATTATCAACAATCTCGTTCTCGTGACGGGGAACACGACTCACTTTGCTCGCATCCAAGCCTTGAACTATCCCCTTCGTCTGGACAACTGGCGAATAGCTGCCTCTTAATCTCCTGGCGTGTCGACTTTCCTTTCGGCTGACAACGTCTCCGTCAACGTGCAGGACACGCTGAACATGCCCATCTTCAGGCGGGACCTACAACGCTACCAGAATGATTGACTTTCAGCTATTTTTGTGAGTAAGCTGTTGCACAGAGTGAAACCTTCCATGAGGATTCTACTTTAAACGCAGACTCCCATTTGCGGTTTTGTCGAAGGGGCTTAATACCCCTTCGACGGTTTTTTTCTCTGCTGACGCTGCGATTCGAATGCCGCCTCTCCGTGCATCTCTTTCTTATCTTTTGAAAGCCGAATGAATTTTGTGAGCAAGCTCCAGGGCTGACCAAGGGGGGAAAGCGTTGGTTTTGTTCCAGTCCGATAACACCGAAAGTGCTTCCTCTTCTGAAAAACCCGCATCACAGAGTTTGCACGCAGCCCTAAATGTTGCGTTGTGACCCCCCTCCCCTGCTTGGGCATGAATGCGAGAAATGTACGCCACGGCCTTGCGCACTTTGACTGTCGAGGCCGTGACCGGCATGACTTGTTCTTGATGTTCTGGCGTCAGCCACGCTGCATCGAACCTTGGTAAGCCGCGGGCGAAATCTTTTGTCCGCCAGAGATATGGATTGCCGTTTGGATGGAGCGACGGCGGTGCCGTCACATACCCCCCTTCTCCCCGGATATCAATTTTTCTCCCAAAGAGGCGGGCCCGGTTGCGGACTTCCTTTTCTTGGGGCATGGCGTAGTAAAGATGCACGCCACCACCACCCGTTTCCACAATAAGCGACGAGCCTCCATGCTCGCCATTCCAGAAATCAGCATCCTGCCGAGAGTCACAGTCCACCACCACCAAGCCAGAAACTCTGCCGGTCACTATGCCCACACCCGTCGGTTGAATGTCGCCAGCAAACCACGCTGTTATTTCAGCGATGCCTGGTAGTCTGGACTGAAATTCTTTCCAGGCCACCGTGGGAAGTTTACCGGAAAGGGGAATTACTGGCCAGTCACGAGCGAGATACTCGCGGGCAGCAGCAAAGAGCGCTGCTTGATGCAGCGCAAGGTTTGCACCGCTTGTAAAAGTTGGCAGTTGTGAGATGTGTTCTGTCATCACTCGTCTTCCAAGGAAAAAGCCCCAGCGATGCACGTTGTATCGGGGGCAAAACTCTCGTGAGTCGAGTTTTCAAACGCCGAACTTCTTTCTAGAAGTTCTCCTGACTTTCTTTGCGAGCAACATACTCTGCTTCGAGTCGAGACTGCACAAAGGCGTCTGCGGACTCCAGCAGCTGGGCTGCTCTCAGACAATCACTACCGCTCAAGTATTCGCTGGTTTCCCAGGGAGAATTCTCATCGCGGCGAAACGTTCGGGTAAGCTTCACGGAAAAATTCGGCGGACCGTTTTCCGTGGGAAACTCAAAGACTGCGATTTGCAGCGGAAATCCCTTCTTCGTCCACGCGGGACGTTGTTTGGGGCCGCTGTCGTTTTTTTGAGTTCCATTACCATTCACTCGACTCTGGGTTTGGGTAGCCATGGTAGGCTCCTTTCCACTAATAACCGCACGCAAAAACCTGTTACAA
>JBGSPU010000110.1:0-131371 GCA_041738415.1 Bythopirellula sp.
CGGCAACCCTCCTGCTTCTGTTCCAACGTGAAAATCACCTGTCCCTCGACATATTCGGTCTTCAAATAAAACGGTAGCCCCGGATAGCGAAACCGTGGTACAACAAACTCGTGGACATGCTGGCACTCATTTCTGAAGCTCAAAGACAAACTCCAGATCGAACCAGCATGTCCGCCTATTTACAACCCCCCCGGTACGCTCTTTCCGGATGAACCATATTTATTCGGATCGAGATAGACAAACTGGTGCTCATCCTGACACCGGTGCAATTCATAACAACCAAATAGGAGGTGTGTCGGATTCAGGGACCGGTTTCCGTGGTACGGTAAAGCGATTTGAGGTTGAGGTGACTGATGGAAATGGCTTGCAAATAACTCTAATAAATGCCGGAGGCCAGCCCTTGGTCAATGCGATTCGCATCCTGAGGACCGACCATCCACTGACAGTAACCGACGTCACTCTCCGTTCTACTTCTGCTCTGTGGACGCGAAATCCTTTTGACTTTGCGAACATGGTCCAAACCGGTTGGCAACTGCGCAATATCGCTACGAATCAGATAAATACCGTGGAAATCCAATTTAGCGAGGATATCCGCAAGAGATCGGCAGATGGCTTGACTCTCTCACCGATTGGCTCTGGGTCAACCGAGGGGAATGAATTGCTCACTCTCAAACGAAGCTACCGCGATAGCAACGTTGACACCAAAACCGACATCGTTTCAGCGATCAACTTCACCTACAATACTGCAACGCATTTGGGGAGATGGGTCTTCTCGACAGGACTAGATGACGGCAAGTATGCCATTCACCTCAGGGCCGGAGTAAACGGCGTTGTGGGAATCGCCGATGTTCAAGGCAATCCGCTCGATGTCGATTGGACGAACGATCCAGGCACGGATGCCATGGGGAGGCCGACCTGGGATGACTACACCGACGATCCGCAAAGACTCTTTACCGTGGGAAATCGTGTACCCGGTGGGACGAATAATGAATATCGTTTTCATTTCGCGATTCTCATAGGTGACTATAACGGGGATGGCGTTGTCAAGACTTTTGACACCCCAAGCTCTTCGAATACATACAGCGATGGCAATGGAGATGGTTTCTACAACAGTGCTGACACGACTGTTCGAAATGGCAATCTCAATGATTTCTTGCCTAAAATCGGCAGGGCCGATCTTGATGGTGATGAAAGCGTAGATGGTATCGATCTGACGATCTGGCAGACGGGCAACGGTGGAAGTACTGTCGGAGAGGTTGACGGCGATGGGGATGCTGATGGGCAGGATTTTCTGCTCTGGCAACGAGCATTTGGTACCTACAGTGCCTGGGGTGACCCCCCGTTTCTTACTGCTGCAGCCGCTTACGCCGCCTCCGTCGGCCTCACCCTGGAGGACCTGACGGTAGGTCTCCCCCCACAGGTCGTAAATGTGATCATCAGCGGCTCACAATCGACGCATGATCCGTTCTCTTTCGACACGGTGGATGGCTCTGGTTCTCAGCTTGCCAGCGTCCCTGTAGGCGCTGCCGACACGATTTCGATTGTGTTTAGCGAAAACGTGAATGTTTCAGCCCAGAGCTTGATTGTGGTGGGCTTAAGGACCGCCAGCGTTCCGCAGATTGCAGAATTCGACTACGACGCTGTCACTTTCACCGCCACCTGGCGATTGGAAAGCTGGGCTATGGGAGATCAATACCTCTTGTACCTGGCGGACAGCATCACCGACGTGGAGGGCAATTTCCTCGACGGCGAATGGACCAACCCGGCCAGTATCTCCACCACAAATTCGCTGGTGAGCACGTTCCCGTCAGGGGACGGTATTTCGGGCGGGAGTTTTAGCTTTGTGATGACCCTGCTGCCGGACATCGATCAAAACAACATTGTGAATTACACGGATTACTATACGGCTTACTATGGAGAGATTTACGGGGTGACCGGCAATTTCTCGAATGGCGATTTCAACGGTAATGGGATCATTGACCAAGAGGACGTTGATCTGGTGAACTCCTTCATGTGGTTATCGCTCCAGAATATCGAGATGCTGGTCGATCTGAACGGAGACCTGCAGGTCGACAACAGCGACCTCACGATCATCGGGTCGAATTACGGCATGACCGGTGCGACTCGTGAGGATGGTGACCTGGACGGGGATCAACAGATCACCGATGCGGACCTCGATCTGGCGTTTGCCCAGTTCGGGTTGGGGTTTGATTTGGTGGCGTGAGAGAAGGACGCGCTCCGCTTTGTCGAGCAGAACTCGACGGCGCGTCGCGGCTAACCAATTTGCGTTGCGGCTAAACTTGATCGCTCAGTTAAGCGGGAACAGCCAACTCTTGTCTTTGTTCTCGTCGATGAGTTCGATCATCGCTTGCTCTTGTTTTTCGACAGCCCGTGCAGCGGACTCTCGAACACGACGTTCGGCGATGCGGTGGGCGAACCATGGGGCATGGGTTTTGATCTCTTGGGTTAGTTTGAGATCAATTCGGGTGTGGTCCTCTTCTCGCTTGAGAATTGTTGTCAATGCATACCCTTTGAGCCGCTCCGAGCCTTTCTCGAGTATCGACTCGGAGTGAATTTCATTGGGCTGGATCTCGACGTGTTGGTTTAGAGTGACGACTTCTCGGCCGACATAGTCGTCGAGGGTTCGGACCTTGAGAATGCCATGCAGTTCGATTTTCCAGTCGGGATCGGGGGAAAAGACGGTCTTGAGCAGGGCTTCGCCTAGATTCTCGGACCCTGTGTTGACCGAGCCTTCCTCCCATTTCTGTTCAACGAATTCGCTCGTGCCACCCATGGTGACGATCTCTTTGGCTGCGTTGGTGCGGACCATGATCTTGCGGACCTTGGTGAAGTCCATGTCGATGACGAAACTACGTTCGACGGTCTGTTCGGTCGTGTACTCGGCGGTGAGTACCCAACTCGCCGCGAAGGCGGCTACTAGTGCCAAAACTCCCATGATCCATCTCCCTACTGATTTTTGAGGTCTTGTTGGTACTGATTCTTCCATTCCCAATTCCTGAAATTACTGCAATACGTTGGTCGTTTGATGTGCTTTAGCGAATTGTGTGCGTAAGTAGTGACTCACCTACTCACCTCTCGTCTACTCGGGAGAGTTAAACTTTAGGGCTGTTAGAATGTCTGCGGCTGGGACTCGATTCTGGTAGTTCGCATCGACGAAGGCAAAAGTAATGACACCTTCTTGGTTAATCACATAGGCCACTGGAACTGGTAATCGCATGCTTGAGTCGCCGTTATACTTTTCCAGGTCGAACATCTCTTGGTACTTTGCCGCAGTACTGGGATCGAGCTTGAACACGACACCGTATTTCTCGCCGAGGGAATTGCCCTGATCACTTAAAAGCTGGAAGTCGAAACCATTCTTTTCCGCGGTCTCTTTTGATTGTTCAGGCAGTTCTGGGGCAATGGCCACAATCTTAGCACCAGCCTCTTTGATCTGAGGCAAGACGTGTTGGATGCCATTCAGATGACGCATACAAATCGGACACCAACCTCCCCGATACCAGATCACTACCAAGGGGTTTTCCTTCCAGAGGTCGCTCAGCATCACCTTCTGGCCGTCGCCGTCAACGAGGACACCATCTATGGCATGATCGCCCACCTTGAGAGCTGAGCCGGCCGCCTGTTCAGCAGTTTTTTCCTGAGATTCATCAGAAATGGCTTGGGAATTCATCAGCATTGAAGCAATCACGACGATCAAGCATTTAGCGAGCCATTGGGAGTGGTGGAAGCGTGTCATATATTTAAGCTCCAAGGGGTTTGATTGCGGGAAGCGTTTTCCGCAGGGCGGGTCAATTCGATCAGTTCAGCATAGGGGATTCCTCATCGGTTTGCCATGGTCCCCAGGGAGCCGAACAGGTGTTTTCCCGAGCGGGTGGTTTGACAGCGGCAGTAAGTTCACAATACTGAGTCCACACTGCGGAACCCCTCACCCCGCCTCTGAACTACAAAAGCCTGCCGTGCCGCTACTTCTGAAAGCATTCCTGACGATTCTCATTTTTTCAAGTGCTCCGGCCTGCGTGCGCCTGGTGCAACTCAATGCCTATACCTTGGGAATTGTGCGGCTGGCGCTCGCCAGCTTGGGGATGACTTTGCTGCTGATCACCCAGGGGCAGCTTACAGTGGACAAGATTCGCTGCTGGGACCGTCCGACCTGGTGGGCGATGATTTCAGTCGGGCTGATGTTTGGATTGCACTGGCTGCTGTTCTTTTTGAGCATCAAGCTCGCCAGCGCCGCCATCGGAGCGATCGGGTTTTCTACCTACGGGCTCCATCTGTTGCTGTTGGGATGGATACTTGGATTTGGAAGCGTCAGGCTACTTGACCTGTTGGGGTTGATACTGGCTTGTTTTGGCACCTACTTATTGATTCCTGAATTCAGCCTGGAAAACAATCAAACACTGGGATTGGTAATTGGAATTCTTAGCGGATTCGCTTCCGCAGTTTTGCCGCTGTTGCATCAGCACAATGTGAAGGTTGATACTAACTTGCGGGCCTGGGGGCAGTTTACCTTTGCTCTTCCAGTCTTCCTCTTGTGTTGGCCCCTTACTGACTGGCAGATAATCCCGAGAGATATTCCGTTCATCTTGTACCTTGGCCTGGGAATCGCCTTAGTGGGGCACGGCATGTGGGTGCATGTCACTTCCGAGCTCTCGACTACGATCATCAGTGTACTTTCCTACCTCTATCTTCCCACCTCGCTGCTGTTTGGATATCTCCTCTTAGGTGATAGTGAACGACTTTCGGGCCGCATGTTGGTCGGCACGATTCTCGTCCTGGTGGCCAATGCGTTGGTGCTGTGGAGCCAGGCCCGAATCCGTGCCATGGAGGCAGAAGTAGTGGAGACGGTGTGAAGACAGGTGTTCCGTTAGAGTCCCTGACGAGCATTCTTGCCGGCACCTCGGCTGGGAATCGTCCGAATCAGTTGGTCGTTGGTTTGACCCAAGAAGATGTCCCGATCGGTCAGGCTCAGTGGAGAAACGAGTCGAGGGGGGACACCCGGTTTGGCAACGGCTAGTGCCAGGTTCTTCTGCCATTGGTGAGCGAAATCGTGAATCAATATGCGAATATTGCCACGGATGGGGTCGGCCAAATACACATAGCGGTAATCCGTACCGCGATAAACGACGAAATGCTTGAATTCATTCTCGGTGATACCCACAATGAGCGGTACTTTGGAATCGAACAACTGTTCAAGAGACATTTGGGCGACGACCGATTGATAGCTTAACTTCACGGCAGCTTTTCGCAGGTCGCTCATGGCTAGGCCGTTCTCGATGCGGTCCTTCACTTCTTCGAATGTAAGAAGCTCGTCGAGGACCCTCAAGATCACATCCTCATTCATGGAATCGCCAATGTAGTATTGAATCAGCGTGGCGAGCGCGGCTGCTCCGCAGGAATAGTCACGCTTTTGCATGACGATATTCCGCTCCCGAAGCGTTTTCCAACTACAGACATATTTGGAGGCAATGTGTTGGCTATCACGGATTGGGGGTGCTGCCAGGGCCGATGCTAGAGAGATAGCTGTGAGTAAAATCGCTAACAACAGACTGGCAGATCGTGCTGAGGTAATTCCCCGGCATTTACAGGAGTTCGGTGTCAGGGAATTGTTATTGGACATCTCTTACTCTTTGACCAGGACTGGATCAGTAGGTCCAAGTGATGCCAAACCGCGAGGCAGGGGCGGAATCGGTCGCACCGATCTCGGCAAAAGGTTCGATAATTCGGTTGCTACTGCCAACCGTGGCGGCAAACCGCAGAGCCATTGGCTCTTGGAAGGTTCCTTCAACGAACTGATGGTCAACTCGGATCTTGGTAACATACGCAACATTGAAGCGAGCGCTCAAAGTTACGCGCTGGTTTACAGCAAACCCGACCCCCAATTGACCTCGGAGTTCTTCACCGGGTTGTATGTCGGAACCAAAGAACTCACTTTCAAACTGATGACGCCAACCTATGCCGTAGAAGATGACCACAGGATCGAAGGTTTCGATCCACAAGAGATCTGTCGAGATGGCATAGAAGCCGCCACCCAGTGAAGGAGCGTTGACCGAAAGCAGTGCGCTGGTAAACGGGTCTTGTCCACTGGGGAACGTAGCGGCCACCGTGAAGATGGTATCCGCACAGCGTCCCTGCCCATCACGAATCAGGAAGGAAACGCCGGTCGTAATATCCCCGATGCCTCCATCGTTTTCACGAGCATCAAACCCTAAAGTGGCAAACTCTGTTTGCGCCCATCCGACTGGGGCATTGATGAAGAATTGAGCGCGCTCGGTGAGTCCGTAACGAATCTCCAGAGGGACAACTAATTGGCGCTGCTTGATCCGGGCTTCGACTACCTGGTTGAGGCTATCGACCAGGGGAAGGTCGTTGTCGATGAGCAGGTAAGAGAACCCCACGTCGAATTGCATATCGCCCGGCTCGAGAAGAACTGCACTTGCACGCAAAAATTGTAGATTGTTACTCACCGGTTCTTCTCCCAGTGAGTCGGCCTCCGACAGGGCCCCGCCTCCTACTGGAGCAGGCACGTCGGAAAGGTTCTCTGGAAGGGGAGGTGGAAGCAGTGTACTATCTTCCCCGACAACGGAGGGAATTTGCACGACTTCAGGCTCTTCAGTTAGGAACCCGGGAGGTGACGGTGCTTCGCCCTGTAAGAGAGAGTAGGTCGGTGCCTGGCCCAGAACGATGGTGCCTGCGTCCGCAAGTCCAAAATACTCATCTGATAAGTACCTGTCTTGCCTGGGAGTGACCCGTGGGGCATTCGACCAAACCAGGGGACCCGTGAGGTCTATGGTCTGACCAAATTCGTTTTTGGGTTTATTCTCGACAATGGCCAGACCGCTGTAGTCAGCCGAGACCTGAGGGTTCTTCCAGTAGAAAGGTCCAGAGAAACCATGCCTGGCGTTGTTCCTAGCAACCGCGGGGCTATAGTTGGCAGTTGGTGGTGCAGTGTTGGGCCCCGCCAGAGCCCCCAAGAAATCAGGTGAACTTGTCTGAGCTGACTTCTGTGCTACTTGGGAATTAGTCGGATTTTTCCAAAACAAGGGGCCCAGCAGTCCGTTCACTCCTTGTTGAGCACTCGAGACATTACCCAAGAACATAGAGAGCAAGATCGCAAGAACACCGGTTACTATGCTTCGAATACGTGGATGCAACCTTACAGTGATGCTAAGAATTTGTTCTTGCATGAGTTTCATGGTGGCAACTCTCGATCACCGTTTATCTTGTCGTACACAAGAAACCGGACGACTCAACCAGTCTCGTCACTTAGTTTCCCAGAACCAAATTCGTGAGGGTCTGCAGGGTCATACCGAAAACTCGGATTCACCGTTCATGCTAGTGATAGCAGTCGTGGCGCATGTGCGGCTTAGTGCATCCCATAGCGATGATCGGCGGACACCGCTCAGAACTTCATCGGTACGCCTCCGCATAGTGGTCGGATCTCCGCGTTGCTTCCGCATGAAACGATTAGGTAAGATTTATGGCCTGATTCTCCAGTTTTCGTACCTAAGAACGTGGTTCAGGGGACTCTAACGGTTATTCAGATTACAACTGCTGGAACTAGATTTGTGTCTATTCTGTTCTATGCGGGTCGATCTTGCGGTAGGAATCCTTACGGAAGCTCCTAAGGATCGGCTGCTATCAATCATGCAGATAATAGCTCAAGTAGGGACGAACCTGTCAGGCGACTCTCAGAGCTAGTGAAATCACAATCCGTTAAATACTGTAAATAAGGCTTCGCTATGAGCACAGTAAAATCTCACTCGAAACCCATCTGGTTTGCTCTCTGGGGACTAGGAATTCTCGTTGGAATGCAAGGCCCGCTTGTTCTGGCTACTGAGATCGTCGTGTCTCAAGTCGTCAGCGAAGCATTCCAAGAGCTTCCACCGGTTGAATTGAATTCTCAAGCTTCTTCGGTCGAGATTTCCAACAAGAAACTTGTGACTGGTAAATCTGACAACCTTTGCCTCACCTCTTCAGAAGAGACAGTCGTCGATAGTTCTCTGCAAGCTGCACTGCAAGAATCAGACTACTATGTCGGACAGTTGACCTCTGGAGAATTCGCTAAGGTCAGTGCCTATCAAGCCTGTTGTGGCAGCGAATGTGATCCAAGTGGAAGCTGTCATGACTCGGGCTGCTGTGGAGGAAGCGGGTGCTGTTCAGAGGGATGCTGCTGCAACTGCAGTGCCTGCTGCCGACCTCCCAGCTTTTGGTTGGCAGGGGTCGAGGCTACGTTTCTCGCCCCAGACTTGAATGCCAGTGGGGTCAGCTATCGCCTGCAAGACGGGTTTGCCGCACCGGCAATTGACGCAACTTTTGGAAGTGATGATATCGCCATAGACGACTTTTATGTAGCACCCCGATTGTGGTTGGGTGCTCAATACGGATGTTGGGGAATCGTGGGCCGTTACTGGCACATGCAGGCTGCCGAAGACGCGTACGATCCCTTTACTTTTACGCCTCCCGGTCCAACTCCTGATTTTGGCTATTTCATTCACAATCGATTTGAAGCCTACACAGCCGACATTGAGGTGACACGCAATTTCTGTCACTACGACTGGCGCAATACGTTCGCCTTCGGTGCCCGTTATGCATCGATCTTGCACGACTCGGCATTGAGTGTCGACGCCCAAATCAATGATGGAGCCGCCGGGCTGGGAATTCTTAGTGGCAATGCACGCTCGAATCGCGATGCTCATGGGATGGGGATCACAAGTGCCCTTTCAGGATACCGTCCTTTTCACTGTAATTCGTGCCTCAGCTTATATTACAACCTGAGAGGCTCGGTGGTTTGGGGGCCTGTCTCTAATAGTGCTGAAACAGACACCATTGAACTCACGGCGGGAGCTGCTGCAGGTTCTTATAACGGGGCCGTCTCAGTTGTGGAGGATGCACTTTTCATTGGTGAAGCCCAGCTTGGTGTGCAAGCTAATTACCGTGTGATGTGCTTCCCAGCGAACGCCTTCTTCCGCGTAGCAGGCGAATATCAGTATTGGAACGCAGACATCGGTTCCGCGACTGCAACCTCTTTCGCAGGATTCGGTAATCCCGCTGCCCCTCCATTTTCAGAGGGAAGAGCTTCAGCCCTTGCTCAGGGAATCACTCTCGATCTAATCGGCTTGACGATCGGTACGGGTTTCACTTGGTAACAGGCGATTTCATCGATTTCCCATTCGAATGCAAAGAGGCCCCGACACAGAAGTGTCGGGGCCTTGTTTTTTCGGCCGTTGGATTGCACAGCAGGTTGCTCTTTTCTGTTATTTTGCCATGAAACTAGTACGACATGGCCGAGGAATACCCACCGGCATAGACGCTAATTGATTTAATGGTAGTAACTGTCTTCACAACACCACCGATATCAATGGACTTGCTATGGACTTTGGTCAAGCCTGCTTCAGAGAAGTTGGCTCCTGAGGCAGCGTATTTGCCCGCGGCAAAATAGCCGTTTACCGACCCAGCCGCGGCACCACTATGATGATCACCTACGACGGCGAAAGATCCGCCAGCAGCAATTGAGATGGGGAGATAACCCATACCGCGAACTTCTGCGGCGGTGCTGTCGGATACGACTTTCACGCCACTGAGGCCCATGGCGTCCAGGGTGTTGGAAGGGATGACACCATCGGCTGCATGAGCCTGACCGACTACAAAGCAAACCGCCAGGCATGCACTCAATACAATACTTTTTCTCATCGTTGTTTTCTCCATTGAGGTAGAAAGAGGGGCTTGCATAGCCGTTCGGCAGGAATGTCGAAAAGGTCAGCTATGCGAAAAGCAGTGGAAAGTTCATTTACAGCTTTCACACTAATCGGGGTTGTTGACGCTTCAACAACCATTGCCTGATGACATGAGAATTTTTTAGCCTTTGTCGCGGAGAATATCGAAGGAATCGATTATGCGTACCCGCAGTAAGTTGCGGGTTGCTAAGCACGGCTCGCCAGCGACTTGGCCCCCGAGCCTTTGGTGTCTCTTGAGGGATGGTCATTTAACAGTTTTGGGCCTGGAATCAGCCTCTAAGAGTCACATCTCGTCGAAATTTGAGGGGCCGCTCAGGGTGTTGCTTTTGATTATTTTCTCCAGATTTTTGTTGACGCGGCGCAAACCTCTTGTTTCAGTAGAGATAGATGGGTTGTAACTGTTTTACGGGTTGTGCGCACTTCCTGTTTGCATCCCTGGTTTCTACTTAAGAGGTACTTCGATGAGAAATATGTTGTTTGGGATTGCTAGTGTCCTGCTTTTCATGACGGCGTCTTCGGCGCAGGCTTCTGATGGGTCTATCGACCGTGCTACTTTGTCTGCTATGGGCCTGCAAGGCGCGACAATCGTTTCCGATCAGGTCGCCGAGTCCGTTCGTGGTCATGGCTATCAGCCACATTCCATCGCCATCGCGGCTGGTGGGTCGTTTGCTTATGTGGGTAAGAATAATGCCGCCGCGGGCACCGTAAATGTTTACTTTGCTGCTGGCCATCATTTTGCTGGGGGCAAAAACCTCTCCGTTGCAGGCAAGGAAGTGTCGAAAACTGTTTCTGTCAAGGTCTTGGGCGTTCCCGTAGGATCGATCACCACCACAAAGTCAGTTAATGTCTATGCCGGTGGTTTTTCTTCCGCATCGGCATTCTGATTTTGGTTCCGGAAATCGTCTTTTTCCCAGAAAGCTGGCAGCAAATGAATGCTGCCAGCTTTTCTTGTTTATGGTGGGACAAGGAAGGCGGTTCCAGGCTAGGGAGAGAACCCTTAGAATTATCAGAGCGATTTAACACAACAAATTGATTTTCGCATTTTATTACCCATGCCTGAAAAGTACGATGCATTGCTAGTAGTTTCCTTTGGGGGCCCTGAAGGACCTGATGACGTAATGCCATTTCTGGAAAACGTGTTGCGAGGAAAACCGGTTCCCCGCGAACGGATGCTGGAAGTGGCGGAACACTATCAGCATTTCGGTGGGGTGAGTCCTATCAATGAGCAGAATCGACAGCTAATTGCTGCCTTGGAGCAGGAACTACGTGACCACGGCCTCCAATTCCCCATTTATTGGGGCAATCGCAATTGGCATCCGTTGCTTGTCGATACCCTGCAACAGATGGCCGATGACGGAGTTCGCCGGGCGTTGGCTTTTTTTACCAGTGCCTACAGTTCCTACTCGGGTTGTCGGCAATATCGCGAGGATATCGCCCGAGCGCAAGAAGCGGTTGGAGCCAATGCGCCGCAGATAGACAAGCTCCGGGTTTTCTTTAATCATCCTGGTTTTGTCGAACCTCTGATCGCGTCGGTACGAGGCTGTCTAGAACAAATCCCCACAGAGCGACACGGCGCGGCCCCTCTACTCTTTACGGCCCACAGTATTCCGAACGGTATGGCAGAAAACTGCCGATATGTGACTCAGCTTCAGGAAGCGTGCCAACTGGTCGCTGCAGGGGTAGGTCACGACAATTGGGAACTTGTCTACCAAAGCCGCAGCGGCTCGCCACAACAGCCTTGGCTGGAACCGGACGTTTGCCACCGCATTGCTGAACTTCATGCCGAGCAAGGCACCACCGAGCTTGTCATTTTGCCCATTGGATTCATCTCGGACCACTTGGAAGTGCTCTTTGACATCGACATCGAAGCAAGCGAGTTATGTGAGAAGCTGGGAATTGCGATGCATCGGGCCGCGACGGTGGGGACGCATCCGCAATTCATCGAAATGATTAGGCTACTCATTGAAGAACGGCTGACCGATGCACCGCAGCGGCTTAGCCTTGGCAATATGGGGCCGAGCCACGATGTGTGCCCCGTAGATTGCTGTTTGTATTCGCCGCAACGCCCGACGTTGCGAAGAGAGAGTAGTGATGGCTGAGCCTGCCTATGAGTCTCGGCGCCAACTTGGCACAAGCGATATTTTTGTGTCGCCCGTATCGCTTGGTACTTGGCCGATGTCGTGGACGACTAGTCCCGGCGTGAATGATGCCGATAGCATCGCCACGATTCGAAGTTGTGGTGAAGTAGGCGTCAATTTCATCGACACGGCCTACTGTTATGGCCCCAGCGGTGAGAGCGAAAACCTGATTCGTCAGGCGATAGCTTCACAGCGCGATGCGTTTGTAATCGCCAGCAAATGTGGGATTCACTACAACACTTCGGGTGAACAGACTCAAGATGCCCGGCCGGAGACGATCCAGCGCGAATGCGACGAAAGTTTGCGGCGGCTAGGTACCGATTGCATTGATCTCTACTACCTCCATTCGCCGGACCCCGAGGTACCGGTAGCCGATTCGGCGGGGGCTATTGCCGAGCTTATTTCCGCCGGCAAGATTCGCACAGCGGGGATCTCGAACGCCCATCTGCCGCAACTCGAGGAGTTTCACGCCGTTTGTCCCGTCGTCGCAGTACAACTCCCCTACAACATGCTCCAGCGCGGTATCGAGGAGAAAACCATCCCCTGGTGCCAGGAGCGTGGGATCGCTGTTGTCGTATATTGGGCCCTCATGAAAGGATTGCTGGCCGGTCATATCACTCAGGCTCAGCCACTCGCGTCCACTGACAAGCGGCTCAAGTATCCGATGTATCAAGGCGAGGAATGGGACAAGAACCTGCGCTTTATCGAGCAACTTTGTGCGGTAGCGGCGGACGCGGGAAAGGCGGTAGCCCAGGTGGTCGTCAATTGGACGATCCACCAGCCTGGAATCACGGCTGCGTTGTGCGGTGCGAGGCAACCGTGGCAGTTTGCTGAGGTTGCGGGGGCCATGGGCTGGCGGTTGAGCGACACTCAACTTGAGAGGATCGACGCTGCCTTGCTTGATCGAGGCGAGGCAGCGGCCAAGCGGGTTTTTCACTGAAGTTGCTCCACTAGCAGTCTGATCACCGGTACGCCCAGGGATTGCATTCCCTGGGTGTTCTCCATGCCGCAAGAATCTACTCGTGCCGGTTGTAACGATTAGCAATTCTCTCCCGTCTCAGCGTGCGAACGCAGTCTCTTCGGATGCGATAAGTTTTCCCTGTTTCAGGCAGCACAACCTAGGTTTTAGTGTTCTGACCCGCTACACCTTATTTCGAGAGACTTGCCCGATGAGCCCTTGTCAGCCCCTGTTGGAAAATTGGACGCCGGATCAAGCCGCGCGGATGGAAAATGCCATTTTCGTCGCCCAGCATCGTTTGCACGAGTTGGAAATGTTCCGCGACGGGCCACTAGTCGAGATTCTCAAAAGTCATCCGCGAAAAGACTTGGGTATCAACACGATGGGGACTGATCCTGAACTGCACACCGAATGGCAAGAAGGTCGTGCCGGTAAACTCACTGCCGACGAGTTGCTTGAAGCCGTGAAGCGGGGTCGTGTCTGGCTGAATCTGCGTCGCGTGATGGACCACCATCCGGAATACGAGGCGCTAGTGAATCGGTTATATGCCGAACTGGAAGAGACTTGCCCAGGGCTTTCCACATACAATCGCTCGGCCAACCTGCTGATTTCTTCACCGCAGGCGATTGTCTACTACCACCTGGATTGTCCCGTCAATATGCTGTGGCATATTCGCGGCACGAAACGCGTCTGGGCTTACCCACTTGAATCGGGCATCGTCTCTGATGAAACAATAGAGGGGGTCCTGTGTGGTGAGAAATCGGAAGAACTCGAATTCCAGGCCGCCTGGGATGAGCTGGCAGTGGAGGTTGATTTGAAGCCAGGCGAGATGATTACCTGGCCCCAGCATACGCCCCATCGCGTGGTGAACACCGGTGGCGTCAACGTGTCTCTCTCCACAGAGCATATGACCAAGCGCGCCGCGCGCAGGAATAATGTGTTTCTGGCGAATCGACACTTCCGGCAAGTATTGGGTGGTGAATTTCGCAGGGCAGAACTAACTGGTTGGCGGCCTGCCGCCAAGGAATTAGCCTTGCGTGTCATGCGGCGGATACCGGTGCTGGCCCCCGAAACGCCCCAGGGTTACAAATACCCGGTCACGTTTGAGTTGGACCTGGAGGCGAAAAACTGCGTGAGGCCACTCGTGGTCGAGAATCAACCTGCACCAGCACTAGTTTCAACCTGAGCGAAAAGCTAACAACACGTCGAAAAGCTCGAAGATGTTGCCGTAGTTTTCTGAACAGATCGCACGATCGAGTCTATTTGGCTCAAAGTGAAAAGAAGCATAATCGCGGAGACGCAGAGGCGCGGAGAAAACTGCTGCCGGAGTCGATCGGATGAAGAAATAATTTCATTGCTTTTTAACGAGAATTATCTCCGCGTCTCCGAGACTGTGCGGTTCATTCCTTGGACTGTTTTCAGTATGAGTATTTAAGCTAACAGAATTCATTGCGCAAATACGTGCCGAACAAACGTGGGATATATGATTCTTCCCACTTTCCCCCCATTGGATGTACTTGAAGTGAGTCCAAATAACATGTGAATGTGAACTGCCTCACACATTGGTTCATCTTAGCGTGTGGTTACTCCTCCGGTTGGCAGACTCAAACTCGCACTTTTCATCGCGCAACGCAGCAAACGGACTTTCTGAGAGTTTCTTGTAAGGAAACGAGTACTCTGCTCGTCATTCTAGTAGTAGACAAACGCGAGTACGGTGGGCCTCGTGTCGCGTAGGTCACCTTAAAACGGTGTCGCGTAGGTCACCTTAAAACGGCGTCGCGTAGCGTAGCGAGGCGCAATGATTCAAATCGTGAGGCTCGATTAAATCAAGAGGAGTTGGAAAGCAATGTTCACACATTCATTAGGTAAGACGCTGATTGTGGGAGGACTCATGGGAGGACTCATGTTAGCAGCGGTTGCGCAAAACACAGGAAGCGCCGCAACAAGCGGGTCGGCTGTTCGCTCGACCGATCTTGGCGTAGCAGTAAAGACCAGCGGGTCGGTCGATCAGACACTTGCAGCGCTGAAAAAAATGGTAGCCGACAACGGAATGATGGTCATGGGCGAGATTCATCAGGGAAAGGTGCTGGAAATGACTGGTCTGAAGGTTAAGTCGGAGACGATCTTCGTCGGCAACCCGAATGTCGGCAAGAAGTTGTTCTCCGAGGAGCCGGGCGTCGGCCTCATCGTGCCGATCCGCATCAACATCTACGCAGACGGGCATGGCCAGACCTACGTGCGATATATCCCGCCGTCGCAACAACTGGGCGGCTTCGGCAATCCCAAGGTGAATGAAATCGCCAAAATGTTGGATGGGAAGCTCCACAACATGACGGCGATGTTGCCTAAGTAGTCCTCATCCAGATCCAACAAGTGTGCGGCGGTCCCCTGCGGGCCGTCGCATGTTGAGGTATTCCCCATGCAACGCATCTCCTACGAAGAACTGATTCTGTCCGGCGTCGCGCTGATGTTGGCAGGCGTGTCCCCCAATATTTTTCCGATAGCTCAGGCCGGGATTGCTTCGATGGCTGTGCTCGGCCTCTGGCTTCTAATCCCATCAATCGTTCTGCTGGGCGTTGTACTGGGCATCGCCGCCTGGCGAGGGCATTGGCGTTTGGTCAACCGAATTCTGGCAGGCGCTGCAGCGGGACTCGTGGCGACCTTTGGGTTGGAGGCCGTGAGGGCTACGAGCTTCCACGTCTTTGAAGGAATGCCAGGCGATCTGCCGCGGCTTATGGGTGTGCTCCTAACAGACCGCTTTATGTTCGGGCCGTCCTCGCTGTCTGACTTTCTCGGTTGGGCTTATCATTTTTGGAACGGCGCGTCCTTTGGAATTATTTTTGCCGTCCTATTCGGACGCAGCTCAATCCTTTGGGCTGTGCCCTACGCCGAGCTGATCGGAATCGGGTTCCTGCTTAGCCCCGCAGTGAAATCGCTAGGCATAGGTTTCCTGGGGCTGGACATGCCGAGCATGCCCGCGACTGTGCTGCTAGCGCACTTGGCCTACGGACTCTTACTGGGCGTGTTGTGTTGCCGCTGGGTTCGGGAGACCGGTTGGCTTCTCAGATCGCTCGGCCCTGTTGGGCATCCAGAGTCAACTGCACCATGCGCGCCAACACATCCGGCAGTACGCGATGGTACCGCATGAACACAGCCGATTCCGACCACTTGGCATTTGGAGAGCCCGGCATTGAACCGCGCTGGACGCGCGGCGATAAGGATGCCGTGGGAACGGCCTATTCATCTTCCAGCCGCGTTTGGTTTACGCTCTCTGGTGGCATCCTCAACGAGGTCAACTATCCCACGATTGATCGGCCTCAGATTCGCGATCTCCAATACTTAATTACTGACGGCCATTCATTTTTCCACGACGAGCGCCGCTATGAGTTTGATTCGATTCCTGCTGTTGATGATCTTTGGATCAAGTGGTAAGAAGTCAATCGTTACTTGATCTCAGCCACAATGAGCGCAATGTCTTTGCCTATAGGGCCACCGCAGAATCTGCACACGTCACCGACCATCACATCGAGCATTTGGGACAATCCGCACGACATAGCGCCTAGCGCGATCTGTGCCAATCTATTCTGCCCAAGCTGCTCGTGTTCCGCATTGTGAGTCTGTATGACTCCCTCTGAAACTAAAAGTAGCCGGTCGCCGATTGCCAGTGGCAACGTGGATTCTGATTCCCTTACAAGAATCTCTGGATTCACTCCTATGGAACAGTGCTGACTTACCAATCGATGGAGAAGACCCTCACCCGGTCGCAGCACCAATCCACCAGGATGCCCAGCGCCGCTGAAGGTAATGGTGCGTTGATCCAACTGAATCCTCGCCACCATGAATGTCACCTGCATCTCAATGTCGCGAAAATACTCATAGATAAAGCAGTTCAAAGCATGTACCATGTCGCTGGGGCAATATTC
This sequence comes from Bythopirellula sp., assembly GCA_041738415.1. Lineage (GTDB taxonomy): Bacteria > Planctomycetota > Planctomycetia > Pirellulales > Lacipirellulaceae > Bythopirellula. The sequence goes on from JBGSPU010000110.1 coordinate 16,775, forward strand.
TTCCTCGATGTAATGGCGCGCTTCGCTACTGATCCGCGATGCCAATAGAGCAGGGGCAATACCATCACCGGTCACGTGGCACATCGTAATATAGCAGAGTGATTTGTCATCCGGAAAACGAACTTGGAAGTAATCGCCGCTCAACGTGTCCAGGGGTAGGTATCGCACGTCCACATGCACACGGGCATGTTCAATAGCAGAAGGCAGTAGAGTACGATGTACTCGTGCGGCAAACTGGAGTTGCTCTCTTAGCCGGTGCTTCGCCTCGTACAATTGTTCATTTGCCTCGGCGACCTCCTTACGTAGAATGGCCGCCAGGTCCGCATCGGCCGACTCTCGAATTCCCTTTTCATGTTCGCACTTTGTCATGCAGAAACTCCTTTTATGGGGTGTCAATGCGCAGTTTGATTGCGAGTGACTTGCCGCTGCCCCTCAGCTCGCCGTCAACATTCGGGCAAGGCTTTCCAATTTCTAAGATACTGGCCGGTCTTCTGATGCATCTGTGCGGAGGATTACAGATAGAAGTAAATCGCCAGAGTTAAAGACACTTGTGCTAGCCAGGATTTCTAACCATGTCGAAGGGCGAGTTGACTCCGGGTGGTGTCCAGTTCTTGGAGGTTGTATGGTGAGGAATTGTCTGATGATAGTTCGCTCTCAGAGTGACTCGTGCTCACGAGATTAGCGATATTCGCCAGAGAGCTTGGAAACTTAATGCCAACATGGCATGGAACCTGCATGTGCTAGCAGGTGAGTCCATGATTAAGGGAAAGAAAAGAAGACTCCGTTGGTCCATCGCAGTAGATCAACAACTGATTGGATCCTGGAAAGAGTCATACAACCCCGTCAGCTACACAGCTTGTTGGGTATTGAACCTCAGCAAAGTTCCCGGCCCGCTGCCACGCTTACGCTCCAAAGTGTTGTGCCCCCGAGAGCTTCAACCCGCTCTTGGTTTTGGCCGGTCAGCTTGGCGATGAATCGCGGTGCCGGATTAGCACTCCTGCACGTATCTGTCCAGCATGAATTAAGAACGATCAATGCGCCCCGGCATTGGTTTGAAGCTACGGATTCAGATCGTCACCGAGCTTCGCGTTCCTCGCGTAATGCCTCAAGCTCTGCGATGGCCTCAAAATCCTTGGGCCTTCCGGCGGCGCGTTTTAATTGAATTAGCTTCTCAAGAGTTACACAACGACACGTGAACCCCAATACTTCTAATTGAACAGAAAAGGGCAACAGTCGGTGATAATCACCGCCGCCGGTGACTTCACCTAGCAAATCAATGTCACCAATATCCGTAGTAAGTGTGAAATTCAAGCCCGCACGTAGAGTTGCCTGGTCGAACACAAACGGTAGACCGGACGGTGCCCCACGCAAATAGGGATGGTGAGGCGCCAGCGCAGTAACGAGACGATCAAGATTGTCGCTGGTTCTTGAATAGACGAAATTAATGTCTACCGTCGAGCGCAAGGAGCCATGTGCAGTTGCGGCCCAGCCACCGATTAAAATGCAATCGACATTGTGCTTTTCGAACAGGGGAAAAAACGCCTCTATCAGGGATGGCATCTTCTAGCTTTCCTTGACCGACTTCTGAAAGGCTCCTCGAATCTCAGCTTGTTGACGCAAGAACTCTCCGAACTTTTCGACCCTCTGAGACGGCGTCAGCTTCAAATTCTCGCGGAGCAAGGTACGGTCGACGTCTTTCTTGTAGATTTCAATAATTGCGTCAATCGACGAGGTCTGCTTTTCAATTGCTACATTGTCACACATGCGATCTCTCCCAGCCGTGATAGGGAACTTGCATTCGGCACTTTCATTGTACCAGTAATTCTGAGAGATCGTAGTAGCAGGCTTGGCTTCAGTCGTGGCCTTATTCCAGGTTCTTGCTGGCAACGTTCGTCAGATTGCTACTTCCGACGTGCCTGAGCGGTTGATCCAATAGGGGACCTACCCGCTGAGCGAAGGCTTTCGGTTCGAGGTATCCTTCGATAAAGTCCAGCACCTCGCCTTCAGGTGAGATTAGCAGTGACGAAGGATAGCCCCGAATGCCCAGCTTTTTTATCAAAGCCGCATAGTCGTCAGAATGGGCCATTACCGATTCGGTCCTTCCGCGCAAGAGCTGCCGGATTTGGGGATTGCTGTAGGTATCGGCGACCATCTTTCGGCAGTAGGTACAGTTGTCCGAGGTGAACATCACCAAGAGTGGTCGGCGGTGATCGGTGGCCTCTTTCCAGGCAGCTTCTACCGTTGTGTGGTCGAATACACCATCCCCAGCCACGCTGCCATGCGACTTATTTTGGGCGGCAGCGATCTTGGGGTGTACCACAGCTAGCGTTGCCAGCAATATCACGATCAAGCAGTAGGACTTCATTTTGGTTACTTTCTTATACGCCGAATTTGTCTACAAACGAACCTGCCCATCCACAGAGAGAAACAGGATAGTGTTTCTTACATCGGCATCATTAACAGAAGTCTTCGTGAAGCTGCTCACAGTTTCGAAGATCGTGGCGGATTTCCTGTGGGAAATGTTTTCAAACACTCATGCAGCTTGAAATGCTATCGAGTCTGGGTAGAGTTGCTGGCGGAGGCGATACCAAGTTGCAATCGACGCTTGAATGTTTCGTGATCGACGTAGCCTTCGATCGTGTCGAGTACTTTATTATTGGAACCGACCAGTACGGTGGAGGGATACCACTTGATATGAAGCTTCTCTACCAAGAGAGCATGGGTATAACGGCTTGCCTGGAGTGTCTCGAAGGAATCGCTCACAAGTTCGCTCACATCCGCAGAGCCAAATGTGCAATCGATCATTTTGGTGCAATGAGGACACTGTGGCATCGAAACATACACCAAGATGGGTTTGTTCGATTCTTGTGCTGCTGTCCAGGCGGCTGGGTAGCTGTCGTACTTGAATAAGGACTTGGGTTGGGTGGCGGAATCAGGTGAGGAACTTGATGCGGTTTCACTTGGAGTATCCCCCAGGCAAGCGGCAGTGGGAGAGAAAATGACAGCCAGAGCTGCCCAACGTAATACCTCTGCGATTGATCGCCCCATGCCGTGTTCCTCCGAATAAAAGCGGAACCCTTCGAATTAAAGTGCTAACGAGTTCTATCGACGCTTGCTAGCATGGGCATCGCTGAGATTCATTGGCGAAGGAGAATCGACACGACGGCTGTAGTTTCGCGGTCCCGCAGAACAAGATTTTCCGCTACAAACAGACTGCCGCAGTCGCTTGATTGCCTGCGATCCGAACTTCAGATGGCAACGCCTTGGTCACGTGCCTTTTGCACGCCAACGAAGCCGTCACGAGCCTTGAGGCAGGTGTGTCGAAATGGCTGGGGATGGGGCACTCCCGAGAGCCGAAAAGTTTCGACCTGACCGTTGCGGAAGATTAGGTCACCGGCTGGGTACCACTCTTGCCCTGGGAGGACTTGAATCTCGATCGAGTCATAGCGGTCCAGCGACACGCTCTGCTGTTCACCTCCACCGAAAGCTTGTTCCACGATCACCCGACGATTGGTCAATCGATAGCGTCGGCACGCTTCATTGTGGATTCCCCAAAACACAAAGGGGAGCTTCGGGATCAGCATGTGAAAATAAACCGGCAAGATAAACGGAATTGATACCAAGGCCATTAGGCGGCCCAGGGTGATGGGGAGGCCAAACAGCGTGAGACCGACCGTATTGGCAAACCGGCGCCCCCACCAGCGACCGTAGGCCGTGGCGGCGATCGATGGCCAAACGGTCATGATCGTTACTTCCTTTTCATTTACTGGGGAGACCCCGGCTATGGCATCCGACATGCGCGATCCTGCTCAAATGGTCTGATGAGATACGAATTTCTCAGACCGGCAATATACCAGAAATGGCGTGGGCTGGCTAGTAGCGAGCCGGGTCGTTCTCGACCCCGACCGACTTCGCCCCTCCAACCCTCCAATAAATCATCTTCTCACGACACATCTGCCACTCAGGGGCGGGGACGACCGGCTCACTCAAACAGTAAACGGCCTGCGACTTTCGCCGCAAGCCGTTCGTTTTACCGTGATCCCGTTGTGCTTCTTCTACATGGCGGCTGCAGCGGTGAGTTCGGCAGCCCCAAAGTTCTGACGCTCGGCCATGACCGCGGCGTAGACTTGGGCAGGCAATTTGGTGGCAGTAACGACCACTTTCGCCTTGGAACGACGCCGTTTGGCAGCCCCCTCTTTCATCAATCGACCACCAATCGTTCCTCTGCACTGGGTCGAACCACAGCAACAGTTGAACGCGCGGAACAACACATCCTCCGTTTCATCGTAGTCCATGGTGAGCAATTCACCGGCTTCGATGTCCCGAGTTGCGAAATAGATGCGTGTTTCTACGTCGAGCCACGAATTGGGTTCACAACTATGCAGCACCTTCCCCGCAAAGTAAGGATCGTCCAGGTGGAGTCCTGGCGCCATCTGCAACGAATGCAGAGTCATCTCCGTCTTAAGCGTGCCATTCATCCGAAACAGGACGCTGCCTTGAGAATAATCCCGCAGCACAAGCACCCCTTGTCCACGCTTTCCATCGACGTCTAGGACACAGAAGTCTTCCCAACCTGGTTCGTTGGGTACCACGCTCAGGTGGTCGGGATAAAACCTTTTCATTTACGGTATACCATCTCACTTGTGATACTTGACGGGGAAAAAAACGATTCCAACACTCGATAAACAGTCGCTTCCTCATACGGTTTGCAACTGAATACATCGAGGTACATGTCACGGTGATTGTCATTGGTGTGGAACGAAATCTGGCTGGTCTCGATCAATTGAACTCCCGAGCAGCCGGTCTCATGCCCTTTGCCGAAGCGGGCCACAATGGGAGGTCCGTAGCGGACCATGTCGATTTCGTCGGCACAGTTTTGCAGGAAATCATAAAGTTTTTCGATCGAAAGGATCGCCTCATTGCAGCCTAGAGCAGTGACCATCATATGTTGGCCATAGTGCTTTTCGCCGTTGTGTACGATCCGCCGATACTCCGGAGGTGCTTCAGTCAACACAGATTGTTTCTCCGTTCGTTCAGAGAGGTAATAGTGCGCAACCTGCGACAACGTGCCGCATCGAGTGAGTTGCAATTAGCCCTGGCAAGGAAGTTAAAAATGCCTGGAGTACAGCCTTGAGCGAGACAATGGACAGCCTTAAGCGGGTAAGCACGCAGCTTGAATCGAAAACACTTCGAGGTTTGCTGAACTTTGTGGTCTGCTGAAAGTGTGAGTGGGCAGGGTAAAAAACGAATCAAAGATTTTTATGCAAAGCACCCCATGCGCGTCTAGTGTGATTCGCCATATTGAGGAAAGAATAGAAGAAAAAATTCTCGGAAGAAATTCCTCCCTCCCGGAAGGGAAATTCCTGGTCCTCAGTGCCGCGCTGCAGGTCCCACGTGACCCGCAGAGGGCCTGAGAGTGTGAGAGGCCGAAATCGGGGCCCTGAGATTTCTGTCTCAGAGCGTGTCACTCGCGCGCCCTGCACGGGCTGACGTGACCAGGAATTATTTACCCCACAGGAAAATTTTTTTCTGGTTTGCCGGCATACTCAGGCGATTGCCAAGACTCCTGGGAGGACAGTACTTCGCAGCCAAGAACGAGCAATGCGCCGCTACTTCGATAGCAGCGGCACATTGCAAACGGAATTTGGCCTAGATTCACTTAAAAGGCCCGTAAGGCTCATTCCGCGATCGTCGCCCCCAGAACGGCACTCCGCCAAGCAGCACTCCACCCATTAGTGCTAGCGAACTCGGCTCAGGAACGGCCCTTGCCGCGGCGTTCGGAGACGCTTGGAAGTAGTGGTTCTGCCAGTCGGCAAGATCCCCGGTACCAAGTGGGTGGGGAGATTGGCCCCGCTGCCAAAGGAGAAAGTCATTTGCGTCGACATCACCGTCGGCATCGAAGTCGCCGGGGACACCGAAGAGACTCTCGAAATTTAGATCAGCCCACTCTGCTGCCAGGTCGCGGACCTGGTTGGGAAAGGCCGACGTGCGGTGGACGAACAGAAACGGGTCGGAGTGTTCGAAACCTGGGGAGCGGAGCCTCAGGGCGGCCATGTAGACCCCTTGAGGAGGCGTGGTTTGCGTGTTGCCATCGCCGTCATCGACTCGGATCAGCAAGTGGGAGTGCAACGAGCCGGTATCGATGCCATCGCCCGGGTTCGTATCGGAGGAGGTTCTCTGGACGAGTCCGCCGGCGACCAACGTATCCGTGGCGTCCACAATGAACAAATTGGATTTGTCGTCAAACAGATTCCACGTCGTTCCCGCAGGAGGAAGGGAGAATTGCACGTCTTCCAGATCCAAGACATCGTCGCCCGGGTCCATTCCATCCCAATAGAAAAGATTGGATCGTGTCGCACCAATCTGCATCGACAAGAGATCGAAGAAGATATCGTGATTTGAGGGGAATCCGATCACGCCGGGTTCCAGAAGCAAGTTCCCAGTGGCTAATGCGTTAAAGCCGGGATCATTCGCGCGAAAGTTGGAGAGCAACTCACGCTGAAATACTCGCTGGCCAATGGTCCAGGTACCAAGGTCGAAGTTGGCGGCACCGATCGCGATTTTCCCTGCCGAGACTTGCGTCAAGACGTCCAAATGTTGGGCCGCGCAGGGCGTTGGTATGGTGAGGGCGAGTAGCCCCCAGAGTAGGAGGTACAGGTCATGTTGCTTCGTTTTCATATTTCGATCACCAGGTTAGGCGCCCAGGGGAGTGACCCCTGAGCGCGGGAGGGAATGGTCCATTCAAAATCTTCTGCGGCCGGCTACGGCGAAGCTGCAACAGGCGACAGCGATCAGGGTCCAAGAGGCTGGCTCAGGAACGACCACGTTTTTCTGAACGTAGTCCACGGCCGTCTCGATCACCCCTTCCAACAACTCGTCGATCTCGTCGTCTGACAGCACATCGAAGTCTTGCTGGGAGATGCCCAAGAAGTCTGGTGTGATCAAGCCCTCAGTTCCCATCACCAGAAAGAGTGGGTCGGTGGGGTTGAGTTCCGCGACGCGCGCTTGGAATGAAGCCAAGTAAATCCCCGGCGTTGGAAACGTCGCTGCCAGGCCATCACCATCATCCAGCACGAAGAACGGATGATCGTCGAACCCTCCCCCGGCGCCTGCCGTGCCGATGCTGTCAGTCATGTTTCCCGTGTCAATTGAGAAAGACGTGTTGGGGGCCGGTGTGAAGTTGACACTTCCCAGTCCATCCCAAAAAAACCGACTTGCCGACATTGCTCCAACGCTGAGAGGCAACGCGGTGACGAAGATTTCGTCCCCAGCGTTCAATGATGCCACTCCTGCAGGCAAAACAGCATCGTTAGCCGGGTGATTGAAGCCGGGCTCGGCTGAAAGGAAGACGCCCTCGAAAGGGTCTTCTCCCATTTCCGATTCAAACACTCGCTGGTTAAGGGTAATCGCGGATGCATCCACGTCGATGAAACCAAAGGCGGTCTTCGAGCCCGTTGTTGGACGGCCGACAAACACATCGAGCTCAACTGCAACGACCACTGTGGGAGCCAATCCCACAACCATCGCAGTCGCCAAAGTCAAAAGGGTTACAAAATTTTTCATGAGACGTTCTACTAAGAAAGAAACAGCAGGGAAGTTAGCAATGCTACATACATTACCGTCTAAAAAATCACTAGTTCTATTTCTGCGGCTTTGCAGAAGACTCATTCGGTCAGAATAACTCCGGGTTCGCAGGATCTATTGCGGTGGTCGGGCGAAGTTCAATCCTTCTGTTACCCAAGCAGAAAGCTGTTCACTGGCTATTGGTTTCACATGCCCGTCGGCGTAGAGGTAGTTGGCCACATCGCCCCCATGCCGATCCACGGCAACTTCGGTCTCAATCCGCTTCCAGCGATCCGCGGCGGTTGGGTATTTCTCGGTAAACCACTCCCATGAATGGACATGGTCGAAGTTTGATTCGACAGAGTTTCCCGCCTCAATAACCATGAGCGTTGCATGGGTCTGCGGCAGATCGTAAAGTTCGCTGACAAAATCGCTCACGATTCCTTCGTCGATGGTTCCCTCGTAGAGAAACTCTTCTGCTCGAGTCGACTCGCGGAGGTAGCCGTTGAAGGCGTAACTTGTATCCCGCCCGGAAGCTTGTTCAATCCGCCGCAGGTCCTCGGGGCACAGGCGGACGGCATTGACACTCTCCATATAGGGGGCGAGCGAGAAAATCCATGACTCTGCTTTGTTTCGCTGGTGGTACATTCCGGGAAATTTGCCAGCGTGGGTATCGGCGAACTGGTGGACAGCCAGTCCAATCTGCCGCAGGTTGTTGGCACACTGCGTCCGCCGCGCAGCTGCCCGAGCGGCTTGCACCGCAGGTAGCAGCAGCCCTATCAGCACGCCGATAATCGCAATCACTACCAAAAGTTCTACGAGAGTAAATGCTATTCGCGCGCGCATACGCTCACCTTCAAAAAACCAATTCCAACAGGGAAAAGTTACCAGTCACTGTGCGTCATAAGCTGCGCAGCAATAGACCGAAATGTAAAGGCAAAGAGACTACTGCCTAGCGATAAGCAGCAGAAAGCCGGCAAGAGTTAGCAATTCGGAGGGCCGCGACCGGGGTGAGTCGCCAAGAGCGGGGCGACGTAGCAGGAGATTTCGCCGGGAGGAATTGTGGGAATCGAATCCACACATTCATTAGCGATCGTCAGCACAAACTGCGACTGTGACTGCAATAAGAAGGCGCAGATAGGGCAGTCTTCCTGGGCTAAGAGCAACTGACTTTGATCTTCGTTCTTATCGGCATGATTGCTGAAGAGGACGCTGAATTCGCCGCTTAATTTAGCACATTCCATACTTGCTTCGTGATGGCAATGCCCACAGCCCCAGAGCGAGTGCAAACCATAGCCCAATACCCCCGCAGAGCCGTAAATTGCCAAGAGCAGACCGGCGACCAGGGGAAGATAACTTTGGAGAGTTTCTCGTCTCATGGCAGGATTTTAGGCAATAGCGAGAATCGAGTCAAGCGATTGCTCGCGCAGGGGTTTTAGAGATATTAGATTTGTGCGTCAAAGCAAAATCTGGACAATAGTTTTTCTTTGGCATTTAACTTACGTTCTCGCTTTCATTTCTAAACAGTAGAACGGTACAATCTGTTGACTTTTCAATATTCATTGAGGTGCCATAGAGATGTCACACAAATTCACAAGTCGCATCGGGTTCCTGCTTAGCTGTGTTGTATCGCAATGCATTGCTGCCGATTGGCAACCGGCAAAGACGCCGCTTTCGACTCGCTGGACGAAAGAGGTGTCCCCTGAGAATGTATGGCAGGAGTACCCTCGGCCCCTATTGAAACGGGCCCAATGGGAGAATCTCAATGGTCTTTGGGACTATGCGATCCGCCCGCGGTGGGACGAACAGCCCGCGGAGTGGGATGGGAAGATTTTGGTTCCCTTCGCAGTAGAGTCCGCCCTTAGCGGCGTGGGCAAAACTGTGACTCCTGACGAGCAATTGTGGTATCGCCTCCAATTCTCGAAAGCGGCTACTCCCAAAGGAGATCGACTGCTGCTTCATTTTGGGGCAGTCGACTGGAAATGCACCGTCTGGGTCAATGAACAGAAAATTGGCGTGCATGAAGGTGGCTACGAGCCGTTCAGCTTCGACATTACCGATGCTGTAAAAAACGGCGGCAACGAAATCGTGGTTGCGGTATGGGATCCTACGAATACCGGCACGCAGCCCCGGGGAAAGCAGGTCCTCAATCCGAACAGCATCTGGTACACGGCAGTCACCGGAATCTGGCAAACGGTGTGGCTCGAACCCGTGCCAAGTACGCACATTAGATCGCTCAAGATTGTGCCGGATGTTGACACTGGAAGTGTGACTGTCACCGTGGATGCCACCGGTGGCGAAAGCGTGCGAGTGGTGGCCAGTGACGCGAATGGCACTTCAGAAGCTGAAGGACAAGTAGGGGAAGCGATTGCGGTCGAAATTGAGAACCCCCAATTGTGGTCCCCCGACTCACCCCACCTGTACGATCTCGAAGTCGAGCTACTGGACCACGGAACGGTTGTAGACTCGGTGGAGAGTTATTGCGGGTTGCGTAAGATTAAGGTCCGCAAGGATGACGAGGGGATCAACCGACTGTTCTTGAACAATGAAGTGCTATTTCAATACGGCCCGCTCGATCAAGGATGGTGGCCGGATGGGTTGTACACGCCACCCACGGACGAAGCCATCAAGTTTGACATTGAAATGACCAAGCGATTGGGCATGAACATGGCCCGTAAGCATACCAAGGTTGAATCGGCACGGTGGTATTATTGGTGTGACAAATTAGGATTGCTGGTGTGGCAGGATATGCCTTCGGGTGATGCAGATAAGACGGCAGAAAGTAAAGCGAATTATCGCCGCGAGCTTCAGGCGATGGTCGACGCACTGCACAATCATCCCTCGATTGTGATGTGGGTTCCTTTCAACGAGGGCTGGGGACAGCACGATACCCCCGAGACAGTTGCCTGGCTGGAAGCGTACGATCCGACCCGGCCCGTCAATGAAGCGAGCGGCTGGACGGACCATGGTAGCAGTCAAATCTCTGACATGCACAATTATCCCGGCCCTGGCATGAGACCGATCGAAGAGAATCGGGCAGTGGTACTCGGCGAATTCGGCGGCTTGGGAATGCCTATCCCCGGACACACATGGCAGGATCAAGCGAATTGGGGCTACGTTTCCTATCAAACCAAGGAAGAACTAACCGACGCCTACGTGGCCTTGCTGGAAGCCATGCGACTTCTCATCGGGCAAGGATTATCAGCGGCCGTCTACACGCAAACTTCTGATGTAGAAATCGAGGTCAACGGGTTGCTCACCTATGATCGCGAACTTGAGAAGATGGATGCTGAGCGGATCACGGCGGCTGCCAATCGGCTCTTCGCCCCTCCTCCAACCCTGGCCGTGTTAGTGCCATCAAGTGAGAAGAGCCCCCAAGATTGGCATTACACGACCACTAAGCCTGCTCCAGACTGGACGGGGTCGGACTTCGACGATTCGACTTGGCAACAAGGTGCAGGAGGATATGGCACCGAAGGAACGCCGGGGGCCGTCGTTGGGACAGATTGGCAGAGTAGCGATATCTGGTTGCGACGCTCGTTCCAACTTCGCTCGTTGCCGCAAGAGGGCGCACTCTATCTGCGGATTCATCACGACGAAGATGCCGAGGTGTACCTCAATGGCCAACTGCTCGCAACCTGTCCCAAGTACGTTGTGACCTATGATCTCATTCCTCTCGGCGATCGCTTTCTCAAGCTGCTACGGGTCGGTGAAAACGTGCTGGCGGTGCATTGCCGTCAGACCGACGGTGGTCAGTTTATTGATGTCGGTTTCACGCTGGCAACTGAAAAAAAGTAGCAGCTTCTACGGCTGTTGTCAGAATTCGTAGTTCGGAAAGAGGTACTCGATTTCTGGCAAACCGACGCGAGCTCTTGCTGCCATGCCGGAACTCGGAGGGCCTGTTTCTGCCTACGAGGAATGTTCATCTATCACGATTTATTCCTCATCCAGCCACTGCCAGGCTTCATCTATCTGGTGGGCGTCGAAGTATTTGACTTGAGCCATCGTGAAAGGTTTACAGACCTTCGCCATCCACTCTTCCCATTTCTTATCCCCGACCAGTGCGATTCGCTCGATCTTGGTGCAATGGGTCGTGGCGAACTTGGTATCGTCCCAGAGGGCATGGGCATCCCAACCGTGGAAATCGTGTAACCAGGCCAGCATGCGGATCTTGCCCTCGTCGGCAATCGCGGAATCGACCAGTGGGACAAACGTCTTGTAATCCTCGTCGTGCAACTTCCCAGACAGCTTGAAACCAAGAACTTTTTCGGAATCGTGCGCGAGTTTTTCGATCATTTGGAATTCTCCTTTCAGGTAGAGGGATATTTAGAGAACGAATGCCTGCAGGATACGCTATTCTCGTCCAAGTGTCACTCTCTCGACCACCATCAGCGGCTTGCTTGAGGCGAGTAGGGATCAGGGGTTAGACTTGGCGGAAAACTCAAATCGCCGCGATAGCGATCAGTGGGGAAGACCACCGTTTAATTCTGGTGTTTTGCGTGTTTGACATGAGAAAAGCACAAGAGGTAGAGTGAGCATGAATAACGGAGTTTTATATCAGACGCGAGTAGCGAGGCGTGGGAAGGGGGTTGGGATCCAGGGGCTGGAGGCTAGGAGAGCGTCAGAAACCTGACCAGCAGGGGGCGTCGGAAGAAAAGGGGAAAGGAAGACTATCAGCGTTCTGCCTTGAGCAGCGCATACGGATAGCCCCCGCCTGACCTTCGCCAGGGTAATTGCAGTTTAGCCACGAGCGCCTTGCATTCCCAAAGCGGTAGACCACGAAGTTTAGTGGTACACGAACACCGGCAACGGGCTCTCTTCAAGAAGCTTGAGGGTAGTGGAACCGTGGATGAATTCTCTGAGGATGGAATGTCCGAAGGCGCCGATTACCAATAACGACGGGTTCAATCCTTCGATCTGTTTCAAAATAACGTTGGCGGGCGATGCATAAGATTCCATCGGTAGGTGGTGGACATGTACTTGATGCTGTTGGAGATACTCCGCAGCGTGCTCCACACACTGTTGTGCCACGTTGAAATCGGATTTGATTGAAATGACGTATACATGTTTGAAGCCAGCCAAATCGAGGCACTGAAACAACTGCATTGATCGGGTGGCAGGCAAGCTTCCGTCGTAGGCCAGTAACACCGATTCCCCCATGCGAAATTGTTCCGGCACCGCGATGATAGGTCGCGGACTGCTCCGCAGCACCGTGGTGAGCGTGTCGCAGGCACGGCCATTCGTTTCGAAGTAAAAGTAGGAAAAGTAGGTTCGCTGTCCCAGCACGATGAGGTCGTAACGTTGTGCCTGCAAAAGGATTTCTGTCGAGGGGAGTCCCGTACACTTGATTGCGTCGTATTCCACTCCCATGTCTTGGCAATCAGCGCAGAACTCACTGAGAAACGACTCGACTTTACTGTGAGCATCGGCGACGATGCACCTGTCGCGGTCCGCTTTGAAGTGACCTGCGCCCAAAGGTACTGGCTCGGGAGCACGGATGGTTTGCTCGTCGACGATTCCAATTCCAACGAGTTGTGCGTTCATCTCTTGGGCCATCCAAAGACTAAATTCCACGGCGGCGGAGCTGTAGCTTGAGCCATCAAGCCCAACGAGAATTCTTCGCAACATCAAGCTTCTCCTTGTCGATCCCACTCAGAACAAGTTTAGTAGAGACACATCAGTGAACTCCACTTATGAGCAATAACTATCGCTTAAGAAATCATCAATGCGCCAAATTGAAGTGGATTGCGTTTCATCTCACCTCGGATCGCAATCAAGAAAATCAGTCGAAAATACCGGAAGGATGCCGCCAACGCTATTCAATAACTTGGGCCAGAACAAAAGCGAATCCGTTAAACTACCGCGATGCCCCACGATTGCAAGCAATCCCCGAGGCACAAAATGAAAAGACTTGTATGCAGCTATATTATACGAAGACGCTTTTTGAAAAGCAACCAAAAACCGCGCACTGGGAGTTGGAAGCTCGCATTTCAGCTTTGCTTGATCCGTTCTATGATTAACTTTCCTTTCAGTTGCGTGTGGGCGCCGACTAGGGGCTGCGTCCAAGTAGATACATTGTGAAAGGATTCACAATTGTTCTGGTAGTTCTTCGCCATCAATACTATCTTATTGCTTATTGGCTGGCACGGAGCGTGCCGGAGCACATTCCTGGGGCAGAGAACTGAGTGAGTCTGCTCGGCCTCGTGCAACAGAGCTTTCAGGGAACTGTGAGTATGGATCTTTTAACCGCAGTGGTTGCTGCTTTTGTCGCAGCAGCGATTGTCCCGATTTTGTATCCCTTACTGCGCCAGGCGACCGGCTGGTTTCTCGGGCTGGCGACTCTTGGCTTGTTCGGTTACTTTGCCCGTTTTCTCGGCTCGCTTCCCCCCGGAGGGATTACGGCCAGCAGGGAATGGATCCCTAGTTTGGGGTTTCGCTTCTCGTTCCTGCTAGACGGCCTGAGCTTATTGTTCGCCCTGCTGATCACCGGCATCGGGGCCCTCATTCTCATCTATGCAGGTGGGTATCTCGGTGGGCACAAAGGCTTGGGCCGTTTGTATGTACTGCTGTTAGTATTTATGGGATCGATGGTCGGCCTCGTGCTGGCGGATAATTTATTCACGATGTTTGTGTTTTGGGAGCTCACCAGTGTGAGTTCCTATTTGCTGATCGGCTTCGACCACGAACGAGCCGAGGCCCGCGCGGCCGCGCTCAAGGCACTACTAGTCACAGGCGGCGGTGGATTGGCAATGATGGCCGGAGTGCTATTGCTAGGGCAAATGGGTATCGAGGCAGGCCTCGCCCCTGAAGTTTGCTTTGAAGTCTCGCAACTCAATACCGTGGGTCCTGCGATCAAGGAAAACGCATTCTATCTGCCGATTCTGCTGTTGATCTTGGCTGGCGCGTTCACCAAGTCGGCACAGTTTCCTTTCCATTTTTGGTTGCCCGCGGCGATGGAAGCTCCCACGCCAATTAGTGCCTATCTGCACTCGGCAACGATGGTCAAAGCAGGCGTTTATCTGCTCGCGAGGCTCAGCCCCATTCTGGCCGGGACCGTCGAGTGGCTTTGGATCGTTTCCTCGGTTGGCGCCATCACCATGTTTTGGGGGGCCTTCATCTCAGTGCGAAAGACGGACCTGAAACAGATCCTGGCTTACTCGACCGTAAGCGCCCTCGGCTTGCTGATGCTGCTGTTGGGTTTAGGAAGCCCCGCAGCAATTGCCGCTGCCGTGACCTTTGTGCTGGTTCACGCGCTCTACAAGGGCGCGTTGTTTATGGTGGCGGGCATTATCGATCATGAAGTCGGCACTCGCAACATTCAACGACTAGGCGGCTTAGCCCGTGTGATGCCAGTGACGGCAGTAGCGGCAGGCCTGGCCGCGGCATCGATGGCCGCCGTTCCTCCACTGTTTGGCTTCATCGGCAAGGAACTTTTTTACGAGTCGACTCTCCACGGCCCGGCGCGCGTCTTAGTAACCACTGTCGCGTTTCTCACCAGCATGCTGTTCGTGGCGATCGCCATCATGACTGGCGTGCGCCCCTTTCTAGGTGCAATGACTGATGATACGCGTCGCGCGCATAATGCACCGATGAGTCTTTGGCTGGGGCCAGCCACCCTGGCGGGATTGAGCCTTGTCTTGGGTTTGGCCCCTTTTCTGCTCGATCAACCTCTCTTGGCAATTGCCCACCAAAATGTGCTCGGTGATGTAATTGATGCCGAACACTTCGAGAGCCTGCACCTTGCACTGTGGCACGGCTGGAACTTCACACTGGCCCTCAGCGGGTTCACCCTGGTGGCCGGTTGCGTGGTTTACCTTCAACGAGACATCTTTCGGGCGTTACCGCCGCACTTCGGCCGCTGGACCACCGACGGTTTCTACGACATGGTCCTGGCAGGAATGAACTCGGTAGCAAAAGTTCAGACCTCTGTGTTACAGAGCGGGTACCTGCGCTACTACCTGCTCATGATTTATCTTACGGCGACAGGCTTGGTGGGCTACACAGCCGCCACGCGCACCAATCTGACGCTGAAATGGGATTGGTCGGACATTCGATTTTATGAGTGGGGTCTCTGCGTGCTGATCATGTTGGGCAGCTTATTTTCTGCTTACAGCCGCTCGCGACTTACTTCTATCGCGGGATTGGGAGTTGTGGGCTACTGCGTGGCACTGTTGTTCGTGTTTTACGGTGCCCCCGACCTTGCCATGACGCAGATTCTCATAGAGACACTGTCGGTGATTTTATTCGTGTTCGTATTTTACCATTTGCCACCGAGTAAAAAACTTTCAGGTCCCTTTACTCGGCTTCGCGATATTGTGGTGGCGATAGCGATTGGTGGTATAGCAACGATCCTGGTGCTGCAAGCGGAACAGGTGAAGTACTTTACCCCAATCTCGCAGTTTTTTGTTGAGAATAGCGTTCCGAAAGCGCACGGTCGCAATATCGTGAACGTTATCCTGGTGGACTTCCGAGGATTGGATACGATGGGCGAAATCACGGTGTTGGCAGTGGCCGCCGTTGGAGTTTACGCCCTGCTGAAGCTCCGGCCGCAAGGAGGCAAAGCGTAATGCCGTCATTGATCTTAAGAACCACGACACGGTTCATGATGCCGCTGCTATTACTGTTCTCGCTGTTCCTACTGTGGCGGGGACACAATGAACCCGGTGGAGGTTTTGTTGGCGGACTGGTCGGTGCATCAGCTTTTATCCTGTATACCCTCTCGTTCAGTGTGCAAGCAACACGAGATGCGCTGGCATTCGATTCGCGTTCGCTAATTGGCGTTGGGCTAATGTTGGCCCTTACGGCCGGAATCATGCCGCTGACGCAAGGTCAGCCGTTCCTGGCACATCGCAATTTCTGGGTGAAGCTCGAACTCCCCGGCTTTGGTCAGTTGGATTTGGGAACTCCCCTGATGTTCGACATCGGCGTGTATCTGGTGGTATTCGGCGTCGCCCTCACGATCGTATTAACTCTGACGGAGGAATAAAGTGAACGCATTAATGGCTGTCACCGTTGGCTTTCTGTATGCGTCGAGCGTTTACCTGATGCTGCGCCGTAGTCTGTTCAAATTGATCATTGGCTTGGTGTTGCTGTCGCACGGTGCAAACCTGCTGATCTTCACCGCCGGCGGACTCAGGCGAGCCCAACCACCCGTCTTGCCGCCCAACCAGACGACGTTTGAAATACCCGCTGCCGATCCCCTGCCACAGGCGTTAATTTTGACCGCGATCGTCATCGGCTTTGGCGTGCTTGCCTTCGCACTCGTGTTATTTTCCCGCGCGTACCAGGTTACCCATAGTGACGATACCGACGAATTCTGGAAACCTGAAATATGAATCTACTGTTGGTTCTGCCACTTCTGATCCCACTCGCTTCCGCTGCAATTTCGATACTGTTCTGGAACAGCATCCGCAGTCAGCGCTGGCTGGCCGTACTGAGCATGGCAGCCTTGTTCGTGGCATCCCTGCGTCTGTTGGACGAAGTTTGGTCGGGTGATCAGATCTTAGTGACTCAAATGGGTGGTTGGCCAGCCCCGTATGGTATCACGCTCATCGCCGACCTCTTCAGCAGCATCATGGTGGTGCTGGCTACACTTATGGGACTCACCGTTACATTCTACTCGCTCTTTAGTATCGACAAGCAGCGTGAAGCGTTCGGCTATTACCCGCTCATGCACGTGTTGATCATGGGCGTTTGTGGAGCTTTTCTCACAGGAGATTTATTCAATCTCTATGTGTGGTTCGAAGTGATGTTGATGGCTTCCTTTGTGTTGATTGCCCTGGGGGGTGAAAAGGAACAACTACGTGGTGCGATCAAGTACGTTACAATCAATCTCGTTTCTTCCGCCTTCTTTCTGGCAGCGGTGGGAGTTCTGTACGGCGTCACTGGCACACTGAACATGGCCGACCTCGCCGAGAAGTGCAACAGTGAGCAGGTCGACCCGGGTCTCATCACCTCGATCAGCATGATTTTTTTGATTGCCTTCGGCACCAAGGCGGCGATCTTCCCGCTCTTCTTCTGGCTCCCCGCTTCGTATCACACCCCGCCAGTCGCCGTTTCCGCCATATTTGCCGGCTTGCTGACGAAGGTAGGTGTCTATGCACTGATACGAGTTTTCACGCTGATCTTCACCCAAGAGCCGGAGTACACCCATGGCTTGATCCTGGTGCTCGCGGGCATCACCATGCTGACGGGCGTGCTGGGGGCGACCGCGCAATACGAGTTTCGCCGAATACTCTCATTCCACATCATCAGCCAGATCGGCTACATGCTGCTAGGACTCGGCTTGTTCGGACTCGCTGAATCCACTGAAGTGAAACTATTGGGACTGGCAGCATCCATTTTCTATATTATCCATCACATGGTGGTGAAAACGAATCTGTTTCTGATTAGCGGAGTCGTTTATCGATTGCAAGGGACCTACGAACTAAAGCCACTGGGTGGGCTTTACCAAAGCTGTCCCTGGTTGTCCGTCATGTTTTTGATTCCCGCGTTCTCACTGGCCGGAATGCCTCCGCTCTCGGGATTCTTTGCCAAGCTTTCACTCATTAAGGCCAGCTTGCAAGCGGAAGAATATGCCATCGTTTTCGTGGCACTGTTGGTCGGACTCCTGACGCTGTTTTCCATGACTAAGATCTGGGCCGAGGCATTTTGGAAAGCAGTCCCCGAGCAACCGAACCCTCGGTCTAAGCGCAAGTCCACCCGCGTCATCCGCAAATCGACTGAAAACACTTATCGAATGCTGCTCATACCGATTTCAGTTTTGGCTGCGATCACTGTTGCCATTGGTTTCTTTGCCCAACCGGTAATGGAAGCATCGTTGCGGGCGGCGGAACAATTGGCCAACCCAGAATTCTATATTCGCACGGTCCAGGGAGAACTCTCATGATTATGTTTCTTTGGAATTTACTCCTGGCGATCATTTGGGCGATCGCCGTCGGTAGTTTAACGCTTCCTAGCCTGATGGCCGGCTTGGTGCTGGGTTACCTCTCACTGTTTTTCTGTCGCCGTGTCCTGGGTGAATCGAACTATTTTGGCAAGGTGCCCCAAGTCCTCAGATTTATCATCTTTTACATTCGACAGGTGATTCTCTCGAACTTGCGTGTGGCGTATGACATCGTCACTCCCACCCACTACATGCGTCCTGGGGTCGTCGCGGTCCCGCTGGACGCCAAGACCGATATGGAAATCACTTTGTTTGCCAATCTGATGACTCTCACGCCGGGAACGCTTAGCTTGGACCTGTCCGAGGATCGCACGATCTTGTACGTCCACACGATGTACATTGACAACAACGACTTCGTGCTTACACGACGGCTGATCAAGGAAGGACTCGAACGGCGAGTGCTGGAGGTGCTAAGATGACTTTTCTGGCGAGTACTTTAGTGGGCAATACGTTAGTCGCCAGTGCGGCGACCGTTGCTTTGGGGATGGCGGGGATTGGTTTCTCGTTGGCGTTTATTCGCCTCGTGCGTGGCCCCAGCCTGCCCGACCGTGTCGTCTCGCTCGACTTGCTGGGCACCTTGAGCGTCGGCATCATTGCCGCTTACGACATCATGACGGATCAGCCAATTCTGCTCGACGCTGCTACCGTGATGGCGCTGGTGGCCTTTTTGGGGACCGTGGCGTTTGCTCACTATGTGGAGAGGAAGGGTCAAGATGGCTGAAATCGCAACCGCTATATTAATGGTTATCGGCGGAGCCTTCATGCTGTTGGCAGGCATTGGCATCTTCAGAATGCCCGACCTGTTCATGCGCATGCAGGCGGCCACCAAAGCGGCTACCCTCGGCATCGGCTGCATGCTGCTGGCCGTGGCCATCCATTTTCAAGACGTTAGCGTCGCCACCCGGGCGCTACTGGTAACGGCGTTCGTCTTCATGACCGCCCCCGTAGCCGCCCACGTCATCGCCCGCGCGGCCTATTCGGTGGGGGTCCCACTCTGGGAAGGCACATTGCGCGATGAGTTGGGCGAGAAACAGAGGGGCGGAGAGGGCAAGGGGAAAGAATCAGCGGGTGGTGGGTCCGCTTACGGCGGATCTTCACTGCGTTCCGACGGCGATGGGCAGTGAAATCGTTATTCGCGAGGCGACGCTCCCCTTCAAATAAACCAGATTCTGGATCGATGTGGGAACCAATGAGACCACAGGTGATATGCCGGCGGGTCCTTACGTCGAAGCCGTGCAGAAACTGGCAGATACGTTAGACGAAGCGGGGGCGGATAACCAATTCGTGATCGAGGAAGGTGCCGAGCACAATAAGGTTGCTTAAAAAAAGCGGTTTCCGCAGGTACTGGGTTTTCTGTTTCCTGCGAAATAATCGCTTTCCTATGTTGGGATTCGATCACTCCTTCACCGCACCAAGCGTCATTCCCGATACCAGATAACGACTCAGTGCCAGGAACACGACCACGACGGGCACACTCACCAGTAGCGACGCCGCGGCATACAAGGCCCACTGGGTTGACATGCTCGCCTGAAAGCTCTTGATTCCCAGCGGGAGCGTAAACATGTCCCGGTCTTGAAGGACCTGAGCGGCTACGATGTATTCGCTCCAGGCGGTCATGAAACTGAACAGGGCCGTAATCACTAACCCTGGGACTGCAATGGGCAGGATGATCCGCCAAAACGCGCTTGCCTGGCTGCAACCATCAATGTGAGCTGCTTCTTCGAGAGAAGGGGGAATCGTGTCGTAAAATCCCTTCATCTGCCAAATGCAGAAAGGGAGGGCGGTGGAAACGTAGAAAACTAACAGCCCCAAAAAGGTGTCCACGAGATGCAATTTGGCAATCAAGATATACAGCGGCAGCAGTAGCATCGTGGCAGGAAACATCTGCGTTGTCAGAATCGCCAGCATGGTGGCCTGTCGCCCGATAAATTTGAAGCGGCTCAGGGCATATCCGGCAATCGAGGCGAGAACGACACCCGTGAAGGTGACGAGTGTTGACACCAGGAGAGAATTCGCCAGCCACCGCAAGAACGGCTGCTCGGTAAACAGTTCCCGATAGGCAGCCAAGGTCCAATTCGGTGGAATGATTGCCAGGTCAGTCGACTGCAACTGGTCCCCCGGTCGCAGGGATATCGAGACCACTGTCAAAACGGGATACAGACTGATGGCGGCAAATACCAACAGGAGCAGGTGGCGAGAAAGTGTGATGAGTCTAGATTCGGTCATAGTGATTGGTTAGTGGTTAGTTGTCCGTTCTGGGTGGGCCGGATACGTGAGCCTTCGGTGTTCATGGACATTGAACAATCACTCCTTAGGTATAAACACTTTCGGTTGCCCTTGTGCGGTGTAGGGAGTACAGACTTACTCCCAGCAACAAGACGAAGATCACCATCGAGAGTGCCGCGCCGTAGCCGTAGCGGTAGAAACTGAACACAGCTTTGTAGACATACGACACGAGAATGTGTGTCTGATCGGCAGGCTCCCCGCCGTTGGAAACCAGCCAGATGACGTTCAGGTTGTTGAAAGTCCAGATTCCACCCAGCACCACCGCCGGGGCGAGCACAGGTTTCAACAGGGGGAGCGTCACGTTGCGAAACTGCTGCCAACGGTTGGCCCCATCGATGCGCGCCGCTTCGTACAATTCCAGCGGAATACCCTGCAGGCCCCCTAGGGCAATCACCATCATGAACGGATAGCCCAGCCAAACGTTGGCCACGATGCATGCCGTGAACGCCAGCCCGGGTTCACCGAGCCAATTGAGCGGCGCGATACCTAGAAACTTGCCCAACAGCAAGTTCACCGCACCGTAGTCGTAATGGAACATGCTCCGCCATGTCAGAGCGGTGATGTAGGCCGGCACCGCCCAAGGAATGATGAGCATCACCCTATAGAGCGACTTACCGCGAATTGGGCCATTGAGCGCAATCGCCAGTGCCACACCAATCCCGACGTGGAAAAAGACGTTTACGAAGGTCCAGACCAAGGTCTTGAGCAATACGCTAAAGAATCTTGCTTCGGTGAAAACGTCGAGGTAGTTTTGCAAACCAACGATTGACCATTCTTGAAAGTTGCGAAGCGACATGTTCGAGAGCGACAGCAACACATTATAGAAAAATGGAAACACGACCGTCGCAAACATCGTCACTAGCGCCGGTGCGATGAGCAGATACGCCAACGGCTGCCGACGCATGTCCGGCAGCAGTCCTAACAAACTTTCCCGCTGCGAGACAATCAGGCCGCCACAAATCACGAGACCCGCCAATTGCCAGAGCCAGAGATACTGCGTACCGGCTGATTCTTGTTGGATGATCTTGATGGAGTGCAGGGCTTTTGCCTGCATCGTGCGCGCCGCGGCGGCAGGGGTCGTGTTGCCTCCCAGTAAAGATTGATAGGGTGGCCGCATCGCATCCCAGACGGCCCGCATTTCGATATCCACAGGCATAATCCGTCCGCGATCAAATTGCTCCTTCGAGGCCGCAAGCGTTGGGTCTGTTTGTATCAGGGGATCGTCGAGCAGTTTTTTCCGCGCCGGCAGGATCCGCACCAACTCCATGAATTTACGTTGTGCGTTTGTGCTCGTCATGAATTGGACAAATTGCATCGCATCCTCAGCCGCCTCGGGACTGACCAGGGCATTGAGCGAATAACCCTTGGGAGACACCATCGGTGCCATCGGCTTGCCCGTCTCGCTCACGATAGGTAGCGGGGAGACTGCGGCATCGATTCCCTCGGTTTCGAGATAATCGGTCCAACTCCAATCGCCATTGATGGTCATGGCCGCCTTGCCCGACTTGAACAGCGAGTCGGCGGTTTCGTAGTCGCAGTTTCTAGGCACGACGCCATACTTCTTTTGCAAGGAAAGGATGAACTGATAAGCGGTGACACTCTGTGGCGTGTCGAGGGCGGGGATCGGTTTCCCTGAATCGTCGAAGACCCAGGCTCCGTAGCCGGTCAGAAAGGGGATCGCGAAAAAGGGCTCGACGAAATTCCATACCAGGCCGTAGCGATCTTTGCGTCCGTCGCCGTCGGAATCGCGCGTATTGGCCACTGCCAGCTCGATCATTTCATCCGTTGTGGTCGGGGGCTTGGAAATAAAATTGCGGTTGTAAACTAAGGCGAGATGATTGCCAAACCGGTCAGGCACCTGAACGAGTGCGCGACGCTCGGGGTCCTGGGAATCGGGCAGATAGGTGAGGGCACCCTCGACAAACTCACCGGCTTCTTCTGAGCTGACCCATGGGCTCATGTCGCCGACAATACCCATGGCGTGAAAAGTACCCAGCACATCCGACGGGCCGTAGACCAGTTCCGGGCCGATGCCAGCCAGGGCAGCCGTCTGAAAACCGCTCCGCAATTCCTCAGTTTCTTTGTAGAGCGTGCGGACGTCGATCTCGGGATGCGTGGCTTCGAATTCAGCGACGAGCTTTTCGAGCATCACCCGGTCGCGGGGCACCATTTGATGCCACAGGGTGACGACTCGCCGACTCTCTGTTTCTGCACAGCCAACGAGAAGACACAGACACCAGATTGCAAACCATTTTTGGAGTAAGACCCCGCCATGTGATTGACAGCCCATGACGATGGTCACTCCGGCCTCGAGTCCTCGGCAATCACCACGCCAGCAAGGGGCGGGACGGTGATGACACAAACTCCGTCTCGTCGGACAATGTTGGGCCCCGTGTCCCAGCTTGCTGCCAAAGAGCGGAGTTTATTGGAAGTATTGCAGGGGACTTCCCAACTGTAAGTGGCGTCGCCCCGATTGATGGCAACCAGCACGCTCTGGTTATGCCAGATGCGGCGAAACGCGAAAAATTTGGCATCGTCGTCACTCACGATCGGTTCAAAGTTGCCGTGCTTCAATACGCTCTCGTCATTACGCAAGTGAATCAATTGCCGATAAAAGTCGTGCAGGTCCTGATTGAATTCTAAGGTGTCGGCAACACGCTCCCGGCCCAACGGGTCGGTCGCCTGATCATCGTACGTCAGGTCCTCCCATACCATGGGAAGCCGATTGCAAGGATCGTCGGCCCCCCACATGCCCGCTTCATCACCGTAGTAAATCATTGGAGGGCCGACGAAAGTCATCTGCATGAGTGCGACCAGACGTTGAATCTGCAACTCCTGCTCATTTGGTTTGCGAATTTTGTATTGATCGTCGTAACGGGGCGATACCCGCTCGCTGACATCGTAATCAAATCGATCCGGCTGTAGGTACGGCTGGCGTCCCCGGTTAACAATCATGGAACCGACACGCTGCGTGTCGTGGGAATCAATCAGATTCTGCAAGGTATATTGCATCTTCGGAGGATACTCAGCCAATCTGTCCACCAATTCCTGGCCAAAGTCATGGGGGGTGAGAATGCCATCGATCAGAAACCCTTTTGCCAGATAAGCAAAACCGTGATAGTTCATTGTGCCAGAAAAATGTCCGTCCACTAAGTGGTCACGAGCATTGTCCCAAAATTCGCCAACCGTGTACGCCTCAGGATTGAGCTCACGCACGAGCGAGTTCCAATCCCGCCAGAACCCCAGGGGGACTTCATTCGCCACGTCGAGCCGCCAGCCATCGATGCCGTCGCTCGGGTCGCCATCGCCGTCGGGATCCATCCAGCGGCGCGTGATGTCCATCACATACGCCTTAGGACCAGGATGCAAGTCGTCATTCTCCCGGTCCTCAGCAAATTCTGGCAGCGACTCGAACCCCCACCAACTCTTGTAACGGAATTCATTCTGTGGCGTCGTGGGATCGTCAAAGTACTGGACGATGTACCAATCCTTGTAAGGCGACGCTGCTTGTTTCTCACGCACGTCGGCAAACGCAAAGAAGTCGCGGCCGGTGTGATTGAAAACACCGTCGATGATCACCCTCATGTCGCGGGCGTGAATCTCTTTCACCAGTTTCAAGAACAACTTGTCGGCGGCGGTCCATTGCCAGGTTTCTGGGTCGCTGGTCTCTTGGGCGATGGCTGCTAAATCACCCTCCGGGTCGGGGCCGAAATAGGGGTCAATATGGTGCATCGAAGCCCCGTCATATTTGTGCAGCGATTTGCCATAGAAAACGGGGTTGAAGTAGATGGCGGTGATTCCCAGGTTCTGTAGATAATCGAGCTTTTCCAGCACCCCTTGCAGATCGCCCCCATAGCGGCGGTCGAAAACTCCCTTTTCAAAGAAGTTACTGCTGAGTTGCGTTTCCCAATCGGCGCGGGCGTACCAATCCCCCGTCCATGGGGAAATCTGCCACGTCTCGGGAACCGCGGCAAAGTCTTCGAGCGACTCTCGGGTAGGGTCGTTGGTGGAATCGCCGTTGCAGAATCGATCCGGGAAGATCTGATAGAACACGGCCTCCGCGACCCAATCGGGGACGAAACGCGATACGTCGGGCTGGGGCTTCTTAGCCGTTGGTCGCTCTTTGCTAGCGACGACCACCGCCGTGACAGAATCTTCAGCCTGAGCCTCAGGCAAAGCATCGACTGCGGTCACGGCTGGGGTGATTTCTAGTTTTTCCTGACGTGCGCAACCGTGAGTGAGGAAGACAAAGAAGCCGACGGCCAACCACCGCAAGCAACGCGGAGCGAGCTGCTGGTGATTCCTGATGCTCACTGGTGGTTGCTTCATGCGCACAGTATTGTCTTTCAAGCCAGGTAAAGAGATGGTTAGACACAAAAAAACGTAGTCCGGAACAAGCCATGCGCAGTTCCAGCAGTTGAGCTGAGTGCTGCGAGTCGAGAGACTGGTGCAATGGTTCTCGACCGGTCGCGCTTGACCCTCGTTAGCCATGCCGGAACTCGCAGAACTCGTTTCGGCCTACATAAATTAAACGGCTGGCCGCTTGGAGGTCCGAGCGGCCAGCCCGGGAACTTTTCCGAGTACTTACGCTTGCTGGCGACGGCAACCCACCAGTGCGGTTGCGGCGATTGCCAACAATGCGAGCGACGTAGGCTCAGGTACGGCAGACGCTGCTGCGAGTGCTACTGGCTGGGTGATCGTAACAAACTGCTCACCTGGAGCCTCGAATTCCAAGTCAGGAAATAACGAACCGAAATTGCCTTGGAGGATGCCAGTTCCTGAGTATTGATTCGACGAGAAATCGTGACCGCCGCCGTTAATGTAAGCCAGCAACTTGATGTCTCCCGCTGGATTTCCCAGTGCCGAGAGCGGAATCGAAAACTCGAGTCCCGTGATCACGTTCTGTGGATCGCCGGTGACGACCGCACCACTTCCTCCTTCGACACCGGCAATGTTGCTGTTGTCGAAGGCCATCTGGAGATCAATCGTGTTGTTAAAGTTGCGATGGTTAAGGGCATTCGTAGGGTCGTTGGAGTCCACCGGCAAAACGAACTCTAACTCGGGTGCAATACAACCAGCACCACCGTCGGTGGAGTCTGCCGTACAGCCGCCAACTCCCAGGGCATAATTTTGGTCAATCAATTGGCCTGGTGACAAACCTGGCAGAGCCGGTCCAATGAGCTTCTCACTCGTTATTCCTCCCAAGAATGAGTCGTGGGTGGGAACAAAGAAATCATCGTCAAATTGGCGATCCGTGGCATAGCGATCTTGCCAGAGCGTGAGATCTATGCCATCCACCACGCCATCTCCATTCGCATCCCCTTGAGGCTTGGTGGTCCCGGTTTGGTAGCCCCTCTGCCACGTGAGAAAGTCCGCCCCATCGACGCTAAAGCTGTTATTGAAATCGGGGCCCACTGGACCACGCAACACGTTTGGTAGGCCCTGGGGTGCGAATTGCATGCCAGCAGCAACCACCTGGCCGGCAGTTCCTTGGGTCAGTTCCGCGTAGTGAGCGCTAATGCCCCAGAAATTATTTCCGCCGATGTTTTCGCTGCCGTTGGAAAAGGTCAAATAGTAGTCAGCGTTAAATCC
Source organism: Bythopirellula sp. (assembly GCA_041738415.1). Taxonomy (GTDB): domain Bacteria; phylum Planctomycetota; class Planctomycetia; order Pirellulales; family Lacipirellulaceae; genus Bythopirellula. The sequence continues at coordinate 43,161 of JBGSPU010000110.1, forward strand.
GGCGTCAAAAATAAGGCCGTCCTGACGTTGCAAGGCACCATCGGTGGTGCCAAAACCGCCACAGCAAAAGGCATCCACAGCCGCAGGCAATGACGATCCGATAAGCTCATTCACGCCACCCGCATTGGAATCGATGAACACTTCCATCTTATTGAAGTTGGTTTCTAAATTACCAGTGATCGTCACATACAGTCGACCATTGGCGACCACACCAAATACCTGGTTAATCTCTGATCCACCGGAAGCGGTTGCGATCAAGTCGGCCGAACTATTGTCGCCAAACTGGGTTTGCGTATTCTGTACCGAAAGGGCCGGGCCGTAGCCGTCCGCCACCGTTGCCGAGCCATCCAGCGTTGGCTGCGCCTCGGCCAAAGTTGCTCCAGCGATCAGCAAGCTGCACGCCAACGATGTTCTCATCCAACTAAACTTGTTCATGTTGTTCTCCCTCAAAAAAAGCATTTCATTGTCAAACAAACCCAAAAAAAATTACTCATCCTTTCTGTAGGCCGGAACGAGTTCTACGAGTTCCGGCATCTCCCTTCCTTCACCAAACAATTGCCGGAACTCGCGTTACTCGTTCCGGCCTGCACATTTTTCCTTCCACCTCCAACAGTAATGAACATCATCACACATAGAATCAGTGTTGAAGGCTCGGGCACGGCTTGGGCTGCCGCCGCCAAAGCGGTTAGCCCTGAGGCACCATGCGCCTGCTGCCAGACGGCCAGGTCTGAGCCATCAATCACTCCGTTGAGATCGGCGTCCCCTTGGTCGTATCGACCACCGACGAGCGTCCCTGCGCTACGTTGCCAAATGAGAAAATCCCGACCATCCACGTCACCGTCCAGATCGAAGTCTCCATTGACAGTCTGGACCACGTCCGAGATCAGCGATTGCACGTCGAACTCGTTCACGACTGCGTCCACATTCAGGTCAGCGAGCCAATCGGTTCCACCGAAAGCGTCATACAGTGCTGCTACATCCGCGGCGTTCGTGAATGTGTCCTGGTTGATGTCGCCCCGCCTGAGTAACACGCCATTAAAGGAATTCAATGTCGTAGGACTGATGCCGACCATGGCGTGCAACGCGGGTCCCAACGCATACAAGTCGAGATTATTGACCAGTCCATTGCCATCCAGGTCGGCAGCGGCGTTGAACTTTGCATTCTGGCTGTAGAGCACATCTTCGAAGGAACCATTGTTGAAACCGGCCAGGTCTCCGGTGCGTACCTGCCCATTAAAGTTAAGATCGCCAAAGCCGGCCCCCACGCCGGTCTCAGTGTACATGCCCGGATTCCGCCGGATGGTAAAACCATGGGTGCCATCGAATGAAGGTTCAAAGGTGACGACGGTTGCTACATGGTTGCCCGTGCCTACGTTCTGGTACCCGAAAACAAACGAGTCCGCGTCGTAGCGACCCGCTTCACCCTGACCATTAAGGGCCATTTGCAAAACTTCCGCGTCGGACAGCCCCGCGGGTAGATCAAGAAATAAATGCATGCTGCTCGCCGTGGCGTCGTTCGACTTGACGATCAAATCACGGTTCTGCAAGGTATTGGGACTGGAAGCAAACGGATCAAAACTCAATACTGTGGATTCAGGTGCAAAGCGGTCCACATAAATAGCCCGCTTGAAATCGGTAAAGACCGCTGGTCCCCCATCGCCGCCAGTACCCGAGTCACGATGTCGAAACGCACGGACGGTGATAAAATGCCGGCCCTCAGCCAGTCCCGTGGTGTCGATGGTTTGCGCATAACTTCCCACGCCATTGTTGCCGAAACCGGATATGCGAGTGTCGGTAAATTCTTCGAAGCCGTAAGAAACGTCGCCCGGAGTGGGGTGGTCGATTCCGGCGAGGTTGTTCAGATCAATGCCGTCATTCAGGCGAATCACCGCGGTGTCGCCATCCGCGTCGAAATCGCGGACCATGGTGCCGGTCGTGGGATCGAGCAAACTTACGGGTGTGGTGTTGAGCTGCACATCAAAGGAATCAGCACGGATTACATCGATCTCGCCCAGCCGGGCCGTGCCGTTGTTTGCCTCCGTGGGGGTCGCTCCCGCAAGGGTTGCCGCCACGTTCGTTAGACTGAGACTCCCCTGGGGCGTCGCCAAACCATAGATCACATAACCTCGGCCATGCGTATCGTTGCTGGGGATGCTCACGTTTACCTGCCCCGATCCGTTCACTTTGATCGTCTCGGGAATTACATTGCCGGGATCGACGGCCGGGTCGGCTGCGTTGCCGGTAAGCTCCACCAGAATCGAACCCGGAGCAAAATTGGTTTGTACGCCGTTTCGAGTTTCAACAAAAGCATCGTTGCGGCTGTTGAGTCCCACAATTGCCGAGTTTGATCGCTCGTAGACGTAAATGTTCGAAAATCCGTTCGGATTAAAGGCGTCATCGATCCAACGCTCGTGGAAGTTGCCCCGACCATGCGAGTTGCGAATTTCCACGAGTTTGGTGATCGTTTCGCCATAAAATCCGCCCAGCGCGTCGTCCTTGCCGTCGTTGGGGAAATCGCGGTTCTCACCGAACTCCTTGGCGTTGAGATACACCAGCGCGTTGCCCGGTCGCATCAGCGTGTAGGCGTAGGCCACATTTTTCAAAAAGGGAAAACCACCCCCCAGATTGTCATGGCTATCGACAAAAGAAACGCCTTGGCTGCCATTCTGGAGCCCATCGTCCTCGAAATCCTGACTCGCGCCGCGGATGCCGTGCCAGTTATTGGCAAAGCCGTTCCCCGTCAGATTGCTTCGCAGGGCGAAGAAGAGCGGGAAATCGAGCGCATCGCGGTTGCCTCCCACCGTCGTATTGCTTTGCTCAATGGCCAGCGGATTCGGCAGGTCGTGTCGAATAAACTGTTGCACAAATCCCTTGTTGCCGTCGAGCACCTCGCCGAAGGAATACACCGGCTTGAACGTGCCGTCGTGATTGAGTCGCGGATTCGCGCGAAAGACGGCTTGATCCATAAAATTCAGCACCCAGTTCGGCATGTGCTTGATCGCGTCGGTGCGAAAACCGTCGACGCCGATTTCCTGTACCATCCACCGCGCATTTCGCATCAACAATCCCGTCGCGTTCTCCAACACAGGGTCGCCGTCTAAGGGCGTCGTCGTGTTGAAGTCGTAAAGCGTGACGTTGGCATTCAATGCCGGGTCGAACACGCTCGTGCCGCCGAGGTCTTGGTCGGGATAAAAGCGGGCATTATTCGGATCGGGCTTGTTGTAGACTGTCCCTGCCGGGATGTTGTTCGGATCACCTACCGCCACCGGGTGGCGTAGGAACTGATGGTTCTTTTCTTGTGCGATATCAGTGAGCCCCGCCAGCCGACCTTCCAGAGGGTTGTTGTCAAAATTGATAAAGGGATCGTGAAAATCACCAAACTGATCGCCCGGCGTGCTCAGGGCAAACCCGGGATAGCCCCCCAGGGCCGCGAACGCCGGCTCGTTAGGACTACCAAACCCGTTGTGGTTCCAAATGAGATCGGTGTAAACATTCACCCCAGCACGGTGAGCCGACCTGATAAGCGACTTGAGACTGTTCTCGGTGCCATAGAGCGTTTCGTTTTGCGGCTTGCCCAGGTCAAACCGATCAAACAAATCGTAGCCAACCGAGAAAGGCCCGGTATCGGACCGTTGCGGCGGGGGTAACCACATCGCCCCATAGTCGGCATAAAAAAGATCGACCTGCCGATCCTCGATGGTCTGCCATTTCGCTTCAAACATTTGGAGCATTGCGGGGGCGGAGGCGTCATCAGCATAAAGAAAACTTGAAATCAGCAACCAACCAAGCATACATGATAGCACTGCATCTTTTGGCCGACCAAAGTATTTCGCAGCTAGCAGTACATAAGGTGGTTGAATCTTCATAAGAATTAGTTAATTTCTATCATTACGTAGTTGTAGTTGTAAATTCGATTCATTTCATGGAGGCGATTAGTCATGAACAGTCGGCTATCAACGTTTAGTGTATTTGTTACTTCCCTCATTCTCTTGACTTTCGGGATGAAAGCCTACGCTCGAAACTTCAGCTTTCAAAGAACCGATACAGAATTGGTGAACGTTCGAACTATAACGGATGTGTTGTTAAACAGTGGGGAAGGAGATGGCGACGAAGACGATGTTGACAACATACTATTAGCGTTTGCGAGTTCCTTAACATCTGTTTCACAGATAGAGCCACGAAACCACAGCGGCACTGCTGAAGCGGTAGGAGAAGCATTTATCTCTATAGCACCGACATTGTCGGGTTTCGCTCCCAATTTAGATATCACAGCAACAGTTTTTGGCACTGCAACTAATGAATCCGGTCCGCCTGCGCGTGCTCGAGGTACCGCCATTGTATCATCTAAAGGTAGTTTTATAGTGACGGACGAAAATACAGACACAGGCATTTTCGAAGGAGGAATACACTTACTAGCTGCCGGAATACAAACCGAGTTTGACGATCCAATACTTATTGATCTCTCGTCATCAATAAAAATCAATGGAGACTTATTCAGTATCACCGCCATCAAAAACTCTTCAGGTCCCTTTGAATTAACGGTACTCACTCCTGTGAGCGAACTGACTTTTACTGGTGAAGGTATCGACGAGTTTCTGTTTGTTAGTTGGCCTGTTGCGCCAGGGGACATTGTTGAATTCGAAACAAGCTTCAGTGGATTTGCAGAATCAGAAACAACAACATTTTCCCAAAGCGATTGGAGTGTTTCGGCAACCGCATTTGGATATGCCGCGAGGCAGTTAGGCGACTTTAATGGTAATGGCGACGTTGACGGCAGAGACTTCTTAACCTGGCAGCGCGAGGTCGGAGTTGCAGTGGAAGCCGGCAATGGCGCTGATGGCAACGGTGATGGCATGGTGGATACTCTTGATCTCGAAATCTGGCAACGGCACTTTGGTGAATCGATTAATGAACTCTCTGCGATTGCCAGTGTTCCTGAACCACATAGTTTGGTTTTGGTCGTTGGCGTGGTGTTTTGTTGTATCAGGCGCCGGAAACAACTATTAATCTGAAGTGTTTATCTTCTCCCCCTCCGCGCCGGGTTTTGCCATCCGTTGGGGGGATCGGTAGTTAGCTCCAGGTCGATTTGATTGGAACCTTTTTCGACGGTATACTTCAGCCCCGAAGAGGAAAGTGAGCGATACCAGCGTGGTGTGATTGGTTTTCCGGCAGGAGGGGGCCCCCCATTTTTTCCTGGTTCAGTTGGCGGTTCATTGGCCACTACGGTCAAGACATAATTCCCTGGAGGAAGACCCTGTTCGCGACCTGTCATGACGGTGTAGCGACCCGAGCTATCAATTTGGCCATACGAGGAGGGTCCGGGTGTTTCCGGGTTGAAGGAGACAGTCCCACGAGGTAAAGGAGTTCCGTCAAGAGTTACGACCCCTGAGACAGACGCGTCATAAATACCCCCGCAACCAGACAACACAAACAAGGTCGCTCCCAGGACTAATAACGAGTTGGCAAACGGATACTTTTTCACGGTGTCCCAGCCTCCTCGGCATCTGCTGGTAACTCTGGAGAAGTTCCTACTTGGCCTCCAGAAGTACCCTTTTCCGTCTGCTTCTGAGCAGAGTTACCGACCTGTTTCCCATCAGTAAACTCTCTAGAAATCACCGCATTACTCTCTTCATTATTTCCCTTCTCTTTGTCCGCAGTATCACTGCCACTGCCATCTTCCTCTTCCGTACTTATCTCAGGAGGATCAAAGGCTGCACTTTCGAGTTCTAAGACGAACACGTTGCGTCCCGGCTTGACCGAAAACTCCAATCCTGAAGTCTCTCGGCTGGTATATTTGCGAGCCACTAGTCGCGGACCTGCCAAGGGAGGGCCATCTTCAGAGACCCTTTCTCCTTCAACGGAATCTCCCATGACCATCACAGTGGCAACATACTCTCCAGCAGGAATCTTTGCGGCGTCAGGATTCTTTGTATTACCCAAGCCTATTCGTAGGGCATAACTGCCGTCTGAATAGATCTGGCCAATAGCAACAGGGCCATCTTTCTTCGGAAAGAAAGTGACCGTTCCCCGGGGGGCCAAGCTCCCGTCGACAGTAACTGTGCCCTGCACGGTAGCATTTCCCGTTGAACTGCTTTCAGCACAACCAACAACAAGGAGAATAACACCGACAGAAAGGAGACACCCGATTATACTCCGACAATACTCGGCCATATTGATTTCCATAGACTGAGGGAATTCTTGAATTGACATTTAGTTTGAGAGGGTGACAACTTCCTCACCTGCCCTGGTAGCAAGTCCTCTGTAAACTCGTCCATCAATGGACTCGTTCACGAAATGCACCGACCCGTCGGCCATCACAAATTGCGCCCCGCCAGGATGGAGACTCTTGAATCCTCGCATGTCGAACCAATCGATGGCCTTGATGTCCTCAGGAGGCCAACCGAGACGAAAGAAATTAAGAGGAATTCCACACGACGCCCAATCACCATCCGCAAAAAAGGCTGCGGAATGGAAATCTTGCTCGACCACGCTTTCCCCGACCATGATCGTATTGCTTTGACCATCAGTAATCGATTTCAGTGTGACCGGGATGACACTAGAATTGCGGAAAAGAAGTCCATTACACTCTGCCGTATTATGACAATCAGGTCCTGATCCGAAGTCAGGGAAACCTGTGAACTGACTGGCATTGAGATCCCCTTTGTGGTTGCCGTCCGTTACAGCCGAGTCCCCAATGCACCCTTTATAGTTGGTCGTGGCGATTTGCAAATTGGGCCAGTGATATTGCTGATCACTCAGTACAGCGGAGGGGTCCGAAGGGCATGTTAGAATCGGCAACTGCTGTTCGAGATGACTGCGAATTTCAGGAATGCCCATTCCCTGGCCTCTCGTAGATCTTGCTGCAAAAGGCTTCTTCCCATCGTCAGTTTTGAGACCCGACATAATTGCTTGATGCATCGCCGATTGCTCAATTTGAGGAAGGATGTCAACGATCCATCCTTTGCCGCTGAATCCTGGGCCACCTATCTTCGGATCGTTAACACTTGGATTCCCTGTACCTGGAAGCCATTGACCTGTAATCGAGACATCTTCCGCCCATTGAGAGATGCTAATCGGTAAGTGCCCGCTGGAATTCTCATAATTGAGACACGCCAACCCGATATTCTTCAGATTGTTGGCGCAGCTCATCCGCCGGGCTGCCTCGCGCGCCGCCTGCACGGCGGGCAACAGCAGTGCCACCAGCACGCCGATGATGGCGATCACCACCAAGAGTTCCACGAGAGTAAAGCCTCTTTGCTTCCGTGAGCGATATGCATTCATGACGAGTTTCCTTTGGAATTCGTACTAAAGTCCATATAGAAAAAAAGTGGCAAGCGCCGCTCGCACTCCCAGCCGGGGGAGCACAGGCGTGCGAAACGGCGTTTGACCAAAAAAGTAACAAGTGGTTAGTCGTAAGTGTGGCAATGACCTATTCGATTACTAACGACTAACAGCTAATAGCTAACTCCTTCTTCGTCCGAGGACGAGACCGACCATTGCCAGGCTTGCCAAGGCGAGCGAAGCGGGTTCGGGAATCACGCGGATACTAAAGAACTGGTCTCCGCCGAACTGATTAAAATCGATTCCACTGAGGTTCCCAGTGAAGCCACCGGCACCATCGCCACCCAAATTGCCCTGCGGAGCAGGCAGCCCGCCAAGAATCTGATTGGAATGAAAATTGTTATCTCCATTCCCGTAGGCGGCATGGATTTTTATCAAATCACCGAAGCCAGGATTGCCGATGTCTGCCAATGCAACAGAGAATTCGAAGCCGGTGGTCACAGCCGCGGCTGCAATTTGGTCGGCAGCAGCAGTTCCGCCGATCACACCCGCGACGTTCGTGTTGTTAAACCCGAATTCGAGTGCCGAACTTAGGAAAGAAGTTGTTCCTGTGCCATTCCCTAGGGCTGTACCACTCTGGATGCCTGTACCGCCACCGGTAGAAGCGGCGCCAAAATCACCACCGCAATTGGTGGTGCAAGTCCCTCCGGCACGATCGACGATGTCTACTTCGAAATTGCCTCCACCCCAGCGACCAAAGACGTGGTAATCCGCTGTAAATCCGGCGTCGAAAGTCAGCCCCCCGAAATTCTGGCTTACGTTACCGAAATCGTATTGGGGACCATTCGAGAGGACGTTCTCACCACCCGCTTTTGAATCGATAAATACGCTTACCTTGTTGAAGTTCGGTTCGATATTTCCTGTAAGCATGACATACAGTCGACCGCCATCGATGGTGGCATAGCCGGCATCAAGTTCACCACCACCTCCCAAACCATTGGGATCAGTATTGTCACCGAACTGCGTTTCGACCGTCTGCACGGCCAAAGCCCCGCCATAGGCACCGTCAAGCGTGCCGTCCACCGTTGGAGCAGCGTAAATAGGTGCGGCCATCAAGCATACGATGGCCAAACAAAGAAGTCGTTTCATTACTCCACCTCCGGGGGTTCTCCCCAAAAAAGAAAAACAGAAAACAAAGAAGCTTCGCAGCACGGCCAATCCAGCTCGCTGAGCCAGCCGAGAACACGCTACTTCACCAAAAAAAGATGCTTCTATCATTATCATTAGGATTTTAGTAATCGGCAACTGGTTTCTCGCTTCCGACTACAGCAAACTACCTGAAAAGTACCAAAACTAGCGCAGCCGTCGCCGGAAGGGGATGGTACCGCATTGTTCACCCATCCCTTGCAGCGACGGCAATTAGTATCAGGACGTGCTTTCATGATGTTGTTAATAACTGGGTACTAGCGCTGCGAAGGGGTACTTCAGGGACTTACTTCCCCCGGCTAGCCACGGAATCGGCCGCTTTTGTTGCAGTTGCACCATGCCCGGTCGTTGGAGTCCGCGCTTGCCTCCCCAGCGACCTGTCACAGCCAAAAAATGGGTGCCGACGTGGACCTCGTCGATTTCATGTATCTTTGTGCCGTGGAAGCTGGCGATGCCGATGCGATCGAAGGCAAAGTTTCCGCGAAGCTCGGCATCCACCGTAGAAGCTTTTTCGTCTCGCAGCGATTCGGGGTTGCGATAGACTTCGGCCACATCGTGATTATCCACGCCGAACGAGATCTTAACGACGTAAAAGTTCGCAGCAGTATCCTCTTCTCCTAGCGCGGGAAAATTGCCTGCGCCGTAGACATTGTAATTGGAAGTGGCACCATAGCCGGTATTCTCGGCCCCGTTGCCAATCGATAACACCCGGTTAGCATTGCCGTCGGCACGGTGTAGTTCGAAACCATAGAACTCGTCCGTATTCTTGGAGAGTTCCGAAACGCGCTGAATGAAACTGATGTAGACGTGTGTGCCGTCGCGCCCCACCAAGCGGACGCTGTCCTGGTCTTCGACAAGTCCGGCTGAGTCGAACACTCCGCCCGTGGAAGTCGCCAGGGTGCGGCGAATGCGGTTTTGCTGTGCGGTTTGAACGGCTCGATTACCCAGCGGCACGAAGCCTTTAGCGGTTAGGCTGCCTACTGCGACGCCGTTGGAAGCCGGACCTGCCTTGCTTTCGGCGGCAATACCAAACCAGGGGCCCGCCCAACCGTAGCCACCATTCTGGGCGTCGAGCGGTCCCGGGGGATAATCAAATCCCTCGTAGGCGAGCAGGCCGTCGCGCGGGCCAGCGGTCGGTTCCAGACTGCACACAAAGGCCGCCTTGTCGGCGGGAAATTCGGCCACCGTCGTGGAAACGGGATTCACCCGAGCCGCTTCGGATGCATTGAGTTCCAACCGTCGCAGGGCCTTGCCACTTGAGTCCAGCACATCTGCCTTGGCAGCGCCATTGAAAACATGCAACTCGGCCGCGCCGGATTGCCGGGCTAGCAGGCCAAACTCGGTGCCGACATCAAAGATATCAAGGTTGCGAGTATGAACTCGAAAGCCATTCGACTGGGCAGGGACAACTGCTGCCATCCGGCCTTCTTCGAGCCACACATCATGAGGAGCTTTGACTACGAACTTAGCCGGGCTTTCCAGCAATACCGTGGCACCGTCATTGAAGGTGATTTCAGCCAACCCCTCTTGGAGTTCGAGTTCTTGACCAGCGACAAGCTCCGACCCATATCCGATCGGGTCGCCAGCCGCGTACTTAGCATCGTGTCTCCACAAACTGTTTTGCGTGCCGGTAATCCGTGCGACCACCTGAGAGGAAGCAATCGTCTCGCTCTGCTCGGAACCACCAAGGTAGGAAATCAGGCCCAACGTGGTTGCACTGGAGAACAATGCAATCCCAGCCAGTGCTGCCGCCACTGCCCACGACGGCAACATTTGCAGGTAAGAACTGACTGTGTTACTTCGTCTGGCCGGTTTGATAACTTCGCAGTCCAAATTCTGAGGCAATTGGTGTGCGATCTCGTGGGAAAGCGTCACCCCCTCGGCATCCAAACACGCATCCAGTTCCATGTAGTCTAGGTAAATAGCGCGTGCTGGGGCGCTGTCAGCAAGCAATGTCTGGAGCCATGGTTCGTCGAGGGCGGCAAGCTGGCCATTGCACAAGTCGCCAAGAACTCGCAAGAGCTTTTGTTTGTCAAAGCTTTGCTTGTCAGTAGCTTCAATCATAACAACCCTTCCGAAACCAAAGTGCGATTGATGCACTCGTACAACACCCGACGAATCCGACTTAGCGCCTTATAAACAGTATTTTCGGGTCGTCCCAATTTCTGAGCCGTCGCTTTAAAATTCACTTTGTGTTCTTCGTAACATTGTTGGACCAGCGACCGATCCGCGGCAGACAATTTCATCAAACATCGCCGGAGCGCATCTCGCCGATAATCGAACAAATCCACCCTCTCCACTGCTTCGTCTGCCAACAAATCAAACGCCACTTCGCCAAGTTGGAAGCCAACCTGCTTGCGCTGCCGACGGAATTTACGCACTTGATTGTGAGCGATCACCGCGACCCATTTCACAAAATCGGTTCCCAACTCGAACTTCTCGTACTCCCGCCACAGCACGACGCAGACTTCCTGAAAAACTTCCTCGGCATGGGCCGAATTTCCCAGCAGCGTCACCAAATACGCATACAACCAACGATCATGCTTAGCAAATAGCCGTGCGAAAGCATCCCGTTGATGTTCTCCGGTTTCTTGTCCTCCAGGGATATCACCTGGGTCTCGCTCACCGAAATCTTGGGGCTCACTCATCGAAATCGCTCGTCGAAATCATTGTGGCCGACTGGCATCGTTGTGGCCGACTGGCACGTCCAGAAATTCTTACTACCGAAAAGTAGGCACACTCTATAGTAGTAAGGCGCATCAAGCCAAATCTTGGTATCGAAAACTGGAAAAAAGGCAAAGATCCAGCCACCCAAAGGCGATATCAAAAGTCGTAAGATGTTACGTAGCTTGATGTTGCGCATTTCGTGCGACAGCTCTTATTTTTTATGAGAAGGGCAAGATTGGGACACGATTCATTTCAGGCCAGGAAAAGATGGGTCAGGGCCTGGAAAAGGGGTCCAAAAAAGAAATGGGTCTCAAACTGAATGGCGTTAAGATTTCTAGAAACCCTTTATACAAAAGGCTTAAGCACCGCTGTCGCATCAATGCACTCGTGGCAGTTGAAACCGACCCGAATCGATTCCCAAAAGAAACCTCGCGCATGATCGAGTTAGCAAACCTCGTTCGTTTCAAGTCGTTGTCTAGTAGCGTTGACGCGATGGCAATGCTTAATCCCTGTAAAGAAACGAGTTACGAAAATCTCAATGCCAGTCCATTCTGCCCCGTTTTCTCGTCCCGCCCACAAACTCATTAGAGTCGGTTTCAAAACCGTAGCTGGGTTCGCAAGAATTCAAGTTCGATCTGAACCGACTGAATTCTTGCGAATTCAGCTACCACCAAATTCCAGCAATTGGTGGGCGGTGCCCACCCTACATTCTCTCGCCGTGAAACACAGGCGGAGACTCGGGTCGAATACCCTCCCTCGGGAGGGTGCCTGTTGAAGGTGCGCCTCACACCTGCGTTCGGTGGCTTAGGTGTTTCTCGCAACTTTGCGCAAGCTTTTGGCCGCGCAATGGGTTAAAATCGTCGTGGCACAAGTTCGTGCTCCGCCGATCTTTGACATTCGAACCGTTTTTAAGTGCCGAAGAAGCTTCGCGGCTAGCGATCCGTCGATAATAGTCGCCAGGGCTTCGCAGGCTCGAAACCCTGGGGGTTTTGTCATGAGGAGTCGAGGTTTTGTGTTACAAGACTATTGGACAAACCCTATAAAACAACGGAAAAAGCGCCGACTTTTGTTTTTTCATTTCCGACAAAATGGGCCAGACAAAACTCCCGCCACAGTGCGCAAGATCGAGCTAAGATGGTTGACTTTACGCAACCGGAGGACGCCCGGTGGACTCTACTGCATGCTCAAAAAAAGCGGCCAACATGACCAACAGGACCATCTTGACCAAGCTGCGTGCGGATCGCCACCGGTTTACTCAGCGCAAGCCGAATTGGCACGAACTACCCGGCTCTCATCCGGTTAGGAGTGGAGCTCAGCACGGGGACATGTCCGACGGTGGGGAACAGCGAGCGAAAATGTGTCGGGCACAGTCAAGTCTTCATGGCTGCTCTGAGGATCGATATTGTTTTTTGTAGTGGTGATACCGTTGGATTCCCCAGATACTGATCGCAGCACCCATTGCAATCAGAATCCAGCCGACTAAATGGAGCAACAGTGTATCTGCCAATAATTTCAATACGGTTCCTCCCGTGGCGAGCAGCATCAGTGCCGTGCGCAGATAGGCCAGCAAGGTCCGTTCGTTGGCCATCTGAGTCCGCAACTGGGCCAAATTATCGCGGACAGCACTTTCGCCGTCAGTTTTGAGCATGAGAATCCACTCTTTTTGTGGAATTGAAAATGTTAAGCGATGATAACTGACTAGAAGTAGCAATTCAACTCACGCGTCCAATGATTGATATATCCGCACGCTACCTAAGTCTATTGGAGTAGAGGTTGAGCAGAGGAAATGGGCTGAGGACAAAAACAGATTTAGCGGATTAACGCGGATTCATTCTGCTGTACGCAAATCCGTGCATTCAACGAATATCTGTCTCCTATTTTTTTCTGCAATTGCTATTTACTCGTCGAAACCCGGTCGTGAGCCAGATCTCGCGATCGCCAAGGTCCTGTAGCATCGACAACAGATGGCCTTGATAGTCGTAGAGTTCCCAGATGGTGCAATGCGAGGCCAGACGATTGTGGTCGTCGAGTTCAATACGGACTGCCACGCGCTGGCAGGCTAATTCTCGGACCTCGACGATGCGACGATGCACATCACTCGAAAGCACCCGCCACCGGCCTATCTTGACGTTAATGATATTGCCACCACCGTCGCGAAATGTTTCGACAACACGAGGCTTAGGTTGAGCTCTTTTATCCTTATTCGAGCTTGGCAGGCCACGGCGCTCCTCCAGTAGGTTCAACAGAATGGAATCGGTAGGTGATTGCGACTTAAGCGAATTTGGACAGGCAGAATACATGATGAGTTTCTCCAGGTTTGCGAAAAGGACGGGAGACTCACGCGTCCTCCCTGGAGAACTAAGCGCAGGGGGAAGCGGGGTGTTACAGCAAATAAATCGGCAGAAAAACGCCAGTAAACTGGGCTTGTTCAGCAGAATTCTCTATCGCCAAGTCCCAGATCCCAGCACCCTCTAAGCTGGTCACATTCGCGGCTAGCCGGTCGTCGACTTTGGGCTAGCGCCCAGCGCCTACCAACTATCACCCAACTGGCCTACAAATCGTTGTAGAAATCGGCCACCCGTTTTGCGATCATTGGCCTGTTAGCAATGAGACTTTGCTTAATGGCACTTCAAGGAACAATGACAAATGAATTGCAGAACACGGGCGGCTGAGTGCGCAGGTCTTTCACAGTTCCGAGTGTCGAACCCCCCAAATGTGAACTACCTGATAAAGCAATAACTACACGGTCAAGTTGACCAACATGACCAACCTGCCATCACCAATCAGATCACCACCGGCTTACCTAGCTCCCGACGTAGGGGTACAAGTTGGCCGGCATGCATCATACTGTGCGTCGCGATCAGAACGTAGACATGACCAACGGTAGGGAACATTGAGCGAAAATGTTCAGGCGCGGGTTGGTCGAGATCCGCTTCGGAAACTTTGGCGATGGCTGCTTTAGTAGCAGCGTGAACTTTTTCAAAGAGATCAAGGTATTCTTGCTTTGTGCAGAAGTTGGCTGGGTTGTCGTCGGTGATCGCTTCCTTGCTGTGCTTTTCGGCAAAACCTTCGGGGAGATCGCTTGCCGAACCTGGTGCAACTGCATCGAGCAAATGTCTTTCGGAAGAAATCAGATGCCCCAACTGCCAGGCAATATGGTTACAACCAGGACCAGGCCGTTTCATCAAATCAGCATCACTCAAATCCTCTAGGTATTTACTGAGCACCATGGAACTGGTATCGAGCGTAGCGCAGAGGGTGTCATTTGCATTCATGATTTGTCTCTCCTTCAAACCAAGTGATGGGGTGATTTTTCGTAGCGGTGGCTACCAGCCGCCGTTCCCTTCCCATTATTAACGGCGACTGGTAGCCACTGCCAGTTGAGCAGTCAATATACCACGGTCCACGCTGCAAAGGGACCCACCTTCACAGTAGATTCATTATAAAAGCGGTTGACCGAGAATCGGTTACTGGCGGCGGAACAACGACTGGCGGAGTTCTTCCTCGAACGTGGCGCTGGTTTCCAGCACCGCGCGGAAGTCGTCTTTGCCGAGCGCATAGAAAACGGTCGGTTCGCGGGCGATGATCGTTGCATTCCGTGGTTCGTCGGTAATGAGTGCCGCTTCGCCAAAATACTGTCCTTGTTTCAGCTCCGCTACCTTTTGATCCTCGGTGCCATCATTGATCAGCACGTCGACACTACCCGAACGGATCAGATAGAACAGGTCACCGGCGTCTCCCTGGCGAATGACCATGTCGCCCGTCTGAGCCTCGTGGACCATCATTTGATCGGCGACCTCGGCAAGCGTGTTGGGAGTCAAATCGGCGAACAGGGGGAATTCCTTGAGGAATTCGCAGATGACCGAAGTTTCCTGCACCAAGACGTCGGACTTGATCTTTCCATCCACCATGTTCACGATGCGGTCGGCAACATCGAGGATTCGATTGTCGTGTGTAACCATGATAATCGTGCAGCCCTCGTCGCGCGCGAGTTCCTGAAAAAGGGTGACCACTTCGCGCCCCGATTTTTCATCGAGTGCCGCCGTTGGTTCGTCGGCCAGAATGAGTTTTGGTTTGTGAACCAGTCCGCGAGCAATAGCTACGCGTTGCTTTTGCCCGCCAGAAAGGGATTTAGGTTTATAATGGATGCGGTGCTCCAAACCGAGTCGTGTCAGCAACGAGTTGATGCGGCCTTCAGCGATCATGGGATCGAGCCCCACCAACTCGGCTGCCATGTTCACATTTTGGTAGGCGGTAAGTGATTCGAATAGATTATGTGCTTGAAATATGAACCCCATTTCCTTGCGGATACGCACGATGAGATCACGGTCGGCACCGCACAGCTCGTTGCCCAATACTTTGAGGCTGCCTTCCTGGACGGTACGTAGAGTGCCAATGAGCGTGAGCAGCGTCGTCTTGCCCGACCCGGAAGGCCCTGTCATGATCACGATCTCGCCACGTCGTACCTCCAGATTGTTTTCATAAAGTGCTTGTTTGCGAAGGTCCCCCTCGCCAAAAAAATAGTTAAGGGACTGCACTTTAACCGTCTTAGGCATCTGAATGCCACCGGTAAATGCTCCACTGGTTGCTGGAATGGTTGTTTGTGAATTCATGGCACAATTATCGAGAGGTTATTCAAGTTTGGCGAAGATAGACGAAATCCCACAGGTATCAAAACAGACTTGCTGGATCGGCTGACAATAGTTTTCGTAATGCTAACATCCCGGATGCAGTACACATCGCGATCGTCAGCAGAAACACTAACAATATCGAATTCTCTGACATGACCATTAAAAGCCCCGTCTGCTCCGAAAGACAATAATACATGACACGGCTGGCAACACTCCCTGGGACGAAACCTACGATGGCGAGCAGGATGGCTTCGGTGAGTATCAAGAGAACAAAATAGCGTGTGGTGTAACCCATGGCTTTGAGAGTGGCAAACTCGGCCATGTGATCGGTAATATCTGAATAAATCACCTGATAGCAAATGACCATGCCCACGATGAAACCGATGATTTTTCCAGCCATGAAGATTGTGCCGATCGGGGTGCTCTTGTCCCAAAAGCCGATTTCATCTTCGCGGAACTTCTCGCGAGTTAGCACCTGGACATCTTTGTCGATGGTCTGTTCTATGCGTGCGCGTACTTCCTCGACATCAGCATCAGGCAGCACGTCAATGATCCCGATGTCGATCACACTGAGCGGATTGCCTGAGCGAACTCGATGGGGATAAAATTCGGCAAAGTTTTCTGCGCTCATCACGAGATTGCCGTCGTGAGCAAAGTCGGTACCCAACTCGAATGCTCCTACCAACGACATCTTCTTGCCAGCCAATTCTACTTGTTCTCTAGCTAGCGCATCGTCGTCATCGTACGAGAAGGGAAATTTGCTGTGTTTGCTTTTCGAGTCGATGAGAGCCGTTCCTTGCGATCGCAGTCGAGTAAGTTGGTGATTGATCGCATCGGAATCAAAGACGGGATCATCGAGGTAGAACCCAATCGAACGGAGCGGGTAGCCGCGATTTCCCATGCCGTGTTGCATGTGCCGCAGCACCGAGGTGGTCAGTTCGGTGTACAGCGGGTAGGCCCCTTCGACTCCGGGGCAGGAACGTGCTTGGTTAAGGCGTGTGATAGGAAACCGTTTTTCTGAAGCGAGAGTAAATTTTGCCTTACTTACCAAGAAAATGTCCCCTTCGAGATCATCGATCAATTTGACCTGACTATCGAACAGAGCATTTTGAAATCCCACTTGCGTGAACATCAACAGCACGGCAAACGCGATACCACAAATGGCCACCACCAACCGACGCCAATCGTGCGTCAGATTCTTCCAAGCCAGTGGTGTTTTGCGAAGTGTTTTCATCAGGATTTGCAACTCACCTAAAACAAGTCTGCAGGATCAGCTTGATACAATTTCCGCAGGGCTGCCAACCCAGAGAGCACACACATGATGATCGCCAGTGCGAGCACCAATGCGGCAATTCCGGGTGTCATATTCATCGGCATTCCCGAGAGTTGCTCGACGAGGCGATAGAGTCCCCAGGACACAATGATCGAAGGGATATAACCTACCATCGCTAACAAGACAGCCTGCATCAACACGACTTGGGTCAGATATTTTGCTCCGTATCCCATAGCTTTCAAGGTAGCGTATTCACCCATCATATTGGCAATGTCGGTGGAAAGCACTTGATAGACGATTGCCACACCGACAAAAAGGGCGACCCACACACCCAGGGTGAAAATCTGGCCCAATGGTGTCTCATGGACCCAGCGATGCTCTTCGCGGTCAAGCACTTGCTGACGTGTAAGTATCTCCACATCGCTGTTTGTGAGTGACGCCGGGTTAATTGGTTGGGCAGTCTTCTCGTCGTTTGGGGGTATCCCGTAGATGCTGAGCAATTTTTGCCGCACGCTCTCGGCTTCGGACGGATTCTTTAGTTTGAGTAGTCCGAAGGTAACTTCATCGATTGTTTGCCAGGGGCACGCCCGCACATATCCTTGTGGATTGGTAAGGCAGGCACCGTTAGATGCCATGCCGGTACCGAGTTCAAATAGCCCCACGATGCGAACCCTACGGGACCCCAAAATCGCTTCGACGCCGATATCAGCCGGACTGAATTTCTTACCATCAGCAGGCCCATACTCGCTCTTCGATTTCACATCCACCAGTACAAACGTCGGATCCGAGAGTTTTCGGGCCTCGTCGTTAATATCTTCGCGATTGAAAGCGGGGTCCTGAGGATCGGTACCCATCGTGATAATGGCCCGCCAATCACCTTCGGCTTCCACTGCTTCAGACGAATTAGATGGTTTGTCTTCCGGGGCTGATTGGGCTAAGGCAGGGGCTTGCCATTCGCTAAGTCCCAGGTAGAACGATCGAGCCTGGGCCACTTCTGACAAGGATGCTGCTTGAAACACCCTTGAACGAGGGAAAGAACGCGCCTCGGTAAGATGCAAGTAAGCGGGTGACCGCAACATCAAATCGAATTCGAGGGCATCGTAAATCTGAGTGGCAGTATGGATAATGCCGCCCAAGAAGCCCAATTGCATGAAGATCAATATGACAGCAAAGCTCACGCCCGCCACGCCGATAGTCGTGCGGACTTTATTGTGAACTAGATTCTTCCATGCGAGTGGGGTTTTCATTGATTCGCATTGCCGTCGTGCCCAAGCCACAATTCTGATGTTCTATCGCACAGTGGCTCCTAGTTAAATGAGAGTTACTCGTTTTCTTGGGATGGAGAAGCTTCGTTAGGTGAGGTCCCTGCTGGCTTATTCGCAGGTGTTTTGGCAGCCACATCGGATTTGCCAAATTTGACGGTTACTTGCAATCCTACGCGATGTGAAAGCTCGGCATTCGCTGCTGGATCGTCGATGGCGATTCGCACATCAACCACGCTGCGATCGGCTGGAGCTAACGGATTTCGACTGGTTAAACCGGGCGAACCGATGACACCGCCAATCTGGACCACGTGACCCGGGATCCCACCAATGCGTTCTTTGGTGTCGGGATCAACTGTGTCAGCAAATTTTCCCGAAAAGGCAGGACTATGGATCGTGACCGGTTGGTCGATTCGGAGGTTCTTTACGTCCGCCTCGTAAACTTCTGCAATGCATACCATGTCGCTGAGGTCTCCCAATTGCATGATAGGAGTTTGCGTGATGAATTCACCTGGTTGCAAGTAGGTCTTCAAGACGGTGTAGGGTCCACGGCCTTCGGAAGAGCCCGGCTTGTGTTCGGCTTTAGCCTCGATGCTCAGCACGTCCTTTAAGGAATCAGGTGAAACATTGGGAGCTAAGATCACTGAGCGTTTCAGCGTTTCCTTGGCAACCTCGATTTCCTGGTCGATGGACTGCTTTTCGTAACCCTGTTTGAGTTGTTCGAGTGATAGTTTCGCAGCCGCGATATTTGCTTTTGCGGCATCAACCGTTTTTTCGGCTGCGATTTTAGCGGAGGCATAGCTCTCGCTGGCAATGGTGTAGTCTGCCAAAGCTGTATCCATCTCGTTGCGTTGCTTGCGGATTTGATAGTCCGTCACCAGTTCTGGATCACTGGCATGCAAGGACTCGAGCCGAACCAAATTCTCGTCAGCCAGGAGACTGGCGGTTTCCAATGACCGGATTTTGTCTTCTTGGAGTTCGAGTTCCTTGAGCTTGGCCTCGGCTTGGGCAAGAGAAGCCGCAGCCTGGGCTTTTTGTGCCTTGGCAACTGCGACCTGGTGTAAGCGATTCTTCTCGGCCAGATCCTTCTTCTTCATCAGTGCCTTGAGTTGCGCCTTGCCAAGGTCAAAGCTAGTGAGCACACCCAGGATCCCATTGGCAGGGACACGCTGATTCACCGCGACATCAGGATCGAGTTCCCTGAGGCGTTCGCCTGGAACCGCACTCACGGAAATGATCCCCGAGGCAGGTTCTATGCGTCCCAAAGCATAGATCGAACGTGATTGACCATCAGACGAGGAACTCTGAGTCGACTTACCTTGGTAGCAGCCAGCTACCGATAAGCAGACTGAGAGCGCTAGCAACGATTTTTTAGCCAGAGTACGATTCATATTAACGCGCATGGATTTTCAACAAGTTTGTGAGCCAAAGCAGCAAAGAGTCTGCAGGGGGGTCCTGAAAACTTACTGCGCCGAGTAGAAATGTGGTGAGAAAAGCAGTGCAAATATTCAGAATTGCCAGCTAGGCATCTGTATGTCAAGCAATCGAGGGACTCAGTGGTGAAGCTTCTCATGGACCTCTATTATAACCGCGACTTTCGGCAGAATCGCACTACCAGGTAAAATTCTATTTGGAAAAGGCAAATGCACTAAAGAACTAGGTATTTTGGCCCTCCCAGAGAATCCTCTCTTAATTTCAATCGGGTCCATGAAATCAAGGGAGAGAGAATCATCCATTTCTGATAGACTGGCTGGACGCGTCAGTTTTCAGCAATTGTAAGAGAGGTTTGACATCCTATGCGTCGATTTATGGTCTTTTTCTCGGGAGTTGTCGTCGGTGGGGCACTCGTTTATTTCGCCATGAATTTTCATGTGATTCGTTCGCGGGAGGGATTCGATCTGGTGCCAAAGGTGCATCCTCAATTAGCTACTACCTATGTCGACATACGCGAATTCCAAGTCGCGGACTGGGCTCAACACGCCGAGATTGCCGCGGCTCTCGTTCAGGCCAATCGGAGGGACCTGCTAGACAACGCCATTAACGAGACCGTAGAGCAGGGGATTGACCGCCTGCTTAACCGTAGTTCTCGCTAAGACTAGCAGAGCCTCCCCGAGCGAGTAAGGTGGAGTCGAAAATAAGCGCATATCGTTATTTTCGCCCTTTGATTCAGTAGTCTTACGACCCTCACAATTGGATTATTGTGGTGCGCTGCTGGAGTTCAATAGCCTTGCGCATCGATAATGCATTATGACTGGCCGCATCTCATTTGAAGTAGTTGGGCAAGCGGCTCACGTAGCAACGCACGAAGGTATTTGGGAAGGATCATATCGTGGAACTCAATCGCAACCAGTATTTTTTTCTGGGCGTTGTGATTCTTCTTATTGGGTTCCAGTTCCGAATCGTCAGTTCCTACGTATTGAATCAAGAGGCGACCCGATTTCTGGCAGAACGCACCCAAACCTCCAGTAGCTCGACGACCATGGTCTCGTTCACAGGTGACATGGGTGCTTTGCCAAACAAAGTGATCACTATTCCAGAATGGAGTGGTTGGTGTCTCATTTCCGTCGGTACAGTTTTGATTCTTCACAGCTTGGCCATGAAAAAGCCTGGCGGATGACGTTGAACTTTTCAGCAGAACGTAGTGAGTAGTCGATACAGATGGAAGATACGAGGCGGGCTATGAATCTCTCTTTTCGACTCCCACGAGTGATCGTAGCGACGCTATTCTTGACACTTCTTGGTTTGTCGCTTTCAGCTCAGGAAAGCTTAACTGGCGTCCCTAATTCCAATTCTCAGTTCGTCCCTAATAAGTTCGCAAGGGGCGAATCTGACGTAAGCCGTAAACGGCGGATTCGAGAGGGAACATTGATCGTTGATAGAGGAGGTTTCTTTCGCCAAGATGGCGAGGGAGCCACATTTGTGACTGAAGACAATCATGAGTTTGGGGCGCTACCAAACCTCAACCTTGAGCGTATCGTTCGCACATTGAAAGGATCTGATGAGGCTGAAAGTATCCGTTGGAGCGTGAACGGCGTCGTGACGGAATTCAATGGTCGAAATCACCTGCTTATCAACCGAGCCGTCTACAAATCTTCGGTCCCTCCTCCGATACCCGAGCAGGTTGTTAATTGAAGCTTTATCCGGTTCTCGTGGCACCTAATGAAGCCTAGCATGAGGATGGGGCTCTTGCTCGCCTCTGCTGGCTTGACACTTTTCGACGGGGAGATATTATCGCTTGTATAGTTATTGCTATCGAGTGGCGTCACCCTAGGGTGGCCAGATAGTGGCAACAACTGGTCATTACTTATTGCCATTTTCGCGTCGAGAAAAACCACATGAATCGAATTGAGTTGAACGAGTCTGCCCAAGTAAGCGTTATTCGTTTCAAGGATCAAAAAATCATTGATCCGGAAACGATTCAAGAATTGGGTGAAGAGCTATTTTCATTGGTAGAAGATGGAAAGCACAATAAATTGGTACTCAATTTTTCGAATGTTGAATTCCTCTCCTCCGCAGCGCTGGGGAAATTAATCACCTTTGAGAAAAAAGCGAAGCGAGGAGGGTCGGAATTGATTCTGACAAATATCGCCCCGGAGATTTACCAAGTTTTTACGATAACCAATCTGGATAAATTATTTACGATCAAAGACAGCGAAGCAGATGCACTTGCTGTACTTTGAGGGGTCTTTGCGATTCGGTAGTTAAGCCTGGTTACTGAGCTTAGTATCATGAATTCTTCTCCCAAGCAGCAACAATTTAAACGGGTGTTGCCCAGTACTCTGACGGCCTATCATGACTTCGTCCAAGAAGTATTAGGGGTGCTTGAGGGATTTGGCTGGAGCAAAGAAATCCTTTTTGGTGTCCACATGGCGCTCGAGGAGTCGATCAGCAATGCCGTGCGTCATGGAAATAAACATGATCCCTCGAAAAGTGTCCATGTTGAATGTGAGCTCTCGGAGAAGAGGTTTTATGCTCGAATCTGTGACGAAGGGAGCGGGTACGATCCTAACGAAGTTCCTGATTGTTGTGATCAAGAAAATCTTGAAGTTCCCGGGGGTCGTGGTCTCGCACTAATCAAGGCCTATATGAGCAGCGTGGAACACCGTGAGAACGGCAAGTGCGTCATCCTAGAGAAGCGGCTGGATTAGCCCATTATTTATTGGGGTTTTTGAAGAGCCGTGGCGTCCTCGCCCCGGGTCAATGGCCAAGTTTTGGGGGTCCAGCAATCGGCTCTTGTTCCTCGTTCCTTTGTCCTATATTATGGAACTTCACCGCAATTGAGGCGGACATTCCCTGGTAGCTCAGTTGGTAGAGCAAGCGGCTGTTAACCGCTGGGTCGTAGGTTCGAGTCCTACCCGGGGAGCTAAAATCAATCCGACGGAATTTGCCGTCGGTTCAAGTCAACGGAAACGTTTGACCAGGCAACTGGCCGGGCGATTTCATATCCTGTTGCAGGAAATGGATTGCGGCGATTCCGCCATCATTCCCAGTGCTCTCCGGTTCGCGGGCGAGATTTTGAAGTCCAAAGGCAACCGTCACGGTTCCCTTCGTTGGCCGAAAATCCGGTTGCGAACTCTCGGATTCACACAGAAAAAGCCCGCGACGGGTTAACAGGCCCGTTGCTTGCAGGTACAGCAATGATTTCGAACTTGAGCCGACTGATTATCTGATGCTCACCGAGGAGACGATCTTTGCGCCTTTGTTGAGCAGGTCTCGCTTCGCCCGTTGAAACGCCTTTACGTCCAAAGGCCGTGTGGCATCTTCAATGAGCGTGGCGGTAAAGCCCAGTTCCATCGCATCCTTCACCGTGAATGCGACGCAAATCTCCGCTGCCAGCCCGCAGAAGTATAGGTCGGTCGCCTCTTTTTCTCGGAGGTATCCGGCCAGACCCGTGTGCTTCTGGTGGCCGTTGTCAAAAAAGCCACTATAGCTATCAATCCCAGGATCCATCCCTTTGCGAAAGATCGCCTCGGCAGGCTCGAGATCAAGCATCGGATGAAATGCCGCACCATGCATGCTCTGCACGCAATGATCGGGCCAGAGCGTCTGAGGCATGCCGTTCAGATCGATCTGGTCAAATGGCTTCCTGTTTGCATGATTCGAAGCAAAGCTAATATGATCGGGCGGATGCCAGTCCTGCGTTGCTACGACCAGATCAAACTGCCCGTGCAGGGCATTGATTATCGGCACGATTTCATCCCCATTCGGCACCGCCAGCGCACCTCCGGGGATAAAATCGTTCTGCACGTCTACGATAATCAACGTTTTCATCGTTTTCATTTCTTTCGATGTGCTGCGATCAGAATGTCTCGCTCTTCCTTGAGTCGCGTACTAAGGCCTATCTTGTAGCGATGTGGATTCGTAAAGCGTTTGAACTCGGGAGGCAGTTGTGCGATGCGCCTCTTTGAATAGTCGGCGATTTCCTCAAGCCGCCTCGGTTCGGTAGTCCGCTCACCCTCCTTTATCACTTGATGCAGCAATGGTTCTTTTTCGTACTGACTAATGCCCAGCGATTTTCGCGGATCGGATGGGTGGTGAATGCGTGCGACATCTGTCTCGTCAGCGAGCGCTACGGCGTCTGCACCGAAGAAGTTCCCCTCGCCATCAAGCACACGAAAGACCTGCTTCAGGTGAGGGAGGCTGATCTTTTCCGTGGTCTCGGAAAGCTTGAGGCGAGGCTCACCATTGGCGAAGGCAAGCTTGTAAACGCCGTCCAGCGCTGCGTCAGGAGGACCTGTCACCAGTTGTGTGCCCACGCCGAACAGATCGATAGGTGCATCCTCTTGTAATAGGCTCTCAATGACGCGTTCATCGAGCTGATTTGAAGCGGCGATCTTCACGTAGTCCAGTCCGGCCTCATCCAACATTCTTCGCGATTGTTTCGCGAGATAGGTCAGATCGCCGCTGTCTAGCCGAATGCCGAGTAACTGTTGGCCGCGATCGGCCATCTCCTTCGCCACCTTAATTGCGTTCGGGATACCGCTGTTTAAGGTGCTGTAGGTGTCCACGAGCAAAACACAGTTCTCCGGTTGCACCTCCGCAAAATCCCGAAATGCGGTCAACTCGTCGTCGTAGCGTTGTACGAAAGAGTGGGCCATGGTGCCGGAGATGGGCACGCCGAAATCGCGTCCTGCGCGAACGTTACTTGTGCTTTCGAAACCACCGATGAACGCGGCACGGCTGGCGTAGTAACCTGCGGGCCCGTGCGCGCGACGCAGCCCGAAATCCACCAGTGTGCGGTCTCCCGCCGCCAGCCGCATCCGGCTTGCCTTTGTCGCGATCAATGTCTGGAAGTTGAGAGTGTTCAGTAGCAGAGTCTCGATCAACTGTGCCTCGATCAACTTCGCCTCAACTGTGAGTACTGGTCGGATCGGAAAAACGATGTCGCCCTCGAGCGAGCTAAAAACATTGCCCTGAAAGCGGAATTCTTTGAGATAGCTCGTGAATTCTTCCTTATATCCCTGAATGCGCAGGTACTCGATATCTTTTTCTTCAAAGCGGAGCGACTTGAGAATTTGAATCAGGACCTCCAGCCCTGCAAAAACAGCGTAGCCGGCACCGAAGGGTGAGCTGCGATAAAAGTAGTCAAATACTGCCCGCTCCTCGCTGTATCCCTTCAGATAGTAGACCTGCGCCATGGTTAGTTCGTAGCTGTCGGTGCATGTACCGGTAATGTTAATCATGTTATCCTCTGGTCGGTTTTAATATCGATCCTCTCTGCCCGCCCGTTTCGTTATCGAGCCTTTTCAAGAACCCGAATCGCAGTTAGCTCATTACATACGAATGGCGAGCCCATGACGGGGCTCGTTCATCCATTCTCGCGATCGACTAACTCAGTAAGCACTCGTTCGTGAAGATGCAGGTCCGAACTACTGTATAAAACGAAGCGGACGTGCCTGACCTGGGAGAGGCGGTTCAGTTCATTCAAGATTGTCTCGAAGGCGATGCGTGATGCAGGTTCAATCGGATAGCCGAACGCTCCGGTAGAGATGGCCGGGAAGGCAATTGACCGGACGTTGTTCTGTTCGGCCAGTCGCAGCGAGTTGCGATAGCACGAGGCCAGCAGTTCGTCGGCGGGTTCGTCCGAGCCATATACCGGCCCGAGGCAGTGAACGACATGGCGGTTGGGCAGGTTGTGCGCCCCGGTGATGACTGCCTGGCCGGGCAGGATGGGCGCAAGCGGTCGGCACTCGGTTTCAAGGCCCTGGCCGGCCGCCCGATGGATCGCCCCTGCCACGCCGCCGCCGATAAGCAGTTGCGCGTTGGCGGCGTTGACCACGACGTCCATGTCTGGCTGGTCCGCGATGTCACCTTGTACGCATTCGATGGTCACGCCATGAATGATGCGTTGTGTCATGCTTCACCTCTCTTTGCGCTACGCACATCATCTCGATTTCACCACGATTGCTTTTAATGCTCAAGGCCAAGCCAACCTAGCCATGCACGGTGTCCAAGTAGCAGGAAAAGCTCACTACCTGGCAGTATTTGGCTCTCCAGAGTATCATGAGTAATATCGAAGGATCGAAGCCGAGAAATTTCCAAATAACCAGCTATCTGTTTTCGAAAAACTCGTCACTCAAGTACCCCCGGAGCGAATTGGCGATCAATAATTTGAATTGCGGAAAGGGTATGCGCATTACCAGGCCAATCTCGATATCACTGGTGAGCAATTAATTGATAGAAAATTCACCCTGATGAACAGGGTAACTCAAGCAGGGCATTTCTTTTTGACAAAGCAGAGCGTTGGAGGGCAGGTTGCAGGTAATGCGAAGGTTTTCCTGTGTGCGTTAAACTTAGCTTATGCATCGCACGCGTACAGCCGACATAAAGCATGTGCATGTCTATGACAGCGTTGTATTCTGAGTCATTGCAGAATGGAATAATCACCTCGTCGAACTCCAATCCTTTTGCCAAATAGGCAGTGGAAATCAAGACCCCTTGCCTGAATTCATTGCTATCGGCGTCGAGAAGTCGGGCGGCTTCGCGGCCTGCCCCTAAATTCTCATAGAGCGCGCCGGCCTGCTCCTGGGTCTTGCAAATGATAGCCAACGAGTTGTACTCCGAGTTGGAAAACGTCCTAATCGCCTGGCGAATGTGATTCAATTCTTGTTGCTCATTTTCGCAGGCAATGAGCACGGGCCGCTCTCCATGTCGTTCGATCGGAACGAGATTTGGATTGCAGTGAATGCTCTGTGCCAACTCAGTGATCTGAAGTGTTGAGCGATAGCTCTTGTGCATATACATGCACTCGGACTCGGGGAGAATCTCACGAATCGCCTCGGCGGAAGATGAGCTCAACGGGCTGACTGACTGATTGCAATCGCCCAGAATGGTCTTCTTACAAGGATACAGATCGGCGAACACTTGGTATTGAATCGGCGTGTAGTCCTGCATTTCGTCGATGACGACATGCTTGATATGACCCTTGGTGGGAGTACCGTCCATCGCCATCTTGAGGTAGATAAGCGGAAACACATCGGAGTATTCGAACTTTCCGCCCTTGATCGGCTTGCACATCTCAGGAGCGCCCAGCCACGTGTAGAAGTTCTTGTAGATGGCCTTCAAATTAGTGTGAGAAAACATCCGCTTGAGTTCGGCACGGAGCTTGGTGCGATCTGCACCAGCAATTCTCTTGCCACTTTGCAACTCGACGTGCTCCACAATGGCTGTCAGAACTTCACTGATCTGCCTATTGATTGGAAGTCTGTTGCACTTGCGAAATCGCTCTGCAATCCAAAGGGCTGGGAGAGTGGCCTGCCCGACCTTGAGATCGGCCGCTTTAAAATTTGTGCTCCTTACATAATGCCAATACTCGTCGAGCTTTTTGAGAAAGTCTTGAGAAGCCTTAAAGCTGATTCGTTTCCCATACCCCTCATCGCAGCGCTCCAAAAGCTTGGACACTTGATCAGAGAATGTCTGAAAATTAACCTGATGGCCAAGCAACTCTGACGCTAGCACCTCCATGGTTGTTTCTTGGATCATTTCCTCGCCTAGTTCGGGCAAGACCTGTGAAATATAGTGTGCGAACACTTTATTGGGCGAGACAATCAGGATTTCGTCGGAGCGGATGGAGTCCTTGTATTTGTAAAGAAGATAGGCAATCCGGTGGAGGGCGATGGAGGTCTTTCCCGAGCCTGCGGCCCCCTGAATAATCAGCGTATGCGATTGCTCGTTGCGAATGATGGCATTCTGATCGCGCTGAATGGTGGCGACGATGTTCTTCATCTTGTCGTCGGAGACACGGCTCAACTCTTTCTGCAGGATATCGTCTTGAATATTCAGAGAAGTTTCGAGCATGAACTGCAACTGCTTTTGCTCAATTTTGTATTGCCGTTTGCGCAAAAGATGACATTCAGTTCGACCTGCCGGGGCATCATAGTAAGCGTCGCCCAATTCAAATTCATAAAACATGCTCGAAATCGGTGCCCGCCAATCGTAAATCAGTGGCACCTCAACTTCCGGATCGTGAAACGAGTGAATTCCGATATACAATGGTCGGACTTCCTGCTCATTCGCGAGACTAACGTCAATGCGACCAAAATAAGACGAGTCCAGTAGTTTCAATAACCGCCTCTTACGTGCGACGCTATGCTCGCCGATGCTCGACATCATATCGACCGACTGTCTCACCGCAGCCTTTTCAACATGGTCCAAGTCGGCCTTGTTCTCTTGCAGGTAGTCTTTGAGATCAACCATTTCCGCATGCCGGGCATTAAGTTTTTGACTCACAGCATCGAGTTCCACCACGATCTTGCCTGTGATTTGTTTGAGGTGTGCGCGTTCTTCTTCTTCGGTCTCGTTAAAACACTTTACAGTCATCGTGATCTCTATTGTCGGTGTTGATACTTCGGGTAACTTGTGGGGGGGAGGGATGCGTGCAGGGCATGAGATGCTACAGCCTTAGCCGCAATTCGTACAGAAAGGTGTCTCCGGCATGTACTCAAGGCGTTCCGGCAGTATGGCTATACCACATTTCATGCATATGCCATACGTTCCCTGATTCACACGTTGCTGAGCCTCACGAATTGAGAGCAGTCGCGTCTGCAATTGGCGCCGTGCGTGCAGTGACATCTGCTCTTGTTGGTAGGCATCGATGTAGGTCAGCCGGCCCACGGCAGAATTCATTTGAGGTGATTCAGTCGATACTTTGTTCGCGTTGATACGTTCGCTGATTTCAGCTTCCAGTTCTTTGAGAATACGCTGAGCTTCAGAAATGGCAGGTTGATCGGACATGTTCTACTTTCTCGGCAGTACGCTGCTAATTGGATCACTTTCGTCGCTTCAGGTTTTTCGAAAGAGTGCGACATTGTGATCTTGGTGATGAATCGTCAATCCATGATGCTCAGCGATCCAACTGAGAGTATGGGAATGATAGAAACTCACGTGTGTGGGATCATTCTTATAATACCATTTGTGGAATTGATTTGGATTATCGTAGAGCCGCGTCATCACGGCCAGCCAACTGTCATTATTCAGCAGACTTGCCAATCGGGACCAGTCCTTGGACGGTTCGTAGAAGTGTTCGACCACTTCCGTACATGTGACAAAGTCGTAGGTGCGATTTAAGATTTGGGAATTTGACTGGTAATACGGGTCGTATAAGTTCATTCTCATGCCCGCTTCCTCGCACATCTTGGAAAGCGTGGGGCCCGGACCGCATCCATAGTCCAACCCGTACATTCCGGGCGTCAAACGCATTAGCAGAGGTTGTGTGAGTTGACTAAGAAAACGGCGGTATTTGGGGTCTGTTGGGCTGTTTTGATGCTGGTCGTAAATGGCCTTTTCCGCCGCAGAATTCAAGCGACTTGCCGGATCAGCAAAGATCAGTTTGCAATGAGCACATCGATAGTAAGAACGTCTCCGATCATTGGCGAAGTATTTCACAGGGTGGCTACAGAGTCTGCAATCGAGATTACGCACTGGCCCCGAGCCTAGATGAACCATATCAATATCGCTTTGAACAGTTAACATTTATGGGACACGTCAGAAATCTGTCTTAAGATCACAGCCGCAACTAATTCTGCGCCCGCACGCTGCTGAGGGGCGCAGCGCACACTTTTCATAAAAAATACTCAGCACAAGGACTTTCGTACTTATGGTTTCCAGTAGGCTGGTGCAATAACGCAGGAATTCTGTAAAGGGTCTTTGACTTCAACGCGTACGTCCGGTAATTTGGTGAGAAGTATCAGCGCAATCTCCATCGACGGACTGAAATTGAAATGTGCCGTCGCTACTCCATGAATATGACCTAATGTCGCATAGGCAGCGTGTCCGCGTAGCGAGGCCATTGCTGCTTCTAGCGAGTCTGGTCCACTCGCTAACGCATCGTGCAGACCGTTGCCTACAGTGACAGTTGTTGATGTGCGCTGCTCTGGTGAGTTCATGGGGGTTCTCCTTGAGGGAATGTACTATGGGTGCCTTGAAGCCACTTCTTGTTTTTAGGAGGACACCTTTCAGTTATGTAGTGGTTTACTAATCGGGCTAAATGTCAAAAGCGTCGTTCACTGATTCCGGACCAAATTCATGATCGAGGATGATGTCGATCACGCTTTGTGGAGCCTTCAGTATAGTGCCAGGGGGTAGGTAGCTAAAGCAAAGGCTCAAGACCTCATTTTGGCCCACACGACTGCGTTCGCGCTGACCCCACATATTAAGAAGCTCCTCGCGGCGGGCTTCTCTGGTTGTTGCTCGTGATTGGCGTATCATGCTGGTTCCTCTGTGCTACAGGTTGAATTAATTGGAGGCGGCTTTGGTCGCCAACAACTCACCGAGTTTTTTCTCGGCCTGGCCAAATTGCTGCTGGAGATCGGAAATCTCTTGCGGTTCGTCGCATTGTTTGCGGAGACCGCCAAGCCCTCTCAGCTGTGAATGCACGAGTTTGCGCGGAACGATGCCATGCAAAGGCACATCGATCCTGCACAAGGGCCTGCGGAGAGAGGAAGCCGAAGCGATCAGCAACGGCAGAGATAGAGCCAATAAGCGGCGGCGCCGAGCTCCGCAAACAGAAATGTCTCAATTAGTTAGGGTGGACTCATCGCCAAAACTTTAGGCCACGATCCAGAAGCTGTCAACCGTGGCTCCTCTGCACCCCCGCCGAGGAATTGTGGCATTTTTGCGATAGGCTTCCGTCGATTGGCTTTGGCAGCAGGATATCTTCGGTTGATAGACAGCGGAACGACAGCTATACTTCAAGTCCCGCCGCAGAGCCCAATATCGGACTCGTTTTGCTGAACTCGGGACCATCTCGGCCTGGCCTTTCCCGTTAATGCCATGAATTTCTGCTCTTATTTTGTTGCCTGCTCAACTTTCAGTCACTTGACTGCTCGTTGGCACTGCGTTGCATGTATTGCGGATTTTCTGCCGACCCCACCCTAAATCTAGCGGGTTTTCACGGCAAACCATGCAAGCACTCTGTCGCTCGCTGGAGATGAAGCATTTACCACAAACACATCAGTCGCTGTTGGTGTGCAGGCATTTCAACATGTTCAGCCCGAACAACGACTCAATTCGCGATTCTGCAACCGCAATTCAGCTAATTACGTCCTCAACATATTATGCAATTCACAAATCTTGATAAACATGTTCAACGTGAAGCCCAGCGGAGGCGCACCTTTGCGATCATCTCGCATCCCGATGCTGGCAAGACAACACTCACGGAAAAACTGCTGCTCTATGGCGGACAAATTGAAGTCGCCGGTGCCGTGCGTGGCCGCAAAACCCAACGGTCGGCCACGTCAGACTGGATGGAACTCGAAAAACAGCGGGGAATCTCGGTTAGCTCCACAGTGCTTACTTTTGAGTACAACGGCTTCTGTATCAATTTGCTTGACACACCCGGGCACCATGATTTCAGCGAAGATACGTACCGTACCCTCATGGCAGCGGATTGTGCGGTCATGGTGGTCGATCTGGCGAAGGGCATAGAACCTCAGACTCGCAAGCTATTCGATGTGTGTGCCATGCGTAAAATTCCGGTGCTGACATTCGTCAATAAAGTTGATCGTCCGGGTAGGGACCCTTTGACGCTTCTCTCGGAGATCGAGTCCCTCCTGAAAATCGAACCCGTGCCCATGAATTGGCCTCTCGACGCTGGGCTTGGTTTTCGAGGTCTCGTTGATTTGCGAGATCTGTCGGCCGATGTATTTGAGCAGTCTTCGGGTGATGTAAGAGCCCTCTATAACACGCACGACTTATCGCAACTTCAGGAAGTTGGTTTCGAAGCGCAAACGGTGCAGCTAGTGCAAGAGGAAGTGGCCCTACTGGCGTCTGCAGGCTCCACTTTTGAAAAGGATCGCTTTCTTAAGGGTGAGATAACTCCACTTTTCTTTGGGAGTGCTTTGAGAAATTACGGTCTGGAACACTTTTTGAAGGGGTTCCTTGAGTTCAGTCCTCCGCCCGTTGACCGCCTCAGTCACCTAGGGCCAGTCCCCGCTCATCGCAGCGAATTTTCAGGTTTTATTTTCAAGATTCAAGCGAATCTCGATCCGCGACACCGCGATCGCATCGCCTTCCTTAGGGTATGCTCTGGGCGATTTCAGCGCGAAATGGAAGTCGTTCACGCTCGTACAGGCACAAAGCTCCGCCTCAAGCGAGCGCAATTGGTGTTTGGTCGGGAGCGTGAAACTGTTGAGGAGGCGTTTCCCGGAGATATCGTAGGCTTGGCCAATCCGGGGATATTTCACCTAGGTGATACTTTGTGTGAGGGGGAAGTGGTGCATTTTGAACCTCTGCCACAATTTCCACCGGAACATTTTGCTGTACTGCGCTGTGCCGACACCGGACGACGCAAGCAATTTGAACGCGGACTGGAACAACTCATCGAAGAAGGTGCGATTCAAATTTTCTCTGACCCGCGCAAGAGTCAGCGCGAATCTATTCTGGCGGCGGTAGGCGAACTTCAATTTGATGTCGTACGTTATCGGCTTGAAAGCGAGTATATGACCAAGACCACAATCGAATGGTTGCCATTCAAGTTCGCTCGGTGGGTTTTTCCGGGAGAAGCTGAAAATACCGACCGACCGGCACTGCAAATTCCTTATACCGGGCGACTGGTAAAGGATGGCTTCGGAGGGACGGCAGTACTGCTTAACACACAGTGGGATTGCGTTCACTTCGTTCGCAACAACCCCCAATATCACGTATCAAACGTCCGTACCATGCACGTCGAATATCTTCAACGACAAGAACCCACGGCAGCTAAAGAAATTAGCGCATAGCATCCTTTATTGTCATACTTAGTGGACAAGATTCGCCGCCGCATCAACACCTCTATCTGAAAAAGTAGCATGACTAAACCGATATCTAGCACGTCAAAAGAAGCTGGCTTGCTCAATACCACTCCGGTTCGCAAACCAATTCTGACATTTCTCCACGAATCTCGCACTCCAATTGGGCTCGTCACTCTTCGTCGGCGAACGTCTGTTGCTCTTGAGCGAGATGTGTACGATATGCTCGTTAACGACGAACTAATGATGTCTGACGTGGCGCATGTCTCTGAAGACGCCCTGGCAGATTGGGCTCTCAACCGGCTGTCAGGCAAAAACGTGGCGGTACTTGTGGGTGGACTGGGATTTGGATTTACGGCGATGCGAGCGTTGACCAATCCCCACGTTGCTACCGTGACAGTGATTGAAAAGCTGAAGCCTGTCATCGCATGGCATCAGGAAAGATTGTTGCCCTGGTCTGACGAATTGATGTCCAACTCGAAACTGAGCTTAGTTGAAGATGATTTTTTTACTTTCTTAGTTCGCCCCGGTGTGAGCGATATCAAGTACGACGCCATCTTGCTCGACATTGATGACTCGCCCGATCGGGTTTGGCACCCAGATCATGCCGAATTCTATTCGGCAGCAGGACTTGCGGCGGCAGCGCAGAGAATTCGCCCAGGGGGAGTATTGGCAATCTGGTTTGCTACACCTCCAGACGAGAGATTTGTTTCCGAAATGGATAAAGTCTTCGAGGCTGTGTGTCTGGAACCTGTCGTTTACGTTGACCCCTGTCTGAATTGTGAGCAGGAGAATTTCCTGCTCACTGGTCGTATCAAATGAGCTGGCTCTACGCCAGAATTATTGGGTAATTCGCTGCTCAATCTGGGAAGTGACAGATGGATTTACTGAGGCATGACTCAGGCGTTCGATGGCTATTATAAGAGACGGCCCTTGCGGTGTTCTCCGTCCGGGCAGTGTTGCTTCCTCGAGGCGCCTTCGACCGGGCTATCACTCGTGAGGTTGCTTCTGAGCAGAAACTCGCTGTCAGGAACCTAGCTCCCTGTGGCTGATCCGATTAGCCGGAACGCGCTAGTGTCCGGTTCCAGGAGCGCACTGTCGATCAGCGCTGCTGCACCTGTCCAGCTTGGGCTGGCAGGTTACTCGACCAGTAGTGTGGCTGAACGATGCGCAGCCAACAGGAACCGATGAAAAAGGTAGCTCAAACCTTACGCAACCATCGAGTACTGATTCTCAACTGGTTCCCGGCCAAAGAACCCTTTCATCGGGAATTGGCAAGGGAATGAACAACAATGTAAAACTGACCACGAGAAAATCCTACGACATTCGCACCTACGAAGCCATGGAAATCAGCCAGCAAGGAATCGGTACGTCGCAATATTCTCGCTAAGGAGAGTAGTTCGAGAGCACTTTAAGCTTCAATTTTCGGAACCGTACCTCAAACGGGCCGCCGGAGTGGATTTGCAACGCGAAGATGCCTCGCTTCTTGCCATCGGGGTCATTCAAATCAACACATAAGTTCCCATTCAACCATGTCTGGATGTGACTGCCGATGGCAATAATCTTGTACTCATTCCAGTCCTCTTTCTTGACGAATTGGTCGCCCGATTTGTCCCACAATAACGCACGGCCGTTCTCTTCATAGAGTTTGCCCCACCATCCAGGTCCAATGTCTGCCTGATAGCCTTTTGCTTCACCTTCATGGAAAGCTTGGCTGCGAAATTGTATGCCGCTGTTGCCGTCGTCCCCTTTTAGTTTCACCTCGAGAGTCAACTCAAAATCGTCGGCTGCCATGTCGCTAAATAGGAACGAATTCTTTTCCAGACCCGGGCTGCGACCAATGAGTTCACCGTTTTCGACAGACCATAGTTGCTCATCGCCAGACCAGCCAGACAGGTCATATCCATTGAAGATTAATTCGTGGTTCTCGTTGCTAGCGAGGATGGGGACTTGCTCTCGACCTGAGAGATAATTGAGAAGTGAGACGATTTGGAGCGGGGAAAACTGCTTTAACTGGTCGTCAGGCATCATTGATTTGTCACTTAACTGGCGATCTTCGATTTCGTCTTTGGGGATCACCACGATATCTGTTGTAGTCTGGATTGAAAGGGAGTGGTCGTCTTCAGATTGCACAAGGCCTGAAACGACCAAGCCATCGACCGTGAGGACTATAGTCTGTTGGTAGTCCTTTGTGATAACTGAACTGGGGTCAACGATATTCGTAAGTAAGTAATCCAAGTCGGAGCGGTTCGAACCAGTGAGGTCGGGGCCGATTTTTGCACCGACGCCATAGAGGGTGTGACACTGCTGGCAAGTTTTGAAGAAAACAGCACGACCCATTTCAGGATCGGGTTCCGAGGGAGATGTGGCAACGAGATTACGCAACTCTCTGATGAGTTTGGCTTTGTCCTCAGAAGTGCTACGAACCTGGCCCCAAGTTTCGGCGACCAGGGAATCAATTTCAGAGTTATTGTGGTTATGAAGTTGGCGGACAAGGTCAGCCGAGATGTCCACCGCTGGGACTTGTTTCGACTGAATCGCTTTTAGCAACTCTATTCCGTACGACGCGCGAGAACAGAGCGTGGAGAGGGCTGCGCGTTTTTCTGATGGGGTTAGCTCATTATAATGTCTCAGCACGACCTCTGGAACGGACGGGTTATCGTAGAGAGCAAGGCCAAGAAGCACTGATTCGCGCAGGGCCGGTTCCCCAAGAATGCTGAGAAGCACCGGTGGAAGCTCGGCGTCTTTTGCTCTTAGTAAGACGTCAAGTGCCAAGCGACGCTCTGACAGACTTGCATTGGCATCACCAACGGTCGCGCGAAACGCATTCATTGCCTCTTGATCGCCGAAAGTTACTCCCAGGGCATTTGCCTGCGTACATAAGTCCACATCGCCACTGCTCAGCAATATGGCAGATGCAGCAGGCCAATTCTTGGGGGGCGCTACTTGCCGCTGGCCATGGAGTGCCTCACGTATTCCGCCGATAATTTCCAGGTGGTCTTCCGGGTCATCTGTCTTGAAAATTCGTTGCAGCAGCAATTCCATTGCTTCTGGCGAGCCGTCACTCGCCACGCGCCGGATAATAAACTTCCGCACAAGGGGAATAAAATCACCGCTGGAGAGACTAAGTGCCAAAGCGCGCTCCTGATCGGCTTCGACCAGAGGTTCAGCCGCATACCAGTACATGAGCGGCAGATTGTGGTCGTGAGCATCCTCGGTGTGCATTAGCAAGGCTTCAAGAATCGGCCACCGCGCATCCAGAGGCATGTGGCTTTGCAAGGCAGAAGCTATATAGAGCCGCACCACAGGTGATGGATCGTCTTTGGCCATTCGAACCAACTCGTCCACAAGGTCGTCTTTCGCTTCCGAAGACTCCTCTGCTAATGTCAGTTGAATAGTCCACGCCCGCACATGCTCGTCTTTATCTGCTATCCATGTTGAAAACATCTCGCCCGGAAGCCCTCCTGTGACGTGCAATGCCCACATAGCCCGCAACCTGCGGGTGGTGTCTGGATGTAATGTGGCAATTTCGGTAAGACGGTCTCGCGCTACCTTGGTAACACCTTTTACAGCTTGACGCTCTTGTAGAATTCGACGCGCATGGCGAACGTACCAATCATTTTTATGCAGAACTAGCTCGGCCAGTTCCAGGTCGCTTTGCTCCGCCAGATTGACCGTTGTGGACTGGCTCTCGCCATAGACGACTTTATAAATTCGGCCATTGCTTCGGTCATGTCCTGCAATGTTATTGTGATGACAGGCATTTGTATCGTACCAGTCAATGACAAATGCTTGTCCGTCCGGACCGTATCGGAGATTGAGAATCTGTGAAGCGATGTCACCGGTGAGCAAAAAATCGGGCCCGTGTTTGCCGATGAAGCCCGACCCTGCAGGCTGGAGTAGGTCCGTATTGATTCGCTGGCCATGGATGTTGTTCATGAAAATGCGGCCGCGATACTCGTCAGGCCAGGCGCCCCCCAAGTAGATCATGGCACCAGCGTGGGCGTGGCCACCACCGGCATCGCCGGAATTCTCATTCGCGGCGTGGGGATCGTCTCCCAGAAAGTGGCGATGGTCGGCTATGGTTTGAATGTCGTCGTAAGTGAACGGATTGAAATGCTGACCTGCCTGCCGCTGGTATCGGCCCCCTTGGATTAGATGGAACAAATGGGGAATTACGCAAGTTGTGCAAATGGCTTGGCCGTGGTCATCGAAGTCGACACCCCACGGGTTGCTTGTCCCCTCGGAAAAGATTTCAAACGTATGCTCTGTGGGATGGTATCGCCAGATGGCTGCGTTGAGTGGTACGCGTTGGTCGTCGGGCGTACCTGGTTTTCCAACACGTGAGTGTGTAAACACGCCGTGACAACCGTAGAGCCAACCATCTGGTCCCCAGATAAACGAGTTGAGAGTTTCATGGGTGTCCTGGTAGGCCCAGCCGTCCAACAGAATCTTCGGCTCTCCATCGGGCACATCATCGCCATTGCGATCGGGGATGAACATTAAATAAGGGGCGGCACCTACCCACACGCCTCCGAATCCCACCTCGATGCCGCTGACCAGGTTTAGCCCTTCCGCGAACACGGTTCGTTTGTCGAATTTGCCATCTCCATCGACGTCCTGGAAGATGAGAATTCGATCACGCCCCTTCCCCTCGGGAGCCCGCACAGGATATTCGTACGCTTCAGCGACCCAGAGTCGTCCTCGGTCGTCGATTGCCATGGCGATCGGCTGTTTGACATCTGGCTCGGCTGCGAAAAGATAAGCCTTGAAACCCTCCGGTAATGTCATAACCGCAACGGCTTCTTCTCCGGGAAGTCCAGCGTAGGGGTAGGCGTCTGGTTTGCGTGCAGCACTGGGGGTCTCGGGTAAATCGGGCTTTCGATCATGGAATCGGAAGTGGTCGAAATTGACGTGACCCCATCCCACGACCGCTCGATCTATGACACGGAGGAAAATCCGATCACCCTGATTCTCTCGCAAGTCGACGATAACTGGACGCATTTCTTCGGAGTTGCGGCCACTCACATGATGGAGCACTTTGTCGTCTACCGCGCGAACGATCTGTACGCCGAGTGCGTTACCCCCACCACCGCCAATAAAAAAAGAAGCGTAGGGGTGTGTTGCCTTGAAAGGTAGGGAGGTTAAGGAGCCCTGGACACCGTCTCGCCCATTTTCGTAGGTTCCGATCCAAAAGTTGCCGCGATGGCCACTGATATGATTGGGACGTCGGGCCTTAACTGTGTCCCCCTTGATGGGCTGATTTTCAAAGGCATCTCCTTCGGCAGTCCAGTCGGTGAGATCACCGGTTTCAAAATCAAGATTCAGGATGCGACCGTCATCGGCTGTAGCAAAAAATACACCCTCGGATTCCTCAAGACTCGCATCATCCGAAGCGTCGCCCAATTGTGGCCCGGTAGCATCTTGGGCGGAGATGCTCTTGGTCCCTTCCTCTTTCTTTGGCTGTGTTTGAAAAAAAACGAAGGTTCCCTTTTTGTTACCGACAACGACATCCGGAAGCTCATCTCCATTAAGGTCGCTAACAACTACTTGTGTGCCCACGCCGGAGTTGATGTCGATCCGGTGGGGAACGAATTTCACGGCCTTGTCATCGCGCGCTGTCTCAAACCAATACAATACGGCTGGGTCATGGGCACCAGGGTCGTGGCCGCCGTGGGCCCAGAACCGTTTGCCAGTGACGATGTCTAGGTCACCGTCACGATCCATGTCGGCCAAAGCAATTGCATGAAGCTGTGAGAAAGCGACACCGTGATCGTTCTCATCGGGCCTTTCGCCCATGATTAGGTGTTCTTGGAATGCAATTTCGCCCGATTCGCCCACGCCGACATTTTCGAACCACGCGAGCCCGTAAGCATGGGCCGCCTTAGAAGTGACGATGTCGTTGTCGCCATCGTCGTCGAGGTCGTAGGCAAACATTTGAGAACCGCCTGGTTCAGAAAACTTCACCTCGTGAAAAACCCAAGTTTCGATGTTCGCTTGAGTGGGCTGCTCCCACCACCCGTTTTTTTCCAGCAGGTCCATCCGTCCATCGCCGTTGACGTCCCCTACGCCCAGTCCATGGGTAAACCGCTGATAATCGCGTTTGGGTGAGATTGCGCTAAACTGCCAGGGCTGAGTCGGGTCATCCAGTGGGGCCTCTGCGAAACCGATCTGGCCACCAGTCATGCAGACCAGTTCTGGTATGCCGTCGCCAGTAACGTCCGCAAAGGTCGGAGACTCGTTGTCGGTGACAGCTAGCGCCAGATGTCGCCTCCAGTGGCCCGGCTTACCTTGCGGGTTTTCATACCAAAATGTTTCGGCACCCGGAAAGCCAACGACCAAGATGTCGCTCCAGCCATCTCCGTTGAAGTCACGGTGGAACGCTAGAAAATTGTCAGAGTATCCACTAATTTCAAACGGTTTCGCGGGATAGTATTCCGTGCGCCGAGTAAACTCAGGTCCGGCATACCAATAGGGACCAGACACGATGTCAACGTGTCCATCTCGGTCGAGATCAACAGCGTTGGCCCCTTCAGACAAGAACTGATCAGTCAGTTGCAGCCGTTGAAAAGTAGGCGACTTATCCTTGGCTGTATCAGCATTCACTACAGAATGCATCGAGAACAGAAAGATAAATAGAAACAGTGTTTTCCTGGAGAGAGCCATGGCTGAATAAATTGTCTCACTGGTATGCGATTCGATCAACGACCGTGGCTATTTGCTGGTTGAGATGCCGTGACAGTCTGGCGAGCATGAACTGGAGGACGAATGCCATGCTCCAGTGTATCAACTCTGGTGTTCGACTCGCGCGTGAATTGGGGCAGACAAATCGTTTTTCCACCAAGCATTGCCGATTCATGCGCCAAAATACCGACGCAAGTCCAGTTGGCACTTGTGGTTGCGTTCGGCCAAGGTTCTCGCTCAGATTGCAGAGAGTCGACAAATTCATGGATCAGGTGGGGATGCGAGCCGCCATGTCCTCCACCTTGCAGAAAGGAGAGATGCTCGGCGTCGACGATAGATCGTGTAAATGGTCGAATTGATTCGGGAAGCCGTTGTGCGAAGTCGGGGATATCTACCTTTTCTGGAATCTCCGATTCGGATCGCTTCGCTGTATGAATGACGTGCGATTCTCCTTCAACGAGTGTCCATTCAAAGGATTTTTTCGATCCATATACGTCAAAACTCTCGCGGTACTGGCGGGCAGTGTCGTACAAAAATCTCCATACATGTGCGGTGACATCGCTATCGGCGAGCTTGATGTGGCAAGACTCCACGGCAAAGGGACAACCACTCTTTTCTTGGATGTCCTGGCGCACACGGCCTGAACCAAAACACGATACATATTCGGCCCTGCTGTCCATCAGCCCAAGGACCGGACTGACAACATGTGTGGCATAGTGCATCGGGATCATTTGCTCCCAGTACTCTGGCCAGCCATCCATGTCTTGGGGATGCGAGGCTTGCAGATACTGAATGCGTCCGAACTCACCTTGTTCGTAAAGCTGCTTGATAAACAAAAATTCGCGACTATAGACGACGGTTTCAGCCATCATATATTTCAGCCCTGTGTCGGCAACGAGTTGGCAGATCTTCTCGCATTCAGGGGCTGTCGTAGCCATGGGGACGGTACACATCACATGTTTGCCAGCCTCCAAGGCTGCGATGCTCATCCAGGCATGGTCACCAATGGGGCTGTTGATATGCACGAAGTCGATGTCTGGATTCGCAAGAACATCGTCAAACTTCGTATACCTATGTTCGATATTGAAGATATCGCCGATCTTGTTTAGTTCCGTCTCGTCACGCCGACAGATAGCAATTAGTTCTACGAGAGGGTGCTTTTGATAGATAGGGATGAATTCAGCTCCGAAACCCAATCCCACCAAAGCACCTTTCACTGGAAGTGTATTCGTTTTCACGCTAAGTCTTTCTGGCTCTGCGCCTTTTTATGCACAAAAGATAGGCCGGGTAGGCCAAAACCTCCGACCATCTATCAATTAGGAAATTGAGTGGAAGTTTCTCTTCACTCATGCTTTATTCTATCTAGCAAAGGTTGATAGGGAATGTTTAATAGCGCATAACACATGTGATTTATTACAAGTTGGCTTAGTCTATGAATCTGTTCCCTAAACTCTCTCAACAAGATTAAAATGCAAGAAAGACGCTCAGTGGCACTGCTGATTGAAACATCCAACGCATATGCACGAGGATTGCTAGATGGCATCATTGCTTACCAGCGGGAACATGAACTCTGGTCAATTTATCTGGGCGAACAAGTCCGAGGTGCCTTGCCCCCCAGTTGGCTTAAAAATTGGAAGGGAGATGGCATCATCGCGCGTATCGAAACAGAAGCAATTGCTTCGATCGTGCGTCGGATACGTTTGCCTATGGTGGATGTGAGCGCCGCTCGCTTGATCCGAAACATACCCTGGGTGGAAACAGACGATCGTGAAATTGCTCGCATGGCAGCGCAGCACTTGGTTGATAGGGGCTTCGGAAAACTCGCTTTCCTTGGGAAATCGGAATACAACTGGTCTCAATGGCGTCAGCAAGAATTTAAAATATTTGCCGATGCAGAGCGTTGCGAATACTTCGAATTCTCTGGTAGCTCAGTTAATGAAAAGGGATATTCATGGACCAGAGAACGCCGACGCTTGAGATCCTGGGTGGAACAGCTTCCCAAGCCGATTGGAGTTATGGCCTGCTACGATTTCGCCGGACAGTTACTCCTGGATATTTGCCGTGAGTTAGAAATTGCCGT
The DNA here is from genome assembly GCA_041738415.1 of Bythopirellula sp. GTDB lineage: Bacteria > Planctomycetota > Planctomycetia > Pirellulales > Lacipirellulaceae > Bythopirellula. The sequence goes on from JBGSPU010000110.1 coordinate 84,470, forward strand.
GCCCGAACAGATGGCGGTGATTGGCGTCGACAATGATGCTCGGTTGTGTCGACTCTGTACGCCGCCACTCTCAAGTGTCATTCCCGATACTCATCGCGCTGGTTATGAGGCCGCGCAACTGCTCGATCAGATGATGCACGGCGAAAGGCATTCGGAAGAAGCAATTCTTATTCCCCCGGCAGGCATCGCGGAGCGGCAGTCGAGCGACGTTTATGCCATCGACGACGAAGATATCGTGACCGCACTGCGGTTTATTCGAGAGAATGCATGCAGCGGCATATCAGTGTCCGACATCCTGAAGGCAGTCCCCTTGTCTCGCAGGATGCTGGAACACCGCTTTCAAAAGCTGGTTCAACGCACGCCGCACGCCGAGATCATTCGAATTCGCATTGAACGTGCGTGCCGGTTGCTGCGTGAGACCAACCTCACGTTGTCTGATATTACGATGCGTTCAGGCTTCTCAAACCCCGATTACTTTTCAGTCGCCTTCAAGAAACACGTAGGATTGACTCCTCGAACCTATCGTAGGAATAACAGACTTTCCAGAGCCAAAAACGAACAATAAGCCGATTCCAAGCTATGCTCAGTTTGATGCGATAGGCATCGACATTTTGTGTTGCAACGAGACGGAACCGCCGTAATAGTCTCATTCTTCGATATTGCGCATATTCTTCGATATTGCGCAGGTTCTATTTTCTGACTATTCGATACGGGCAATCAAACCTATAACGATCTCTTGATCTTGTACTATTCGACTGACTCATGTGACGTCGACTTTTCTGGAGTTTCGAATTCATGTCCCTAGACACTCAGCGGCGCAGATTGTTTCTTGGATGTTTTCTGGGGCTAGTTGCCACTGCTTTTGGTTTTGCAGTTCGTGGAGCCGCCCTGCCAGACTGGGAAGCATCTTTTGGACTTACGGAGGAACAAAAGGGGATCATCAGCGGCGTCGGCGTCTATCCGTTTGCCATTTCGATCATCCTATTTAGTCTGATCGTGGATCGGATCGGTTACGGTACTTCGATGGCAATCGCATTCGTCGGCCACATTGTCTCGACGGTGCTCACTATTTTTGCTCCTAGTTTTGAAGTGCTTTACGTGGCGACGTTTATCTATGCACTTTCCAATGGAATCGTGGAATCGGTCATCAACCCCGTCGTCGCCACAGTTTATCGAGACAACAAAACGCACTGGCTGAATGTATTACACGCGGGTTGGCCTGGCGGATTGGTGCTGGGTGGTTTGTTGGCCATCTTGGTGCTGAAGGGTGGCTCCTATCTGGGAGAAACATTGCCTGGTCAATTGTGGCAATGGAAGATGGCAGTCTTGTTGCTGCCGATTCTGGCCTATGGATTTCTGTTGTACGGTCTTGAGTTCCCTGAGCAAGAAAGAGTTGAGGCAGGAGTTTCCTATAGAACTATGTTGGAGGAATTCGGCTGGGGGAGCGCCTATATCGTTTCGTTTCTAATCATCATGGGTATCAGCCAGGTTCTTACCGTATTCAAATACGAACCGATCCACTGGAAAGCAGCTTTGGGGCTCGCCATCATTCCGGCAGTTCTGTTCGCGATTCCCATCCGGAAGTTTGGCCGACCGATGTTCGTCTTTCTCTTGCTCGTCATGTTTCTTTTGGCAACCACAGAATTAGGCACCGACGGTTGGATTCAAGACATCATGGGATCGGTGCTGGAAAACGAAGCTATGGGAACATTCTTTCTGGTCTACACCTCGTTGATCATGTTCGTGCTTCGTTTTTTTGCTGGTCCGATCGTTCATCGCATCTCACCTTTGGGTCTCCTGGCATGCTCCGCATTCTTAGCCACGATCGGATTGTTGTGGCTTGGCAATGCGGGGACCAGCGCGACAGTCTTATTTGCTGCCGCAACCCTTTACGGATTTGGCAAAACGTTCTTTTGGCCGACAACTCTCGGCGTCGTTTCCGAACAATATCCCAAAGGAGGTGCCCTGCTACTAAATACCATCAGTGGAGTCGGAATGATTTCGATTGGTACTCTGGGGGCAACCTACATCGGGACTATCCAAGACGAAGATTTCAATCGCGCTGTGCAAGTCGAGGCTCCTGAGGCGCATTCCGCCGTGGCCGAAAAAAAGACGGGCTTGTTCTCGGATTACGAGTTCATCGACAAGGCAAACTACCATGCCTTGCCAGCCGAACAAGTTGAAGAACTAGATGGCATCGAGCGGCAAACAAAGCAACATGCGCTGGCAAAGATCGCCTATCTTCCCGCAATCATGTTCTTTTGTTATCTCGGTCTAATATTCTACTACAAATCCAAGGGTGGATATCAGGCCGAAGTTCTCGTCGGCCACCACGCTGATGATGAAGTCTTTACAGGCGGAACAACAGGGCCGGGGGAAGCGTAATGAACAGGGCGAAACATTTTGTTCATTTGCTCTTGCTCTCTTTAATCTTGAGTCTTTCTGCATCGACGCAGTCTGTCGAAGCGATTTCGACATGTCAGATTTCTGCAGAGACCCTGGAAGATAAGATTCGTGGAGGAATGCTGGCTCAGATTATCGGGAACCTCAACGGATTGCCTCATGAGATGAAATACATTCACGAGGCCGGCAAAGTACGTGACTACGTGCCGTCACTACCTCATATCGCCGCGCTAGAAATCATCAGCCAAAACGGACGTTATTGGCTTGCTGCTTTGAATCCACAGTTGGATAGGATTCGCGTAACCACTTTGAAGTTTGTAGATCTTAAAAAAGACTAACGATTTTCCAACTTGGAGCTGCTGTAGGCAAGAATGGAACAGCCTGCCTGCTGGGTTCAGCTTTTTGCTCAACGGGAATAATTCTCCATGTACCACAGCGACAGTCCTATACGCTCAACGAGTCTTTTTACAAATTGCCGCTTGGCAACTTCCATGGTGTTGTGGGGATGTCTGCTTCTCTGTCCACATTTCACTAGTCCAGTATGTGCTTCTAACGACAGACAAACTCAAAACGTTTTCTTAGTCACCATTGACGGAATGCGCCCCGAAGAACTGTTCACAGGCGCAGATGAACGGCTCATTGATAAAGACATCGGGGGTGTCTACAACCCGACGAGGATAAAGAAATCCTATTGGCACGATAACCCACTTGTGCGTCGTAAGTTGCTGATGCCGTTCATTTGGGAGGTTGTTGCGAATGAAGGTCGGCTATTTGGTTCGGCACTGGATGACTGCTACGTCTTGGTTACGAATCGACAATATTTCTCTTACCCTGGCTATCAAGAACTATTGTGCGGCTTTCCTGACGAGTCGATTAACTCTAACGACAAAATTAACAACAAGAATAAGACAGTGCTTGAATGGCTCCATGAAAAACCTGAGTTTTCGGGAAAGGTTGCCGCATTTGCATCTTGGGATGCCCTCCCGTATATCATTAATGCCGAACGGAGTGGCATCTATGTAAATGCGGGATGGCAGGAATTTGATCACGTTGAGAACCCGGTTCGCCGCGATCTTCTCAACCAATCCGTGCGTGAAACGCCGCATCTTTGGGAGTATGCTCGGTTCGACAACCTGACATTTGCCGGGGCGATGGAATACTTAGAAACTCAACATCCACGAGTTCTCTATCTGTCGCTGGACGAAACTGACGACTGGTGCCATTCGGGGCGATACGATTTGTATTTAGAATCGGCACGACGATGTGATGGGTACCTGCGTACGTTGTGGGATTTCATTCAAAGCTCACCAATCTATCGCGGTAGAACGTCCTTGGTTGTAACTGTCGACCACGGGCGAGGTCATGGGCGCGAGGGTTGGAAGAATCATAGCGCCGAATTGCCCGGATCGGAGCATATTTGGATTGCCGTTCTCGGACCAGACACGCCTGCTTCGGGAGTCCAAAAAGGCTGTCGTTTATCTCAAGGGCAAGTTGCCACCACTGTCGCTGCGCTTTTGGGATACGATTATACCGATGCAGATCCAAGGATTGCCCCTTGTCTACCTGAGGTAATTCTCTCGAAGGCAATTCTCTCTCAAGGTTCATCTGCCAACAACTAGGTCCTCTTTTTCATTGAAAGTGGTCCGGCAGATCTATGCAATTGTGGGGTTTAACCCACTCGATACCCGTAGTTGCGTTTTAAGAGTTGTGTAAATTTTCACAGAATATTATTGGCAATATTCAATTGACGAAAATGAAGTACCCATCGAAAATCGAAAGAGTAGGCACAGAGGTGGATTCTTATCAAGTTTTTAGGGCCTACGATATTACTCGTATTTGAGTGGCACAGTTCTAAATCTCTTAACGTATGCAAGTACTTTAATTTTCAGAGCTTACAGCATCGACTGCTTTGCTAACTGCAAATCTGTTTAGTAAAGCGAATTCCTATGTGCCAGCGAATGATTGAGGTCACTAAGAAAGTGGAAATGGGAACAATGAAGAGGCGGGTAATCAGGAATCGAATACCTAGAATTACGTCCGGGCCGTGTTTCGACGCATTCACGTTAGTTGAGTTGTTAGTCGTAATTGCGATTATCGGCGTCCTGGTTGCTTTGCTTCTTCCAGCCGTTCAGGCCGCGCGGGAAGCCGCACGACGGAACTCATGTCAAAACAATTTAAAACAACTTGGGTTGGCGTGCCTTAATCACGAAAGCACATTCAGCCGCTTGCCCTCGGGATTCACTTCCGTTGACGGTGATCCGGGGGTGAGTACGGACAGCTTTCATACCTGGGCATCCTATATTCTGCCGTACCTGGAACAAGCGAGTATGTTCGGGCAGATCGACTTCACTATTTCGGCTTATCGACCTTGGGAGCTTGCTGGGCGAAGATGTCCCAATGCGGCTCCTTGGAGTTATACTCAGCTTGATGTCTTCCTTTGCCCTTCTGATCAAGGTCGCGGCATCCATACGGGTGCTTCGGAATGTTTTGCCCATGGCAATTACCTGGCAAATCAAGGCTGGTGGCAATGGTGGCAAAGAAACTCAGAAACTCTCTACAATTTTCGTTGGGATTTTGAATTGCAGCAAAATGGTGGAATCGACAAGCGGGGCCCCTTCGGCAAGGTCTGGAGCCAGAAGAACAAAGGCACAAAACTCAGCCATATTACCGATGGCCAAAGCAATACTGTGATGCTCGGAGAATGTCGTCAATATCCGGGCGAAGATTCTCGGGGCGTTCTGTTTTTGGGCAGTTGTGTCTACTCGCATGAAAATTCGCCGAATGCTAGGTCTCAAGATCTATTGGAATGGTGTGCTGATCAATCGGGCGGAGATGACAAACAGGGGATCCTGAACCCTTCGGCACCTTGCTCGGAATCGCGGAGTGCCGCGAGAGGACCTTGGACGCAACCGGCTCGCAGTTTACATCCAGGGGGAGTCCATGTGGCCTTCTGCGACGGGCATGTTGAGTTTGTGAATGACGAGGTGGCCATCGAAGCCTGGAGGGCGATCTCAACAATGGCGAATGGTGAAACACTGAACTTTCAGAACTAAGGCCAAGAGCTAACTGTTATTTTTGCAAAACATTGTTGTCATCTGAAATGCAAGTAACGAGACTCGGATCAAAGAATGCAATACTAATTATGAGATCATGGAGATGTTTTTCATTGCTAGTGATCTTCGGAAGCGTCACAGCTTTGGGAGGTTGCAGCAAGCAAGTAGAACGAACCGCTTTGTCGGGAATTGTTAGTTTGGATGGAGAACCGGTCGAAGATGGTCAAGTAGCATTTGAGCCACTTGATGGCGGGAAGATGGAATTTGGAATCATCACCCATGGCGAGTATTCGATTTCTGAGCAATTCGGTTTGTTGCCTGGGGATTACCTTGTGCGTATTACTGGCAATCGGGCAACTGGAAAAAGGGCTGAAGAAGACTCGTTCTTGATCGAAAGCGAAGGAGATTCTTTGGAAATCTTTGAGCAGTACATCCCGCCACAGTACAATACGGCATCGAATCTTAAGGTCCTGATCGAGCCGGTGAAACACCTTCAACAGGATTTTGAACTAACTTCAAATTGACACGCTTGGCTGGTCAGTCATTGTGGCGTTTGCAGTGACTGTGAAGCCCTTTTCAGTGAACTAATTAACTGAGGGACATACGATGAATATTCAACCTAAGAGAATATCAATAGCTGCATTCATGATTTTCTCCGTCGCGATGACAAGTACTGGCTATGGTGCAAACTTACAATTCGCTGGATCACAAGCCAATTTGGATAATGGATTCTTTCCTGGTGGCGGACTTCCTTATGTCACCGTCCCTTGGAGGACATCCACCTCTGCTAATATTTATGCGACAGGCAGTGGTGCTTTTCCAGATCAGTTCTACGGGAAGGAAGGCTATGCCTTATTTGCAACTACGTTCTCATATCCAAATGCGAATGCGATTCCGGGCGATGCGTTTATCGTAACAGATGGTAGCGATCCACTTTACCTCAATATCATTGATCTCCCCAGTTGGGTCTCCAATTCACAGATTTTGACCACGAGAATGGTGGGTGGTTTCGCATATTCGCTAATCGATGATCCTGTCCTGATGAATGACGGGTCGCGCCAATGGTCATTCGATGGTACCAATTATCCACAGGCTCAAGCAGGAAATAATACCGGCCAGAACCCGTGGGTTAAGATGGGTTTCTTAGATGGCGCTGATCTGTTGGGTAACATTCCCGAGAATAACCCTACAGGGAGATGGGGATTTACGGTTGGTCCTGACACTCCCTCTGCGTTTCGTGTTGGTGTGATGACCGGAGGCATGGATGCTGAAAGATTTGCCCCGACAGAAGTATTCCTTCAGCAGTTTGACAACTCCGGAGCGACTCCTGTGCCAGTAGGATCACCCGTTCAAACGGGCATTTTATCGGGCACTTTAAAAGATCGATTTGTTGATATGCACTTTTTTGACATCATGGGTGCCCAGGAAGGTGATTCATTCGTTTTTGCTGCCACCGCTGCGCCTAATACAGGGGCTGGTACGGGGGCTGGAATTGCAGGTTTCTCATTCGACGTGTTGCCCGATATTGGCGTTGAGAATGCCGATTTCAATGAGGATGGGCTTGTTGATGGGGCCGATTTCCTGATTTGGCAACGAGGTTTTGGGACGGGAGCGACCCTCTCACAAGGCGATGCCAACGATGATGGGAGCGTCAATGGGGGCGATCTTGGCATCTGGCAAAACCAATACGGAAATTCTCCTTTAATAGGAGCCGTGGCGGTTCCAGAGCCCACCGTGGTGGTACTGCTTCTCGCAGCTGCCATTTGTGGCCTTAGAACTCGTCGAAGTATTTTCGAGCCTGATTTTTCATGATGTCCAACGCTCGTTTCACGCTTGCATGGGATTAGAGTCAGTGTTTGTGAAAAAACACAGAAAATTAACTGCAAATGTGCATGTGAGAAATAGGAGATTTGATCACAATTGGTAGGGAGCGACGTTTTGTCCTTATCGGCTCACTTGAGCAACTCATCGATATACGATTTGACTACTTTAGCTTGACTGTTACTTGGATCAAGAATTGGCATCTTGGCATTTGTCGCCGGTGCTGCTCACTGGGAATGGTTTATGTTCGGTCGACAACCTCTTTAATTTGGAGAAAAGCTCATGAGTAAGAAATGTATTCTGTTGGTCGTTTGCATGTTGGCGGTTGCCAATGTGGCATCGGCCGCCGTGAATGTACCTAGTGGATTGACCGGCCTGTGGCGGTTCCAATCGCAGGACCCCAACACCGGCAGGGCAACTATGGCCGCTACAATTGGGGCAGACTTGGTTAACAGTCATCCCGACAATGGCAGTTGGTTTACAGGACCGTCAACACAGATTGGGACCGATGCTTCTCCTTTTCTTTACCAGGATAGTGGTGTCGCTCAGAGTCGGAGTTTTGACACTTTTACGGTGACTCATGGTATCGCCCCTGATGGCGGAGGCAGCTTCGTGAATGAGTACACAATTCTCATTGACTATAGATCAACCTTCGCCAACGGCTCTTTTAACAGCTTTTACCAGACTGCGACCAATCCCAATAGCAATGACGGCGATCTGTGGTCCAACCCAAGTGGACAAATTGGTGTCGGCAATGCTGGTGTCGGTGAGCCAGGCTATTCAACGATGAGCTATGACCCCTCGCAATGGCACCGAATCGTCTGGTCGGTTGACAATGGCAATTTTTTCCGGGCTTATATAGATGGCGTTCTGTTCCTTGATGGAGCAGGCCAACCGATTGATGGCCGCTGGGCTCTCGGCTCGGTGTTCCATCTCTTGACAGACAACGATTTCGAAGACGATTGGGGACTCCTAAGTACCGTTATGACTTGGGATCGTGCTCTGACAAGCGCTCAAATTGCTGCGATGGGTAGTTTTACGGACCCGAATAATGGCAACTTCCCAACGCCGCTGGTTTTGCCAGAGCCTATTCCAGAGCCTTCCTCGGCGATACTAATCGGACTGGGGCTGACGAGCTTACTTGCGGTCCGCCGTAGAAGCTAGTCGACTAAAGAAATGGAAGCCTACGGAGGTACGGTGGTTTTCTGCTAGGGAAGCCACCGTATTTTTATGAATTGAACCTGTAGATATGCAGTTGCATTATTGCCACATTTGCGAGGAAACAATGATTGATGCTACTCGACGAGCCTATGCTCCTTTGCTTTTGACGCTAGCCTTTTTAGCGATACCTATCACTAGCTCGGAAACTGCCGTTGGCGTCGATACCATTTGGAATTTTGAGGGAGATCTTTTAGCCAATTCCGGCAACGGCTTGCTCGACTATCGAGATAACACTGCATCGGTGACTAGTTTTGGAACTACTAATGACTTTGGATTGCCCTCGCTTTATGACAGTTCAGGCATCGAGCAAGTCATGGCTTTTCCCGCGGCAACACCCAGCCAGGGGTACACCGTGACTCACGGCGGATCACCCCTTGTGGAAGAGTACACCATGATCTGGGATATCTTGTATCCCGAGTTAAGCGATATCCAATGGCGTTCGTTGATGCAGACGAGTGTTTCCAATGGCAACGATGGCGACTTTTTTGTACGAAATGTGCCGTGGGGAGGCGTAGGAATTAGCGGGCAGTATCACGGCGCATTGCGACCTGACGAATGGAATCGTGTTGCTGTCACTCGCGATTCAACGGGGATCTGGCATAAATACATTAATGGAGGATATGTAGGGGAGCAAGACGCAAGTAGCGGTCGATTCTCCCTTGATCCGACCTTCCATTTGTTTGCTGATGAGAACAATGATACGGCCCCCGGTTACGTGAGCAGCTTTCGCTATTTGGATCGGGCTATGAGTTCGCAAGAAATACTACAGTTGGGTGGAGTAAACGCGCTAGGAACAGGGGTCTCTGGGCAGGTGTTTGTGGACAACCCTGCAGATGTATCGCCTGGCTCTTATACGATCGCCATCTTGGGAGATACTCAAAACTATAGTCAATTCCGTCCCGACATATATGCTCAACAGACCCAATGGCTGGCAGATAATGCCAATAGTCGGAATATCCAGATGGTGCTCCACGTGGGAGATGTGGTCAATTTTGATAACACCACACAGTGGAACAATGCCGCCGCCGCGATGAGCACTCTCGACAGCGCACAGGTGCCCTATGCCATCGCGCCTGGCAATCACGACTATGCCGACAATCGTAATGTGACTCAATTCAACCAGGCCAACCGATTTGGAGTCGGTTCGCCCTACGCAAATCAATCCACACTCGGCGGCAACTACCCGGCCGAGCCTGGCAGCATGCTCAACACTTTTCACACCTTCGAGGCCAACAACGAGAAAACGATCGTCATGGCCTTGGAATTTGGACCTCGAGACGAAGTCATTAATTGGGCCAATTCGGTGCTTGATGCGCATCCGGATCATCGGGCGATCCTTCTCACCCATGCCTATATGTTCGATGGAGGTCGCTGGTTTGACGCTTCGCATGTGGATCCCCTGGATCCCTTAAGTCCGACTTTTGATCAGATCCGCGATGGGGAAGTTAATCACGTGGAATCAATCTATAATCCCCATTCCTATGGTTGGGCCACAGGTGCGAACGATGGCAAGGAACTTTGGGACAAGCTGGTGAAGGGGCGGGAAAACATGCCCCTGGTAATCACTGGACACCAGTTTGATGAGTTAGATGGTTTTCCTTACCAACTGGAGCAAGCCGACAATGGAAATGATGTTTACCAGCTACTCGTTGATCAACAGAATAGAATTGCGGGTGGCGAAGGTTGGATCCGTTTCTTGGAGTTTGCAGCCGACGGACAAACTGTAACAGTTAAGTCGTATTCGCCGTTTCTCGACGAGTGGAGCTATGCTTCAGACGAGTTTTTTACGATTCAGTTGTCGCTTATTTCTCAACCGAGAGCCGGCGACTTCGACGAAGACGGTGACGTCGACGGCAACGATTTTCTTCTCTGGCAGCGAGGTGATTCGCCCAATGAACAGAGCGCAGAGGATTTGCTTGCTTGGAGGACAAACTATGGCTTGTTGCCTTTCTCGCTTGCCACAAGTACGACTCCGGTACCCGAGCCTTCGACAGTTATAATGCTGACGGGTTTTTTAAGTTCATTATGCATAAGGTATAGGCAAATGTAATGAGCTGTCATGTGAGGATATGGACATCCATGTTGCTTTGCATAAGGTCGCCCTTGGAGAAAACTGGTGAATGCCGACATAAAACTTCACTCGTGAGATGCGGTCGGCTGCTTTCATCTTTGCTTCGTCGAACTGATACGCATTCTTGGCGGTTGCCGAGAGAAACTTGCAATACCCCTAGTTCCCCACAAGCGTCGTGCTTCCTTGCTGGAGTCATTCACAAAGTTTAGCCTGGATGGCTGCGTGGTCAGCACAGTCCCTGCTCTGGGTGCGTGGGCCATCAACGACACGGGAAAATACCCGCACGCGAGAAGACCGTTTCGCGAATATCTTTCACATTGCGCAGGCGAGCCCCCAGGAGATAACGCATGCCACGCGCGGCAAGCTGGGCCTTCCTGGCTTGGCTGATCATCCCGGGGTCGGCCACGACGCAGATGTCCTGGATGCCAAACCGCTGCCGCAAGCGATCCGCGGCTGGGATCAACGTATTGATGTCGTCCGTATTGCCCGGCATTAGTTCACAACAGATCAGCTTCCCCGCGTCGTCGAGCACTACGGCTACGATCATCTGTGGAAGGCCTAAGAGCTGGCACTCTAGGCCCAAAGTTTGTGCCCGTAGAGTTCCTCTTCTTCCGAGTCCATCAGCCATTCGTAGGTAGTTTCTGCAGCGGGAACCGTATACTCGATTACCGTGCTGTTGGACGGTGCGACCGGGGTTTGAACCACTTCCTCCTCAATTCGTTCGACAAAGGGATAGTCGTAGAAGTCCACAGGTTCAGGAGCAACGACCCTCTGCACTTTCACACGTCGTAACTTGCGTGACTTTTGGGGAGATGGAGTAGGCTCTTCGGCTTCTACAGAAACAATCTCTTCAACTCCCTCAAAAAAAGAGTCTTCGATGACTTCGTGCTTGACGCCGATGCGATTTGGCAGACGACGACAATCGACCTCCAGTGTCTTAAACATTTGCCACATGTGTTCGTGGCAGGTGAACACCATCAGTTGGTGTCCGCCATCGGCAAAATCTTTTAGAACGGTGGCAGCTCTTTGGGCACGGATGGCATCGAAATTAACGAGCACGTCGTCGAGCACCATCGGGAGCCGGACGCCCCGTTTGGCAAATGTGGCAACGACTGCCAGGCGAATGCTGAGGAACAATTGTTCCCGGGTCCCTCGACTCAGTTTATCGACGGTGAGCGACTCGCCGGCTGTGTTTTCCACCAGCAAGATATCATCGGCGATGGGAGTCCAGACGCGTCGGTACTCCCCGCCCGTCAGTTGCGACATGTAGCGGGTAGTTTCTCCGAGAGTCTCTGGCTGGCGATTGGCTTCATAGTGGTGTCGAACTCGCTCTAAGACACGGCTGATAGTGGCATGTTCGCGCCATGTTTGCCGGGCGTCAGAAAGTTGCTTTTCGAGGCAACTCAACTCAAGTTGTCGTTCGGCAAGAGAGCGATCTTCAACAAGCGTCCACTGTTCATGCCGTAGAGCTCCACGATGATCGACCAAACTTTTGAGTTCGGTTTGAGCGTCTTCCAATTCGCGGGAATACTGTTCCCACAACGCGTCGAGTTGATCAATACTCTCTGGTGCGAGCAACGTCGCAAAGGTTTCTTCAGGGGCATGGTTCCCGATGGCGGCGGCAATCTCGCGCGTGACTCGTTTCCGCTGACTGCGGATCTTTTGGGACTGAGCTTGTTCTTCGATAAGCCGCCGATAGGCGGTCTCGTCTTCGCAGTCAGCCGCCTGAAAAAGAGCCTCGCGCCGCCGGCGAATTCCAACGATTGCACGCCGATGCTGGCCCTCTTCCGACTTCAACACCTTTGCCCGCTCGAAGAGTTGCTCGCGGCGTTCGACGTCGGCAAGCTGTTTACGTCGCTCAGCGATGAGAAACTCCAATTGGTCGATGGTCGCGAGATCTGCCTGGTCGTTGGTCGGCACGCATTCGACTTCTAGGGCAAGGTCGTGAATCCGCCGAGTGATGGTGGCATGTTCTCGCTGGCGCGCAATGATTTCTTCCTGACGAAGCTTGACCCGCTCGTCGAGATCGCCAAGTGCAGTAAAACGCTCGGTGACCGAAACGAACCGTCGCGGATCGAGATTCTCGGAGAAGCCAAGTCCCACGAGTTTCGTTTTCCAAGCAGAGAGCGCCTTGTCGTACTGAGCTTTGGCTTGATCGAGCCGCGCCTGGGCAGAGGAAACCTCGTGGCCAGCACGTTTGCGCTGGGCTTCGACGGGCAGCACATTCTCTAGCTCAGCTAGATGCTTCTCTGCGGCCTGCAATCGCAACACGACAGAGCCGTCCGTGATGGGCAATTCCGTGTCAAGCAATTGCTTGTCTCGCTCGGCTTCCTCAACCTGACGAGCGAGCGATTCCATTTGTCGCTGACAGGCGTCGAGCTTGTCGGCAGCACTGTCCTCGATGAAGTACTTCAAGACGAACATGAAAATCGTGGCGGCCAATCCAGCCAATGCAACAAGGCTGCCATGGCTCCCCAGGGGGTTGTTAGGAATCCATAGCCACAGTCCCACCAACAACATCCCCAACACCACCGCGGCGAGAGTCCAGCCAAACATCCAGAGTGGCAGAACCTGGTCTTCCAGGAGTTCATGGCTCTGGTGTTCGAGGTCGAGTTCATGGCTGCGAGCCTGTTCGAGCCGCTGTTCAACCTGCATCCGACGCCGCAGACGGGCGACAAGGTCGCTGGCCTCTTCGAGATCCATTGGCAGGCCGTGATGTTCGCCCGCGACGATCGCAGACTCGATACGTGATTTGAGTGACCGTTCGTTCTCAGCCAGTGTTGCAAGTTCTTTCGTCTCGTGATCGATCTTTTTCTGGGCCGCCTGAACGTCGTCTAGCAACGGATGCAGACTCTCAAACTCGGCGGTGGTGATTTCCTGCAAGTGTCCTGCTCGGGTAATCCCCAGTGCCGCCGCAAGCCGTTCTTGCTCAGTGGCGAGCCGCTGCTGAAGATCGTGGGATTCGTCGTGAAGATCACCGATCTGGCGATCGAGCGACAACAGCCAGTCGCGCTGCTCGCCGAGTGCATCGATGCGGCTGGCGTTTTTGACAAGTAGCTCGTTTATTCCCAGTCGTTCGATCTCTTCGCGCAATTGGCGACGCTGACCTTCGTGAATATCTGCCTCGCGCTGGTGCTCCTCAATCTTACGGTTGAGCGAGTCGAGTCGGGCGGTCGCATCCTCGGGGAGCTGGATCGCACCGCTGAATTGGTTGAGTTGTGCTGTCAGTTTCACTCGTCGCCGCCAATTTTCCTTCAGCCCCACGGCGATTTCCACCGTGCGGGCTTGATGTTCAGCGGCAGCGACCTGGTCTTCCTGAGCGATGATTTCCGCGTCGAGTTCCTCGATCCGCACGGCAAGTTGCGACCACCGCCGATTCTGCTGTGCAAGTTGGCTAATTTCGCCGTGGAGTATGTCACGCTGGTTGAGGAGACGGGTGATTCGTGAACCTTCCTTTTGACTGGAAAGCAGCTCCTGACGAGTCTTCCGCAGCCCTTGTATAACATCGTACAGGCTCACTCGGTCGAGCCCTGAGGTGAGTCGATAGAGCCACTCGGCAGCCTGGGTGTCTGTGAGCGAACCAAGCTGTTGGATCTCGCCAAGTCCCAGGGCGAAGATGTTTTCGTAGGTTACCTCGTCGATGCCCGCCAGCGCATCGCGTAGCAGGCGATCCCCCGTGGTGTGGCCTTCTTCGTCGGTAATGGTCACGAGTCCCAGATCATCAATGTCTCGGTCTGCAAAACGAGTGACGGTGAGTGCCTGCTGACCATCGGACAGTTTCAGTGTGCCGCCGGGCCGTCCGCCGTTGATTGGCGGGAGGTATCGACTCCGGCGCGCTGGAGAAACTCCATACAACACCGACCGTAAAAACTGCATGAGCGTGGTCTTGCCGGCTTCGTTGGCACCGTAGAACGCTGTCAGACTCGGGGAGATTCCTCCGAGATGCAGATCGTGCCACACGCCGAACCCGTCGATGTGAACTTCCTTGATTCTCATAATATGCTAGTCTCAACGATTAAATGAGTTCATTATCCTGCGACTACTAGAGTCGCGGCTATCTGCCTGACAGCACTTCTTCGCCGTCCATGAGGTCGACGCCCAGTTTGGAGGCCGCCCAGAGCAATTCGGCACGATCTTCTCGCTCGACCACGGCTACCTCGGCCAGCGGTCCGTCGCGGAATTCTTCGGGGAGGAATTCCTCTAATTCGAGCGAAACCTCAGGGTTTTCTTCCAATTTTCGAAAATCTCTCAATAAATCCCCCATGATGGTCTCTTCGTCGACCCATTCTTGCGGCACGTCTAACGGCGCGCGACATTCGATGCCGACCGTCCAGATTCCAGGCGATTGACCGGCGTAGCGGCCTCGTAGCACTTCGACCATTTTGTCGCTGATGCCGCCAGAGCGAATGTGATTGACGACACTGCCTCGTCCCGTAATTTGCCAGGTGATCAACAATTCGCTGCCGTGGTGCTTGGTTTGCAGCTTGGCGATTCGATCCGTGATTTGGGACATGAGTGCGTCTTCGTCCGTACCAGCCGTAATTTCCACGACTTCTGTGATCCAGCGAATCGCATCCGTGGCGACAAAATTCGTCTTCACCTGGCCCGTATCATCGACGAGTACCACCGTGCAGCCTCGTGGCCCCGCTTCACTGGGATCTCGGCCTTGGGGTGTCCCGCAGTAGTGGGCGATTCCTGGGGACTGATCCACGGTTTTCCGCTGATGTTGCCCGCCGAGGGCCATGTAGTCGACGCGATCTCCTTCGGTACCTGGCGAGGCTGCCGTGCCGTAGGCGACACCGACAGTAAACAGCCCCATGGCGTCGCAGTGAAAGCCGCTGTCGTCGGGTGTGACTCCAGGTGTGCGACTAATTCCCTGGATGCGGGCCACCGGCTTGCCGTCTCGCAGCAATTCGCTGCTGGTTACACGACCAACTGGGAATATATGAACGTTTTCGGGCAGTTTTGCACAGGCGGGCCATGAGTCGGGGGCATCAACCTCGCCACAGGCCCAATAAACGGGAATTCCGTGTTCGGCCAGTCGCTGGAACTGATCGCGAAGAAAAACGACGGCTCGTGGACCAGCCCGATCGGGATCGAGCAAGTCGCCGGAGAGCAGCAGAGCATCGGCTCTTTCAGACAGAACTGCTTCAAATACTTGTTTGGCGGCTAAAAATGGGGCTTCGAGAAATAGTTCGCGCCTATCTGCGGGGACCTCGGAGACTCCTCCCAAGGGGCGTTCCAAGTGAAAATCGCTGGCGTGAACGAAGCGAAGCGGGGGATAAGACATCGGAGCCTCCTTGCGACCGACCTACTGACGACACCTGGGGGGGCCGTGCAGTCTCAGGGGTTTCAGTAATCAGACGGTTAGTTTACCCCGAAGTTCGCATTTCTCCAACTTCAGCTTGGCCTTGAAAGGAGTTGCGTCCCGGTTGGGCTGGCGAACTTGACAAGACCGGCTGTCTTGAGTCAGAATCCGCGCCTACAATAATTGCTTATTGGGGCGGACTTATAAGGTCGAATTCTGCTCAGCAATCTGTTGTGCAGCCAGAAAGCAGCCCGTGTTGGTCTGACTCAATATTATTTAGAATTCTTCAGAGATAGGTGAGCGAATGGAGTGCGGAGTGCTAGCTTTGCCCGGGAGTGCAGGGCCGATGGTCGACCAATCGTGGGGTCTAACTGGAAGGGCGCCAGCTATCGTCGCGGAGATAGATGATCCCTTCGACGATTTCGACGACGACGATTTCGATGACGATTTCGATGACGATTTTGAGGAAGACTGGGAAGATGACCTGACCGAGGACAATGAATTCCCAGACACATTCGGGGAAGATGATAAAGACGACGAAGACGACTCTCCGTTTAGCGACGATCCAGAATTCGACGATGATTGATTTTTCTCAGTTTGTTTTCCTGTCCTTGGGTACGATCCTGCGAGTGTCCGTTAGTGTCTTATCCGTGATCGCTTGAACCCTCGCAGGTACCATGTTTCCCACAATCGATAAGAGCGAAAGTTTTCCCGAACGTGAATTAGCCATTGGCGAGTTCTGGCGCGAGAACGACATCTATCACAAGTCGCTTGCCGCGCGCAAGGGTGCCTCGCCATTTGTTTTCTATGAAGGCCCACCCACAGCCAACGGCATGCCGCACCCGGGGCACTGTCTGACCCGGGCGATCAAGGATCTGTTCCCTCGCTACAAGACGATGCGTGGTTACCGGTGCGAGCGTAAGGCGGGTTGGGATACCCACGGGCTACCCGTCGAAGTGGAAGTCTGCAAGGAGATGGGCATCCATTCGAAGGAAGAGATCGAAGCCTTTGGCATCGAACCCTTCATCCAAAAATGCCAACAGAGCGTCTGGCGTTATATGCAGGAGTGGCGACGGCTCACTGAGCGGCTCGGTTTCTGGGTCGATCTCGACCAGGCCTACGTCACCTACCACCAAAGTTACGTCGAGAGCGTGTGGTGGAGCCTCAAAACGCTCTTTGATCGGGGCCTGCTGTACCGCGGTCACAAAATCGTTTGGTGGTGGGCTCAAGGCGGTACAGCACTTTCAGCGGGTGAAGTAGGTCAGGGCTATCGAGAGGTGGCTGATCCGAGTGTGTATGTGAAGTTTCCGCTAGTGGAAGATGACGGCAAGGAAACGGTTACATCACTGTTAGTCTGGACAACCACTCCTTGGACTCTGCCATCGAATCAATTCGTGGCGGTAAATCCTGACTTGGAATACTCGATCGTTTTTGATGACCACGACAGCACAACGGCGCAACGACTGATTGTGGCTTCGGCGCTGGTGGAAACTATTGCCGCGAAGGTGAAGCGAGAATTCAAGGTAGAGAAGACCCTCAAAGGGACAGATCTCCTCAGAAAAAAATACAAGCCGCCATTCGATTTCTACTACAACTCTGAATCGGAATCTGAATGGCATGTCGTCGCGGCTGAATTTGTGACCACCGATAGTGGTTCGGGAATCGTGCATCAGGCACCTGCCTTTGGAGAAGTCGACTACGAAGTCTTGGCGAGAGAACAAGCGAAGTATACCGGAGATATTGCTCCTAAGCTTCTTAACGCAGTTGCCCCCAACGGCACATTCACCGACGAAGGCCCTGAGTATTGTCGTGGGCGGTGGGTGAAGGATTGTGACAAAGACATCATCCGCGATCTCAAGGCGCGCGGGCTGTTGTTCCATCAAGAGCAATACCTGCACGATTACCCCTTCTGTTGGCGGGCTGAGGAAGACCCGCTTATCCAGTATCCCCGCGAGAGTTGGTTTATTCGCACGACCGAGTACAAGGACCAGATGCTCGCCAATAATGCGAAGATCAACTGGCTCCCGGAGCACATCAAGGATGGTCGGTTTGGCAAGTTTCTGGAATCGAACGTCGATTGGGCTTTGAGCCGGGAACGGTATTGGGGAACGCCGCTGCCGATTTGGGTTTGTGAAGAGACCGGGCAGATGGAGGCCGTAGGGAGTTACGAAGAACTCATGGCGAAACCCGGGGTCACCGGTGACCAGGTCTGGCTCGCGGCTAAAGAGGCGCGTCCCGAACTTCCCGATGATTTGCGGATTCACAAGCCTTATGTCGACGCGGTGACCTACGAGTCGCCGTTTGCTAAGGGTGCGCGGATGCGGCGGGTCACCGAAGTGATCGACTGCTGGTACGACAGCGGCGCGATGCCCTTCGCCCAATGGGGATATCGCGGACAAGAATCTGGCTCCGAACGGGAGCGGTTTGAATCACAGTTTCCCGCTGACTTTATCAGCGAGGCCCTCGACCAAACCCGCGGCTGGTTTTATAGCCAGTTGGCAATCAGCACGCTGTTGTTTGGGGGACTGAGATCTGGAGGCTCAGGACTGGGAAAAGATCGGAACCCCAGCCCCCAGCCCCCCTATCCGCATCCCTTTAAGAATTGCATCGTCCTTGGCCTTATGCTCGGCGAAGATGGGCAAAAAATGTCCAAGAGCAAGCGGAACTACCGTGAGCCAAATGAGATTTTTGACCGCTACGGGGCAGACGCATTACGGTGGTACCTGTTCGCCAACCAGCCGCCGTGGACTTCAATTCGCTATAGCGAAGAAGCAATCAAGGACAGCATCCCCGAATTCCTGCTGCGACTGTGGAACGTGTATAGCTTCTTCACGATCTATGGGAACATCGATGAGTTTGATCCGGCTGCAGAATGGGACGCCACGAATTCGGACTCGTCCCATAAAAAAGAAAATTATGAGCAATCACTCCAATTGGGCTCGGAAATACTCACACGGGCCGAATCATATCGGCCCCTATCAGAACGGAGCGAACTCGATCGCTGGATCCTCAGCGAACTTCACGCGACCTGTGCCGCCGTGGTCGAGCGGATGGACGCTTACGACAATTTTACTGCCTGCCAGGCGATCACCGCCTTCGTCGATGGTTTGTCCAATTGGTACGTTCGCCGCAGCCGAGACCGGTTCTGGGCCAAAGAGAAACGCTCGACCGACAAGCTTGATGCCTATTGGACACTCTACGAATGTCTGCTCACCACCACGAAGCTAATCGCCCCGTTCGTGCCATTCCTGGCTGAACGCTTGTGGCAGGATCTGGCAGTGTCTGTGTATGGTACGGCCGTTCCCGAAAGCGTCCACCTTTGTGATTTTCCTGTGGGAAATGCTTCGGTAGTGGATCAGTCGCTTTCTGAACAGATGGATGTGGTTCGCTTGATTTCGTCACTGGGCCGACAAGCTCGAAGTGCGGCAGAGCTGAAGGTTCGCCAGCCGCTCTCCAAGGTGGAGGTCATCTTGGCAGATACTACCCACCAAGCGTGGCTGGAAGACCACGCGGCAGTGATCGCCGAGGAACTCAACGTCAAAGCGGTAGAGTTCAGCGACGAACCCGAGAAATATGTCGAACACGAAGTGGTGCCCAATTTCAAGCTCTTGGGCCCGAAGCTCGGCAGGCTGATGCCAAAGGTGAAAGGTGCACTCGCTAAGCAGAGTGGTTCGGAGTTGCTGGCCAATATCCGTGACAATGGCCAGATCGATCTGGAGATCGATGGCCAACAGATTGCACTTACGTCAGAGGAAGTTGAATTCCGTATCCTGGCGAAACCCGGCTGGACCTCGGCCAACGACAAAGGGGTGGTCGTGGTTTTGGCGACGGAAGTCACACCAGATCTGTTAGCCGAAGGGTGGATGCGAGATTTGGTACGCGCGATTCAAGACCAGCGGAAAGAAATCGGCTGTGAATTCACTGACCGAATCGATCTGGCAGTTGTGAGTAATTCCTCTGAGTTCCAGAACGCAGTTGAGAATTTTCGCAACTACGTGATGAAGGAAACACTGGCGAGTTCACTGCAGATTAAACCAATCTCCGGCACGACTGTATTCGATACGAAGATTGGCAATGCCGATGTGGAACTGTATTTGCAGGTGTCATCGTGAGCCGGCAATCAGTGAAACCGATCAAGCTTGCCATACTCATTTCCGGCAGTGGCCGTACGCTCAGGAACATCCTAGATTTGGCCTCTGAGGGAACGCTGCCTGTCGAAGTGCGCCTGGTGATATCGAGCACCAAGAGGGCAGGGGGGTTGCAATACGCCCGTGAGTCAGAAATCCCTTCCACTGTATTTGAGCGGAATCAATTTGAATCGGACGAGGCCTACGGCACGGCAATTTTCGCTGCTTGTCGTGAGGCCGACATCGATTGCGTCGCAATGGCCGGTTTCTTGAAACTTGCCCCCGTTCCCGAAGATTTTGCAGGACGCGTGCTGAATATCCACCCCGCACTGATTCCCTCCTTTTGTGGTCCCGGCATGTATGGCCATTACGTTCACCAGGCGGTGCTTGATTATGGGGTCAAGGTGACTGGTTGCACGGTTCATTTTGTCGACAATGAATACGACCATGGGCCGATTATCTGGCAGCAACCCGTGCCGGTGTTTGACGATGATACCGCTGAAACTCTGGCCGCCCGAGTGTTTGAAGCAGAAAAGGAAGCCTACCCCCATGTGCTGAAACTGCTCGCGGCAGGCAAGATTCATCTGGAAGGTCGGCGCGTAACGATTGGTAATAGGTAGTGAGGTACGAGTGCCAGCTTCGAATCAATTCGACGCAGAACAGATTAAAGAGCAGATTTGTGACATCGGCCGGCGGCTCTGGCAGCGCCAACTCGTGGCCGGCATTGATGGCAACATCACTGTCCGTTTGACAGAGAACGAAGTTCTTTGCACGCCGACGATGCACTCGAAAGGATTCCTCCAATCCTCCGGCATTTGTCTCGTGAATATGGCCGGGGAGCAGTTGGCAGGCACGAAAAGTCGTTCCAGCGAGGTCCTGCTGCACCTGGAAATTCTCAAGGCTCGGCCGGATGTGATGAGTGTGGTCCATAGCCATCCGCCCCACGCAACGGCCTTTGCGATCAGCAATCGATCGTTGCCCGGAGGGTTGTTGGCAGAGGCGGAGTTCTTTTTGGGTGAAGTTCCCTTGGCCCCTTATGAGTTACCGGGAACCATTAATTTTGCTCGCACGGTGCTCCCTTATGTCCATCGGTCGAATGCCTGTCTGTTGGCCAATCATGGTGCTGTCACCTATGGCCCAAGTCTCATCGATGCTTACAATCTGATGGAAGTACTGGACGCTTATTGTCGGGTGGTACTGCTTGCCGAGAGCATAGGCCCCACGCACTGCTTGTCGCAGGACCAGCGGGATCAACTCGCGCATCTGAGTGTGGATTGTGGCGTAGCACCTCCCCAACCCTCTACTATCAATGAAAGACTCGATGGCCTCGACTGAAACTCTCCAACTCGACGTGATCGCCGTGGGTGCCCATCCAGACGACGTGGAAATCGGCTGCGGCGGTACGTTGGCCCAACTTGTTCGGCAGGGCTACCGAGTGGGAATCATCGACCTTACCGATGGCGAACCAACCCCCGGCTCGTCGGGGCCTGAGGAGCGACTCGTCGAAGCACAGGCCGCTGCTGAGGCCCTGGGGGTTCAACATCGAGTGACGCTCGATCTGCCAAATCGTAAGTTATTCGATAGCTATGAGGCACGGGTTAAACTAGCCACAGAGTTTCGCAAGTATCGTCCCCGCTTGGTGCTGGGGTTAGGAGAGAAAACACCGCTTGCCTCGCCCGATCACTGGCAAGCAATGCAAATCACCGATGCGGCTGTGTTTTACTCTCGACTCACCAAGTGGGACATCGATTTCACGAATCTGCCTCCGCACACGATTTCCGCGCAAATGTATTACACGCTGGAGTCGCACAGGGTTGCACCGCTAGAAGGAGCGGGACAATTGGTCGTGGATATTGGGGAGACGCTCGCCGCAAAACTAGCTGCCATACGATGCTACAAGTCTCAATTTCCGCAAGAGAAACAGTACATCTTCCCCCACATCGAGGCGATTGCCAACCAATTGGGGCATGCCGCCGGCTTTCTCGCCGGAGAAATGCTGGTAAGCCCGCGATCCTTGGGTACCTCGGATCTGATGCGGACCCTGTTTGAGGCGTAAGTCGCTATGTGTTCTAAGAGCGCTTTGCCAGCGAGTCGCGAATCTCACGCAGCAAAACAATATCCTCTGGGGGAGCAGAGGGGGCAGCCTCTTCCTTTTTCTTCAGCGTATTCATCATTTTAATCATGGCAAAGATAGCTGCTGCCACGATCAAGAAGTCGAGAACATTCTGCAGGAATGCTCCCCAACCGAAATAGGCGCCTCCCAGTTCTTTGGCTGCCGCTAATGAGGCGGGCTTCTCACCGCTCCCGAGCCAGAAAAACTTGTCTGTAAAATTAGTTCCACCAGTCAGCGCACTGGCCATTGGCATGATCACATCACCAACTAACGAGCTTACGATCTTCCCAAATGCTCCGCCAATGATAATCCCGACTGCCATGTCTACCACATTGCCCTTCATGGCAAATTCTTTGAATTCCTTGATTAGTCCCACTGCGGTATCTCCGACGCGGTATAAAATGAACTAGCACATACCGACCCATGAACGGTAGCAAACTAACTGCCAGTTCTATCGCGAATTGCCGGTTTGCCGCAATAGCAGCAAGAGGGATTGTAGATCCGGAGGAAGCTCTACACGGAATTCCATTGGTTCCCCAGAAGTGGGATGGTTTATCCGGAGCACCTGCGCATGGAGAGCCTGGCGATTGAGCACAACTTCCTCAGAAGACCGTTCAGGTTTCAATCCCTTAGTTCGAGTAATGCTCCGCAATTCGCCAAGGGTGAGCTGCGCACGCCCGCCATAGAGCTTGTCACAAAGTACCGGACAGCGAATCGAGTTGAGATGCAAACGTATTTGATGGGTGCGGCCGGTTTTGGGAAACGCACGGATAAGTGTGAAGCCGCGGAATCTTTCCTCGACTTCGTAAAAAGTTTGGGCCGGACGACTGGTTGGATGGTCTTGCAGCAGGGCCATTTTCTCCCGATGTGATGGATGGTCAGCAACGGCAAGGTCGATGAGGTCCCGATCACGATCAGGATTACCCGACACAATGGCAAGATATTCTTTTTCTACGGAGCGGTTCTGAAATTGCTCGGAGAGGTGTTGATGGGCCGCGTCATTTTTGGCGATGACCATTACGCCGCTCGTGTCCCGGTCGAGACGATGGACAATCCCAGGCCGCGTCACACCTCCCTGCTGGCTCAGTTGGCCGAAGTGATGCACCAAGGCACTGGCCAAAGTGCCCGACCAATGCCCTCGTGCTGGGTGGACCACCATCTGCGGCGGTTTGTTGACCACCGCGATGGATTCGTCCTCGTAAAGGATATTGAGCGGGATCGGTTCAGGCTCAGGTCCCGAAGCTGGTGGCGGAGAGAGGAGAAAATCAACCTGCTCACCTGCTGAGAGTCGATAGGCCGCTTTTTGCTCTATGCCATCGACGGTAGCCCCACCTTGGTCGATTGAGCGGCGAACTCGCACACGACTAACACCCGGAATATGGCTCGTCAGGAAAGCATCGAGCCGTTGGCCAGTGACCTCAATCGCCACACTGAATAGATATCGACGATTCTCAGTATCTGACGAGGACTCTTCCGACAAGGGGCTCGTCTCGACAGCGCCCTCAGTAGGCTCGGATTCGGGAATCATTGTCCGTCCGATGACTCTTTATCGGATTCTGCGCTTTGGTCAGCAGGTTGTTCTTTCGCCGGAGCATCATCTGCGGACTTAGTTTCTTCTTCGGCAGGCGGATCGTAGCGATTGTCATCGTTTCCTCCGCTGGCGGATCCAGTCAAGATATCTTCGAGCGACCTGGTGTCTTGGACATCAGTTGGAGGGGTAATAGATCTGGGGACCTCGGCCTCGAAACTAGGTCGGTTTCCCGAAGTGCCCGTATTTGATTCCGCAGTTTTGCGTTTCGGCAGTTCGGCAGTTGCCAACCATTTCCAAGTTTCGTCGACTTCCTCGACTTTGAGTTGGTCGACACGCTGGGTGGCCAAACTTGCGAGATCCCCTTTCACTTCGACATAGTTTTCTTCCGCTTTGTCTAGTTTGGCTTGCATCTCATAGACCTGCGCCAGACCGTAGCGGGCACGATCTCTGATCTGGGGAACACTTGCACCAGAAACCAAACCTTCGTAGATGCCTTGGATTTGCTTCAATCGGCTCGTCGTTGCTGAGCGGTCCACAAGGTAAGTTTGTGAGGCGAGCAAGAGTTGTCGGTCGCACCACATGAGATAGGCCCACTCGGGAACCTTCGTGCCGGAATATTCCGAATTTTCTGCAAGTCGCTTCATCTCCAGCATCTCAGGATCGCTGGTGTAACTAGCCAAGATGAACTTGTCCCAGGCCTGCTGCTCAGTGACGGAAGAACTGCTGCCCCAGGCGGACCACATGGCGAATAATAAGGCGATAATCGCCACAACTCCCAGCAATTGCAGCAGATAAGGCTTGGCTTTTTCGATCGCATCTTTCATGCGAACTGCAAGTTCGTTCGTTTCCAAATCATGGCGGCGTTCAGATTTCATGGCGTCAAAGGGAGTGAAAAAGGAAAAGAGATTCGGCGAAAATCGCCCTCTCCGTCCCCGAAGTGTAGAAACAGTCGTCACTTAGCGTCAAGGTGGTTCGTGCTGAAATTGATTTCCTGCAACTTATGGCACGGTCGTCTAGGACTTTTCATGCTCGCTTCGGTGCTTTACTATCCTTGATTCTTCGATTTAGTAATTTCCGTGGCAAACTTGAGTTTTTTCCCTAAAATATATGTCTGACGGCCTTAATTCCCCTCAGCGCGAAGCCGTGCGAACCCTCGTGGGGCCGCTCCTGGTGCTGGCTGGTGCTGGAACGGGCAAGACGCGTGTAGTCACCCATCGCATTGCCGAACTCATCCGTCACGGCACCCGACCAGAGCGGATTCTGGCTGTTACTTTCACTCGCAAAGCCGCCGGTGAAATGCTCGACCGGGCATCGAAACTTCTCGGCGATAAAAGAACTAAGCAAGATACCTGTCCGCTGATTTCCACTTTTCACTCCTTGTGCGTGAAAATTCTCAGACGCCATGTCGAGCGGCTTGGTTATCCCCGGAAATTTACGATTTGTGATCGCTCAGATCAGCAGGCGGAAGCCCGTGCCGCCCTGAGGGAGATTCGTTGCCCGGACCAATCGCTCAAGCCCGGTGACCTGCTCTCCCTTGTAAGCCAGTGGAAGAGCCGTTCCTTCGAGCCGGGGCGTGCTGCGTCTGTCGCCGAGTCGGACCGTGAGCACCTCGCCGCTGCCGCTTATCGCCGCTATCAAAGTAATCTCAAAGCAAAAGGGATGGTTGATTTTGACGACTTGCTGCTTCTGACACAACAATTGTTTGCCAAACATCCAGCCGTGCGCCGCGACGAAGCGAATCTATTCGATCACATCTTAGTCGATGAATATCAAGATACCAATCAGAGCCAATATCAAATTGTAAAGGGTCTGGCAGCAGGCCACCGCAATTTGTGTGTCGTGGGGGATGACGATCAATCGATCTATGGGTGGCGGGGAGCCGAGGTTCAACATATTCTCGGCTTTCAGAAAGATTGGCCTGAGGCGAAGGTCGTGCGACTGGAAGAGAATTACCGCTCTACGGCTGCCATTCTGAATTACGCCAACACGCTCATTGCGTTCAATCGAGTGCGACACGAAAAAGTGTTGCGGGCAGCCAGGCCTAATGGGCAGATTCCTCGCGTCTTGCAACTGCGAGATGAAAACGATGAAGCAGAAAAGGTCGTTGCCGACATCCAGCGCCTGTTGTCCGAGCCCGGCACGCGCGCGCAGGATTTTGCCATACTGTGCCGGACTAACGAGCAACCACGCGCCTTTGAAACAGAACTGCGACGGGCGAAGTTGCCCTATGTGCTGCTAGGCGGTATGAGTTTTTTCGACCGCAAGGAAGTCAAAGACCTCCTCGCCTATTTGAAAGTTGTCGACAATCCTCAAGATGAAGCCTCGCTGTTGCGGATTATCAACACCCCTGCCCGAAATATCGGTGCTTCGACAGTCAAGCAGCTTCTGGCTGCTGCGACCGCCCAAGGATGCACGATCTGGGATGTATTGCCTGAAGCGGGCGAGCAGAGAGTTTTGCCGCCCCAGGCAGCCGCAACCGCGACAAAGTTTCGCCAATTGATCTTGTCGCTTCAAGCAGTTGCCAAGAAGACTTCATTGCCCGATCTCATCTCCGAAGTGATCTCGCGCACTGGTTACCGTCAGGAACTGGATCGCCAATATCCGGACCCCAACGATCGCGTAGCGCGTGCCGCATCCTTAGAGGAGATCATCAATGCCGCGGCAGCCTTTGATGGACGCAAGAAAAAAGAATCTCCGCTGCAAGAATTCTTGGATGAAATCGCGCTGGGTACCCGCGATAGTAGCGACGACAAAGAAAATCAGCTCCAAAACAATGCGATCGCATTGATGACTCTCCATTCGGCCAAGGGTTTAGAGTTTCCCTATGTCTATATGGTTGGTATGGAAGAGGGGATCCTCCCGCATAAGCGATCAGTTGAAATCGAAGGGGGCGCGATCGACGAGGAGCGGCGGCTTTGCTACGTCGGCGTCACACGCGCTCAAGAGCAATTGACGCTTTCGTTTGCACTCGCGCGGCGCAAGTGGGGCAAATTGCGTGACACCGTGCCGAGCAGGTTTTTGTATGAGATGACCGGCAAGGCGGAAAACATTCGCAAGCCAGGGGCGAAACATCCTCGTAGTCGGAAGGCTGTGTGAAGCGTTTCGTCGTGGCTGAGCACCACACTTAACTCCAAAACTGCCGGTCGAGCATCCGATAGTTGATCGCTTCGCTGATATGTTCGACCCCGATGTGATCTGCATTATCGACGTCGGCGATAGTGCGAGCTACGCGGAGCACTTTGTCGTGGGCGCGGGCCGAGAGGCCAAGCTGGTCGACACTCTGCTCCAGCAGTTTTTGGCAAGTCGCATCGAGTGGGCACACTTCGCGCAATTGCCGCGAGGTCATTTGAGCGTTGGTGCGGGTTGTTGTTCCAGCAAATCGCTGAGCCTGACGATTGCGTGCATTCACGACCGCTTGCTTCATCGAACTGCTGTCGGTACCATGGGCCGTCGCCGCTAGCTCTCCGTAAGGTACGGCGGGGACTTCGATATGCAGATCAATGCGGTCGAGTAGTGGACCGCTGATCTTTGACATATACCGCTCGATTTGAGGAATCGTGCAGTGACATTCACGGCGCCGGTCATTGCGAAAGCCACAGGGACACGGATTCAGTGACGCGACCAACATGAAGTCCGCCGGAAACTCGTTCGAGCTTAGCGCCCGGCTAATGGACACGCGCCCATCCTCAAGCGGTTGTCGAAGTACTTCCAGCGTTTGCCGTTGGAATTCGGGGAGTTCATCGAGAAAAAGTACTCCATTGTGGGCCATGCTGATTTCGCCCGGCGAGGGGATTGAACCTCCACCAACCAGCCCAGCGTTGCTGATAGTGTGATGTGGAGCACGATAGGGACGCCGCGCCAAGAGGGGCTTTCCATGAGGCAGCTTCCCCAAGGCACTGTAGATGCGTGTCGTCTCGATGGATTCCTCGGCGCTCAAACCTGGCAAAATGCTTGGCACACGTTTGGCAAGCATCGTTTTGCCGGAACCGGGAGGACCTACCATCAATAGATTATGATTACCTGCGGCAGCGAGCGTGATCGCGCGCTTGGCCATTTCCTGGCCCCGCACATCAGCAAAGTCGACATCGTAGCCACCCAGCTCATGGAATAACTCTTCGAGTCGCGAGGGAGTGGGCTCGATGGGAAGTTGCCCCGCGAAAAAAGCGGCAGCCTGAGCGAGGGTGTCGACTGCGACGACTTCAATGTTTTCCACGACGGCGGCTTCGGCAGCGTTGGCTGAGGAGACGACGATGCCGCGGAGCTTGCGACGCTTCTCGGGGACCATGTCTGCAGAAGCGGAGATGGCCATTGACAGTGCTCCCTTGATGGGGCGGGTTTGGCCATCGAGGGCTAGTTCACCGGCGACGGCGTATTGCTCGAATAAGTCGGAATCGAGTTGGCCGCTGGCAGCTAAGAGTCCTAACGCGATTGGCAGATCAAAAGAAGAAGCTTGCTTGGGCAGTTCCGCCGGGGCTAGGTTGATTACCACCCGATTCTGGGGCCGCACGTAGCCGCTATTCACGAGCGCTCGTTCGATGCGGTGGGTGCTCTCCTTCACGGCCGCCTCGGGAAGGCCGACGAGAATAATCTTTGGCATCGCCGCCGGAGAAACATCGACCTCCACCTCGACGGGTAAAGCGTCAATTCCGAGCAAAGATAGGGTGTGAAGTTTCGCTAGCATCGATCACCTCCGCTTAAAGAGTGGACTTATGTTCACTATTCTGGCGAAGTGTGGATTTTCAAGCAAGCCCTTTTTCGGGAATTTTTTAATTCTTCGAAAAAGATCCTTCTCCCCGAAATAGAGGCCCTGGCGGATTCGCTAGCAAACGTGCTGGCTAATCTTGCCCTGGGGATGGGCTTTTCCTAACATTCCCACTCGAAATCTCTTCAGAACCCCGACTACGCTCACTCCTGACGGTGGGCTCACACCAGACTGCGGATTGTGCCCCCCATGCAACTGGAAATTGACATCGCCGCTTGTAGCAGGGTATGTGCCGCCACGGGACGGGCTCTGCAGCCAGGCGATGTTTACTTTTCGCTATTGCAATTGCAATCCGGCGAAATGGCGCGGAAGGACTTTTCTGCCGAGGCGTGGCGAGGCCCGCCTGGGGACTGCGTAGGCTGGTGGCGGTCGCGCGTACCTGTCAAAGACGATTCGCAACCCGTCATGGCCCCTATCGACGTCATGCTCAATCTGTTTGAGGCTCTGGAAGAGGTGCCCGCCGAATTTGAGTTTCGCTACCTGCTCGGGCTCTTGTTGCTGCGCCGCAAGTCGCTGCGCCGTGAGGACTCGATCCGGGATGACAAAGGGCGAGAAGTGTTGGTTTTGCATTGCTCACGTCGTGAAAAGGATTACGAACTGATCGTCTCGGAACCTTCCCCTGAACAGGCGGCAAAGCTTCAGCAACAAATGTTCGATCTACTTTACGCCAACCGCGAGTCGACTCCAGATGAGACCAATCGCCAGTCAAGCGAGGCGGTGGCATGAGGCGAATCGCTGCATATTACAGGCGGTTCTCAGCAACTAGCCTTGCCGGATTGCTGTTGATTTTCTGTTGTTCAGGTGCGACCTGTTCGCGCTCACTTCGCAATCCGTTTACGACGGTCGGTCCCCCGGCACCAGAAGTACTGGTACCAGGTGCTGCGCTTGAACAGGTGATCGCCGCAGTGAATCAGAATTCCTCGCGGATCCAAAGCTACCAGACAAACAATGCCTCGATCACCGTGCCTGGTACAACGGTCTTGCCGCTACTCAGGGGTAACATCGCCGCTGAGCGACCTGGCAAACTCCGCTTGCAGGCTTCCACTTCGCTCACTGGGCCCGAAGTGGATTTGGGTAGCAATGAAGAACTTTTCTGGTTCTGGGTGAGAAGAAACGAGCCTCCCGACCTGTATTTCGCTCGGCACAGCCAATATGTGGGAAGTGCAGCCCAACAAGTGATGCCTATCGAACCGAGTTGGTTGCTTGATGCCCTGGGATTCGCTCAATTCGCTCCCGAGGACTTCCATGAGGGCCCCATCCCTCACGGCAATGGCACCGTGGAAATCCGCTCGGTGCTTCAAACGCGGATTGGCACCCTCACCAAAAGTACCGTGGTGGACGCACAGCGGGCGTGGGTCTTGGCGCAACACGTCTACGATGCTCAAGGAACCTTGCTGGCAAGTGCGATTGCACGTTCGCATCAATACTATCCGGCGGCAAACGTCTCGCTGCCTCAGAAAATCGACATCTCCTTGCCAACGGCTCAGCTCGCCTTGTCGATCGATGTCGGCACTGTGCAGATCAACCAGGGAACGCTTAATTCTGCTCTGTGGCAGTTGCCGGTATTGGCGGGCTATCGACAAGTTGATCTAGGGACCGCACCACCCGGAGCCGTTTCGGCGATGGGAGCCCCCGGCAGCATGGATATCAATACAGGGGCTTCGCCGACAAATTTCGGTATCACAACGGCTCCTGGAGTGGCTCCCGCTACCTACGATGCTTCGCCGAGCACTTCGTATGTCGTTCCGCCAGCACAGGTAACTGACGGGACAACCAGTCCGTTTGTCCCCAACACACAGACCCAGTTCGCAGGACCCGCCCCGACGCTAGTCCAGCCAGTAGCACAACCCCTCCAACAGCAACTGCCGCCTGGCGGGATACCGCTTGGCCTGCCGTATTAATGTAGAACTTCTAGCGAGACGGGCTCCAGATACCAAGCCGCGCCGCTCGAGCGCGATCCTGAGCCCGGCGGAGTCGGTCTTTCATTGGTTGGCTGTAATCATAGGTAAGCTTGGCTTTTGCGAGCCCAGCGGCCACCAATTCTTCGTTGAGCAAGCGGTTTTTATGCCAAACGAACCGCAATTGCCTGCCGTATTTGTCCTCCCTCTCACCATCGATGGTGAAGGAGAGTAGACTTCCCGCTTCCTCAACAAATTGTTTTGTGTAAGAAGTCGCCTCGGGTCCCCACGCTTGCACCTGAATATTTTCTTTGACGGTCTCGGGTGTGTCGATTCCTTGGAGGCGAACGCGCACTCGGTTTCTCTTGAGCAATAAAGTATCACCGTCCACAACTCTCAGAATTTCGTGTTCGCCCTCATCAATGGTTTCTGAAGAGGTTGATGGGGGATTTTGCGGCAGATAGGGTTCAAGCCAATTGCCTAAAATTGCCAACCCGATCAGCAGCATAAAAACAAGCAACCGGAGACGAGGGTCGCGGCGAATGCGGCCTGACATAGCAAACTTTCGACGTAGAAAGGCAGCAATCTGGTTTACCAAACGAATTAGTTCTTACTGAAATTTAATTGCTGCGACATCGCCCGTCCCAGAGGATTCTTGACGAAACGATTTCGACACTCGCTGCAAAGATCGAAACGGACGTGACGATATACTTGTTCGTCCAATTGTCCTTC
The DNA here is from genome assembly GCA_041738415.1 of Bythopirellula sp. Taxonomy (GTDB): domain Bacteria; phylum Planctomycetota; class Planctomycetia; order Pirellulales; family Lacipirellulaceae; genus Bythopirellula. The sequence goes on from JBGSPU010000110.1 coordinate 115,510, forward strand.
GCATGAATCGTCAAGAGACTCGAGAATGTCTTGAAGTTCCTGGAGGTGATCACGATCACTGTCAATATCTTCCTCGAGTGTATCGAGAGCCGCATAAACTTCCATGCGTACCACGTAACGCTGAGCAATCTCGACATCAATAGGCTGTTGGCAGCAGTCGCAAGTAAAGTGAATCATCTGCATGGCTCCTCTCAGCAAGTATCTTGCGATGGATATTAACAGTAAACCTTCCCTGTAAATTCATACTAACGACAAGTTCTTGACTAGGGCAAGAGAAACTTCCCCTTTTTTTCTTCCCAGATATTATTTGCAAACTGATACCTCTTTGCTATCGGAGAGCAAATGTCGTGCCTATGAAGTTTCTCTTAATCTTGATGGCACGACATCGTCTCAGGCTGGATTCGTTGAGTGCTTCCAAGTACAATTAACCAAAAGTAGCAGTGGGGCATACCTCGCATGGCGAGGAGCCGAGCTATGCAAAAGACATGCGATCCGGCCGGTGTGGAATTCGACCACCTTCTGCGATCGTGGGGCGCAACGGCGGTCTCCACCGATTTTTTTGTGGCGATTTCCGCAGAATGAGTGCCAAGAGTGGCGCGTCTACTCTTGTCCAGGATCCCCCCCTATCGAGGGATTCTCTAGGGAAAGAAATATAGAAACAACTGTGAGGATGCCGGAAGCTCATGCTTTCGGCGGGCCATTAAGAAACGAACCGGAAGGAAATGTCAATGTCGGCTGCTTCACCTACGGGGCTCAACGCGAGTGTACTAGTTTTGAACCGTCAATACATGGCGGTTCATGTGGTTGGCGTCCGACGAGCATTTGCCCTGCTGCTGAATCAATTGGCCGAAGTCATTCACTTCGAGGATGGCCAATATGCCAATTATGACTTCCATTCGTGGCGAGAAATCAGCGAGCTAAAAGCGGATTTCAAGGAACCTCACGACGACTGGATTCGCAGCGTCAATTTTGAAGTGTGTGTTCCCCGCGTGGTGCGGTTGTTGTACTACGATCGACTTCCCAAGCAACGCGTACGCTTGAACCGCCGCAACATCTTTGCCCGCGATGCAAACGTCTGCCAATATTGCGGCAATCGATTCCCCACTAACGAATTGAGTCTCGACCACATTCTGCCAACTTGCTTGGGAGGAGGCACAAGTTGGGAAAATCTGGTTTGTGCGTGCGTTAAATGTAATGTCCGTAAGGGGGGCCGCACTCCCAAGAATGCCGGCATGAAGCTGATTCGCAAGCCCGTCATGCCCCGCCGGAGTCCGATGCTGACGATCAAGCTGGGCAACCCCAAATACTCTAGTTGGAAAACCTTTGTGGACTCGGCTTACTGGTCGGTCGACTTGGAATAATGGCTGGGGGGCTACCTCATTAGAAATTGTTTCAATCCTTCACTGGGATACAGACAGTAGCTGTACTCCCGCGATTTGAGTATTTGGGACACTCGAGCTTGTCGCAGTGAGTGAGTTAACTCTTGCTCGAGGAAGTAATGTCGCTCGCTGAGCCACTGTTGCAATTGCTGGTTTGCGTTGGTGATCTCCTGGTGCCTCACGGCTGCATTTTGCGGGTTTTTCTTGGTGTTTATCCATTTCTTCTTAGTAGCAATCAACTGCTCGATTTGAGACTCTTCGCCAGCGTCAATAGTCATGTGTGCGGTTTGCCTCTCAGGATGATAAGTCAGTTCGCGAATTCTTTGCTGTAGTTCAGTTGCAGAAGCAACCTTTTGAGTGTTGCGTTTGATTGGCAAATGCAGGGTTCCCGAAAGAGTGGCATAGGGAGGAAGTGAGATCCCGAAGTACTCTCGACAAAGTGAATCGGTCGCCTGATCGTATTTCGCTCCACCGATACCATGGATGAATACATCTGCCAGCAAGAGGCGTACAAAGAGGGTCGTCGTAAGCGCTCGGGTACGGAATTTGATGCCGCGCGACTCCCAGTCGGCCAACTTGCTCAGTGCCGGCCCTGGATCGGCGTCGCAATCAATTGGTAGTGAGTCGACGAAGTAACGTAGGTCTGTCAACCGACACTCATTTGAATTGGTGCGGACAAAGAGCGGGCGTCTTACGGGATCCGTGGTACTCCAAATCCAGAAAGGAGATTCGGTCCATCCGTCCGCGCTGTGTAAGTCGGGAACTGGCTGAGCACGATTGCGTAGATGATGCGCGGTTCGATACTCATCGAGAACAGAATTGTATACGGAGCGAAACCTATCAGCATGAACAAACAGATGGAGGGCAAACAGCCGATAAGCTTCGGTGTGACAGAGCATGCTCTGAGGAAGTTCCCAGGAATGAGAACCCCACTCGCGCTCCAGGCGATGTCGCGCCTGAGAGAAGGAAAATGCCAATTCATTCGCAGGACCTGTGGCGACTATGGTCGGCCACCATTCTCGGATCAGTGGGTCCTCCACTAATGGCGCGATAGTGTCGGTCACACGTTCTCCGAAAGTGCTCCAAAGTTGTTGATCCATCACCTGCCGTTCTTCATAAGGAATTTGGATGGAACTCTTGTCGAATGCTACGGATTTGATCGCTGGATTACTGGCATCCCCTGTCGGAACTCGGATGGCAGCAGTGCGGCACAGATCGCTGTCGATGATCAGATTGAGGGCCCTCCCACCGCTTGAATCAGCCAGTCGGGCGGCAGAAAAGTTCTTGTACCAAACTCCCGGGTGAAATAACTCGGGTTGATGGCCTGTGACAATCAGCGGTCCATCACGGCTGATAGAATTCTCAGAATCGACATACTGGCTCGTGTACGTCTCGGCTGCGGAGATTACAGAGTTCCTGGCCTGAGCAGATATCTGCGAGATAGTTAGGCCAAACAGTTGGGTTTGGTGGTCCTGGGAGTGGTTCCTAGCACCTCTTGCCCAGTTGACCAGGGTGTTCCAGGGAGGATCGCATAAGACTTGTCCGTTTTCCGCAGGAGCGCGAAATTCTCGGTAGCGATTCGCTGCGGTCATGAACAGTTCTGCAAGGAACACGGTGCAAATTGATTGGCGGTGACGAATGGCACTGAGGATGCAGCGGAGTCCCTAGCACGAGCGATAACATCACGATAATAGTTCAAACGAATCTCTGCCGCATCAAGTGGTCCGCCAAAACTGCGTTCTTCATCCAAATAGATGAGTGGCACAGGGACCTCGGTTATGCGGAGCCCATGCCAAGCCGCTTGAACCCACAGCTCTAACGGCATGGCGTATCCCGTCTCCGTAAGCTCTAAGCGAGCCAATGCATGGGTGCGATAGGCCTTAAATCCACAAAAGGCATCGGTCAGCTTTAAGCCTAATTGCCGATTCAATTCATTCGTGATGGTGCGATTGATCAAGAGCCGATCGCTGGGCACCTGATCGGTCGATGCCGGGGACTCCAAATATCGACTTCCCGACACGATATCGGTGTGCCGGCACGCGGCTGCAAGTTGACCGATACGCTGTGGTTCGTGTTGACCATCGCAGTCAATCGTGACAACAAAATCGTAACGGTGATGGATCGCAAAATGGAATGCCGATTTGAGGGCAGCTCCATAACCCAGATTCTCGCGGTGAAACAAAAGTTGTACGTCTTTCCGATCCTGCAGAATTTCGCGAGTCTCATCCGTTGACCCATCGTCGACCACCAGAACATCGGTTGCGTATTTGACAACTTCGTCAAGGACATTAGTTACATGCCGAGCTTCATTAAAAACGGGTAAGGCGGTTAGAAAGCGACAAGGGGTGTCATCGTGTCGGCGGGTGGAAGCAATTTGAACCATTTTGGGCCTTTTCGTCAGGTTACGCACTAAGCGGATTACTTGGCTACTCTCAAGTAGAACGGTTGGCAGGCAAGGGATAAAGTCAGAAATAGCCTTTGCCCCTTCCTCAACATTTTAGATGAGTCAGCAGTAGGGTCAACTTACGAGAATTGTCAGCCAAAAGAATTGCTGGTTTGGGAACCCACGACTCTCACGTTTGGGCTGATAATCAGGCTCAAAGCGTGTGGAGCGGGTCCTGCTCACTGTGACTGGCCCAAACGGTGACTTCCGGAATCAGATCCCCTAAATAATCTGCGAGGGAAATCAGACCAAATCGCTCGCTGGCGAAATGACCGGGAAGTATCAGTGCGACCCCACGAGCCTCGGCCTCCATGCAAGTGTGGAAATTAGTTTCACCAGTAATCAAGCAATCGCAATCGAGTTCGATTGCTCGTTCGAGAAATGTGCCTCCACTGCCACAGGCGATGGCGATCCGACTGACCACTTGTTCATCTTTTCCGACAACTTGGAGCTTCTCCAAGCTCAAGAACACCTTGACTCGATTCACCATATCCGTCAGCGACAGTTCTTCGCCAAGTATTCCACAACGACCAGCGCCGATATCGGCATCATCAACATCTCCAGGAAAAAGTGGGGCGATTTCCTGGAGCCCCAGTCCGATCGAGAGATGCTGGTTGATGCCGGCCCGAGCAGAGTCGAAGGCGGTATGGGCGCTGTAAACGGCAATTCGAGCAGCGATCAGGTTCAAGAGCAATCGGCCAACGGTAGAATCCGCCGTGATATTCTTCAGGGCATGAAAGGGAAGGGGGTGATGGGTCACGATCAGATTCGCATGGGCTTCGATAGCCTCGGCTACCACGGCAGGAGTAATGGTCAGGCAAGTCAGGAGTCGTTCCACCGACCAAACTCGATCTCCTACCAAGAGGCCGACATTATCCCAATCTTCTGCAAGTGTGAGGGGGGCAATTTGCTCGAGGTACTCAATAACTTTACCGACGGTAGACATGCGACCCTAGGGAATAAAGAGGTGAGTGTGTGTGTGAGTTGATAACCAAATCGTAGTGGTTGACATAACTCTCGACAAGGCTTTCGACTTGCTGCGATTACTCTTCGACGACGACTCGGTGATTCAAGACGCGGCGTTCGCCCCCAAGTTCTTCGACTCTCAGGAGTAATTCCTCACCAATAAGGTCTTCGCCATGCGAGTAGGTATAGGTTTTGATATCCCAGTTGTTTGTCAATTGGAAGACTTGCATCCTTTGTCGTCGCCGTTCAGAGCCTGGGGCGTAGAGGAAGCACTTAAAATCAACTGGTTTTGAGTCGCGATTGAGCATACGCTGTTCGACAACCAATGTCCCGTCCTCAGCAAGACGAGTTGTCAAGTCCAACTCGATATTCGTATCTCCGACATTCAGATATCGATAGACGCTGAAATTATAAGGCTTTTCCGCGTTGACTTCGAAGTCGATCCGCAGGGGAGTCTCGCCGCTGATGGCGTCAAACGGCAGAGTAATCTGGAAAGGTCGTTTGGCTTTTTCTCCGGCAGCAAGCTTGAAGTCGATGCGATCGGGAACGATCTGCCAACCTTCGGGACCAACAATTCTGACTGTACCACCAACACCTTGTTCAAATGCATTGTTGAGCTCAATCTGATTAGAGTGGGCCATCTCAAAAACACTTGGGATATTCGTCTCTATAAACTTCGCACCTAATCTCATCTTGGCAATTGCTTTGTTCATCCCTGTGACGAATTTGGGCAAGGAAGTGACATCGAGAACTTGTCTGCGATTTTTAATCGCGGGTTCTTCTGAACGTCCCCAGACATCCATGACTTGGATGTTCTCACCAAGGTAGATGACTTCCTGTCGAGGCTGTTGATTCCAGACAACCATCAGAACCGTGCCATGCTTGTCTTCAAAGAGCCGGTTTTCGCTCTCACCGGGCAATTGAAGTGTGCCGAGAAATCGGGTGCCACTAAGCAAGGATGCCGCTGTTCTCCAGGGGAGCAGTAGGTCGCTGGGGGTTCCCTGGTCGGACATCAACCCAGCTTCGTCATCGAAGGGCTTTGACGCAAAGATCGTCGTGGCACCATGAATCTTTGCGGATATCATTTGCTGCACCAGATCATGCGTTCGCGTCTCCAGATCATAGTGGCTTCTCGGGAGCGGTTCGACAAGCGTCCAGCGTGTAACTCCCTTGCGCGGAGGGAGATCTAAATAGGTTGCAAGTTCCTCCCCCGTGAGTGCAGGAGTAGCGGAAAATTGCTGAAAATCCCAGGTTGCCTGACGCTGGATCGGGGCAGATTCCAGCCATGGCCAACCGAGTCCTAGGCTAACATCTTGACCAAACCTGAACAGTTTCTCACGCAAAGCACCGATCTCTTTCTCAGCGTTGGGGAAGTGGGCGTAGCTCGTGTCGCTATCGACACCCAATTGCCACCAGCGAACCCGCAGGGACAACCGAGTCAAAACTTCGTCTAGTGAAGGAAGCCAAACCGAAGAATCCACATTCGATAACAAATCGGCAATACTCGCGTCGGCGGGAATTTCCTTGCCAAAATAATCCAGATCTGCCGGAGGATGGTCGAGTACCCCCACAACATCGATGTCTTTTGCCGCCAATTGCTCTGTGAACAGAACGAGTTGTTCCCCGCGTTCGGCTTCCGATTCTCCATACCACACAGGCAGTTTCACCCAACTGATCCCTGTCCGTGGCAACAACAGATTAAGTTGCTCGAAACTCAGTGGAATATCGTCCCCTGCCAGAGACCAACCAAATTCACCTCGCGAGGCGGTTTGCATGGGAGGGACCACAGCGATCGAGATCATGTGGTCTTTAAGGGTTCCGCGGGCCGTTTGCATCGAAACTTTGACGCGGTAGTAGCCATACTGCTTGATCGGTGGTTGCCAACTGGTGCTACCCGCGTATCCAGCGGGTCTATCCACACTGGAATCGATGAATTCCGATGACTTGCTCAGCTTCTCATTGATCAGTCGCCCCGCTAACTGGACCGTATTACCATCGAGTTTATGGCTGCTAGCGTCCAAGAGTTCAAAATGAATATTGGGGTCCTGTTCTCGAATCCCCGAAAGCTCACAGGTTACCACGACATTCTCAGCGTTGTCGTAAACATTAAAGGGGCTGTTCGTATGCACATACATTCGCGGCAGACGGGCCAACCAAACATCGTCAAGGGAAAATGAACCTTGAAGGTCGACGTGTCCTCCTTCTTCTACCGCCATAGTAACGATCGCCATTCGCACTTCAGGATGTGTAACATTCACGGGGCCAATGTGAATCTTTTGCCAACCGTTTGTATTCTGATACCAGTCACTAGAGGCTGATTCAAGCACATTGCGTTGCTCATCGCAAAACTCGATCCGCAATTGGGCGCGTGAGTAACGACTATCTTGGCCGCGCAGGCGTGCCTCGACCACGTAGCCAAAATTGTCGGAGATCGCTACGGCTGGGCTACTGATAAGCGCTCCACCTCCATTAAGCTTCGCTGTGAGACATCGGCCCGCGATTGCAGTTTCATCTTCCTGCATCTCGACTTGGACATAGTGCGGCATGCCGGGGCCATACCTCCGTTTCCACTCATCAGGCCATTTGTCGTAATTAACGTCATTATCCGAGAAATCGCAGTAGAATATCTGTACAGCATCGACGTGCCGTTGCTCGGATGTCGGTGCAACGAGAGCGGAGCATAGCAGAAAACAGGTAATTGAGTTTATCATAAGGCTTCACTCATACGAGCAGACGCTCACCGGTCTGAGAATCAAGTGTCAATCTGGAAGGGAACCTATTAAGTGACGGCATTTCGAATTGCGGCGCAAACTCGATGCTTTGCGCAATCATTCAAGAAAGCATTGCATACTGCTGCGTCGATTGGGTGCGACGGGGTGCAATTTGATGCCCGCAGTGAACTTCAGCCCTCTGATATTTCGGACACGGGGCTACGCCAACTGCGGAAAATGCTCGATGATCTGAATCTGCGGGTTGGATCGCTCATCTTTCCCACACGACGCGGATATTCGGATCCTGCCGACCTGGATCGGCGGGTGGCTGCTACGCTGGATGCCATGCGGCTAGCATCGCAACTCCAAGCCAGAGTGTTGGTCTGCAATCTGGGTCGACTTCCAGACGATCCCGCAAGTTCTGAGTGGGCTACTCTCTCCGATGTGATCAATACCCTGACGACGCACGGCATGCGATTGGGAGTACAGTTGGCCACGCGAGCCGGATTTGATAGTTGCAAGCAACTCGGTAATTTTATCTGCAGTTTCCCAGAAGGAACCCTGTTTCTGGATTTACACCCGGCAAGCCTGATGGCGGCAGGTCATTCTCCTGCTGAATTCGTCGCCGCACTCGGCCAATACATAGCCCATGTCCACGCCGTCGACTCCGTGCGAGATTTTTCCGCCAACCGTAATTTGGAGGTTGAGCTTGGTCGCGGATCGGCGGACTTCCCTGCATTGCTCGGAAGTCTCGAAGAATACGAATACCGCGGTTGGGTCACCATCGAGCGTAACGGCTCAGCGCAAACGGTGGAGGACTTTGCCAATGCGGTGAGATTTCTCCGCGAGGTAAGATGAAAGGAGCCTAAAGGTTAGCCGCGCCCCACAGGCCCCCTCACAGTAAACACACTCTGCTCGCCACAAGGGAGCGCGGTCCCTCGTTAACACGGTTCCGCGTCCTTGTGTCGTCCATGTTGCGCCGGGTGCCCCTGGCTTCGCCAGTGGTCTTTTCTTTTACTCAACTCTTGCTCGTGGCAGATGAATGGTTAGTACTAGCTCGATGGACGAAGAGAATTATCTCTCGCTTTATTGCGAATGCGCAATGAATATCACTCGCTTACTTTCTCTCTTCCCTTAGCATACTCTGTACCTCGGCGGTAAACTATCTCCATTCATGTTTTTTAACCAGCACCTAGCAACTACCTCCTAGCCTTTCCCCGCTCTGCCCAAAATCGTTGGAGAACTTTGCTTTCCAGTTGCGATATTGGAGTTCGCAGGAAGGTTAAGGAGTTCTTTGAAATTCGAACTGATCGCACAAAAGTTCCCTCCAAAATTTACGTCTGGGAGAGTAAATTATGTGAATCGTGCGCGGTCTCTTCGCGGCAGAGTACCAGTTTTCTCGTGCAATGCCATGTGAGATGTGTACAAAAATGAAGCGAATTCTGTATGCGAATCTGGGACCGTCAGCCATAGGGACAAAATGCAGTGTCACAAAAACCTGATAAAATCGTTGTAGGATTTGGCCAGCCTGATCGTCATAATGATCACCGTACAACATTCCATTGTAAATTGCGCAGCGCTGGTAAGATGTGAGAATCAATGAATTCCAACGATAGCCCCCTGAACTTCCATCAGAACCACCGAAGCAGAGATGACCATTAGTAACTCTCAGAGTGAAGTGCGTGCGGGGCTGGCGATGGTAAGCCCTTGGCTTGTGGGTTTTTGCGTCCTAACGCTTTATCCGTTTCTCGCTTCGTTCTATTGGAGTTTCTGCCGTTTCGACTTGCTCAGCGCTCCTAAATGGGTGGGATTTGCCAACTATCGCCGGCTCTCCGCAGAATTTTTCTCGAGCGGAACCTTGGCACGGGCGATAGGCAACACGGCCTACTACGCGCTGCTGAGCGTCAGTTTCTCCGTAATCCTGGGGGTCTTGCTGGCGGTGATGCTCTCCTGGGAGGTGCGCGGGCGCAGCATATTCCGCACACTTTGTTACCTGCCGTCAGTCGTACCTATCGTGGCCGCTGCCGTGCTGTGGATGGCCCTGCTTGATCCCCAGCAAGGACTCGTCAATGGCATACTTCTCAAGCTGGGACTCCCCGCACAGGGTTGGTTTCATAGCACCAGCGCTGCGTTGTGGCCAGCCACCTGGCCGGATGACCATGCGGGGCGAATTTTCGGCTCCAAAGACGGGTTAGTGCTGATGGGTGTCTGGGGAGTGGGGAACCTGCTGGTGATTTATTTGGCCGCCATCACCGATATACCTTGCCAGCTTTATGAGGCAGCCGAACTCGATGGTGCGGGCCGCTGGCGCCAATTCTGGCATATAACGCTACCCATGCTCACACCAGTGATTTTTTTCAATGTCGTCGTTGGCTTGATTCACTCGGTGCAAGCGTTTACCCAAATCTACCTGGTGAGTGATGGTCAAGGAGATCCAGCAGGTGCCACTTTGACGCTGTCGCTCCATTTGTTCCTCACAGCATTTAAGGAACTCGACATGGGTTACGCTTCCGCTGTGGCCTGGATGCTGTTCGTTATCATTCTCTTGATCACGGTATGGCTCTTTCGCACCTCGCATCGCTGGGTGCATCATCAAGGAGCTGCGTGAATGAGGTTCCATCTGGTATTGCTCCTAGTCCTTGTCGTGGCGCTATGTGCTGGCGAGGGAAGCGTAGCCGCCGAACGTGCCGAGGTAATCTTCTGGCATTTCTGGGGAGGCCGCGATCGACCTGTCGTCGAACAAATTGTCCAGGGCTTCAACGATTCGCAAGATCGCTACGAGGTTCGTGCGATTGCCATGCCGGGGTCGAATCTCGATCTGAAGTTTTTTCTGAGCGTGGCAGGTGGTGACCCACCAGACTTGCTCAATCACGATGATCCTGTGGTAGGGGATTGGGCTCAACGGGGGGTGCTGACGCCGCTTGACGCGTTGGCGACGCCGGACGAAATTGATCGCCTGAACAAATGGCTGTTTCCAGCGGCTCGCGAATTAGGAACAGCCGAAGGGCAGCTTTTTGCCTTGTGCAACGGGCTCGACATTCGTGCCTTGTACTGCAATCGCACTTTGCTGGCCGAGCATGGTTTGCCCCTACCACGGACCCTCCATGATTTGGACCGAATTGCCGAGACGATTTCACCAGCGGCCGAATCAACCGGTCGCAGCCAGATGGGTTATTTGCCCGATCCGCGGCGTCTGTGGGCATGGGGTATTGTATTTGGAGGCCACTTTGCCGATCTCTCGAGTACCGATCTAGTTACCTTGATCACACCTGACGATCCAAAGATCGTCGCTGCGCTCTCCTGGATGGCTGGCTACAGTCAGCGTTATGGCCCTAGCGAAGTTGCCGCGTTTCGCTCGGGTGAGCAAGCTCTCACCGGTGCCGCGTTTCCCCTGTTAGCCAACCGCCGCTATGCGGTGGTGATGGATGGCCAGTGGCGGATCCGCGATGTTGCCGAGGCGGCGGCTGCCGCAAAACGAATTGGCGAGCAGGCTGACGAAATCACCGTCGTCCCGCTTCCACCTCCGCCGGGTGGCGTTGCGAACGCTGGTTGGGTGAACGGTAATTTCTTTGCCGTGCCCCGTGGCGCCCGCCAGAAGCAGGGGGCCTGGGAGTTTATGAAGTATTGGACCGGTTTTTCAGGCAATGGCATTGCCGCCGCAAAGGCCTGCGCAGCCGGGGGTTGGATCCCGCCATCGCAGGAAATCGTCGATCAGGCACCCTACCAGAAAGCCCTGGATGAACAGCCGCTGCTGCGGGAGTTCGTCACTCTGGCAGCCAGTCCGCACCAACGTCCCGTTCCCGCGTTAGCGGTGAGTTCTTTTTATTACCAAGAAGTTGTGCGAGCGGCCCAACAGGTGATGTATCGCGGTACCGATCCGCAGACGGAACTGCAAGAAGCTGCCGCGCGTGTGAGGCAACGACTGCGAGAGGTGCTTGATGAGTAATCGTACTCCCGGGTGGTGGGCCTATTTGGGCCTCGTGATTCTCTCCGCAGTCATGGCTGCGCCATTGGTGTGGTTGGTACTCACTTCGCTTAAGTCCCCGGAGCAGTTGGCCTCCGAGCCATTTTCCTGGTGGCCGCGACCTTTTCGTTGGCAGAACTACGAGGACGCCGTCAAGGCGATACCTTTTTTCCGCTACCTCGCGAATACCCTCCTGCTGTGTGCGGGCAACATGACCGGAACGCTCCTGTCCTGCAGCGTTGCGGCTTATGCTTTCGCTCGCCTCCACTGGCCAGGCCGCGATGCGCTCTTTGCCGTGTTGATTGCCACCTTGTTGCTCCCGTGGCAAGTGACGATGGTGCCACGGTTTTTGGTGATTCGTGAACTGGGTTTGTATGATTCGTTGGGAGCGTTGATTGTGCCCAAGTTCCTGGGAGAAGCGTTTTATATTTTTCTCTTGCGCCAGTTTTTTTTGACGGTTCCGCAATCCTTGGTCGATGCGGCGCGCTTAGATGGTTGCAGCGAACTGGGGATTTTATTCCGCGTGATGCTGCCACTCTGCCGCCCGGCTCTGCTGACGGTCGGCCTGTTAGAATTCGTGGCCACCTGGAACGACTACGGTGGTCCACTGCTTTATTTGAACGATCCCGAGCGATTTCCCTTGGCGTACGGGCTCGAACAATTTATTAGTTCTCATTCAAGCGAGCTGAATCTGTTGCTCGCGGCGGCTGTGTTATTTACCTTGCCGATTGTATTCTTGTTTGCCGGCTTGCAACGCACCTTCCTCAGCGGCATCACCACGACAGGCTTAAAAGGGTAGCACAATTGGCGCGCAAGCTGATTATGATTTTAAACCGCAATAGGAGAATGCTGGCGATCTGAGCGATCCCGAGCGAAAGATTATTTCTTGCGATGCCGAATCTTAGCACGCATGCGACGCTTCTTGCGGCCGAGTTTTCGCCGCCCTTTTCCAGACTTCTTTGTTCCCACAAAATCTCCAATAACTTGATGGATTCAGTCGAGTACCCAACGCTTGGGTGAAGCTTCCATTCTACCCACGATTAGCCTATATCGGCAAGTGCCTTCCAGTGGGGGCACCCACCCTGACTTTTTTTGCCCGTCACACTAATCCCGGCCATGCCTGCCGGTGATCTTGCGTGACGCCTCGTAAAGGACGTCGCGGTATTTGTTGCGGATATCCAGATAGCTCCAGAACAGATAGAGATTCCCTGCCCCTGAACCGCTCAACAGCACCCACGATAATAAGAGTGGAAACATGGGCGCTGGATTGGCACCTGGTTGAACCATCGGCTGTTGGGTTTGCGGCTGGGGCTGGGTTTGAGTGTTCCAGCCAAAATCGGTCGAAGTCGGTGTGTTTTGACTGCCCGCCGTTGTCGAAGTGCTGGGATTCTCCTGGGCGATTGGCTGGCCATTCGCTCCCTGCAACTCAGCACCTGCAGGCCCATCGAGCATGCCGCGGCGGATCTCAGGTACGTTCGATTGTCCTTGATAAACAGGCGTGGTTGGCATTGCTGACCGCGAATCGCCGCTCACTGCCGGAGAAAACGGTGGAAAGCCAGGCCCTGAATCTGCTGATTTTTTAGTTTCCGGTATCCCGTTGCGCGTGTCGGCAATTTCCAGGCCATTTCTCTCGGTTGCTGGAATCGAATCTGGGTAGCGATCACTGGGAGGAATGACGCTCGAGCCTCTTGCATTGAACGCCGGTGGCGAGCCACCGGATGGTCCAGTGCGTGATGCTCTTGGATCCGTATTGACATTCGGGTTGTTTGACCATGACGGATCACTGTTGGATCGCGCACCATTGAACGTACCGAGAGAATCACCCGCAGCAGAATTAGGAGCAGGAACTCCTCTCGATTGCCAATCTCCCGCTTGGTTCGAACGATTCGGCTGATCGACACGCCAGTTATTATTGTTGACGACAGGAGGCAAAACGGCCTGCCCGTCGTCCACAGGTGTATTGCGAACATCGCTAACGGGAGTGGGGGCACTGCCGGGAGGCAATATCTGGGAACTTTGGCTATCCGCTCCCAGATTGGGCGTCACTCCACCGGCGGACTCTGAGCCAAAAAGTTGGCGGATGTCGGAGCGGACCGTTTCACCCACGTTTCTGACTTCGCTACCCAGATGCTGACCCGTGCGATCCACGGCATCCGAGAGACTGCGACTCGGATCAGGTGGCAAAATATCTTGGGTCGCTTGGTTGGCAGCATCGCGCACTGCTTGACCACCGTTTTGTAGCGACCTGGCAAAAGCCTCCTGGGCATTCGAGCCATAGTCGCTCGGTGGTAAGACTTGTTGGGATTGCGCTTGCTGTGTTGGGTATCGATCGCCGGCAGAATTAGGAAAAGTGTATTGCGTTTCGACGATGCCTTCACGGGATTGCTTTGCTTCGTCGCCGGGCCACGGCTTAGGATTGGTCACGAGGCTTTGTTGGGGGACCCCACCCGTGCCGACGACTATCCGCACCCGCTTGATGGGCTGCACATGGTCGGGAACATCGATGGAGAGCGGAATAGAATCGCCCCCCTTGAGCGTGCTTACCAATTCGGGTTCCAGTTGGATTACGCACTCATAACTGGCGCTGCCATCCGGCATCGGTTGCCAACCGCAAACAATTCCCAACCCTGACACGAGCAACAAGCCAAGCCCTGCGACCATGACTGAATCCTTTCCCTGAAAAATTGCCGCGCCGCCTCAGGAAGCTGCGGGCCATCTAACTCCTTCAATTTGGGTCTTTTGCCCACTCCGCCACCCATTCTATCCCATAACAGCAAAATCTCCTAGACAAGCCAGCAAGGAAAGCAATTGCAGAACTGCCATCAGGAACAGGAGTGATAGCATCAACGAGCACCAGCAACTTGCCGCTTGGCGGCATACGATTCGTCAGCCAGATTCCTTCTTGGTCATGTGGGTCAACTTGGTCATGTTGGCCGTGTATTATTTCACGGCCAATTTGGCAGCGATCGATCAATAGTCACAGCAATCCATCGGATAGCCTAGCCTGACTTTCGTCCAGGGGAATCGATGATTGGATTAATCGGGCAAAAGAAGGAAAAGGGACATACCAGAGGACGCAGCTCATTTCCACAAATGTGCTGCGTCCCCTGGTATGTCCCTTTTTTCCCAAAAAAAATTACCTTCAGGTAGTTGCGCTGAACGTCTGCGCTCAACTCAAAAGGCAAGTTTGGCCATGACAGTGCTTTTCTGGCCCCCTCTCTAAGGGTCTGGTAATACAAAGTCTGATATGCCGCGTGAAAAAAAGACTTTGCACTCTGGAAGCAGCCGCTCAATCGAATCATTGTCGCCTTGGACTCCTGGACAGTCAACGACTGCTAATGACTCGAGTGTCTGCAAGGATATTAATTCCATTAATCCTTTCGTGGAAATACCATCAACGTTTTCCAAGACGAGAGATTCTAGCGACAGATTCTCGGCAAGTAATTTTAGATCATGGTCACTCATAGTTAAGCCCCAAATAGTTAACGACTTAAGTCCTGTTAGCAACCGGAGACATTTAAGGCATTGACTATCAAGATCGAACGAGTAGAGTCGCAAATCTTGAATATTCATCGTTGAACTTACTTGTTTTAAGATATTGCAGTTCAGGGACGGGTTGCTCAAGCCTAAAGATTCTAGATTATCAAGCGATGAAAGCGAGGAAATAGCCTCCTCATTCAATACGCACCGAAAGAATTCAACGCTTCGCAATTGCGTTAGACTAGCGATATTTTCAATCGCGTCAGCAGTGATCGTATAATCTGTAAGAGTTAAGTGAGTCACCCAAGGAAAATTACGCACTTGGTCGATGGTAGTAGCAGGCAAAGGAGAATTGGGAGTTGGATTAAGAATCCCGATTTGCTTTACAGTACCGTAGCATTCTTCCCCAAACATGCCTATTAATGCTTTGTCAATCCAAGAATCTGATATACTCTCTCTTGGTTGATACTCATTAATTCCATAGCCGTACAATACCCTTCCTCCCACAACACTAAGGGAGTGTACCATCTCCCCGTGCCGATTCGCTCGTCTAATTACAGTCCCAGTATAGGCCGCTAGAATGGCAGTAGCTGTCACTAAGCATAAAATAGTGCGAATCTTGAATCGAACTCTATATTTTGCCTGCATAGCAATTTTTTAGTTACGGGCAGGTTGGAGTGTTTCTAGTGGTGTTAGATATAAGAGGTTCATCCGGAAAGAGCGTACCGGGGGGGTTGTGAATAGGCGGACATGCTGGTTCGATCTGGAGTTTATCTTCGAGCTTCAGAAATGAGTGCCAGCATGTCCACGAGTTTGTTGTACCACGGTTTCGCTATCCGGGGCTACCGTTTTATTTGAAGACCGAATATGTCGAGGGACAGGTGATTTTCACGTTGGAACAGAAGCAGGAGGGTTGCCG
>JBGSPU010000116.1:0-2904 GCA_041738415.1 Bythopirellula sp.
TCTAGCGGGTGGAAATGCTGGTCGGGACAGAACGGAGGTTTCTTATGTGCGGTCGCTATTCCTTCTTCTTGGTATTGGTACTCTGCTGCTCTATCAGCGCTGCTAAGGAAGCAGTGGAGATTCCGTTGAGTGAGGTTTGGGCACTGCACATGCCCGGAACCAAGGATCTCTCAGCGACAACAGACGAATCTCCCGTTCAACACACGACACCGAAGCACATCGTAATACCGCAGCGCAAACTTCTGGAAAAGCCTCCTGAGGCAGAGGCAATGAGTGGATTGGCGGTTTACGGAACAGGAAGACGGGCACTCACCTTTGCCTCAATCGGACTGGCTACCAGAAATCCAGATGTCTGTAGCCCTCTCTACTCAACGGAAGAGATTTCCATTGCATTTTTTTCGCATCCATGTAACTACAATATCTATTTGGACCATGTAGAGCGTCGTGGAAATGTGATCAAGATTCGGTATCGATGTGTGCCCCACTACACTCCGGAAGTGACGGTTCACCTAGCATTGATCCCACTAGGGAAGCTACCGGCTGGTGTCTATCAAGTCGAGATTACTCAGGCTCCGTTAGATCAAAAATACCTTGATGCGGGTTTTGAGCCATTGAGTACAGAAGCGGCCCAGAAGATTGTGTGCCAGCCGTTCTCGTTCACAGTGGAAGACCCACCTTCTCCCGAACTGAAACTCTCCGACGACGCAGTTGTGATTCCGCTGAGCGAAGTTTGGGGCTGGCGCATCCCCGGCACGAAACCTATGAGTGCCGGGCAACGTGGCGGTGAATACACGGCAGAAGAGGGCCCATTGCTGGAAGAGATACGAAAGAGACTATCCGGGCTACCAGGAGTAGGAGAAGAAAAAAAAGCAGAGGCCGGTTTTATCGTGGCTGGGACAGGCATGGAGGCCATGAAAAAAGCACACGCGATCTTGATGGGCAAGGAGGATCGTCGAAATGACTTCGAGGTGGATCAAGAGCTGTCCCTAGTGTTTTTCACATACAGGTCCACATCGTATATCCATCTTCACGACATTGTAATTGAGGATCACACAATTCGGGTCCGATTTAAATTTATTCCCCACCGATCCCGAGAAGTAACAAATCATTTTGCTTTGATACCAATCAGCGGCCTAAAAGGTGGAAAGTACGAAGTACTCGTCGAGCGATTACCCTTGGAACAAAAGTACGTCAAAGCAGGCGTTCCTCCTCGGCCAACATCAAGTAACAATCTCGTCAGTAGTTCATTTTCATTTTCGGTCAAGGAGTCAACCAAACAGGCAGGGCAACATAAAGCCCTTTTGCCGCAACCAGCAGGAGAAAACCATGAAGACTAGATCACGAGCCGCTATTTTCAGTGTAATAATTTTCTCGCTTGTAGTCCCGCATGTGGAAGCCAGCAATGAGACGATAGGATCTAAAGGAATACTCTCCGAAGGGCTAACGCTCCCTAACCCTAATCTGAACCCTTTGACTGGCTCTGGCATAGGAATCGGGCAGGTTGAAGGATTCCGTCCTGGCGATCCCACGCAGCCAAATGGTATGCCCTTAGACACCGACGCAGACTTATTGAACCCTTTCGTCGATCCTCAAGAGGTTTTCTTTGCACAAGTTGACGACCCGTTCAATCCCACCAGCATCACCTCATTTAGCCCCACGGCCAATGGCATCAAGATGCCTCCCAATCCAAATAACTTCGAGATTAACGACCATCCCATTCAAGTTGCTAGCGTCATGATTTCATCGGAAACTCTACCTGCGGGAACTCCTAGCACAGCCGGTGTTGCAAATGGAGCGAAATTGTATTCTTCAGGGTTTATCATAGCCGACCAAGGTATTGAGGCTGCGACGGCCCAGCATGTGGCTCTTGCAAACTCGGGAGATATTCGGGCCATAAACTTTAGCTTTGGCGAGGCGCTGGACAGTGGCGTGGAAGAAGGCAATTCACCTTTGACACAGTTCATTGACTGGTCAGCAAAACAACATAATACATTGTACGTAGTCGGAGGCACTCAGTTCGATGATGAGGGTAATCCGAGCGAATTCCCGGTCCCCACTGACAATTTCAATGGCATGACTATTGGCAAATCTGAAAAGAATGCAACCAGCGGTGTCTATGACAGAGTGTCAGACGGGAATGACTTTTCTCACTTATCGACTGAAAGAACCCATATTGATTTGATCGCACCAGGTGTTGGCGTCTTGGTTGGCTCTGGCGTCGACGACAGGGTAACCCTTGACGGCACTAGCTTCGCAGCACCTCATGTCACCGGGACGGTAGCGTTGTTGCAGCAATATGCGGATTTCCAGATTGCTGCCGGTGCAACGAATTGGGGTGGCATGGCGACGTCTGTCCCAGAGCCAGGACCAACCGCACGTCGTCACGAAGTCATGAAAGCCGTTCTCATGAACTCTGCCGATAAGCTCATCGACGACGGTTCGGTCACCGTTCCTGGCGGACTTACGATTCCGCCCGGCGGATTGCTCGGGATGGATCGCACGGTCCTCAAGCAAGACGGTGTATCGACTTGGTTCAATTCCGAATCCTGGGATGACTCGGTCGACTCGAACTTCGGCGGCTTCTTTCCACTGGATACGGAAATGGGTGCAGGCCATCTTAACGCCAGTCGCGCGCTCGAGCAGTTTGCCCCGGGAGAGCACGAGGAGTTTGGCGTCAGTGGGACCACGGTCCCTGTGATTGGCTGGGACTACGGCACCACCAGTGGGGATAATGACGTAAATCGATACCGATTTGACCAAAAAATTCAAAGGGGTCGGGAGTCTTTTATTGACATGGCGGCAGCCGCCTGGTAGCTTGCTGGGTATGCCGAGACGACTCCGCGAATGTTCGGGCAACATCGTCTACCACGTGCTCAACCGGAGCGTGGGACGCTCGACCCTTTT
>JBGSPU010000123.1:0-4555 GCA_041738415.1 Bythopirellula sp.
TCGAGGGAAACCAATCGATAAACTCCACCAGATTCGCCGGATACTCGTCACCACGTCGCATTTCACCACCAATTGCCGGGTCACAGAAAACTACTGGATTCTACGGCAAAACGGAGCATGAGTGAACCGGATACCCCTTTATCTTTATTTCAACGGGATTCGGAGACCAAGTTAAGTCGCCGATCAAATCACTCAGCACGCCTGGAAACTCGAAATGCAAAGCCGGTTCCGCCGCGTTTGCCTTTCCCCGCACTTCCTCAATGACTTGAGCTGTCGAACGGGAACGGCTCTGTTTCAGCTTGACCAGGAAATCCCCCGTGTTGGGTTCCGCGATGGCGAGAGCAAGTCGAGCACCAGTCCGTCGAGAAAAGCTCTCAACTTCGGGCGTCGCCCTCAGAATCGCTTCCACGTGCATCAGCATGCGATTGGTCTCGGTCAGGCTGGTTCCCGGACGCGAATAATAGTCGATTACGAACGCTCCCTCGTCTTGCTCAGGGAGAAAGTCGGACTCCAATTGTGCGTAAATCCACACCCCCGCTGCGGTAATGGCCGCCACACCCACGAGTGCAAGGACAGGTTTCCCTAAGAGCTTTCTCATCACAAACGCATAGGTCGAGATCAAACCACGGAGGATGGGACCACCAGGTTCTGCTTCTATACTTGCCTGCAAAGAAGTATCTGTTGTGGTCGTAGGGGCCGTCGTGATCGACCCTGTGGAACCGTGCTGCCGTTTACGGCTCAGCCTGTTCCAGATTTGATGCCAGAATCGCGAGCCTCTTCGGGCCGGTGGCCCCTTCTTTTTCGCCCGAATCAGCAGTCCTCCGGTGACCGGCGTCCAAGTGATGGCCAGCAGTAAGGATATTAGTAGTGCGACAACCATCGTTGTTGCCAAAGCCCGAAAGAAAACGCCCGCCACTCCGTCCAAAAAGGCCAGAGGGATGAAGACCACAACGGGGGTCATGGTACTGCCAACCAGGGCAGGGCCGACTTCGCTGATGGCCTCGCGGACAGCTGTTGCTGGAACTAGCCCCGCCTCGACTTTGGAATAGATGGCTTCGACGACTACAATCGCATCGTCGATCACGATCCCGACGACCGCTGCAATACCGCCTAAGGTCATGAGGTTGAAACTCATTCCCAACAGTTTCAAAGCGACTAGTGTGAGGAGCACCGTGACGGGGATGACCAAAGCGGCTACAACCGTGGCTCGCCAACTTTTTAAGAAGACAAACAACACGACCACGGAGAGTGCCAATCCAAGGAAGATCGCGTCCCAGACACTGCGAACTCCTTCCCGGACGAATTGCGATTGGTCGTAGAAGAATGCCATCCGCATGTCGGGGGGCAGTTCCTGCCGAAGTTGCTCTAACTGCTGCTGAAGGTCTTCGCTTATTTGTACTGTATTGCAATCGGGCTGACCGTAGATATTCAACAGCACCGCTTCTTTCCCGTCTGCGGTGACGCGGTTGAATTGAGGCTGCGAGCCTCGCTGCACTGCGGCCACATCGCCGATCCTCACCGGTGCTTGGTTGACCCAAGCAAGGATAACGTCTTCGATCTCTTCGCTGCTGTGCAAGCGATTGTCGACCGTCGTCAGGTAGAGCTGGTAGTTCTCTTCGTGCATTCCCGCCGGAGTGAACAGATTTGTGTCAGCCAGGGCTTGAGTAACCTGAGCAAAGCTGAGCTGATTCGCTTCCAATTTGGCGGGATCGACCACGACATGAAACTCAGGCACTCGCCCGCCCACGAGCTTAATTCTCGCTATGCCTTTGATCCGCAGTAAACGGGGGTAGATGTCATATCTTGCTGTCTCCCACAATTCTGTTGGCTGCCGCGTTTCGCTGGTCAAACTGATGCCAAGAATTGGAAATGCTGAAAAGGTGAGACGATGCACTTCGGCCATGGCCGTGGGAGGAAGCGTCGAGCGAATCTGCGAGAGTCTGGCGAGCACGTACTGCTCAGCCTCAGTCATGTTCGTCGACCAGTCAAAGAAGACGTTGATCGCAGCGGAACCACGTCCGGTTGTCGAACGAATGTTGATCGCCCCCGGAATGTCCTTCATGGCCTCTTCGACGGGCCGAGTCACCGTCGCCATCATCTCGTCGCCGGGCATGACTCCGTTGTCGATGAGGATTACGACGCGAGGAAAATCTGTCTCAGGGAAGACTGAGGAAGGCATCGTCAGCCCCGCATACCCCCCAGCCAGGCAGAACGCCCCGATGAGGAATAGAATCGGCTTGCTAAACCGCAGCAGTAGGTGGGACTTCGATTTCTCGTCGCTTTGTTGAATTGATTCGCACGTCATGGCAAGGACAACTCTTCTGCTGGACTTGGGAGTTGTTCGGCGTCCGCCATCAGCAACTGCGGCGGAAGTCCTGTCGAAAGAGTCACGTCGGTAACGGCTAAGGCCAATTCATTCAATAAGTCTAGGTAGCTTTGTTTCGACTGAACGATGGATGCACGGGCGGCAAACACCTGCAGCAGGTTGATTTGTCCGGCTTTGAACTGGTCCTGAAACGGCTGAAGAGATTCCGAAAGGGAGCGAACCGAATCCTCTCGCGACTGTTCGACGAGCACTCGCGACCGCTCATAACGAGTGATGGCCGCTCTGGCTTCGAGGACGGCTCGATTCTCCAACTGTTGTGCCGTAATCTGTTGTTGACGCAATTCGGCATACCGCTGGGAAACAAGCGTTTTGCCGGTATTCACGACGGGAATATCGATCTGCGCCTGAACACCCCATAACTGGGTGGCCGCATCGTCTAACTGCCACATCGGGCCAATTTGTAGATTCGGACGCTTCATCGCTTTCGCTAGTCTTAAATTCTCCATCGCCATAGCGACGCCTGCACGGGCTGCCGCCACATCAGGACGGTCAACCACAATTTGTCGCAAAATGGCTTCGTTTTCAGGCTGAGTGAGCATACAACAGCTGCCGGAATTCATCCCACTTGATTGTCCGAGTGGGTCTACCGATATGATTTCTGGACTCTCCAGGATGATTTCATCGATAGGTCGCCACCGACATTGTAGCCAGTCGTTGCTGAGACCGAATTGAATGTTTGCGGTAACGTTCAACTGGTTTAAGAGATTCGTATAAGCAGTTTGGTAGCTTGACTCGGTCAAACGCTGTTGACGGCGAGTCGTTTGAGCCTGCAAACGGGCTAATTCGACATCGGAATTGTTGGCTTGGCCCGCTTTCTGGCGACGTTGCATGACTCCGACTAACTGCTCATTCAGCTCAGCCAAAGTTTGATTCAAATCTCTCAGCTCGCGTTGAAATAAAGCGGCAAAATAGAGAGTGGTGGTTTGAGCAGCGGTTGTCAGTTCTGCCTGCCTGACGGTGCCGCTCACTTGCCTCCAATTGGCAGCTGCGGCGCGTTCGCGGTAGTGCTGCTGCCCGCCCAGTTCAAAGGTTTGCACGATGACATGCTGCTGACTGACCACCCCATCATTGCCATTGCGGTCTCGGCTATACGGCAGCACCTGCGTCTGGAACTGCGGGTTCCAAGGATAAGTCTCGGCAACATGAAACGCCGCGTGGGCTACGGGTTCACTGGCCCGCACGATCGCAAGATTCGGGTTTCGCTCCAAAGCCAATTGGATCGCGCCCTCTAGTGACAACTCTGAAGCCTCAGCGTGTAGGAGAGGCTCACTGGTATCCGTGCTGTGTGGTAGTGGAACTTGAACGTTGGCAAGTTGGACGCGTTCATCACCTCGCGGACCTTTCAGAGGGAAGGTACTTGCTTCCGCGTCACACGCCTTTGAGCAATTGAAGCTCAACTGGTCGCTGCGTTCGACGGCTGCCGGATCTTGGTTGAGATCGTTCGCGGTATCGTGAACATCTCCTTGCATTACCGGTGGAGAGTGGAGAGACCTGGGGGTCCGACACCCTGCTAGCATGACAGACGAAGCTATCATTACTGTTAGCGTCGCCTTTTTCATTGCTTATTACCCCCATTGCAAAATGCCGAGTGGCTGGAGTTGATTCTCTGGCACAACAAGAGCAGCTCCCGATCAATCGGTGCTAGCACTTCGCCAGCCTCGTGCAGCCCTACAGTTGAATCGACTGGAATTTAACGCATTTTGAGCACATCAGTTGTCACCGCTTCAACCGCTACAAGCGTTAGACCCATCTTCGACAGTGCTAATTTACAAGTTCTTTCTGTGAAACGACTTACGACTTGATGGGGAGTCTTTGGCACTACACCCATGCTTCCACGGCAGGGGAATCGCCTCAGATCATTCGTACCGCAGGCCCAAGCGCCACCCCCGCAGCTTGGATCGCTTGGCCGGCGTGGCCGACCGGAGGGGTGCGCAGGAGAAACTTCTTGTTGCCGACTGTCAGCGTCAACTCTTGCAACTCGTTCAAGTCGTCGCACAACCTGGCCCACTCGACTTGCCAGCCACGGATATTCAAAGGGGTCGGGAGTCTTTTATTGACATGGCGGCAGCCGCCTGGTAGCTTGCTGGGTATGCCGAGACGACTCCGCGAATGTTCGGGCAACATCGTCTACCACGTGCTCAACCGGAGCGTGGGACGCTCGACCCTTTT
>JBGSPU010000173.1:0-2944 GCA_041738415.1 Bythopirellula sp.
CACATTCTGCGTGGCGAACGGCCGCAGTTGCTCGCCGAGCGGCATCACTTCGGCAAAGGAGTGCGGGTCGCGCATCCAGGTCGGATAGTCGAGCACCACGTCGACGACCTTGGCCAAACCAACTTCATGGGCGCCGATGTCGATGGTGAATTGATTGGCGTTGTTATTGACGTTTGGGATGTCGTAAATACGCCCAAAGCCGGTACCCCGCTGATCCGTCGTCAGCGGCGCCATTGTCAAAGGATCAACGGCCAGGGCATTCGAGCCGGCATCGATGGCGAGGCTGACACTCAGCGGAGCATGGGTCATCGTCGGCCCGCCATTGAATGCCAGCGGCGCCAGGCCAGGGTTATTCCCGATGGGTAAAATGTTGCTGCTATGCGGAGTTACCGAAGACCCCATCCTGGTAACATTATTTCCTGGACCGATCAGATTATACTGACTAGTTGCAAGATCAACGGTTCCCACCAGGTTATTTGCTGCGTTGTTGTGATCTATGTTGCCGGAGACTATGGTATTGTTCATCAGCGTGGTAATGATGGGAGCAGTAAGGATATCCTCGCTGAATATGCCGCCACCAGCGGTACTTGTATTGCCCGTAATGGTCACATTGGTGAGCCTCAGATCGAGATACTCATCTGATGCCTCTTCTCGGCCAGCATAGATTCCGCCTCCTATTCCGCTGACAGTGTTGTTGGTCCAATTGCCAGAAATGGTACTGTTGCTGATGTTAAACTCATTGTGAAAGTTTCCTGTATGCGATTTGGCAATACAGAAGAAAGCGCCTCCCCCTGCATTATCAGCTTCGTTTCCAGAAATTGTGCTGCCTGAAATGAAGAAGTCTTTGGTTTCCGCACCGCGAATGACTGCGGCATAGATTCCACCCCCGCTCCCAGCATGTGCAGAACCAATTCCCACAGCGTGGTTTCCCGAAATGGTGCTGTCCTTGAGCAAGAATTCCGCATTTGAGCCTATATGTATTTGTATGCCACCTCCTTGTATCGCCGTATTATCGTCGAAAAGACTATTTCTGACCGTCAGCTTGGCTCCAGAAGTTAGCGTGGCGGCCAGTCCGCCCCCTTCTCTTGCCGTGTTGCCCGTGAGCGTCGAATTGACAATTTCAAGGGAGTCGATTCGGTTCAGATTAAAAGACGTTACATGCAACCCTCCCCCACCACCTCCTCCGTCGGTTCCACTGGAACCTGTGGAGCTATTGCTGGTTATCTGAGTATTTTCTACCAAAATGGTTGCATCGCCTTGGTTTGAAATCCCAAACATTCCTAAATCAATGGAAACTCCCCCGCCGTTACCTGTCGCATCGTTGCCGGTAATAATCGAATCCAGGAGAGTTAACGGCTCGATGGAGTAAATAGCGCCCCCCGGTCCACTCACGTCCCCGCCAGTAAGAGTCAATCCCTTGATCGTCGTCATCGGAAGTAAGGGAGTAAAAAACGGGTCAACGCGAGCGATCTTGAATATCCGAATCCCATCGCCGTCGTTGAATAAATCTCCATCATCATGCGTTGAATTCGGTGTGGGATCCGCCAGGGAGGCATCAATTGTCAGGCCGTCGGGGAGCATCGAGGCATCGATGGTGAGGGACTTGCTAAAGGCGATCTCGCCCAGGACTGGTAGCAGTTCGATTGTCTTTCCGTTCATGATGGCCGGGTCGAAGTTAATCGTGTCACCAGACTGTGCTGCAACAACTGCATCCCTCAATGAAATTTGCCCATCGCTTATACCATCTAACTCGTCGCCAATAAAGTTAACCTTGTAACTGGCCAACAATCTACGGTTTTCTAAGGATTCTATTCGCAAAGATCTTGCGAATGCATTTCGCTTGAAACTATAGTTCCGTTTCTTTCTCGAAAAGCCGAGCTTGGCGAGTAAGTAAATCTAATCACAGGGGAAGTTGCGCATTGTGAGGTCTCCATGAGAGTTCTAGCGGAAACAGTTGTCACTCGCTTGAATTGTTTTGAAATGGATGTGATAGGAACTTTGTGGTTTGTTATGTTCTTCCAAAGAATCTTTTCGCCCCAAACAAACTAAGGATCATTGAACTAAGCAGTAACAAAGTCGTTGGTTCAGGTATCGTTGCAATTCGAAATCCAAAAATGCTGCCTTCAAACTGTGGTGCCACGCCACTCGTAGTATTCGATGCGGTCAGGACGCTGTAGCCGAACGACCAACTGCCTCCCGATGCGCTTCGATGTTCACTTCGGATGCTATTTGACCAATCGGATGCAGTCTCATTCCACTCGAATACATTCCTCCCCTGCCCAGCGGTGCCGAAGGGACTCAACAGTCCCACATCAGTAACGTCATTGGGTCCCGGGTTGGCACCACCATCAAAGAACACCGCCTCGAAATCTGGATCCCCGGGAAAATCGATCCCGTCCGGTACGCTGTCGCTGCCGGTGGGGTAATCCCAGTAGTGCCCCGCTATCGGATCGTAGTACGCCGCCTTGTGCCATTCATGGACACTGGGTAGGAAGTATCTGGCCTGCGAATTGCGAAACAAGTTCGCAGGGTCGTAGCCTGGTTCGGTTGGTTCCCACAACTGAAAGTCGCCATTCGTGTCAAACTTGTAGGCCGGAGTCGCGTCTTTGCTGGTGTTGAGCCAGTTGACAAACCGCGCCGCCTCGAACCAGGTGATGCTCGTAGCCGGCTTGTCCGGCCCACGGATATCCTTGGTAATCCCCAGGCCTCCCAGGACATTGGCCTTGTCGATCATCTGCTCGGAGACCTCATACTTGCCGATACGATAAGTGTAAGGTACTGCCCCCGCCGTATTGGGCGGGTCATCCGGCGGATTGCCCGGATCGCCAATCGTGACGAACTCGATCTCGAACGAGTTCACCCCGCTGCCGAACGTGTCGGCCGTGGCCCTGGAAGCAGGGATTAACAGCAGGGCGAAAAGAGGACCGCAGAGCAACGTGCGACG
>JBGSPU010000174.1:0-4830 GCA_041738415.1 Bythopirellula sp.
CACATTCTGCGTGGCGAACGGCCGCAGTTGCTCGCCGAGCGGCATCACTTCGGCAAAGGAGTGCGGGTCGCGCATCCAGGTCGGATAGTCGAGCACCACGTCGACGACCTTGGCCAAACCAACTTCATGGGCGCCGATGTCAATGCGGGGACCACCAATACCATTACCATCCAATACGCGAGGAAAACCTGTGCCACGTTGGTCGAATTCGGGTACTCCATTCAATCCAGCCACAGCCGCTGGATCGCCCGCATCTAGTGCTGGGCTCGTCGAGAGCAGGGCGTGCGTTTGAGTAGGCCCTCCGTGATCGGCTAAAGAGGTCAAGCCCGGATCGTTGTCTGCCTGGATAATGTTGGTAGAATCCAAAGATCCTATGATATTGATGCCATTAGCCGGTCCCACGAGATTGTATTTCGACAATGTCGTGTTGATCTTGCCCCACAGGTTGTTGGCACTGGGGCTGGAGGTTCCATGGTCAAAGTTGCCAGAGATGATCGTGTTGGTGATTTGAGGATCCACCATGTATTGCATCAGGAACGTATCATAAAACATCTGACTATACACCCCACCGCCCTCGTCGCTGATGTTGCCCGTAATAGTTGAGTGCATCAGTTGCAGTTCCGACGTGGCTATGACGAAGCCTTCGATCAATCCTATCCAAATTCCGCCTCCTTGGCCGTTGACGGCCTCATTTCCAGAAAAAGTACTGTTGGTGACAATAACAACTCCGTCACCGGTTTTTCCGATACATAAGAATGCCCCGCCGCCGTGCATCTGCGCATCGTTCGCAGTGAATGTGCTGCCTGAAATGTTGACAGGTGCATAACTGGCATTGTTTAGATAGATGCCCCCTCCACTGCCTGAGAATGTGAAAGAACCTCCCCCGATGGCATGATTTCCCGAGATGGTGCTGTCGACTAGTGAAAACGACGATTGAGATCCCCCAATAGTGTGGATATGGAGCCCACCTCCGGAGTCTGCCGTATTATCATGTGCGACGGTGTTACGCACTGAAAGACTAGCCCCATTAACGAAGGAGCCCAACAATCCCCCTCCTCGGCCTATGGCCGTATTGCCAGTAATCATTGAGTCGGAGACGGTCATAGAAAAATCTGCGGATATAAAAAATAGGTCCGGACCAACTCCTGCGTTCACTCCTCCCCCGTCGCCATTGGCAGTGTTGCCAGTGATGTGTGAGCGCTCGATCACTAAGAAGTCCAAGTCGTTATTACCCCAGTTATAACTCGTATTTTCCTTGTTCGCATAAGAGAAAATCCCGCCGCCGTCGCCCGTTGCATGGTTGCCAGTGATGTGTGAATCTCGAATGACTAACGATTCCCGAGCGAGGACAGCACCGCCGTCTCCGGCAACATCGCCGCCGGTGAGCGTCAGGCCAATAATCTATACGGAGAGCGGCTGGGTATTGCTGGGACTGGTGCGGAAGATGTTGAAGATTCGCGAACCGCCACCGTTATCAACGTTCACATTGTTGTCGTTCCCCGAGGCATCAATCGTGAGACTCGTCAACATCGAGGCGTCGATGATGACGGAATTGGTGATGGCGAGTTCACCGGCGGTCAGCGTGATCGTTTGAGGGGAAGCGAAGACGCTAGGGTCGAACACGATCTTGTCGTTCGTGCCGAGGTTGCCATTAATGGTTGCAAGATCATTTGGCGGAACAACCTGCGTGTTCACATACGTAATAGCTTCACGAAGTGTGATTTCGCCATCATCGGCCGGGCTGGCAGCGTCACTGGCTAAGGTAACGGAAATAGTCGCCAGCAATCGCCGATCTTCGAGCTGTTCAAACCCACGGCCAATTTGGCGAGACGATAGATTGCGACGAGGAGCCTTATTAAGTTTTGTTTGACGAGAGAAAAATGGAAATCGCATTGGTAGTGCTCCCTGGATGAACTAAAGGAGAAAAGTGTATTAGGGATTAATGAGCGCGTCGAAGGGACCCTCTGTGGAAACTGAGAACTGCAGATAGATAAAGGAGCAACAGAGTGCTAGGCTCAGGAATAGTTGCGATCCTTAACCCGACTAACGGTTGATCGGCACGAGCTAGACCGCTGTTTCGAAATATAGAAGAGATGTCTACGGCGGATATAGTGAGAATCCAACTTCCACCGTTGACTCCGCGATTAGCCAATGGATCGTTATTTAGTAGGTTGCGTGAAGTCTCTTCCCAGTCGTATACATTCCCTGCCATACCCACCAAGCCGAAGAGGTTCTCGCCCCCCGCAAATTGCACGTCAGCCGGACCAGATTGGTTGTAGACGGCCGTGCCCGGATCGGTGCCGCTGGTGACCGGGATCGGTGGATCGTCGTTGCCAAAGGGATAGAGCCAATAGCGGTCGTTCACCGGATCGTAATACGCCGCCTTGTGCCACTCGTCGGCACTGGGCAAGACGTACCGCGCCCGGCTGTTGCGATAGGGGTTGTTGGGGTTATAACCGATGTCTCCCGGCTGCCAAAGTTGAAACTGATTCTGATCATCAAACTTGTACGCCACCGGAGCGCCCTGTTCTTCATTCAACCAGTTCGCAAACCGCGCTGCGTCGAACCAGCTCAGCCCCGTGGCCGGTTTCTGCGGACCGCGCTCGACATCCACATTCAACCCCAATGGATCCCCGGCAGCCTCAGAGAGCGCATTGACTTTGGCGATGATCTCTTCCGAGATTTCAAACTTGGCCATGCGGTAGAAGTAATTGACGGTACCGCTGGGGAGCGGAGCGCTGGTAGGAGTCGGCAGGACCGTATCCGGGGGATTGCCCGGATCGCCAATCGCGACGAACTCGATCTCGAACGAGTTCACCCCGCTGCCGAACGTGTCGGCCGAGGCCCTGGAAGCAGGGATTAACAGCAGGGCGAAAAGAGGACCGCAGAGCAACGTGCGACGCATGAGACCACCTCACCTTTCAGAATTACCTTAATTTATGTGTGTATGTGTGTTGTCAAGTAAAATCTGCCAAGATTTCCATTATAGTTGAACAGGAGGCTGGGAGTTGGGGGCTGGAGGCGAGCCGCTTGAGACAACAGGCAGAGCATAAAGAAACCTGTGGTACTACCTTTGACAATCGCTACCGCACCGCCGACTTCTGCCGTATTGTTCTCAAAGATCGTCCCGGTAATCTGGGTATCAACGATGTTTGCAAATCCCACACCGGCCGTGATTGACATAAATCGCTCCACCTTGAGAGTCCGCGGTATTCTCGACAAACCTGGAATCGGAGATCGTCAGGATCGAGCTGCTGGCATTAATCGTACCACCGTCGCCTTGTACGTTTCCGCGCGTGAGCGTCAGATGATCCAACGTCACTTGGGTACTTTGAATGTGAAAGATGCGGGATGCGTTATTCCCGTCGATGGTGATATCCACCGGGTTCCCGTTGGGATCTTCACCGAGGATCGACACCGTTTCGGTGATAGCCAGTTGTCCCTGGGTGAGCGTGATCGTGGCTCCGCTAATTGTGGAGTCGAACACGATCTTGTCGTTTGTGCCGATTGGATCTATCGATGTATCAATTTGAACTTTGTCACCGTTCTGAGCAGTAGGAGTAAACGTGCCGCTTATGACAGCGATTGCCTCACGCAGTGTAAGTAAACCATTGTCGATATTGTCAGCAAAATCATCGTTAACATTGACCGTAAGCGTCGCGAGCATGCGGCGATCTTCCAGAATCTCGTGGCGCAAACGTCTCGAGTTGTCAAATCTTCCCTTATGCAATGTCCGGTAAGACTTCTTCGAGCGATTGGGAACGAACCATCCGATGATATTCCTGAACATTGCTATTCTCCTTAATTAAGGCATATTCTTCGATTCGAAAGAAGACGATGATCTCAGAGGGTATCTCAATGGAATATGTGCTAGGCACTGATGGATGAACGCCTTCGCAGCGAAAGTCCGCTCGTGCCCAAGAGCAACAGCCCCATTGCACATGGCTCAGGAACACTCGACACACGAAATCCGAGTGACGTGGCAGGAAAACTAGCAAGTCGATCATCTATCACGGATGAGGAAAGAGCACTCGGATTAATCACGAGACCCCAATCTTCGCCTCGAATGGCACGAACATCGGGATCGGGAATTGAATCAAGCTTTCCACTAACGGGCTCCTCTTGCCATTCAAGTACATTTCCTCCTTGTCCCACTGTTTCAAACGGACTCGGTCCACCTGCAAGCTGCACATCTGCCGGACCCAAAGAATCGGGTTGATTCCAAACGGCCGTATTCGGATCGGTTCCACTGGCTACCGGTAGCGGAGCGGTATTCATACCATTGGGAAAATCAAAATATTGATCCGTCGCAGGATCGTAGAATGCTGCCTTGTACCATTCATCGACGCTGGGCAGGACGTATCTCGCCAAGCCATTGCGGAATTGATTATTGGAGTTGAAGCCCTGATCCCCTGGCTGCCAAAGTTGAAAATCACCGTTCGTATCGAATTTATACGCCGGGGTGTGGCCCGTGCTCGTATTGAGCCAGTTCACAAACTGCGCCGCTTCGAACCAACTCACACTCGTGGCCGGCTTCTGCGACCCGCGCTCATCGAGCGTAATGCCCAGCGGCTCACCCGCTTCCTCGGTGATCGCATTCGCCTTGCGAATCGCCTCCTCAGGGATCTCGTACTTGCCTATGCGGTAGATGTAAGGGACGGCCCCCGCCGGATTGGGGGTGCCCGTGGTATCCGGCGGATTGCCCGGATCGCCAATCGTGACGAACTCGATCTCGAACGAGTTCACCCCGCTGCCGAACGTGTCGGCCGTGGCCCTGGAAGCAGGGATTAACAGCAGGGCGAAAAGAGGACCGCAGAGCAACGTGCGACG
>JBGSPU010000013.1:0-4448 GCA_041738415.1 Bythopirellula sp.
GGCGACTTCGGCGCCTTTTCATCGGCAATCACCGATTGTTTGGCTCGAACAGATACGGACCACAAGGTGGCCCTCGATTCGCTGCTTACACTCCGTTTTCAAACGCTCCAAGAACCGCAGAAAGCGGCCGCGTGAGGTATACCGAATTAGGAGGATCAGGCACTCGCCCGCACGTCGAGATGGGCCAATCGGCAGAAAAGCTCACAACGCTGGGCCAATTCGTCGAATTTTCCCACGTCAATAATTTGCCCATTGTCCATCACTACGATCCGGTCGGCCAGCACGAGCGTGTTGGGCCGATGGGTGATCATGAACGCCGTCCGGCCTTTGACAAACCGCTCCAGCACCTCATGGATCAGGCGTTCGCTTTCGATATCAATCTGGCTGGTGGCCTCATCGAGAATGAGGATTTCCGGATTCCGCAGAATAGCCCGCGCAAGTGCCAACCGCTGCCGCTGTCCTCCAGATAGTCGATTGCCACTCGGTCCGCATAGGGTTTGGTATCCTTCAGCCAGCGTATTGGAAATGAATCGATGAGCGTGGGCCTGTTGGGCAGCTTCGATGACTTGCTCTTCGGTTGCCCCCGGTGATCCGTAACGGATATTGTTAGCCACCGTATCGTCGAACAACAGGGTTTCCTGCGTTACTATTCCGATCCGCTCCCGAAGGTCGGCGAGGCGCATGTTGCGTAGATCGATACCCCCAATGGTCACACTGCCGGAGGTCGGATCGTAGAATCTCGGTACGAGATTCATAAGTGTCGATTTGCCACAGCCGTTGGGACCAACAATAGCAATGGTTTCACCGGGAGTCACGTCCAGGCTTACCTTGTCGAGAACCAACTCACTGGGCTGATAGGAAAAAGCAACCTCGTGGAAGCGAATCGGTCCCAGCCTCGCAGGAAGTCTCTTGGGATTCTTGGAGAGCTGCAACTTCGTATTGCGATCCATGAGTTCATAAATGCGATCGCTTGCCGCGGATGCCCGCTGTAGGTAATTGAATATGCTGGAGAGCCGCCGAGCAGGATCAATAATTCCTGCAAGCATGGCATAGAACATGGTAAGTGTTCCGTGCGAGAGAGGATGATCGCTGATGCGGAGTCCAAACAAATGGGTCTCTTGATTGAGCACCAAGTATCCCCCCGCCGCAACGACACCCACAATAATTACTAACCCGATCAACTCTGTTATCGGACTCACGAGTGAATCGTAGAACGCGATTCTCATCGACCGGCGATAGTATTGCCGCGAGATCCGATGAAAGCGGCTTCGCTCATGCGACTCCATCGTAAAGGCTTTGATCACTTTAATTCCATCAAAGGTCTCCTCCAGGTGTTCGTAAACGCTGGAGAGTTCTTGCATAGCTCGACGATTGGCCCGTTTTAGCGACTTAGCCAGCCAGTGAATCGCATAAACAGACGGTGGGGCGCAGATCGCCGTAATCAAGAGTAGTTGCCAGCTAATCATCGCTGCGCCTACCAGGCAAGCGATCATTTTCAGTGGCTCGCGTATGGCCATGCCATACAGGGCTTGGGTCCCCAAGCAAATCCATTCCATGTCGGTTGTGAAGCGAGTCATCAAGTCGCCATTGGAGGTTTGGCGTAGGGTCCCCAGGTCAAGTCGCAAAGTTCTTCGGTAAAATTGCTTGCGCAGTTCAAAAAGTGTGAGGTGACCCAGCTTGGCTACCAGCAAGCCGTTGATGATCCGCAGCCAACCTTTAAGTAATGTGCTGGCAACAACCATCAGGCAGATCGTCATCAGCGTGCCGAAGGGGGTGCTAGGAAGCCACCTCTCGGCAATCGGCAGGGCCCAATGGTAAGTCGCCAGCCACTTCTGATTTTTCTCTCTGTCCTGGATCAAGGTTGCTAGCTGAGCGCGGGTAGCAGGAGAATCAGTCGCCGCGAGATGCTCTCGACAGGCGGTGATTTCCTTTTCCAATTCGGCCAATTGTGAATTGGTCTCCTCGATCCAACCAGTGATCAGGCCGGGAATGGCCTTGCCGTGCATGACCCCATCGACCACCGGCATGAATGCCGAGAAATTGGCGGCCCACAACACAGCGATGCCCAATGAGCAAACGATTGATGTGATCACCGTCAGTCGATAACGCAGGGCAATCTGGGCCGCGCGCGCGAAATTGTTCATGGGTCGTCCTTGACTGCGGGAAGTAGCCGCTCAGCAAGATGTGTGGCAGGCAGTTTTTACCAGATTCACGGTCAGTGACCAAGATCGCTCTGTGCTAGCATTCTTCCAGTCAACTGATTCGATTTGTTGGATTCTACCGATTCTACCGCCGATATCAATCTTACGAGATTGCTCTGCACGGCACGCCCGAAGCGCGCCGTCAGCAGCGGTGCGAAGGATTGGATTCGCCTGCAAAGAAATGAAATTCGAGCAACTCCGATCTTGCAATCAGGGGGGATTCTGATGAAACATATCTTGGTCTGCGTTGCCATGCTTAGTTTGGCAACCACCGGCTGTGCCGGAAATCGTATGCTTGGCGGAAGTTTTGGCGGACAGGCGAGTGGAGTGTCGACTTCGCAAAATGCTGCTCGGACCCAGAACCAGAGCAATCTTGGCAGTGGATATCAGCAGTGCTCATACGACGGATGCTGCGATGTTGGCTGCGGCTGTGATACTTGCAGTGATGCCTGTTGCGGTTGCGATGCAACGTGTGGCTGCGATACTGGCTGCGAGCCTTCTTGCAGCGGGTGTGATGGTTGCTGTGATCCGTATGGCAATGGCTGTGCGGATGGGTGCGCGTGTGGCCCAGGTGGCTGCCAACTTGGTGGCGGCCGGGGCGGCATCGGCAATGGTCGGGGCGGCATCGGTAATGGCCGCGGCAATACATGCAGTTCCTGTGGCGGTCGCGGGTGCAATGCCTGCGGCGGAAGTGGAATTGTAGGGGCCATCGCCAGCGGATTTTGCCCGCATGCCGGGGGCTACCCGGAAAGTTACAACTTCACCCCGGGACCACCCGTGGGCCAGACGGCCTATCCGTACTACACGGTCCGTGGACCGCGCGACTTCCTGCAGAACAATCCGCCCTCAATCGGGCCCTATTGAGATCGCGTTGATCGATCAGAGCGTGGAGGGAAACACGCACTCTTAGCCAGTCGCCTGTGCAGGGATGCACAATCAGGGCGACTGGCTTTTTTCATGCGCGATGGATTGTCGACCATGCTGTTGCGGACCGCTGAGAGAGTCAACCCTGGAGTCGCTGGTGGTGTTTACTAGGTTTGGCCGCTGATTAGCACAAGATGATGGAGTGGGTGGCGAAAAATCGAGTAAAAAATTGGCGCGAGTTACCAGTCTCGTGGCGCATGAGCGGTTGGGGTCCAGGGGCTGGGAGAACGTCAAAGACTTGGCCAGCCGGATGCGTGAGCTTCCGAGCGATTGAGCGCTCAGCCGCCAGCGGTGGCGCATCCGGAGAGCCCCGGCCTGACTTTCGTCAGGGGAGAAGCGGTTGTTTGATAGATAGCTTGTCATCGATGGAAAGAAAAATGGGGCGCCCCAATCGCTCGATCTTATGCACTCATCGCCGCGCACGGGCAACTCCCTGGCCAACAATTGAACTGTCGATTGGTTCGCTGCAACCACCGGTACGAACTTCTCAGCTCGATCGACAAAGGAGGAACCCTGTGCCTGGCGACGAAGCCTATTATAAGGAAACGGTGACCGGAAGTTAGTGGCTATTTTTGGCCACTCGCAGGGGGACGGACTGGGGTCTTGTAGCAAGTGCCGCGAATAATTTGCCGTTCCGCTGGCTGGATTCGCAGGATGGAAAACTGGGGCGTTTGAGGTTATGCTCAGGTTTGACTGGACGGACCTCGTGCCGTCGGCAGACTTACCTTTCCTGGGGGCATGGCGAGATATTTTTCCGATTTTTCAAGCACATGCTCGGTTGCCGGCATCTGTTGAGTCACGACCAGAACGGGATTGAGATCCAGACGTATTGCGCCATCATCGCCTGCCTGCTGATCGCCTTGTGGACCAATAAGAAACCCACGCTACGCAAGTATGAGATGATTTGCTTTTATTTTATTGGGCTCGCCGACGAAGAGGAGCTCATGGCGCATATCGAAAAATTGAAACGTCAAGACGCATAGGGAGGATGCGATCCATCCTCACTGCGGCCCTTGACGCTGCGCGGAAATATCTCCACGCACATTTCACAGTGCATTCGCCTCGTATTTGCACCAGCTACCCGTTGGTTGACTTGCGCTTCAGATAGGTCAATAAGAGACATACGAACTGAAACAAATTTCGTGCCGAACAGTATTAACAGTATTGGGACACGCGCAATTCAAGAGCGGGTACAATCTCGTTGCTCCTTGTGCTTTTGGAAGCCCGCTTGGCGGTGTTCTGCTCGCCCTCAGCGTGCAAAACGGCTCAGTTCGCAGGGAGACAGCGAGAATGTGTGCTTCGTGAGCGCAGTAATTTCACACT
>JBGSPU010000065.1:0-14872 GCA_041738415.1 Bythopirellula sp.
ACACTTTAGCCACCTTCAATCGGTTCGCCATGCGATCAGCTCCATTGCTTCATGAAAAGCAATACAGCCTACGCGGCAACCCACTTTAGTGGCCCTGTTTCAAGCGCCTATCGATGGCCCTGTTTGGGCGCTCAGTGACAATTACCGAATGGACCATGGTGTGAGCCAGGTAAAGCAAGAAAGGCTTGTCTCTGTTGCTATTAAGGAACTCGATACTTTTGTCGGTGTAAATCTTTGTGAGATTCGACATATCGCGTGTGGATCCAACATGAGAATTGTTTTCATGGAAATCAACATGGCCGCCGTCGTTGGCTCCCAGCGTTCCCCAATAGTAGTCAAAGCCTTGGGCGTTGGGCATGCGTTCTGAGATCGCTGCGCGATTTGACACATCCCATTTACCGACGCAACCGGTTACATAACCTGCCTTTTGCAATAACTCAGCAAAGGTGATCTCACTGGCTGGCATGGACCAACCTCCGCTGCGAACCGGATAGCGGCCTGTTAATAAAGCGGATCGGGAGGGACCACATACGATTTGCGCATAGAAACTCGTGAACCTCGTCCCTTCTTTCGCAAGCTGATCAATGCAGGGGGTGCGGATGGACTCGGACCCGTAGCAACCCAGATCCCCGTAGCCTTGATCGTCAGTAAACACGATCAGGAAGTTCGGCTTGGCGGCATATGCCGCAGATACTTCATTGAACAGTAACAGGAAAACAAAACAGACCGTTGTTCGCATGATTGTACCCATTTAGATCGAAGTTAGCTCGAGATCAGAGATTTTGTTATGCAAAAGTGAATTATTGCCAAGAATAAGCGGGTTTCCATCCGGGGCGTTGGTCAGTCGCCTGTACTATTTGAGAAGCCAGGTAATATTTACCGGTTTTATCACTTTTGCAGGTCGTAGGGGGAATCGCGAATCCTCTTGAGAAACGGGTCGTGCGGGGCCGAAATCCTATTATAGCGACGACAAGGTGTCGGCGCGACCCCCACCAGGCTCTGCGCGACGGGATTCATTCGATGTACTCCGAAACCCACCGCTGCTCCCTTCGCCCGGCTCGAGCACATTACGAGGCCAAATCACCCGCGACAATGCTTTTTGCGTTGTTATTGGCTATCGTGGTGTTGATGCTCGCCCCAGCCGGTCGCAGAGCCGCTGCCGATGAGTCCCCCATCCGTTTCGTTGGCCCCCCCTGCCGGCTGCAGCCACGGCTAACCAACGAAACGGGGACTCCTGCGGTTCCGTTGAAAGACACCGAGCCACAAACGACTGGACAAGAAGATCCCGCTCCCCGCCTGCCGCCGCAACTCACGGCGGCTGCCAATCCGACGACAGGCGGGTATCCGCTACTTGCCCAACGAGAAACGCAAGTGGAAATCGAAGTGATTCCCACTCCTTATCAGGAACCTATTGAGAATGCCATCGGACCAGGGGGAATGATCGATGTTCCCTGCTTTGTCGCCCCGCCGATGTCGATGATCCAGGCGAACATCACCATGCCTGCAGGAGACCTCCCCTCTGATAGGACACGCTTCTGCTCCCTCGATACGCCCTACGTGATGGATGCACGCTTGGAATTCGGTTGGGCCCAGTTCGATTTCCATTGGTCCGCCACCTGCCTGTGCCACAAGCCGCTGTACTTTGAAGAAATCAACGCCGAGCGGTATGGATACACAGTGAGCCGCGTCTTCCAGCCGATTATCTCCGGGGGCAAGTTTTTCCTGACGATCCCTGCTCTCCCCTACCTGATGACAGTACAGCGCCCCTGTGACTGCATCTACACTCTGGGGCAATATCGACCCGGAGACTGTGTCCCCCGCCGCTGGAATCGCCTACCTCTGCGCGCCAGTGCGGCGATCGTAGAGGTAGGAACCATCGCAGGGTTGATTCTGCTGATTCCTTGAGTCTCGTTCGCGAATCATCTGGCTGCAAGCAACTAATCTCTCTCGCGGAGACGCAAAGACAAAGAATACGCAAAATTGCTCTTACTCTCTGCGACTACGTGTCTCTCTGTCTCTGCAAGAAACCAACTTTGCATACACGATTCTCTACCAGGGCATCCGCAGCTTACGTTTTATAAAACTCGTCGCAAGCTGGACAATCGTCGCGCGGCTGGCTTCGATCTTGGCAGTCCCTTGCGAACCCAACAAAGCCTGTGCATCCTGCTCATCGAGATGTACTTCAACCAAGTGGAGCCGGTTGTTATCGATTGTTGAATCATTCGCTGCAGGTGCCATCGCGCGACTGGCGACCTGGGAGACTGTGCCGGTGAGAATCCGCACAGGGGCCGAGCCGAGCAAGATCCGCACTGGATCTCCCTTCTCGACTTCGGCGACGTCGCGCTCGTCCACTACGACCAACGCCACCACCTCGTGCGGGTCGCCGATTGTGCAGAGCACCGTTCCCGGCTCGATCCAGCAATTCTGATTGCGAGGGTCCAGAGGTGAGCCGCTCCAAGTGGGCAGGCGGTCTGTTGCGATTTTCGCTTCGACTTCGGGAGGGGCGATCACCGTCCCCGCGACGGGTGCCTCTAATTCGAGCCTGGACGCGCGCTGTTCGTACTGAGCGAGTTGCAATTCTACATCCCGAAGTTCCGACGCTGCCGTAGGAAGTTGCCGAGAAATCCTCACATCGAGAGCACGAAGTGTGTTGAGTTGATCAAAATGCAGCTTTTTCCGGGCCAGTTCGCCACGGTACTCGGCAAGCGAAAGTTCTACCTGCGGATCGAACAGGCGAGCGATCGTGTCTCCAGGCAGGACTTGCGTTCCCGCAGGAAGTGCGAATTCCAACTGGCCGGGTTCGGTAGCATAAATGGGATGCCCCTGGGCAGGAACAAACACCGTGGAACCCTCAACCGTGTGGCGAATCGGATAGAGCAGCATCAGCGCGGCAAAACTCCCAACCACGGCACCTCCAAGTGCCAGCCGAGACTTGCGGAGCCGGTAGCGATTCAGAGGATTGCGAACCACTCGCCAGATACCCAAACAGGGGCCAATGAAAATGCCGGCCACCGTCACTGCTGCCAGCATGAACACCAGGTTTTCGAGATGGTAAGGTCTCGCCAAAGTAAACAACATCGCAAAGATCGCTAGCAGGATGACCACGCTATAAATCCTCGCTGCCACGGCGTATACTGCCAAGCGGCGCTGTTGTCGCGCGCTGATCAGTGGGTCGGCCGTGTGCGGTTCGCCCAAAAGCCAGTCGCGCAAGCGTTCGCCCCACAGCCCGGAGGCACGTGTCGAGAGGTTGGGAATCTCCAAAAGATCGGACAACAAATAGTAGCCATCATAGCGCAAGAGTGGATTGGCATTCACGGCGAGGGTGCTGATTGAGCAAATCATCGCCAATCCCAACAGCCAAGTATGCAATAGTCCGGGCTCGGTGTGCCACCAGAGGACGATTGCCCCAGCCGCGATAGCCAGTTCCACGATCATTCCCGCCGCGGAGACGGCCATGCGCTGCCACTTGCTCGGCAGTCGCCATACATCGGATACATCGCAATACAAGCAAGGCAAAAGTGCCAGGAGCATGATGCCCATTTCATGACAGCGTGCCCCGACATGGCGGCAGGTGATCGCATGCCCCAATTCATGCAGAATCTTTACACCCACGATCGTTAGGATCCACAAGAGCAAATACCGCGGCGCAGTCAGTTCACCGACCGATGGAATTCGAGCAACCAACCGAGCCCCATGCCCCATCAGTAGCCATAGCGCATAAATCACCAAACTAATGGCTGCCACTCCGACCAAAGGTGAAAACATCCAGCACAATTTTGAGTGAATCGCTTCAATCGTGGCTGTGGCGTCCCAGCTTGCCACGCGAAACGACAAAATTCGTAGCAAACTTTGCCAGCGTTCTGAGCGGCGACGTTTGGTCGCACGCTCCAATAACTCGCGGCCCTGCCCGGGAGCGGTACTCACCAGCAACCCTTGATCAAAAAGTTGGGCCACCGCATGTTGCAAGGAGACATGGGTAATCGTGTGGGGTGCAAACCGGGCTTCAAATCGCTTCTTCAAATCCGCCAGGGTGACTTCTAGCCGCAGTTCGTTGAACAGAAAACACTCGGCGGCCGAGAGTTGGAATACTTCGAGTGTGAGCGGATCTTTCAGCACGAAGCATTCTTGACCACTGTATGTCACGGCGATCTGCAGAATATCCCCTCGCGCCCTTAAGCCGAGAGGGCGATTCGCTGTTGCCAGGAGATAGCTTGAAGAAGTCGGCATGGATAAGCGTAGTAATGTAACATCCGTCGCCCACAGGCGATGGTTAATTTTGCATCGACCAACCATCGCTTTCCGGCGATGGCTACTAAAGTGCGATCTCTAATGTCCCCTGTTGGCCAGCGCGCAAGGTCCCCGCTGGATTGGCGATCTCCGCCCAGACCCGCACCTGGCGTGTGACTGGATCCATCTCGGGGCTGACGAACCGTAACGTTCCCCGTGCAGCGCTCGCTTTTTCGCCCTCGCCACTGCGAAAGATGACTTCCTTACCGACGAGGTTATCTGTCAAATGATCCACGTCCAAAAAACCTTCGGCGCGTAGCTTGTCAATTGCCACCAGTCGCACTACCGGCACCCCAGATTCAACCCACTCCCCTCGTCGAGCCCATATCAGTGCTACAGTTCCTGCAAAAGGTGCCTCGACCTCGTGTTGCGTGAGACGCAGCTTAGCGGCGGCCACCTCTTGTTGTTTAAGTTTCCAGGCAAACTGTTCAAGTTCCAGTTCATGCTCGGCTTGCGCAGCCTCGAGTGTGAGTTTTTCGACTGTAAGTTGCTCCACGTCAAGTTGCGATTGGGAAATACTCTTGGCAAATTGAGAGATCGATTCTCTCGATCGCTCTAACTCAGCCCGGGCGACTGCCAGTGATTTCTCTGCGAACTGCACCCGAATGCGGTTGGTCGCCTTGGCCTCGGCCTGGGCACTTTCCAATTCTGCCTTGGCAACATCAAGCATTGCCTGGCGGTCATCCAAGCGGGCAAGTGTTTCGCCCTCTGCAACCACGGCCCCCTCGCGCACGATGATCTCTTGCAATACACCCGTTTGCTGAGCGGGCACCTCGGCCGCATCCAGCGGACTCAAGACCACCGCTAGAGTCGGCGATTCGCCCTGCACTTTTGAAGGAACAAACACTGAAACTGCAACGCTTAGCAGGCAGAATAGTTGTCTCGCTTGTTTCACCACAGTAAACCCTTTGTCAGGCGAACCTATTAAAACGCCAACCAGCCGTAGATGTTGTCCCACACTTCGTGGAGCCACACATAGCCTAGTGAACGCCTGCCGCACAACATGCGGACCTTGGCCTCCATTCCTGGCCGCGCTGCGGGTAGGCTCACATCGTTGACGGCAAGATTGACTTGGATATGGGGCAATTCCTCGGCGATCTTCTCCGGATCGAGCACGGCAGTCTCGCAGATTCCTGTCACATGTCCCTGAAAAACATGCTCGGCGTCTCCGGCAAGTTTGAAACGCACCGGGAGGGGATCTTCCGACCGACCTTCGGCGGCGAGAACATGACCGATTTGGTTCTGGGGCACCCGGGCCTTGAGTTGCCAGCCTGCGTCGATGTCCGCCACCGTGAAGAGCACTTGCCCCCGTTCGACGGGTCGCGTGTGGAGCAAATGTTGCACGTCGAGGGTGAGTACCGTGCCGTCCATTGGACTCCGCAGTGTAAGTGCTTCGTCACGACGTTCCAGAATGGCGGCCTGTTCTGCGAGACTTGTCAAACGCAATTCCAGTTGCCTCGCTTCGGCTGAGAGCGGAAGACGGTCTGTGCGGGTGTCTTCGCGTGATTGTCGATCGGTACGGGCGACGGCAATCGCTTCGAGCCGCTTACGAACGGTTGCCATTTCACCCCGCACGCGCTCTCGATCCAAGGATAATTGCGGATCGTCGAGCACACAGAGCACATCATCCGTGCTTACTTGATCGCCATGCTGGATCAGGATTTCACGGACCGTGCCGTTGGCGGTCGCAAAGATAT
Organism: Bythopirellula sp.; assembly: GCA_041738415.1. GTDB lineage: Bacteria > Planctomycetota > Planctomycetia > Pirellulales > Lacipirellulaceae > Bythopirellula. The sequence continues at coordinate 5,985 of JBGSPU010000065.1, forward strand.
CTTGCTCAACCAAGGGAACAAGTGTTGCCGGGGCTTCGACCTCAAAGTCGGCAGGTAATAATAGCAGTGCCGCCAACGTGAGGGCGATTGCCGAGGTGGCGAGACCCAAGCGGCTGATACCCCAAGTCTCCCAAAGTTTTTCCCAGCGGTTGGCCCAGGCCAAAGCGGTTCGTACAGGGAACCGATGCAAACGAACTCCTTGCTGGAGGGCCGGTTCACAGAGATCTGCCAATTCCACCATTCGCGCTCGCAGCAGTTTGTCGCTGGTGGAACTAAAATCTTCGGCAATCAACACCGCCTGGCAATCGGGAGTTTTGTCGGACTGAGCGTCCGGCGATTCTGCAGCGCAAAACTCGATCGGAACGGCCACAAGGCGGCGGGCGTGGGTCCTGTCCAAATACTGCTGAAGCACTTCTCCCACGGCCGTCGGCAGGTCCGCACCTGCTTCGGCATCCCGTGAATCCGAATAATCAATCGGTTCGCTCCACTGGGCCGTAACCTGGGCGAGGTTTTGCAATTGCTTGACTGCATCTGCACGTGCATCGAAGTGATCGGTGCCACTGGCGGACTGCAATTGCCACGTCGAACCGCGTTTGAGTACCACACTCAGGCGATCGGTGCCGAGAAATCGGCGGCCCTCGTTGGCGATATTGTGGGTTAATTCGATGAGGCTCGAGCCGGCTTGCATCCGCCGGATGAGGTTCAGCACTTCGCCATGGCTGGCATGTTCGCTACGTAGGTTCCGAATCGCTTCATGCAGATGAAACTCAGAAGCAACCTGGCACACAGCGGCGAGAAATTCCTCCCAACCGTGCTGCACCTCAGGACTACAACCGCTGCGCAGGAACAATTCGACGATCACGCGCGGACGCTGGGGAACTTCATTTAGTTTGGATGCGTCATACACAGTTCCGAGTAGGAGCGTTGTGTCATCAGGCAAAGCGTCAATCGCAGGCTGAACCACTTGAGGCCGATCTCCGTTGGCTGCTTGCTGTAAGAGACGCTGATGAATGGTGACTTCATTTTTCAAGTATTCGGTTGCCCTAGTTTGTTGCGCGAGCTGCCAATTCCCCCGCAGGCCAGATTGCCAAATGGCTCCCCCGCGCGCGGCCAGAATCGCCACAGAACCTGCTAGCAGTTGGCGGTAAAACTCTTCCGCCTCGACGGGCGCACGCGCAAGCTCGTGGAGGTTCGAGAGAAACTCCTCTACTTGCTGCCAACTATCAGGCGTTCGGTCGCGGGGTTCAAGTTCGTGGGGTTCGAGAGTGCTCATTACCCCTTCAGTATATCCAGCTAGCGAGATTTCGTTTGCTACCGCGACCTCAGACCAAACAACTTCCTGCTGATATTTTGGGAGACCCCTCGAATTTGGCAAACTGCGCAAGCTTTGCGGTTAGGGCGGGAAATCGTGGTTGTACCACTTCTCCTACGCCGAAAGACACTCTGAGACCACCCCGCTTGGGATGGATGTTCGCCCCGTTTGCAACCTATCTTGTCTCATTGATACGGCACCAATCCGCATGGCAAACCTATCCCGCATGCAATTGACCCTCATTTCGCTCTGCCTGCTGGCAGTGCTGGTGGGCTGCCGTTCACGCCGGGATTACGGATTCAAACCAACCGTCTCGGAAGATTGTTATCGGGCTGTTGCCACGGAAATTGAGTATCCCGTGACCCAGTGCAGCAGCACGAGTGCGGATTGGGCCGTTTTGGAGCCGATGTCCCTCACCAGCACCGAGCAGCCGGAATACTGGGACGTCAAGTTAGAAAATGTCGTTCAATTAGCCCTGACCCAGTCGAAGGTATTCCGTGATCTGGGTGGGGTTCTGCTTCGCGCACCCGCGACTGTCGAGACCTATTGGGACCCGGCGATTCGAGAGACCGACCCGCGCTTCGGTATCGACGCCGCACTGAGCGCCTTTGATGCCCAGTTCTCGACCAGCATCTATGGTGAAAAGAACGATCGGGCACTCAACAATGAATTCTTCGGCGGTGGCACTCGCATCCTCAGACAGGATGCGATTGTTTTTCAGTCTCAGATTGCAAAACAGGCCGTCACAGGTACCAAGTTTGCCTTCCGTCACAACGTCGACTACGACGCCAACAACGCACCGAGCAATCTGTTCCCCAGCGCCTGGAATGTCAACCTGGAAACTGAGTTTCGCCACCCGCTACTCCAAGGTAACGGCATGGAATATAACCGCATTGCAGGGCCGACAAATATTCCTGGCCTTTACAACGGCGTGTTGATCGCACGAGTGAATACTGATGTCGCATTGGCAGAATTCGAAATCGGCGTCCGCGACCTGGTGAGCAACATCGAAAATGCCTACTGGGACCTATACTACGCTTACCGCGACCTCGAAACTAAGGTTGCTGCACGTGATGCGGCCCTGGACACTTGGCGACGAATTCATGCCTTGTATGAATCGGGGCGCCGCGGCGGTGAGGCGGAAAAGGAAGCGCAAGCTCGCGAGCAGTTCTTCCGCTTTCAGGAAGAAGTGCAGAACGCACTCAGTGGCTTGCTGATCGATGGCACACGTACGGACAATGGCAGCGGCGGCGGCACCTTCCGTGGTAACGGCGGGGTTCAGGTTGCCGAGAGACGTCTGCGCCGCTTGATTGGTCTGCCGCCGAGCGACGGACGACTCTTGCGGCCAGCGGACGAACCACTTACGGCCCCTGTTGATTTCGATTGGACCGAGTCCACACGTGAAGCCGTATTGCGTCGTGCAGAACTGCGACGTCAACGGTTTGAGACCCGCCGCTTCGAACTCGAATCGATTGCAAGCCGAAATTATTTGCTGCCGCAATTGGATACCGTCGGCCGGTATCGTTGGCGAGGGTTTGGTAATGATCTCCTGGATCCCGACAATCATGGTGTCGGTGAGTTTGACAATGCGTGGAATAATCTCACGGGCGGCGATTTCCAGGAATGGCAACTGGGGTTTGAACTGAATGTCCCACTTGGCTATCGACGAGGCTACACCGCAGTGCGGAATGCTGATTTGCAGCTCACTAGAGCGCGAGCTCTGTTGCGCGAGCAAGAGCATCAGGTCCTGCACAATCTGGCGGGGGCCGTCGCCGAATTGAAACGGGCCTACGTGGTTTCACAAACAACGTTCAACCGGCTCGATGCGGCACGTCAACAATTGGCAGCCGTGCAAGCCGCGTTCGATGCCGACAAGGCACCGCTCGACTTGCTCTTGGAAGCGCAGAGACAGTTGGCCAATTCCGAGACCCGCTACTTCCGCTCCTTGGCCGAATACGCCGTCGCAGTGAAAAACGTCCACTACGCCAAGGGCACTCTGCTCGATTACGACGGGGTCTACCTGAGCGAAGGGGGCTGGCCAACGGCGGCCTATCACGACGCTGCAGTCCGCGAAAGCCTGCGGGGCCAACCGAGGGAAATCAACTACGCTTCTTCCCAAGCCCCGCGCGTCGCTTACGGACCGTATGAGCAACGTCCCGACCGAGTTTATCACGTACCTGCTACCACTGAAAATAGAATCGAGGACTCCCCTGAGTCGATTCCCGCTGATCTGCAATCGGCAGAACCGCTCTGGAAGCCAACCGTTGCCGCGGAACCGATTCCAAGTTCTTCGGAAAGCGAAGCCGCGCTCGCCCGTCAATCTAAATCGGACGCTCAGGTCGATCCGGTGAGCTTCTTGAAAGTCACCATGCAACCACTGCCGGAAGTGGCACAGTAGGAACTGCCAACCTAAACATAGGCGGAACCTGAGAAGGTCCTGCATTAAAAGTTGCAGATGATTCTGAAGAACTCAGGTTACACCCACGAATCACAGTTCACTGGTATCGACTACCTGACCATCGGCTATCGTCGACAGATGTTGCAGCGTCAATAAGTCGATGAATGTGCTGATCGCTGCGACGTGACCATCGAGAAAGGCGAAGTGAACTAACTGGTCATGCTCACTGCCGAATATCCAATTCTTTTTTTCATAGCGGTCCTTCGCCAGCCCATCTTTCGTACCAGCCAGGACTGCTAAAGGATTGTCCGCCGCGAAAAAAGCTGTGTCTCCCTTGTCGTGATCCTCGAGACCCGGCTCGGAGTCCACTTCGGCTGGGATATGTCGCTCGCCGATGGCAAATGTCTGCGACAGGCCGTCGATCACCTGCTGGGCTTTGATCTTTGAGAACGTGAACATGGGACCAACCACAGCGCCGATGTCGGGTGTGTTTTGCCAGTCACTGCTGTTGGTACCAAAGTGATAATCGAGGCCAGCATTGGCGGCGTAATCACCACCTGCTGCGACATCCTGAACTGTCGAGGGACTGTCGTTGTTATCAAAATCACGGTCCGCTGCTGGCTCGCGACGAGTCGGACAATAAAAAGTTTCCACAGGCGTTCTCATTGCCAGGGAATTGCGGTCGTCAAATACTGGGGCTTCCTTCACAAACGAGTCATAGACATTCTCTTGCTCAATAAAAGGCAACATGTGAAAGGCCCAAGAGACTCCTTGCTGCCAGTGAGTTTCCCGGCCCATGGTGTACTGGTCGTGGGCGTCATGATACATCTGTTCGGATAGAACAATCTGCTTGAGATTATTTACACATTGTGAACGGCGTGCAGATTCGCGCGCCGCTTGAATAGCTGGCAGCAGCAGACCAACTAGCGTGCCGATGATGGCAATCACAACGAGTAATTCAACGAGGGTAAAGCCAGATTTTTGCGTAGGTCTCATCGTAACACCTCACGGGACAGAGTTTCAATTTTCTGGGGGGTTGAGTTCCAGACAGAATCTTCACGGCAGTGTTCGCGAAGCCAATTATGGCAGGTGGGAAAGGTAGCGGGAATCGGGTAGGAAGCAGTTAGTTAAACAGGAGTTTAGATGATGTGCTCCGCAAATGTCAACGTTATTATCTTGGAATTCGAAGATCCGAATTCCTCTCAACTATTCACACGCTAGCAAAAAAAAATGCATTATCAAGCACATAATTTGAGCTAGAGGTCCCCGTCACCAACGTTTCCATTCATTATCGCACCTTGCTGTTTTGTAGTTCACCGGCAAGATATTCAGCCAACTCTTTTGGCGTAGGACAACTCCAGATCACCATGGGAGGTGATTGCAGACCTAACACCTGGTCAAGTTCCTGACTTACCTCCACCGCTGTGAGGGAGTCGATTCCCAACTCAGCAAAAGGGGTGTCTGCTTGCATGAGGCCGGGCTGAATATTTGTTCGTTTGCTGAGCCAGACAACTAACCATGCCTGCAACTGGGCAGCTAGCTCCATGGGGCTCAACTCGGAAATCCGCGCGAGAAATTCGGGAGGAGTGGAAAGCTCAATACTCGGCTCGGCAGGAAAGTCGTCCCCTCCACACAGATGATTCGTCCATTGGGCGGTGACGGCTAGCTCATCTGCCAGAAACTGCTCACGACACTTGCTGCGCTGTACTTTACCGCTGGAAGTAATCGGCAAACTGGCGGGGCGAATTAGCACGATTGAGCGGGGGTCGATCTCATGTTCCTCGACGATAGCCGTGCGAATGGCATGCATCAGGGCCTCGTGGTTGGCATTGCGAAATTCGCGCCGCCATTGGAACACCAAAACCAGTTCTTCATGTCCATCCACCTCGACCGAAAACGCCGCGCCCGTATCCACCGCCTCGTGTGACAATTGAGCAGTTCGCTCCAAGTCCTGCGGATAGTGGTTGCGACCCCGCACGATGATCACATCCTTCAGGCGTCCCGTGACAAAGAGTTCTCCCTCGTGACAGAATCCCAAGTCTCCCGTGCGGAGATACACTCCTTCACCTGTGTCTGCAAGTTGGGCACGGAAAGTCTCATTGTTGGTCGATGCTTGATTCCAATAGCCTAAGGCTACCGAGTCTCCTTGGACCCAGATCTCACCGACGTGATGCTCGTTGCAGACTTTTCGAGTTCTCGGATCAACGATCCGGCAGGTGAGTCCCTCACAGGCGGGGCCACAGCCGACCAAGGATCGGCTCTCGCCACTGCTCTCGGCGAGACTTACAACGCGATGATCTCGCATCGCAATGCGGTCGATATGCAAGACACGCGGACCGGAGGGGTGCTGTCCACCGGTAACGAGCACAGTCGACTCCGCCAATCCGTAACATGGGAAGAATGCACTACGCCGAAAACCAGCAGACTTGAATGCCGCGGCAAACTCGTCGAGAGTCGCTGGGTTAATAGGCTCTGCCCCACAAAACGCCAGACGCCAATGGCTTAAGTCAAGCTCGGCACGATCGGCCTCGGTCGTCCTACGAACTGCAAGCTCATAGCCGAAGTTGGGAGCCCCGCTGATTGCTGCTTTCGTCTCCGACATGAGCTCCAACCAACGTAGTGGTCGGCGGAGAAAAGTTGTCGGCGCAATGAATGTGCTCGTGCCTCCCACATACAAGGGGGTCAGGATCGAACCAATCAGACCCATGTCGTGATAGGCCGGGAGCCAAAATACTCCGTGTTGATGTACGGCATCTTCCAAGGCGAAACCGCTACGGATCGCTGCCAGATTATGCAGAACGTTACGGTGGGTGATCATGACGCCGCGCGGATCGGAGGTCGATCCGGAGGTGTACTGCAGAAAGGCCAGATCTTCAGCTCCGCGTGAAACTGGCTCAAAGGAACTCGTATCCACTGTGGGCACCAAGTCGGTGGGTTCCCAACTCAGTTCACTGATCGCGGGAGTCTGCTGCTCAAGGCACAGACCGCCGAGAGAAGAACTGTGAGTCAGCACAAGACTCGGCTGGCAGTCCTCGACGATCGAATCCAATCGAGGAGAGGGACGTCGGGGTTTGGGATAGGTTGCCGGCACCGGCAAGGCTCCTGCATAGACGCAACCCAGGAAAGCAGCGATGAATTCCAAACCGGGGGGATAGACTAACAGCACGCGATCACCGACGCTCGCGCGCCGCGCGAGCCAGCTTCCCAGCGAACGAGTACGTGCTTCTAGCTGAGCGTAGGTCCATGTTTCCTGATTACCATCGTCATCTTCAAAGACGAACGCCGTTTGTTCAGGATATTGAGAGGCGCGAGTCTGAAGCATCTCTCCCAAGTTGGAGAAGCGGAAGCCGGGTTCATTCCTATTGTCGTGCATGTCAGTCTATAAATGAGAAGCGTGGTTGCTTGCGGTCTGTATCACGCACGAATTGATTTGCCAACTCCATTTAACCAACCATTTGCTCAAACAGAGTCCGAATGCGAACTGCCCCCCAACGTGGGAATTTGCCTCGAAACGTACCATCCCCATGAATGAGCTGCTTAGCCAAGGAAATGCAGGCAACACCGGTAACATAAACTAGCGTCTGAGAGTACTTTTTGGCAACTCATATTAACGCGATTTCCCAGCAAGAAAACCAGATTTCCAGCAAACCGGCCACGCTGATCCATGAGAATCCTCACAACGGTCAGCGCCGAGCAAGAGAGGGGTCAGATGGATGGCGCTGTCATTCAGCACTCACTGGTGGCGGAGGCTGGGGAATTTCTGTTCGTTTAACTGCCTGGGGAGGGCGAGCCTGAAGCGATTGGTTGTTCAGATAAATGACTCCTCGATAGGAAACAGGGGGATCCGTATCTCGCAGCGAAAGCGTCGGCTGGGCTTCGGTCGCAGCAATGACCAGTGGGCGTAAATGCGGATCGACGACCAACAACTGCCTGGCTACCAGGCGACCCACGAGCACATCGGTAGCAATGTCGCACACAATATTGCCATCGCTGTCCCGCAACAACAAAGCTCCCACGCGATCGGAAAGCTGGGTGGGATCGTTGTCGATAGCCTTCTTAAAACTCAACTCGGCTAGCGTGACTTCAGGATCCTGTTGGTCAACAATTTGCAGGCTCTCACAGCGGATCTCCTTCGATTCGACCCGTTGCATAAGCTTATCGCGCACCGCTGCCCCCAGGGCAAATAGCAACAAAGGATAAACGATCCAGCGTTCTCGTTCGGACATAGTGAGTCTCTTTTCTTTGAAGTAATCGATCTTACCGCGGCTTAACGCCATGGCAGTTCGCTGTAACCAATATCACTTTTCGTCGCCACGGGTTCAACACGAATAGACACGGAATTGATTCTGACTTTATCCGTTTTTTATTTGGGTTGATTCGTGGCTAACTTCTTCCCTGATCGGCCAACCTGCTTTAATTCTCCATGCGAGAAAAATACATGGCCCCCAACTGGCGGTCGGCTCCGGATTCCATGAGTAAAAATCCGCTTATCGTTCCCTCGCGCTCGTCTATCTCAAGTTCAAATTGTCGCACCTCAGTTTTACCCTCTTCCCCTGATGTCACCAACTCGATCAAGCAACCAGTGGGAGACGTTTCCAACACTCGCCAAGTCGCAGACATTGGTTCTGAACCATCTCCTAACGACATGTTCAAGTGCTTTTGGTCAACAAAATCGAAGCGGACTTCTATGTCGTAAGCTTCCCAATCCGTGGCATCTCCATTCGTGCCAGGATGTTCCGAGTCTGGTCGCTTGCCATATTTCTCGGCCTCGCGTTCGGCACGGGCTGCGGTAGTATCTGGACGACCAATCCATGTGCCCACCAGCTTCCCTGCAACCTGCTGTTGGCAACCTGCGGCCGCAAGCGAGAGGGCAACGAAGATCAAATTCAAAAACAAGCGAGATTGTACGATCAGCATCTTGTGAATTCCGTGGAATTGTAGGCAGTCTATGAGAAGCACCTATTGTAGCGAGCGATCCTACCGCTACCAATGATCATGTCCGATTCCTCCATAACTGCAAAGACACCTCCTTTTTACCCAGAGATTTGAAGATAATGCGCAGCTATCAAGGGGGATGCCCCGCAAGTGCAGGGAGTAGTGACCGTCGGACCGGTGTCCCGATTGTCGCCATGAAATCCTCCAACGAGAGCACGGCGTAGTGTTGTCCGATGTAGATCA
>JBGSPU010000113.1:0-105403 GCA_041738415.1 Bythopirellula sp.
TAGGCAGGCAGCCCACGACGCGCCGTAGCAAGCGCGGCCAACACAACTTGGATCGGAGACTTACTGGTAACTGCCATGCACTCTGTACGAGTGCAACCAGAGCCAATGTTTAGCTAGCACTGGAAGTTTTCTACAGAGCCGCACGTAGCATTTTTGCGGGTCACAAGGTTGCCTTCTGCAAGACATCTAAGCTATAGGTCTCAAATGGGCAAATAAACCATTTGGCAAAGCAATGTACAGAGGGCTTAGAACGGTAACTGCCCAGTGAAAGTCCTCATCGATCTGATTGTACTGATAGTTTTCTCAGAGTGTTTTATGCGCTATGAACTTCTATTATCTATAAGTTCATTTGTCATATTCGCTGAATGAGCGGGGCAAATTGTTAAAATGTTAGTAGTACCATGTCGCGAGGTCAAGCAGTCCATAGGGAAAGAAATTGTCGAGCGGAGGAGAGGAGATTCCTTGAGTACAACTATGCTTGATACAAGGGTATCAGACAATACTTCGCAACTACTATGAGGTTCTAACAATACTCTCCAAGAATCGCTGAAATACCTATGATTGTAGTGTCAGACGTAATTGAGCGGATGTTTTTTCCTCTATGGTCTTTCTCGCAATTATGGGAATTCAGAATCGGTTCTCCTTGCCAAAGAAACTATAATTAGTACCAAATTGAAATGCCAAAGTACTTCCTTCCATTCTGCCTGCTCATTGTTGCAATAATCGGAATATGTTTCAACTATTCGGGTTCGACGACAATCGACGATGTTAATTCCCACCTTACTTTGGTATCCTGTAAAGACGATCTGCATTTAGGAGAGGTATGGGCTAAGTCCACACTACGTCAGCGAGTTAGACTTGAAAACCCTTTCCACGATCCAATCGTCGTCGAAGACATTCGAACCGGTTGCACTTGTCTAAGTATTGACCCACATAGTTTTTTGTTGCCATCCGGCAAAGAACAGCAAGTGGAAGTACTTTACGATTTAAACGTTTCGGCATGGAAATGGAGTAAGGAATTCCCGTTTACACCGCTACCCAGCCAGGCTAAGCAGACGATCACCTTGCCAATTAGATGTGGTGAGGAGCAATGGCAAGAAAGAATCATTCTGACCGCAGACGTGAAGAACCCCTTGGCCTTTGACCGAATCAGAGTAGACTCATCTTCTGACTGTGCAAGCTTGTCTGACTGGCGAGAATCCCTCAGATACTTCTCGCAGTTACCACTTGATCGCGTTGCGGTCACATCCTCAGAAGAGTTGATTTTGGCTTCTGTTACGGAGATCGACAGCAAGGTGGGGAAGATTGATATTCAATTTGGCGACGAGATAGAACAATTTGGAAGGATTGCACATAATCACGTATTTGAAACCACAGTAATAGTTGAAACCCATTTTTCCGAAGGTATGGGGACACTTATTTCGAAAATCCCTCTTACTGTACGCCTTAATCGTCTCATCGATGTTTTTCCTGAGATCGTGAGTTTAGGTCCAAGCCAAGTAGGCTCAGTTGTCACTGCTTGGATTCAGTTGAATTCAAAGAGCGTTGATTTGGGCGAAGCAATTTCAGTGGATTTTATCGAGTCAAGACTTTCTGTGGAGAGATTTCCAAAAGAGATGAGAAATGCTGCAACGTTTAAAGTTTCAAAGACAATTGAGCGAATTGGAACTACATCAGACAGTATTGATTTTTCGGTAGATACTCCTCTTGGCAAACGCTCTCTTATAAGCGTGCAGGTCGAGACTATGGGGATCAAATGATGTCGAAAAGCAATTATAGTAGCATATATTTTTCCATCTCAAGAGTTAGGGGTAATCAGTATTGCCGGTATTTAACCGTCTGTATCTTCGTCCTTGTATATGAGTTCATGATGATGCGATGTGTTTTAGGGCATGGCTTGCCAACCGTCGAAGCAATTAGAGAGGCTTGGCAAACACGTCAGAAAAAAGTCCATAGTCTCAATTGTTCTTGGCGCTCCGCAGAATTCATGACTGCTAAACAAGCACGCAGTTTTTCTGGCGGAAGTGAGTTACCCAATGAAGATTTAATGACCGAGTCTTATTCACATTTTATCATTGATCAATCCAGAAATATTCGATTTGATAACAGAACCAAAGTATGGTCGAGCGAGAAGGGAGAATACATTGACCATCATACCGAGCTGGCCTATTTACAGGGGAGCCAGACCCTGCTTTACCGGAAGAGTAACCTTTTCCCGACTGCTAATATTCAATCTGAAACCGTTGATGAAGTGATAAAGAATATAAGATTGATGCCTTTCAAGATGGCTTTTTTTACAGCCGACTCACAGCTCGGCCGAAGTGTTTTGTTGAATAGGACTGATTTTGACGTCACTGATTTAGTGGATATCGACGGACGAGAATGTGCTGTATTAGAACTGCCGCAGACACCTGATCAAGTTCCACGAAGTACTCTGTATGTCGACGTAAACCGTGACTTTCTGCCACTTCGTTGGGAATTGTTCGGCGTTATGGATAGGTTGGTTCAAATGGTGGAGATCACAGAATATGAGAAACATTCCGCGCAACTTTGGATGCCGAAAAACTGGAAAACGGTGTGGAAATTTGATGAGGAGGGTAAGCCGACTTGGTCGTTTACGTCTTTTCTCGAAAGCTATGAGATGAATAAGCCTATTGATGTATCTCTATTTAAGCTTGAGATACCAGATGGTACATTTGTCACCAACCACGATACAGAAGTTTCTTTCATTAAGAAGCCAGGAAATAAAGAAAGACTAATCTTGCCCGGTGAATTTGATGGCACCAATTACCAAGAATTGTTAAACACAGAAACCGGTAAAGCAAGGGCTGGCTTGATAAAAGAGGACAACTCTGTCGCTTGGCGGACGTGGCTTGTTCTGTTAAACGTGGTCTTCTTAGTTGGATTATTCATCTTCATCTTTCGAAAACGACTACAAGGTGTTTAAGCCCTCTTCTCCATGCAAGCTACAACAGTTAGAACCGTGCTGTCTCCCTCGCTCTCACTCAACTCGTCTCTCGTTCCATTTTCTGTTGGGACGGTGCTCCTGGCGGCTGCTTTGCTGAAAGCAGCTTTTATCAGTGCTTCCATTGGCAATCCGGGTGGTACTTTAGAACAGGCTTTACTTATCAACCTCGAACTTCTACTGGCAGCAGTTTGTTTCTGGGGTGGTGTGCCGAAAACCACGAGGAAGGTGCTACTAGTGGTATTTGGAGGTTTTGCCGTCTACTCCTTTTTTCTCCTAGCTGCTAACGCAGAGTCCTGCGGTTGCTTTGGCACTGTTATGATTCCTCCGGGGTGGACGCTCGCTCTAGATTGCGTTGTCTTAACTCTGTTGTTCTGTTGGCGACCGGATGCGATGACGCCAATTAAAGCAAGACCGGGTAGGCCAGTCCATCAGTTTGGTATCCTCTTCTTTCTTACTGCTGTTCCCGCCTGGGTGTGGATGATAGCGAGTTGGCCGACTTCGGTCTCAGGAGAAGAGGATCTTGCAAGTGTTGGTGGGACTATGCATCTTCAAACGGACAATTGGCCCGGTAAAGTATTTCCGCTTGTAGAGCAGGTAGACATCGGTCACCAATTGAGGCGGGGAAGTTGGTTGGTCGTGCTTTTTCATCATGATTGTGTCAAATGCCGAGAAACGATTCCTGGCTATCTAGCATATGCGGCGGAACTCAAAACCTATGGGAGCATGAAGCGCATGGCGCTCGTGGAAATACCACCTTACGGCCAGAGGACGCACAAATCGCTACATGATTCGAGCGTCATGGTCGGTAAACTCAGCGACAATCATGACTGGGTTGTCCAGACTCCCTGTGAAATCATGTTGGAGAATGGAGTCGTCGTCTCGACCTCCACAGAAATGAAGGTGCTAGAGGAGATGGATGAAACTACGTTCCTCTCTGCTTATTAACTTGTCGGTCACATTTATCGATTGAGTAACAACTGTTAACGCAAACTCGTGGTCACCTGCAACACAAGTGGTCTCGGCAATTGACAACTAACCGATATAGCTCGTTTTCCAGGATCGGTTTCGTGGCAGTGGTCGCAAGTATCGCACTCTTGGTACAGCTCGCGTTACCCGCAATCAACCTGGCACGAGAAGAATCTAGGAAGCAACACTGCAAACATAACCTCCAACAACTTGGCACCGCTCTCCAGGCCTACCATGATCTCCATCAGGAACTTCCACCGGCCGCCCTTTGGCAACAAGACCACGGATCAAAGCCGCGAGACGTAGAAGTCGGTTATACCAACGCCAACTGGGTCACCCATCTCCTGCCCCAACTTGATCGTCAGGGTCTGTACGACACTTATCACTGGGACCAGCCGATAAGCGACCGCGCGAATAGCGATTTCCGCAATATGCAACTGCCCAGGATGATGTGTCCGAGTGATGCCTACAACACTGACAAGAATCGTTATTTTCGAGGTTACGAACCAGGAAAACACGCTATTGGCAAGTTCTATGCGCGGGGTAATTATGCACTCAACGGCGGCAGTCAGGCGCGGTGCCGCTTCCCAGGCCACACAGGTATGCCCTGCGCGAGCGGCTATCTCAAAGAAAACCTTAGTGAAAAGACTTCCATGGTTTGGGGAGTTGGAATTGGAGGTTTCAACAAGTCGTTCTCCTTCGATGACTTTACCAGTCCACTCTCCAAAACCGTCGCCGTGGATGAAATCCGCGCCGGGTTGCATCCACTAGATCCCCGCGGCGTATGGTCGGTGGGGCAAGTTGGGATGAGTATCACCTGGGCCCATGGCGTTCACGGCGATGCAGTGGGACCCAATAACCCTACTGTTGACTCCGATGACATCCACGGCTGTCATGAAGTTGGGCTTTATCTCGGTATTGAGCGTTTGGTCGAGGAACGGATGGGCTGTTGCGATCACTGTTTGGGTGGCAATGAACAAGCGGGCGCGAGAAGCATGCATCCGGGGGGCGTCCATGTCCTCATGTGTGATGGATCAGTACACTTTGTAGATGACGATATCGATCAGAGTATGTGGCATGTGCTGCATTCCAGGGAAAACCCACAAGATTTTGATTGGCCATAATTCCTTTTACTCTGGAGAGTCGGTAATTGATCGTTATGCCAGCTATAACCAGAGTAAGATATAGTATAGGGGGTCTCTCATTGTTGACTTGTCTACTTGTTTCTGGGTGTAGTACGATTGTCCACTCGGAGCAAGAAAACTATACGGTTGATGGACAATTGATAAAGTTGAATCCCAAGATCAGTAATTCTCTATGCATGGAGTTTGTCCTCATCGAACCGGGTGATTTCCTGATGGGGATTCCAGACGCCTCTAAGTTGGCCCCTGTTCCTCCCGGATTCGTTCCTCATCAGGTCGAGATATCCCGCCCTTTTTATCTGGGCACTACGGAAGTCACTGAGAAGCAATTCGCAGCAGTCATGAGGACGAATCCGAGTTGGTCTCTGCCTTCGGAATCTGCAAACGAAGGATCGAAGCCAGAAGAAGCCGACGATTACCCAGTACAAAATGTCACCTGGCATGAGGCCGTGGAATTCTGTAGCCGATTAAACGATTCCCCGGAAGAAAAGAAAGCAAAGAGAACTTACCGATTGCCTACGGAAGCTGAATGGGAATTTGCTTGTCGGGAGCGGCTGTCTCGGCAGTATCGATTTGATCGGGAAAAAGCAGTTGTTACTGGCGAAGGCTCCGGGATTTTTGAAAAGAAGGATGCCTTGCCGATTCGACCAGTGCGCTCCTTCCCCCCGAATTCTCTGGGTCTTTACGACATGCGGGGCAATGTATGGGAGTGGTGCGCTGACTGGTTTTCTCCGAGTTACTACGAAAACTCGCCAAAAATTGACCCGCAGGGACCAGATTGGGGTATGCTGAAAGTGGTGCGAGGCTCAGATTGGGTCTTTGTCGGGCCGGTCTGCAATTACCCGCGAGATCCGTTGGAGCCTTGGCGCAGGAGTCAATTTGTAGGATTTCGAGTTGTTTGCAAGACTAGCTCAGATGAGCGGGGTGATCCATGAATTTGGCGCAGAATTCTCCCTTAACGATTCAGCGAAGTGGGATTTCAAGCAATCGACCAGACGGTTTTACGTTGATTGAGCTACTGACGGTAATTGCCATCGTCTCGCTCTTGGTGCAGTTATTGATTCCTGCTGTTCTGGCTTCGCGGGAAGGAGCGCGTCGCACGCAGTGTGCAAATAATTTACGGCAGATCGGTTTGGCAACCCAACAGTTCCATGATTCCCATGGCAAGTACCCTCCGGGGAGATGGCGGAGCAGTTCCCCCACTTGGTTTGTACTGCTCTTGCCTTATTTAGAGGCGCAAGACGCTCACGATTTATGGTCGCTCGATGCCAAGTATTACGATGCCGTGAACGAGCAAGCTCGCCAAGTTGCCATTCCCTTGTGGAAGTGTCCCTCGCAAAAATCTCGACCAGCGGAGTTCAATGCGGAAGACCGTGAAGATGCCCAGGGAGCCGTGGGAGACTATGCGGGCAATTATGGATCGTTCTTTTCCTACTTCTTTGACCCGACTGCCAATGGGATTATTACTACTTCCTCCATGTGGGAAAAGTCCCAAGGCCCAGCATCCAAGTGGCTCAGAAAGCCTTGGGACTCCGATATCCGAATGGCCATGGTGACTGACGGAACCAGTAACACGATCCTTGCAGGGGAAAAGGCCATCCCAGCGGAAAATGTGGGAACCTTCCCAGACGACAGTTCACTCTACAATGGAAACCATCCCCACGCGTTTTGCCGGGCTGGCGGGCCGGGCTTTCCCATCTGGAGCAAAGAATATATCTGTCGAGGGGGGATCGGCTGTGAACAGTTTGGAAGTTCCCATCCCCAAATCTGTCAATTTGTGTTTCTCGATGGTAGCGTTCATGTCGTGAAGAACGACATCTCCATGGCCATTTTGGGAAGGCTTTGCGATCGTGCAGATGGCCAATCGGTAGAGATTGGTCCCGATTGACAAGGCGAAGCAAGTTACTCTGTCTCGAGTTGTTCGTCAAACCCTACGAACCGTACAGAACTGTCGCAGTAAGCGATATTCGCACCCGAAGAATGCGGGCCGCCAAATCCCAGACTTGCTTCTGCTGCTGAATCGCTGAGAGGAGTGCCATTGGCATTGCGACGAATATCATCACTATCGCCGCCATACATCGATAGAAGATCGCCCGCGCCTGAGCCGGTGTTGTAATGTTCGGCATCCAAAGATTTCTCACCCACCATCACAGTTTGACTCGATCCTTTGCCATGCAACTGGATATCGCTTAGTGTGACTTGCGATTTACGAGAGGAAATCGTGCCGTTGATGGCGTAATCACTTTTCGCCACGCTTTCCGGTGGTATGATGTTCTTGAGGGTTGCGGGTCCGTGATAGGGGTAGACTTGCGGCAAGCGACGACTAGGGCAATGGGCTATCTCAAGTGGCGTTTGTAGCATTTGAATCATCGCTTGCTGCTTGTTCTGGCCGGAAAGGCCTTTTCCTAAGAGGCGGACATTCTCTTGTTCGATGTAGGCGAGAATGTTGTATATCCAGCCTCCTGGCTGATGGATGCCGTAACCCTTCTCTGGATCCCCAACCCAATCTTCCCCCCAACCACCGGTAGGAAACGTCTTATGCTGTTCTTCATGGAGCAGAATAGCGGTTGCGAGTTGGCGGAGATTGTTTGCGCAAGATGTTCGCCGCGCCGATTCACGAGCCATCTGTACTGCCGGAATCAGAAGAGCTACCAGTATGCCGATGATTGTAATGACTACTAGCACCTCGATGAGGGTAAAACCTCGCTGCAGGCTTTTTGAGATCGTTTGGATGCTCATGGAAATGCCTATATAGAAAACACAAACCTGGGCGGAGCTGGGCATTACTTGGTTCAGCAACTTTCATTGAGTCTAATCTCAAACATCCATTTCAGGAAGATAAAGCGATAAGAATGGTAGAGTCCCCTGAATACTTCGTCAGCGTTGAGCGTTCGGTGACAGAATAAGCCAAGAGTTAAGTCAAGGCGCAAGAAATCGATAATCGCCGGATTCTATCTCGATTCTTGCCTGCTTTTCCTCGCGACGGATGCTTTTCACTCCCTCACTTTGCTCTGCCGGTTTACCATTTTCAAGAATGGTCGATTCGGTGATTGCAGGTAGGTGAACCGTTGCCGAAGTGTTTGCCGGAATACTAACGTCCAGCGCAAAGCCATGCTTCCCCTGCTCCCAACGGACCTTAATCGGTCCAAGGAGAGTTTCGTAGCTAGCTTCCGCCCAGTTGAGGTCATCGACAGGTGAGGGGGCGATAATGATTTTTTTGAAACCCGAATCTTCCGGGTCAAATTGAATACCCACCAAATGAGCATAAAACCACTCCGTAATATGTCCCAGCATGAAGTGATTGTGAGACGCATTGTGATTCGCATCCCAGGCTTCGGTTAAACTAGTCGCTCCTTGCTTGAGCTGGTACCCATAGCCCGGACGCTCGTCCTGATTGATCATGTCGTATATCAAGTCAGAATGTCCATTGTGAGCAAGCGCTTGTAGTACGTATCTGTGGCCGACATCACCGGCAGTAGTTGCGTTGTTATTGGCGCGAACATCTTCGACTAAAGCCTCAAGCACCTGCGCGCGATCATCGGATTCGACCAACTCCATTTCTAAGCCGATCGCATTGATGCATTGAGAGTTCGTACCGTAGGTGCCGTCCTGATTTCGGAATTTCCTACGCCACGCCTTGCGTATCTCCGTAGCAAGTATCTCGTAATTGGCTGAGTCTTTGTCGTTACCCATCAACTTCGCAATCTTCGACATCAATCGAGCATCGAGACAATAGAAAGCGGTCGCAGTGATCGGGGGCTGTGTCAGTTGAGCGAAACCCGGGCGTTCTGCAGGACCAAGATCATACCAATCGCCAAGCCCTTCGCTGACAATGTGATCCGAAGCTTGTGAACCAAGATACTCCATGTAACGCTGCATAGTCTCATAGTAAACCTCGAACAGAGAACTATCTCCCGTGAACTGGTATTGTTGCCAGGGAACCAGAATCACCGCGGATCCCCATTCAGCCGCCGCGCGAAATGTGCCAGGGAATTCGACATACTCTGGCGCGATGTTCGGGACCAGTCCGTTGGCAAGTTGCGAGTCTGCCATGTCGCGCATCCCTTTGACAAAGATTCTCGGCACTTCGAACTCATAGCGTATCGCCGGGCCGTTCAGATGGTATTGTTCAAGCCAGCCTAGTTTTTCGCGATGGGGACAGTCCGTCAGTACGGATACCATGTTGGATCGCTGTGCCCAACGGACCAAAGTGCGAATCCGATTAAGTAGTTCATTTGAACAAGAAAAATCTCCTATCGGCTGGGCAGTAGAGTGAACAACTACCCCAGAGCAATGCACCAATTTTGGAAGCTCACCCTGTTCTTGCGTAGGTATCTTATCAACCTGGAGATAGCGGCAGCCAGCATAAAAGAATTGTGGAAACCAAGTTTCCAACTCGTCAGTCGCTTTCGTGTATTGCCAGTAGGCAGGGCCACGATTGCCACCGCACGTACCACGGTTGATGGTTCCATCCTTGTGAAGTACCTCGGCATGCGTCAACCGAACAGTACTGCCGGCAGGGCCGGAAACTGAAATACGAGGCATATAAGAAGCATTCTGCCCGAAATCGACTACATCCGTCGTTTCGGTCAAAGTGTTTATAGAAATGGGCTCGATGACTTCTATGGCTCGGATTGGCGGCGCGCTGGCAGAGAATCCACGTAGCTTTCCGCTGGGGCGTACCAATTCGACGGCTGGCGTCCATTTCGCGCCGTCAAATCCTACACGATTCCAGTTTTTCTCAACAAGCCGAGCATCAAAATCCTCACCACCATACACGTCGTTGTACGTCACCGGCCCACGAGAGACTCGCCAAGATACGTCGGTCGGAATGAACTCACGAGTTCCATCTCCATATTCCAATTCGATCTGGCCATAGGCCCGCAGTGGCCCAAAAGTTCCTTGGAATTTGCTAAATCGATTCCGGCGTTCGGTGTGATACATTCCATTGCCTAGGGCGAGCCCTACGGCGTTCGGACCTTCTTCGAGTAACTTTGTAATATCCAGCGTTTCGTACAAACAGGTTCGATTGTACTTGCTCCATCCCGGCGAGAGGAGATTGTCGGTCGACTTGTTGCCGTTGAGCGACAACTCATAATGCCCCAACCCACAAAAGTGAGCTATGGCACGGCGCAAAGCAGGCCGAACGATGAACTCTTTCCGCAAGAGCAAAGCTTCCGATGTCCACGGTGCCACGATCCACTTTGCTCGCCAATCTTCATCTTTCAAGATACCCATGGTCCAGTTAGCGGTGCGACTCCATGGCGAAGGCTGATCTTCAGAGTCCCACGCCCGTACCTTCCAGAAAACCACTTGAGACGACTTCAAGGCTACGCCTTGGTAGGGAATATGTGTCGTCTTATCCGAAATCTGTTTCTTAGTGTCCCACAGATCCCCCTGATCTTGAGCCAATAATTGGGGAGAAGTTGCGACGAGAATTCGGTAAGCCGATTGGCGTTGAGCCCGAACAGAGCTTCTAATTTGCCAGAACAACTGCGGTTGGATCGAATCGACACCGAGTGGATTGTCCGTGTACTCACATTTCAATTGGACAACTTCAATATCACCGGAAGCCGAAGCCGTTTGCACATTTGCAACAGGAACCCACAGTAACCATGCCGTGAGAAGACTGGCAAAGTGCATTTTTTACTCTTGCGAAAGGATTAGATAACTTTAGGTCCGCTTTTTAACAGATAGAAAACAGCAGCGACTAAGCTAGTTTTTCGCATCCTCCTTTTCTTCACCCTTCTCAGCTCTTGCCAAAAGTCGATTCTTGAATGCTTTCAAATCTTTTTGATGAATGGGTTCGGCATTGATGTTCACTGTCCCACCACCGACGATGGGAAGTTCGTCATCGCCGCTACGGCTCAATGTTGAGAGCATCCGGGTTGCTTCATAGCCATACTTGTAGGGATCTTGAGCGATGGTGGCGTAGATGTTTCCCGCCTCGATGCCGTCCAGAGTCGCAGGTTCTGCATCAAAGGTTATTACCTTAATTTGACCAAGTTTTTCAGCTTCCTTGAGTACATCCATAATTACTGCTCCATGCTGCGAATTCATGCCGACAATGCATGCCAAATCCGGATGCGAGTTGAGCGTATCTAGAATATTCTGCTTGCTTACCTTGGCGTCTCCATTGTCTATCAGGAAACCAACGATGTTGTATTTCGGCGAAGAATTATCAGCATCACTGTCAACAGACGGCTTATTGATAGTTTCTTCAAAACCGCTTTTTCGGTCGATCATGTTTTCTTTGGTCAAATTGGCCATAAGTACGAGCACATCGCCGCCCTCGGGGACTGCTTCGGTGACCAATCGAGCACAGATTCCACCTGCTCCAAAGTTGCTGGTTCCCACATGAGCACGGCGCATTGAATGCGGTGCATCGGAATCGAAAGTAACAACATTCGTCTGCTGTTGCATGCGATTGATCATGTTCGTTTGTCTTTCAGCATCCAAGGGGCTTATCGCAACCCCGTCCAGGTTATCTAAGTCGAGGTTTGTCAGGATGAGCACTTGCTGATCCAGGTTTTCATCATCTTTTGGGAATAGAACGTCGAGGTCACAGTGCAACGACTCCGCTGCAGCTCGGGCGCCCTGGGCAGTAAGCTGCCAATATGGCCCTGATCCACCGGTGACAAATGCCAACTTGGGGTTCGTGGGAACAGGTTTCTTTTGGAAAACTTGTTGACGATACCAGAAGGCCATACCGATAGCACCAACGGCGACAGCAAGAAAGAAGAGATTTGAACGCGACATAGTTTTACCCTTTGCTGAACTTGGAAAAAAACAGATCGTATATGGTGACGAGCTACAAGTCGAAGTACTTATGCGAGAATACCCTGAATTACATGGGCTTCTTCCACTCCTGTAAGTCGCTGGTCGAGACCCTGAAATTTATAAGTTAGCCGCGAGTGATTAAAACCAAGGAGTTGCAGAATAGTGGCGTGTAAGTCTCTTACATGTACGGGGTCACCAACCGCATTGAATCCCAGAGTATCGGTCTCTCCATAAGTTACTCCGGCAGCGGTTCCCCCTCCTGCCAGCCACATTGTAAACGCATTGGGGTGGTGATCACGACCATCATTGTTGCTCCCTTCGACCATGGGAGTACGGCCAAACTCGCCCCCCCAAACCACCAGTGTATCTTCCAAAAGTCCTCTTTGCTTAAGATCCACGACCAGTGCTGCGGCGGCTTGATCAGTGTCCTTGCAATTCTGCTTAATATCTTTTACCAATTCACCATGTTGGTCCCACGCCTCATGGAAAATCTCTACAAAGCGTACACCACTTTCTACCAGTCTTCGAGCTAGCAAGCAAGAATTTGCAAAAGATCGGGCGCCTGGCTCTGCTCCATATAGATCGAGGATGTGCTGCGGTTCTTGAGAGAGGTCAGTTACTTCTGGAGCCGAGGCCTGCATCTGGTAGGCCATTTCGAAAGAACGTATCCTCGCTTCGATTTGCGGGTCGCCGAATTCGTCGAAATGCAGTCGATTGAGGGCATTAATTGCTTTCAATGAGTCCTGCTGCAATTCTCGATCTATCCCTGGTGGGTTCGAAAGATAGAGCACAGGGTCACCTACCGTTCGAAAAGGAGCGCCCTGGTAGACAGGCGGTAGATACCCGCTGCCCCAGTTTGCACTACCCGCACTGGGACCTTTCTTGCCCGTATTAAAGACCACAAAGCCGGGGAGATTATTGCATTCGCTCCCCAAACCGTAAAGTGTCCAGGCTCCCAGGCTCGGTTTACCGAACTGTTGGGATCCTGTACTCATTTGCAATTGCCCCGGCGCATGATTAAATGCGTCGGTGGTCATCGATCGCATGATTGTGATGTCATCTGAGATTCCAGCTATGTGAGGCAACAACTCAGAGATTTCGGCGCCACAGTTGCCATGTTTGGCGAATTTGAATTTTGGCCCCATCAGTTTGGAGTTGGGCTTGATGAATGCCGCTCGATAGCCTTCGAGTAATTCGGGCGGAGGGAGGGTACCGTCAAACTTTGCCAGTTCTGGTTTGTAGTCGAAGAGTTCCAAATGACTTGGCGCACCAGCCATGAAGAGAAAAATGACGTTTTTGGCTTTAGGACGGAAGTGCGGCTGCTTGGGAGCTATCGGGTCGGAACTGGCATGGGCAAGGGGAATTCCGGCTAGCTGACCAAGAGCAATTGCTCCTAAACCAATACCACAATCCTTCAAGAACCATCTCCGAGCCAGTTTTTCTGGAGGAATACTTCGATTCAAATGTGACTGACAATTCATCGTGTCATCCCCATTTTCGATGTACGATCACTTGTTGCCATCGGAATTTGGATCTCTTTTGGGAAAACAGCCATTATATCATTCGTTCGTGAATGTTTCATCCAGATTCAATAATACTCGAGCCACCGCAATCCAAGCAGCCAGCTTGGGTTGGCCTTCCACGTGCAGAAAACTCTTGAGTTTCTCTCCCTCTGTGGCAAGATGTTGCTTGTCGCCAGTGCTAATCTGCGAAATGCGGGTTTTCTGCCGACTAAGAAAGTCAAGCAATACTTCGATTTCTACATCTCGGGGTGAGCGAGTCAGGCAGCGGCGGAATGCATAAGTAAGTCGTTCTTTATCAGAAGCATTTTCTAGCTCAAGCGTCTTTTCCGCTAATCCGCGCGCGCAGTCGTAAAAAAGTGGCTCATTGAGAGTTGTCAAGGCTTGCAGGGGCGTATTGGATCGGGAACGGCGCACACATGAGATGTTGCCACTGGGGGCATCGAATGTTTCCAGGACCGGATGAGGTACCGATCGAAATCTAAAAACATAAAGCGACCGACGGAATTGTTGTGTCCCGTCCTGGTATGGCCATGACTTGATTTCGTAGCTGGCGGGGGGAACAAACAAAAATTCCGGAGCAGGCGGAAAAACACTTGGACCACCAACGGTACGATCCAATAAACCGCTGGCAGTCAATGCGACATCTCGCACAATTTCAGCGTCAAGCCGGTTACGAGGACCGCGAGCGAGGAGTTTATTGGCTGGGTCACGGTCAAGTAAGCCTTCTGTGACAATGGATCGTTGACGATAGGTTGAAGAATTCACGATGAGCCGATGGATATGTTTTTGGCTCCAATGATGATCCATCAGTTCAACTGCCAGCCAGTCTAGTAGATCGGCATGGGTTGGGGGATCCCCCTGAAGTCCAAAATCACCGGGTGTTTCTACCACCCCGGTCCCAAAATAAGATTGCCAAATCCGGTTCACTACCGCACGGGCAGTCGTTGGAGAACGCCGGTCGGCAAGCCAACGAGCAAAGTCCAAGCGGCTAGGTGAATCAACTTCGAGCGAGTGCAAGAACTCTGGAACACCCGGCAAAACTTCCTCAGCGGGATTGAGAAAGCTGCCTCGGTCGAGTCGATGGGTCTTTCGAGGCTGTTTCCGCTCATGAAGCACTAGCTGGGAATGACCTTGGGGATGCTGCTTCCAGACTGCTTCGATACGTTCGTTGGCGTCTTTCCACGCCGACACGGTGGTACGCCAGTATGCAAAGACCTGATCGACTTGAGCGGGAGTTCTTTGACTAGCAGGCATACGCAAAATGTCTCGCAAGGATTGCGGAACTGGGTTGGTCGTTGGGTTGCTGGTCGAACTTAGGGAGAGTCGAAATCTTCCCAGATTGAAGGTTTGTTTAGGATTACTTTTTTCATCTTTGTGTGATTGCTTGAGTGTAAATTTGATGATGAGTGGTACGTTGGATTCTAAGGGCTCCTCAAAGATGAAAACCGCCACGCGAGGTATATTGCTTCTTCCCGGTCCGACGTCCATTCCCCAGGCAGTCGATTCGTCATCGTCAATCGCTAAGCTTACCGGACCAATAGCCCCAAGCTGTTCCGTATCTTCACTCTTTCTGTTTACGACCAGCTTTCCTGGATTGACATCTGCCAGGGCCTGGGCAAACTTTACCTTGATTTTATCCTGTGCTTTATCAATCGGTGCTGCTTCAACTTCGATTTCTGACAGCGCACAAAGCCCGAGCAAAGAACGCCCCGGTCCGCCTCGAGGTAAATTTGGGTCAGTGAGAAGTTCAAGTCGCACGGCTGTAATTCTCGGCAGTTCGACTTGCACCTTAAAATCAGAGTTCTGAGTGGGAGGTGCATAGCCTTGAGCTAGAATCGACCCATCTGCCAACAGGTAATGCTTTTGCCCACCGCTACTATCGACATCCGGCCGAACGATATGCCATTCAGATTCAAGGTCGCCTAGCGAGCGCTCCCACTTTGCCATTTGCTCCTTCCAGTCAGGGGTACTTCTTTTTAACTCGGTCTCGATTTCTGCTATCTCGCGAAGAACCTCTTGTCGTTGACGGTCTTGGGCATCTGTGTAGACGGCAATCTCGGCCTCGTCGCAATTGTTGAGAAACGCAAACATCCGGTAGTAATCGGTATGCGTCAGGGGATCATACTTGTGAGTGTGGCACTGGGCACATTGCACCGTAAGCCCAAGGATAGATTTACCAATCGCATCCATACGATCGAACATCGCTTCCATTCGAAATTGCTCGGGATCGATTCCTCCTTCGCGATTGGTCATCGAATTGCGCATAAAGCCCGTCGCAATCCGTTCGCTTTGCGTTGGATCGAGAAGCAAGTCCCCAGCGATCTGTTCGATGAGGAACTGATCGTAAGGCATATCGTTGTTCAGAGCGTTGACCACCCAGTCCCGATACATCCAGACTTCTCTTGGCAGATCCTTCTCGTATCCATCTGAGTCAGCATAGCGAGCTGCATCGAGCCACTCACGAGCCCATTTTTCACCAAAGTGGGCGGATGCCATCAGGCGCTCAACTGTGCGATCATAAGCACGCTTCTCCGGCTGTTTCTGAAATCGATCGATCTCCTCGATAGTGGGGGGTAAGCCCGTCAAATCGAGCGACAATCGGCGAAGGAGCGCAAGCGGTTCCGCCTGAGGCGAAGGCTGCAGTCCCTCGGATTCAAGTTGAGCCATCACAAAGGAATCGATCGGATTGCTTACCCAGTCTACGTCTCGCACGGCCGGAGGTTGTGGGCGAGTGGGTGCTACAAATGCCCAATGCGTTTCGTAGACGGCACCTTGCTCAAGCCATTCTTTGAGTACAGTCTTCTGTGCATCGGTGAGCGACTTTCCTGAGTCGGCTGGCGGCATTTGCTCGTCGGAATCTTCCGAGAAAACACGATGGATCAGTTCACTTGCTTCGATGTCCCCTGCAACAATAACACTGCTGGCCGCGTTCTCATCGGGCGCGTCCCAGAGGTCAAGTCGCAAATCGGCTTCGCGGTTCGCAGGATCAGGGCCATGACAGTGAAAACAGTTGTCAGCCAGGATCGGTCTTACATCACGGCTAAAGTTGACCGTCGCGGCAACAGAATCGACAGCAACCAGTCCCGAACCCGCTATTAGACAAAACAGTACCGCAATTAATTGTCCGAAGCTCAAACACTGAGAAGGAGCAAATGAGCGAGCTTCTCGTAAGAGACGGCAAATCTTTTCGCGTTGTCGGCGACTGACTTTCATACGATTTGAGGGCTAGATAATACGATTTGTGGTTGTTCAGGTACATGTCCAAGTTGTACCAAAATGTCTGCGATTCTGCCCCGTTCAATTTGATTGACACCAGAAATGGGGGGAGCGGTCGTGTCGCCGCAAATTTGGCATATGGAGAGCGCAGCTTTGATACGGGCTATCGTTGCAGTTACGGATTCCGGGCCAACTTTATAAACCTCTCCCATTTTTGTAATGGACGCAACTAATGGGGTAGTATCGAACTGTTTGTCGGCCCTAACAGAGTTATACAGCTTGACAAAGAGTTCAGGCCAAATGTTTGCTCCTCCCGCTACACCTCCATCGCCACCCAGGGCAAGAGTTGTGGCCAGCAGGTGCTCCTGACCAACCATCACAGAGAAGTCTTGCCGAGTCGAGGTAACTCTCAGCATGTCTTGAAAGTAGTTCAGATCCCCTGAACTATCCTTTAGTCCTACAAGGTTTTCCTGATCGAGCAATTGGCGAACAGTTTCCGCAGCAATCGATATGCTTGTAACGGCAGGCATGTTGTAGAGCATCGTCGGCAGGGGCATTTCAAATAACAATTGCTTGAAAAAAGCAAGCAACTCACACTGCCCGAGGGGAAAATAGTAAGGAGGGGCAACAACCACAAAATTGCAGCCAGCATCCGCAGCGAATTGGGCCAGTGCGATCGATTCCCTTAGTACCGTATCAGAGATGCCTACAAACACGGGAGTCCGACGATCAACGATCCGACAAGTCTGTCGGATCATTTCCCGCCGCAGGCCAGACGTTAGCGATGGACCTTCACCGGTGGTGCCCAATACAAACAGCCCATGCACGCCACCAGCAATTACATGCTCGATCAGTCGTTCAAGTCCCTGAACATCAATTTGGCACTGGTCTGTGAGAGGGGTGACCAGTGGAGGAACTATGCCTCGGGCTAATTTCATGGGTTTACTTTCATGGAGTTTTGTTCCGGATTGTGACAAGCACTTGCGCACCAGTCCGACTACTTATTCTTTACTGCCTTGTAAGCTTAGTCCAACAGTCTTTCTCGTGCCGCCAAGTTTTGTAACTAAGATTCCTACGAAAAGAATGGTTAATGTTCCAACTACAATGGTCATATTATCGTGCAAGGGCATTGTTAGCCAGGAAGGCGCCGCAAGCTGTGCAACATCTTGCCAGCCTAGAAGTTTCGCAATCATGAGAATCTGTGGCCACGACATCCAAAGTATTGTGGCTAAACCGACTACAACACCAGACACCGCAGCGAGATTGCCGGCTCGTCGAATCATCATTCCTAGCAGGAACAACCCCAGGACTCCCCCCGCAAATATGCCTGAGAGCAACCACCAAGCATCGAGCACACTCTGCACGCCAATCATCGCCACTGCCGCAGCCGTTCCCGCGATACCCATCAGAAGAGTTGCCGAGTAGAGCACGAACATTGATTCTCGCTCGCCTGCGGACGGACGCAGGAATCGTTGGTAGATATCAGTGAGAAGAACCGTCGCCGAGCAATTCAGTGACGTATCGATACTACTCATAGCCGCGGCCAGAATCGCTGCAATCAACAGGCCTCTTGCGCCTGCTGGCAAGGTATGAACGATAAAGTGGGGCAGAACCTTGTCACCCAGTTCGGCGTCAGAGAGATCGGCAGCTCTCAGGCCAATGGCAGCCGGTGAGACGGGCGCGTGTTCTGCAAGAAGTTGTTGCTCAGCCGTTTGCCGACGAAGGCTCTCCAATTGATCTGGATTAGTCTGATAAAAACAAAATGCCGAAGTCCCGATAAAAAAGAATAGCAGGGAAATCGGCAAGTAGAGCATAGCGCCCAGCCAGACGCTTCGAGCAGCTTGACGTTCGTCACGAGCCGTATGATAACGCTGCACAAAACTTTGATCGATTCCAAAGTTACTGAGGTTGATAAAGAGCCCGTAGAGCAGTACGACCCAAAAAGTAGAACTGGTGAGATCAAGACCAAAGCTTCCCAGTGAGAACTTGTCGTAACTCGCGCCCAAGGCAAAGACCTGCGTGGGACCCTCGGGCAGACCGGCTAAGAGGAGAACGAGAATGATCACTGCACCCGCAATGAGGACGAGTGACTGAACTACGTCCGTCCAGATGACCGCCTCAATCCCTCCCAGGACCGTATAGAGTGTAATAAGTGCTCCCGCTACAAGGATAATAGGCATTTGAGCCCAACCCGTCAGGGCCGACATCACCAACGAGACACCAAACAAAATAGTTCCAGTGCGCGCGAATTGGGTCAATAGATAGCACACAACGGCATAAGTTCGTGCCCAAGTGCCAAAGCGGCGTTCCAGGTGCTGGTACGCTGAAATTTCACCTGATTGTCTGTAGAAGGGAACAAAAAATCGAGCCGCCAACCAGGCTGCCAGTGGGAGTGAGAGAGAAAACACAAACGCATTCCAATTTGAGCCATACGCTTTGCCCGGTACGCCTAGAAATGTGTTGCTGGAAAGATAAGTGCCAAAGATAGACAAGCCAACCGCCCAGGCAGGCATTGCCCCCCCAGCAGTCATAAAAGTATTGGTGCTTGAGCTCTTCCGGACAAAAAAACATCCAAAGAGAACTACTCCCAGTAGATATCCGATCAGCACAATCAGATCAACCAAGGACAACATCACAATCCCTCTGACTGTTCTCGGGGCCAAGTGCCGTCGAGGATCGGATGAAGCCTCAGTTTTTCGGGGTCGATCTCCACATGCTTGATTCGCTCTCGATTCCAGGTGTAAGTGATATGCACCAAACCATCCTTGGCTTGAATCACTGCTGGATACGAAAACTCACTTTTCGGTGTGTTTTCTAATACGAGTGCTGCTTGCCAGTTGATTCCATCGTCGGAGATTGCAACATTGAGTGGACTTCGTCCTTTATAGTTTGAATTGTGATTGTAAACGAGCAATTGGCGTCCATCTGCGAGGGTCACAGCATCTGTGCCTGCGCTAGGATTAGGAAGAGAAGTAAGCGTCATTTCTCCCCATGTAGTACCTGCATCCTGCGACCAAATTTGGAATATGCCATTCGATCGCGTACGGCCCAAGGCTTGCAAACGTTGGTCGCCGTAGGTCAATAAACTAGGCTGGATAGCTTTGATTTTCTTGCCATCATTAACAGGATCGGTTGCCTGCCAGGTTCGACCCAAGTCCGTTGAACGTTCGAAATGGACTCGCCAACCGTCATGTTCCGAGCTTGAAGGTGACAGAATGTCTCCGTTGGCGAGTTGTATGGGTTTGTTCTTAATGGGTCCTAATATCCCGTCCGGAAGGCGGCGGGGTTTCGACCAACTCTTGCCGCCATCAGACGACGTCATAAGCATTCCCCACCATTCGCTTGGCGAGGGCCCGACTTTGTAAAACAGCAACAACGGGCCAGTTGATGGCTGGAACAAGACAGGATTCCAAGTGGGATAGCGTTCGTTTTCAGACACAACTCCGTTGGCAACTTCCACCGGCTTGGACCACTTGTCCCCCTCCCACCGAGATATCCAGATTCCTACATCGGGATGTCGCTCGTGTGTCCCACCAAACCAAGCGGCAATTGGCCCCTCAGAAGTTTCTTCGATCGTCGAAGCGTGACAAGAAGGGAACGGCGCGGTTTCATAGATAAATTCACTCGATAAATAGCCGGATTGTTCGTCTAGCGAATTCACTTCTTTCTCGGCCGCAACCAACGAGTAAGAGGTGGAAACCAACAGTCCGAAGCAACAGAAGATAAACTGGAAATTCTTCATGAGTTTCTCTGGCACTGAGGGAATTCTGGCGAATTTCATCACGCCCATTTTGGTTTTTCGCGAATCCGCAAGAGCAAGCACGTCAGACAAATGGAGGGCCTTCAAGAACCCCCCCGCACATACTTGTTACATCTTGGCCAGGGACAAAGGGGAAACGACAAGATTACCCATATCCTATGCTAATGCATCTGGATTTGCAGTATACCGCCGCATATTGCAAGAAATGCCCAATTATTCGCAGCAAGCGACTTTCTGAATCTCTAGCCAAGCTATTTTTTCAGTGCCTGCAATGCAGTTTTTGACGGCTTTAAACCGGGAGAACTGGCTTCTATTTCAATAGTGCCTGGCGTCTCAGATGAACGAACAACAACGAGTGATTTCCCATGGAAGACCTGCCTGGGGTTGGCTTGATAAGTTTCGCGAGTAGAAAGATTGCCGTTACCGATGGCGGCTAACGTACCAACTCCGCTTAACTGGTATTCAACCACGGCCTCCGATTGAGGACAAAGTCGATCATCTTCATCGACGATTTCTACCAAAACAAACGAGAGATCCTGGCCATCGGCGGATAGTGTACTGCGATCAGGGATAAGTCGAATACTACTTGGTTTACCTGCCGTCGTGAGAACTATCTCTTCTTGTTCGGAGCCGTTCATGACTCCCGTAGCCCTGAGAGTTCCAGGCACGTAGGCTGTCTTAAACTCCGTGTGGAATTCATTTTCTAGTGCCGTAGGCTTTTCACCAATGAGTTTGTCATTTAAGTACAAGCAGACACTCGGAAAGCGTGAGTAAACCTCGACTGTCATTACTTCTCCTTCATGCCCGGTCCAGGTCCAGCTCGGCATCGTGGGTTCATGTGCCCAGGCGGAGAGTTGCCAGTCTTCGTTGTTTGGCGCTGGGACGTGAACCGCCACATATAACTTTTCTCCGCGATCCCAAACGATGTTGCGATAGTGTGACAGAGGCTTTCGCCAGCCCGTGAAATCAATGTCTCCGCAAATAGCACCATGCCAAGGGTAGTGGCTTCCTTCCCAATGAGGCAACATTTCTTCGTTGGGCGGAAAAACTCGACCGATACCTGATTCTCCCAAATAATCGAAGCCGCTCCAGACGAAATCACCTATCACGTACGGATTGTTAGCTGCGGCACGCCAACCGGCATACACGTCTCTAGGATACGACTCAGCCGACATGATTACCCGATCAGGCGAACCCAAATGATCTTCGCTATGACGTTGCAGCTCATAGTTGTAACCGGCCACATCCAGCGTGTCGAACAATGGATTCAGTTGCGTCCAATTACCTTTTTCACCTAGTCCGTTGATTCCAGCGGTTACCGGCCGAGTTGTATCAAGTTCACGGACCGACTGCGTCATCGCTTTAGAGATCGCAAGCCCTTCCGAATTGCCTCTTTCGTAGACTTCGTTGCCTATGCTCCACATTACCACTGATGGGTGATTGCGATCGCGCCGTACCATAGCTTCAAGATCGCTTTTCCACCTATCGTGAAATACTCTGCCATAATCGTATCGAGTCTTCTTGGCGGCCCAACCATCAAAAGCTTCATCAACCACAAGCAAACCCAGCCGATCACACGCTTCCAGAAACGTCTTGGAGGGGGGGTTGTGGGCTGTGCGAACGGCATTGAATCCTGCAGCTTTAAGAATCTCAACTTTTCTGGTTTCGGCCCGGTCAAAGGCTGCCGCGCCAAGTGGACCATTATCGTGGTGAACGTTCGCACCACAGAGTAAGACAGATTTGCCATTCAGTAATAATCCTTGGGAAGCAGAAACTTCAACGGTTCTAATTCCAAATTGGATGGACGATGAATCGAGTAGTCGATCGCCACTGACCAGTTGAAACTGGGCAGTATAAAGAAAGGGAAATTCTGGTGACCATAACTTTGGCTTGGGAATTGTTATCTTCTGGGCCAATGCGCTCTGTGAACGAGATCCTACAAGACAATTAATGGACGCTGACGCAACCATGTTGTCTTTGGAATCAAGAATGTTGATCACCACCTCGCATTGCCGCTGTTCATCAGTATCATTGGTTACCTCTACCTCACAGGCGATTAAAGCAGCTTCCTCCGCGGCTTGCGAAGTCGTAATCGAGATTCCCTCGTCCTCGATATACACTGGATTCGTCACGTGCAGCCACACATGTCGATAGATTCCTGAGCCACTGTACCAGCGGGAATTGGGCTGCTCGGAATTGTCGACTCGCACTGCTAGCGTATTTTTCTCGCCCCACTTTAGATGCTTTGTCAGGTCATATCGAAAGGGGGTGTATCCATAATTATGCTTTCCCATCGAGAAGCCATTCATCCAAACTTCGGCGTTGCGATAGACCCCTTCAAATTCAACGCTAACGCGCTGATCTCGCCAGCTTTCAGGGGCCCGAAATTCGTGCCGATACCAGCCAGTTCCTGCGGGAAAATATCCTCCGCCACCCTTAGCTGGAGCTTGCGGATCTGTGGGCAACTCGATGCTCCAGTCGTGAGGAAGCTGAATAGTTTGCCATTTTGAAGTATCCAAATCGGACTCGTAGGCATCCATCGCTTCACTCAGCCGGAATTTCCAATCTGCGTTCAACAGGATTCTCTCCCGTGCGAGCGAAGTCATTGCAAGATATGACCAGAAACAACATAAGATCACGCCTCGCAAAACTGGTGAAGAGAAAGCATTCAGTCGGGAAGCAGAGAGTTGCACGCTGTTTGGCCGCATGTAAGATGAGAAAGGCAGGCTTTACGAGGTTTCAACACTTTTCAAAACAGAACGAGGTGTCACGATACAACACCATGATAGCGAACCGGCCCACTTATAGAAGGAGTTATTCGACGACTTATCGTTCTCGCTGGACGCTCTTGGTTTTATTGGCATTCTCTGCTTCTCCGCCTAAATCATTTGCACTGGACTTGGAGGCATTATTCTCAGATCCACCTCCGTCGGCCAGTCCTTGGGTCTTTTGGTATTGGATGAATGGATGTGTCTCCCGTGAAGGAATTACTGCGGATTTGGAGGCGATGAAGCATGTTGGAATTGGTGGGGCGTACCTCTTGACGATCAAGGGGCCTACTGAGTCACCTTTGATAAACCCACCGCTGGTACAACTCACATCCGAGTGGTGGTCGATGGTGCGCCATGCCCTGAAAGAGGCTGACCGACTCGATTTGCAACTCGCCTTGCATGCCTGTGATGGGTTTGCGGTGGCAGGAGGACCTTGGATTACGCCCGAGTTGTCCATGCAAAAAGTTGTGTGGTCAGCGACTCAAGTTGACGGGGGTTTAGTAAGAACTCTTGAATTGCCCCAGCCCGAAGCGATGAAGGGGTATTATCAAGATATCGTTACTCTTGCCTTTCCATCGGTTGTTGGGGCGGGAAAGTCAACGCACTCGACCACACCTATTGTTTCCACAAGCCTTCCCAATGTTGACGCCCAGTTTCTGGCAAACGACCAGGAGGGGCAGCGAGTTCGCATGTCAGACCTAGGTTGGATTCAATACGAATTTGGCAAACCATTCACATGTCGATCAGTAACGATCACGCCTGATAGCAATAACTTTCAGGCCCACAGGTTAACGCTCCAAACAAGCAACGATGGAAAGGCATTTCAAACTGTTACACGTTTCGAACCCCCTCGCCATGGCTGGCAAAATAGCAGTGGCAGGGTGACGCATTCAATCAAGCCAACGACGGCAAAGTACTTTCGCTTCTTGTTCGATAAGGAAGGCTCAACACCTGGCTCCGAAGACTTGGACTCTGCCAAATGGACTCCAGTTTTGAAAGTCAAGCACATCGAGCTTTCGAGCGAGCCTCGCATTCATCAGTTCCGCGGCAAGACGGGTGAAGTGTGGCGAATCAGTCGACGCACCACGAGTGATCAGATTTCCGAGGAAGACTGTGTGCGATTGAATACGATTGTTGATTTGACAGACTCGCTCGATGATCAAGGTAAACTGACTTGGGAGATTCCCTCAGGAAGCTGGACGATCTTGCGGATAGGCCATACTTCTACAGGTACTCGCAATGAAACTGGGGGAGGGGGTAAAGGACTCGAATGCGACAAACTCAATGCCCAGGCAGTTCGTCTGCAGTTCGACCACTGGTTTGGAGAGTCCATTCGGCAGGTCGGACCGGAATTGGCGAGTCGTGTATTAAAAGTCTTTCACGTCGATAGCTGGGAATGTGGTAGCCAGAACTGGACACCTGATTTTAGGAGTGAATTTCAGAAGCGGCGAGGGTACGACCTCCTCCTGTATATGCCTGCCATGGCTGGGTTTCCCGTAGAGAGTGCTGATGTCTCCGAGCGATTTTTATATGATGTACGGCTAACCATTAGCGAGCTGCTCACGGACAGGTTTTTCGGTACGTTATCTGAGCTTACAGATGAATACGGCTGTCGCTTTAGTGCTGAGTGTGTAGCACCGACCATGCTCAGCGATGGCATGCGGCATTTTGCTGAAGTCGATATTCCCATGGGAGAGTTTTGGCTACGCAGCCCAACGCATGATAAGCCCAATGATTTACTCGATGCCGTGTCTGCCGGGCATGTGTACGGCAAACCGGTCGTGCAGGCCGAAGCCTTTACAGAGCTTCGCATGAACTGGAACGAACATCCGGCAAATCTCAAATCGCTTGGAGATCGTCAGTATTGCTTAGGAGTAAATCGATTCGTTTATCATGTCTTTACACACAACCCCTGGCTTGACCGACAGCCGGGTATGACATTGGACAATATTGGGCTGTACTTTCAGCGCGACCAAACCTGGTGGGAACCAGGGCGGGCCTGGGTAGACTATCATCGGCGCTGCCAGGCCTTGCTGCAAGTTGGCCAACCCGTTGTGGACATCGCCATCTTTACTGGGGAAGAGTACCCGCGCCGAGCGATTCTGCCTGAAAGACTTATCCACACATTGCCGGGACTTATCGGACATCAGGCTGTGAAGCGAGAAAAGCTGCGTCTAGCAAACCATGGCACTCCGTTACGAGAGATTCCCCAGGGGGTAAGGCACTCTGCCAATATGACGAATCAGGCCGATTGGCTCGATCCCTTGAGAGGCTATGCCTATGATTCTGTCAACCAGGATGCCCTTCTGCGGCTCGCACTTGTCCGGCAGGGTAGGATCGAGTTTCCTGGAGGTACTTCCTACAGTCTGCTCGTTGTGCCAACATCTCATCCAATGTCTCAGGCCAGCGAGTTGATGACTCCTGAGTTGGCTTCTTGTCTGAAAGATTTGGTGCATGCAGGTGCTAAGATCGTTCTCTGCGACCCGCCCTCTCAATCACCTAGCCTGACCGGTTTCCCACGCTGCGACATCAGTGTACAAAAGGTCTTCCATAGTATCTTGCCAACCAGAACAGTAGTTGATCCCAAAGCAGGGCAGGGGGGCCTCATTCGGGGTCCAATTCGATCCGAATCATTGTCTCAGCTAGGCATCGAACCCGATTTTCTCGCCATGACCCCCTCGGGAGAACGAACAAACAGCTTGGGTTGGACCCATCGTCGCGCGAATGAGCTCGATATTTATTTTGTTTCAAATCAGACAAGCAGTGTTCAAACACTTCAGCTCTCGTTTCGCACAGTGGGCAAGATCCCTGAAGTCTGGGACCCGGTAACGGGCGAACGCAATCCAGCTAACACATGGCAGATGGCAGATGGCCGAACACTGGTTCCGCTGAGACTTGCTCCCCAAGGATCATTGTTCGTGTTATTTCGTCAAACGACCGATCTTCGCGGTCGTTCCGACGGGCCGAATTGGGTCAATCCGCAGCCAGAGTTGCAACTAGCTGGTCCGTGGAGCGTCTCCTTCGACCCTAAGCTGGGTGGTCCTAAGGATCCTGTATTATTCTCTGAATTGGTAGACTGGACCTCTCATCCCGAAGAAGGCGTACGTTACTTTTCTGGAACTGCAGTCTATCATCTGGCCTTTGACTGGGCGCCACATTCGGACGGGGTTCGACGCTATTGGCTTGACCTGGGAAAAGTGTCCAACATCGCTTCCGTAAACTTGAACAACCTTGAGTGTGGTGTCGCCTGGACTGCACCCTACCGAGTTGAAGTTACCGAGGCATTGCGACCTGGAACGAATAGTATAGAAATCGAAGTGACCAACACTTGGGCAAATCGGCTCTTGGGTGATCAACGTCATCCTGAAAGGCCACCATGGAGTTGGACTACTGCGTCTCCCCTTCCACAGAAAGCAACATTACGAGAAGCAGGATTAATCGGCCCGGTAATACTTACTGCTCATTAACTCATATTGTCTTCAGGAATTTTCTGATAATGCAGACAAACTATCTCGATATTCGAGGGTTCCAAACTAAGCTTTGCCTCGGATTGATCGCTTATGTTTATCTTGCTATTTGGCTACTTCCACCTAGTGTGGGATTGGCAGCGCCGGAGGAACGGTCGATCATTGAAGCCCGGGCCCCTGATGCCGCAAATACGATTACGCCGGAGGAATTGAAAACGATCTACGAGGAGGTAAAAACTCCGTTCAAGTACGGCATCATCATGCGACCGAGCGAAGGCCACTCGATTGATTGCCCAAACGTTTTTCGTTTTGAGGATGCCTGGTACATGGTGTATGTCGGAATTAAAGGGAAGATTGGCTATGAAACCTATCTGGCACGCAGCGAAGATCTACTCAAGTGGACACCATTGGGCACAATCCTTCCCTTTCGAGAAACTGGCTGGGATAAATGGCAGGCTGACGGCAGTATCGCGTTGGTAGACCCCGAATGGGGTGGTTCTGCAAAGCTCCGAACCTATGACGGAAAATACTGGATGTCTTACTTCGGTGGCGCACTGCAAGGCTATGAAACCGATCCCCTTTCGATCGGGCTGGCTTCGACCACACAGCCACAGAAGGCGCAACCCTGGAAACGCCTGCCTGAAAATCCTGTTCTTACTCCCGACCAGCCAGACGCTCGCCCATTTGAACGAGCGACACTCTACAAGAGTCATGTCATTTGGGACAAGTCGGAATCGCTAGGGTACCCCTTCATCATGTACTACAACGGTAAGCAGCAGGGAAAGGGGATCGAGCGTATTGGCATGGCCGTTTCAAAAGACATGGTGCATTGGTCGCGTTACGGATCGGGACCAGTGATCGACAATGGCAAAGGGATCTCAGGAGATCCTCAGATCGTGAGAATCGGTGATCTGTGGGTTATGTTCTATTTTGGCTTGGGTTGGGGGCCGGGTGCATTTGATAGTTTTGCTTGTTCCAGGGACCTGGTGCATTGGACTCAATGGGACGGAAAAGTCCTCGTCCAATCTTCCGAGCCTTGGGACAAGACGTTTGCCCATAAGCCATGGCTGCTTAAACACGATGGTGTGGTTTACCATTTCTATTGTGCAGTCGGCAAAGAAGGACGTGCACTCGCCTTGGCTACTTCAAAAGACCTCCGCGATCGCTAACATGATTATCCAGTTGCAAGTCTATCCCCTGATCTTGCTGATCGCAGCAGTTGCTGGCAATGCCCTCTTTGGCTCCGACAATGAGATCGTCTGGTTCGATAAACCAGCGCGGCATTTCACAGAATCATCACCCATCGGAAATGGCCGACTCGGCGCCATGTTGTTCGGTGCAGTAGACGAAGAGGTGGTCGTACTCAACGAAAGTGGCATGTGGTCAGGCTCGCCTCAAGAGGCTGACCGACCCGGCGCTGCGGCGATTCTGCCAGAGATTCGTCGGCTACTTTTCGCAGAACAAAACGTAGCTGCTGAACAACTTATGAACGACAAGTTCACTTGTGCGGGTCTTGGTTCAGGACATGGCAAGGCTGCTGATCTCCCCTATGGTTGTTATCAAACCCTGGGAATGCTTCGTCTGAAGTTCCTGCAGGATGAGACTGCTCCCGTTGTGCAGAACTATCGAAGAGAACTCGATCTGAGAGATGCAGTCGTGAAGATAAAATACTCGCAAGATGGCATTGACTACCAGCGAGAAGCTTTCGTCAGTTATCCCGATCAGGTGTTCGTTTACCGATTGACGGCCAATAGGGAAGCCGCACTGTCATTCGATGTTTCACTCGATCGATCAGAGAGGAGCAAGACAGAGAGTGTCAGCACGAACGAGCTACTGATGAATGGTCAACTCAATGATGGCAAGAACGGAAGTTGTGGTGTCAGGTTTAGTAGTCGTGTGAGAGTGTTATACAAAGGTGGCACAGTAACAGAACAGGAAGGCATGCTAAGGGTTCGTGAAGCAACCTCTGTGGTATTATTAGTGGCTGCTGCAACTGACTTACAAGCTCTCTTGAGCCATTCGGTCACGAATCCGGCTAAGGCTTCTCAGAAAGATCTCAATCGTGCAGCCACCAAGTCTTTTGCCGAGTTATTGAAAGCGCACGTCCGCGACTATCAATCATTTTATGACCGAGTCAGCCTCTGGTTGGCTCCTGCAGAGGAAAAGTCCTACGCACACTTACCAACTGACGAGAGACTGCAAGCCCACTGGGAGGGAGCGCCGGACAACGCGCTGGCTGCACTCTATTTCAATTTCGGGAGGTATTTGTTGATTTCTTCCTCTCGACCAGGGGGCAGGCCCGCAAACCTGCAGGGGATTTGGGCGGCTGAGATACAGACTCCCTGGAATGGTGACTGGCATGCAAACATCAATGTCCAAATGAACTATTGGCCTGCCGAGGTCTGCAATCTCTCTGAACTTCATGAGCCATTGTTTCGTCTCGTCGAGTCACTTGTATTGCCAGGGTCGCGAACCGCGCGCAACTATTACGACG
This sequence comes from Bythopirellula sp., assembly GCA_041738415.1. Lineage (GTDB taxonomy): Bacteria > Planctomycetota > Planctomycetia > Pirellulales > Lacipirellulaceae > Bythopirellula. The sequence continues at coordinate 29,088 of JBGSPU010000113.1, forward strand.
CAGGTGGCTGGGTAACACATGTCTTGGCCAACCCCTGGGGATTCACTTCACCAGCCGAGAGAGCAAGTTGGGGGTCAACAAATACTTGCGCGGCGTGGCTCTGCCAGCACCTGTGGGAACACTACCTTTTCACGCAGGACCGAGAGTTCCTGGTTCAAGTCTACCCCATCATGAAGGGAGCGGCGGAATTTTACTTGGATACCCTGGTGAAGCACCCCTCACAGGACTGGCTCGTGACTGCCCCCTCGACGTCGCCAGAAAACCGCTTTTTCCTACCTGGTGGCGAGGAAGCATCTATCTGCATTGGGGCTACGATGGACATGCAGATTCTTAGATGCTTTTTCAATTCTTGCCGAGAAGCCGCTAACGTTTTGAATCGAGACAAGAAGTTTCGTGACCGGCTTGCCCTCACCATTGAGCGATTGGCACCGACGAGGATTGCCTCCGACGGCCGCATCATGGAATGGGACTTCGAGTACCAAGAAACCGACTCTGAGCATCGGCACGTTTCGCACCTGTGGGGGCTCTATCCTGGCGAAGAGATTAGCATCTCCAAGACTCCAGAGTTGGCCGCGGCGGCGCGCAAGACATTGGACGTGCGCGGTGATGCAGGCACCGGCTGGGGATTAGCCAACAAAATCGCCATGTGGACTCGTTTGCACGACGGCAATCGGGCACATCAATTGCTACGTCAGCATCTGCATCCCGTAGTACATGGACAATCATTGAAACAATGGAGTGGTGGTACTTATCCCAACCTGTTGGATGCTCATCCTCCATTCCAGATTGACGGCAATCTTGGTGCAACGGCTGCGATTGCCGAGTTGCTCATGCAGAGTTCACCACCCGATTTGACCAAATCCGGCTTGGTAGACATCGAACTGTTGCCGGCATTGCCTGCTGCCTGGCCTGAAGGTGAGGTGCGCGGTTTGTGCGCGCGGGGAGGCTTCGATCTTTCGATTAGTTGGAAGAGTGGTCAGTTGGCCACAGCCGAGATACTAAGTCGCCAGGGATTGCCGGCTCGGATTCGATACGGATCTCAAGTAGTCACCTTGGACTTGGACCGCGGAGAGAAATCGCTATTGGATGCAACGCTTGAATCGCCATCAACTCAGTCCAAATCCCAACAAGCTCCCGCTACTAGGTCGACTGAGTGAAAGCTTTTCACATGCAATCTACGAATTCAAATATAATTGAGATCGCGATAACCATTGCCCTTTTCTGGATCTCATCGGTTTTCCCCTGCTGTGCCTCTGAAGGTCAACCAGACTGGGAGAATGAACAAGTCCTGCAGCGGAATCGATTGCCAGCTCGTGCTTCATTCGTCCCATTTGCCACAAGCGAGCAGGCTTTAGCTGGCGAGCAAAGTGCTTCTCCCTGGTTTTTGTCTCTCAATGGCGAATGGAGATTCCATTGGGTTCCTCGTCATGAAGAACGTCCCCAAAGTTTTTATGCGTCTGATTTTGACGATTCCAACTGGCATACGATACCAGTCCCTTCTAATAGGGAGATGCATGGCTATGGCACACCAATTTACATCAGCGCAGGGTATCCGTTTCGGATTAATCCGCCCCGAGTCACTGCCGAGCCTGATGCAGAGTACACTTCGTTTATTGAGCGAAGTCCCGTTGGTTCGTATCGGAAGGAATTTGACCTGCCGAGTGGTTGGGATGACCGCCGTGTATTCTTGCACTTTGCCGGCGTTGATAGCGCATTCTATGTCTGGGTCAACGGCCAAGCCGTCGGCTACAGCCAAGGGAGCAGGACTCCGGCTGAGTTTGAAGTAACCGAGTGGCTCGCCGCAGGGAGTAACCGGATTGCTGTTCAGGTCTACCGCTGGTGCGACGGAAGTTATCTCGAAGATCAGGATATGTGGCGGCTGAGCGGGATCTATCGTGATGTATTTCTATACTCAACCGCTGCTGTACGAATCCGCGACTTCGCTGTCAGAACCGAGCTGGCTGCCGACTACAACAATGCGACCTTGTCAATTGAGCCAGAAATTGACGTGGGAGACGATGAGAACCTGGAAGATTGGACCTTGCAGGCCCAGTTATACGACCAGGCACGCCAACCGGTTCTAGGTACCCCACTTGAACAAAATGCGGCAGCAATTGCCAATCGAGGATATGATACCAAAATCCTCAATCAACGAACTCCGCAGCGAGGACTTCCCGAGTTTGGCTGGATGAAAGCAGAGGTTCTCAACCCAGCAAAGTGGACGGCGGAGACCCCCAATCTTTATCGCTTGGTCCTTTCACTGCACAATCCACAAGGCGCGGTCGTTGAGGTTGTCGGCTGCGACGTAGGTTTTCGGGAGGTAGAGATTCGTGATGGTCGTCTCCTCGTGAACGGGCAACCCGTTCGACTGCGTGGCGTCAATCGTCATGAACATCACCCGCAGTACGGGCACGCCATCGGGCTTGAGAGCATGGTGCAGGACATGAAGCTCATGAAGCAGGCGAACATCAATGCGGTACGCACTTCTCACTATCCGAACGATCCACGCTGGTACGAACTGTGTGACAGGTATGGGATTTATGTAATGGATGAGGCTAACATTGAGACCCATGGCTTGCGCGGTCTTTTGGCAAGCGATCCTCGCTGGAGCCTGGCCTTTTTGGATCGGGCGATCCGGCTGGCCGAAAGAGACAAAAACCATCCCAGTGTGATCTGTTGGTCGATGGGCAATGAATCTGGTTACGGCCCGAACTTTGCTGCTATTTCAGGCTGGCTGCACTCTTTCGATCCGACAAGGCCAGTACACTATGAAGGGGCACAATCGCTGCCGAACGATCCTGATACCGTAGACATTGTCAGCCGCTTTTATCCGCGAGTGCAACAAGATTATTTGCAGCCTCCGCTACCCGATGCCAAGCAGCAGGAACGAGCCGAAAACGCTCGCTGGGAGCGATTGCTCCCCCTAGCTCAAAACTCCGCAGACGATCGTCCGGTACTCATGAGCGAGTATTGCCACGCCATGGGCAATGCAGTTGGCAACCTAGCTGAGTATTGGGAAGAAATCTATTCCCTTCCGCGTTTGTTGGGAGGGTTTATCTGGGATTGGGCCGACCAGGGATTGTATCGAAATGGACCTGACGGTCGTCCATACATTGCCTATGGAGGTGATTTTGGTGACATGCCAAATTTAAGAGCATTTTGCCTCAACGGGATTGTCTTTGCAGATCGGATAATTGCACCGAAGTATCACGAGGTGAAAAAAGTCTACCAGCAAGCGGACTTTCAAGTCGAACGTATTGCACCATACTTCACAACACTGCGTGTCTTAAACAGGTTTGACCACACCAACTTGAATCAGTTCGATCTCCATTGGCAGCTTCTTTCTGATGGCGAGATTGTGCAATCAGGAAATCTTGAACCTCTTGACCTCGAACCTGGTAAGCAAAGCATCCTAAGTGTTCCTTGCAAGGGAACAAGTTCCTTTCCGGCAGGTGCTGCAACCTACTTGCGAGTCAGTATACATACCCGTGAGTCAACCCCATGGGCCGATGCCGGACATGAAATTGCCTGGGATCAATTTCCGTATCCAGTTACTCACTCGCCTGCTTCACCAGTTCCCACCTCGACACTTGCCAAGCTCAGTGTTACTCATTCGGCAGACAACACAGCGATCATCGGCGAAGGATTCAGCGTTCAATTTAATCGAACACAAGGGAGCCTCGTGTCGCTCAAGTATGCTGGAAAAGAATTTCTCGCAAAGAATGCTGGAGAATATGCCTGTCCAGTCGCTCAGTTTTTTCGAGCACCGACTGACAACGATCGTGGATTTGGAAATTGGCTTGCCAAGAATTGGCAGGATGCAGGACTCGATTCACCTGACCGCACCTTGCAATCCTATGATGTTTCGGAATCGCCCAATGGCACGGTGCTCGTTAAAATCCGTGCCAACTACGAATTCCACACGGGGAGTTTTTTACATAACTCTCAATGGATCATTCGGAGAGACGGAAGCCTTGACCTTGCCAATACGTTCACTCCCTCTGGATCGCTCCCTCCATTGCCTCGCATTGGGATTATGATGCGACTTTCTTCCAAAATGGAAACCATGACTTGGCATGGACATGGTCCCTGCGAAAACTACGCCGATCGCAAGGATTCATGTCCTTTGGGACAGTGGTCCAGCACCGTCTCGCAGCAATACATACGCTATCCGAGACCTCAAGAGACTGGCAATAAGGAAGGGGTTCGCTGGCTCGCCCTCACAGATGAGGCTGGAAGCGGATTAATGATAGTAGCTGAGCAACCGATGGCTGCCTCGGTCCTACACTTCTCGGTCGATGATCTTGCCGCAGCCACACATGCCCACCAACTGAAACCCCGATCAGAGGTTTTGGTCTCATTGGATGCACGCCAATGCGGACTCGGCAATAGTAGCTGTGGACCGGGAGTATTGCAGAAGTTTGCGGTTCCGGTAAAAACCTATAGACTTAACGTTTCTTTTCGACAAATGGAGAAAGGTGACGACCTCCCCGCTATTGCTCGAAAGATATACGATTGAAATAGTTGAAAAGATTATGCACTTAAACAATTCGATTTGCAGTTATCCACGTTCTCTCGAGGAGAAACATCCGAATCGGCGAGACTTTCTCGGATTTTCTCTGGCAATCGCCACAGGAGGAGTTGCGCAAACCTCGTGTATACTCCCAAGGTCTTTCGCTGCCAGCGAATCGTCGACTGAGAAAGAGCCTCGCTACCGGATCGGTGTTTGCGATTGGATGATCCTCAAACGGCAAAAATTAGGAGCGATGCAGCGAACTAAGGAAATCGGTGCCGATGGAGTAGAAGTTGACATGGGTTCGCTTGGCAACCGAGAAACATTCGAGAATAGTCTAGCTGATCCCGTTATAAGAGAACAATTCTTGCGAACCGCGGACGAACTGGGACTTACGATCTGTTCGCTAGCCATGTCGGGCTTTTATGCCCAATCCTTCGCTGAACGACCCACGGTATTGCGCATGGTCGAGGATTGCATTCAGACGATGCAGAAGATGAGAGTGAAGATTGCGTTCTTGCCTCTAGGAGTACAGGGGGATCTGATCCAACACCCCGAATTGCGTCCGGCAATCGTCGAAAGGCTCAAATCGGTAGCTAAGTTGGCCGAGCAGGCAGAAGTTGTCGTCGGCGTTGAAACTGCACTTAGTGCTGCGGAAGAAGTAACTTTATTGGATGATATTGGCTCTGGCGCGGTGCGAAGCTACTTTAATTTTGCTAACTCGCTCCAGGCAAAGCGAGACGTTTGCGAAGAATTGAAGACCTTGGGCAGGGATCGCATCTGTCAGATTCACTGCACCGATGAAGACGGAGTCCTGTTGGAAGACAATACTCGGCTGGACATGCCGCAAGTCAAGAACACCCTCGATGAATTAGGTTGGCGTGGGTGGTTGGTGCTGGAACGCTCGCGCGATGCCCAGGATCCTTCCAATGTCTTACACAACTTCGGTTCCAATACGACCTATCTGAAGTCGATCTTTCAGGGTTCCTAAAGCTACCTTTGGCCATTTCGGTTGGACGCCATAGACGGAGAAAAATGACATGATTGGTTACCGGTTTCCAGAGCCTAAGCAACGACAAAAGCTCGCTGAGCGCCAAGTTTACTTATTGGCCAACGGTGATCTGCGGCTTTCGGCTAATCAGAATTGCTGGGCAGCACAAGAGGCCATGGAGAAAGAAATTCATAAGGCCGTCAAGGCGGCTGGTTGGAATATCGTCCGAGCACATCCCTATAAGGAGAACGAGAAGCATGGATTCATCGGTTCTCAGTTGGAAGGAATGTCCGTCTTTCGCCAACTCGACCCAGAAGCCCCTCTCATCGTTGCCGAGGCTGTGTGGCAGTATTCTCACCACATTCTACATGGCCTAATCTCCCATCGAGGGCCGCTTCTTAATTTGGCAAACTGGTCGGGTACCTGGCCGGGCTTGGTGGGGATGCTGAATCTCAATGGGTCTCTCACCAAGGCTGGAGTTACCTATAGCACTTTGTGGACCAAAGATTTTAGCGATACTCGCTTTACGGAACAGCTAGGCCGTTGGTTTTCCGGAGAAATAATTCGCCATGCGATCGATCATGTTGTTGCTTTAGATCAAATAGATATCGGCAAGTCCGAGAAAGAGTTAGGGGAAGCATTGGCAGCCCAACTCATTCGGGACAAGGCCATCATGGGTGTGTTTGACGAAGGTTGCATGGGGATGTTTAACGCCATCATTCCCGATCATTTGCTTAATCCTACCGGAGTTTTCAAAGAACGGCTCAGCCAGTCGGCACTCTATTACGAAACAACCCAAGTCTCAGACGATCAGGCTCTCGACGTGCGCAAGTGGATGGAAGAGCGAGGTATGACTTTTGAAACAGGCCCCAATCATAAAGAAGATCTCACCGACGAGCAAATTCTTTTACAGTGCAAAATGTATATCGCAGCCGTGAGAATTGCTGATGACTTTGGCTGCGACACGATTGGAATTCAGTACCAACAGGGACTAAAAGATTTACTTCCCGCCAGTGATCTTGTCGAGGGGACGCTCAACAATGCTGAACGCCCGCCTGTCTTCAGTCGAGACGGCCAGCGCGTGCTCTACGAAGGTGATCCACTGCCGCACTTTAATGAAGTGGATGAGTGTGCCGGTCTCGATGGGCTAATGACTTGCCAGATCCACAAGGCGATGGAACAACCCGTAGAAAACACACTTCACGACCTACGCTGGGGTGACTGGGATCGCTCTGGAACCGTCAAGGATTACGTTTGGGTCTTTGAAATCAGCGGAAGTGTTCCCCCGGCACACTTTGCTGGAGGCTGGAAGGGGGCGACCAGCGTTCGCCAGCCAGCCATGTATTTCCCTAATGGGGGAGGCACCATCAAGGGAATATCCAAGCCGGGTGAAATTATCTGGTCGCGCATCTATGTGGAAGAAAATAGGCTCAAGATGGATTTGGGCCGCGCTGGTGTGGTTGAGCTACCGATTGAAGAAACGGAGCGCCGCTGGCAAGAGACTACACCTCAATGGCCCATCATGCACGCAGTCACCTACGGCGTCTCCCGCGATCAAATGATGGCACGCCATAAAAGCAATCACATTCAAGTTGCTTACGCCGATTCGCCTGCTGAAGCCGATAAGGCAATGCTTGTAAAGGCCTCAATGGCTCAATCTTTAGGGATGGATGTGGCAATATGCGGCACTCACAAAGGGGGCGAGCCTTGGACAAGATGACAGAGAGTTTGAGTGGTTTCAAACAGAATTCTCAACGAAGAGAACTAGAATGCCAGAGAAAAGTGTGAACAGCATTAGAGAAAAACTCGTTGAGCTGTCTCATCGCATTGGCACCACAGAGCGAATGGCGATTCTTGGTGAGGGCAATGTTTCCGGGCGGCTCAGCGCTGAGCAGTTCTTGATCAAGGCCAGTGGCACTGAACTTGGCTCGTTGACCTCCAGCCAAGTTGTTGAGGTGAATTCTTCACCTATTCTCAATGCACTAACTTCTGACGACGCCGATGACGAGGGTATCGAATCGCTGCTGCTGGCCAGCCGCGTTGTTCCCAATGCCTTGAAACCGTCGGTGGAAACATTGTTCCATGCGTGGCTCTTGCAGTTGCCTGGTGTTTCATTTGTTGGGCATACCCATCCGATTTGCGTTAACCAAATTCTATGTTCGCCACGGGCAAAAGACTTTGCCAAACGCCGGCTGTTCCCAGATCAGATCGTTTACTGTGGCGCCGAGTCGGTATTGGTACCTTACGTTGATCCAGGTATCGTGCTTGCTAAGAGAATTGCTGAGCTAGTCCAGGATTTCATCGAGCGAAGAAATTCTTTCCCTAAAACAATCCTCTTGGAAAATCACGGTTTGATAGCATTAGGCACGACTGCAAGGCAAGTGGAAGCCGCGCTCTTGATGGCTGAAAAATCAGCCAGCGTTTTCGTCGGTGCATCCGCAGTAGGCGGCCCTATCTTTTTGCCTCAAGAACAAGTGGACCGCATCACTTCTCGATCCGATGAGCACTATCGCCAACGAATGATTGAAACGGATTAGCTCCACCACAGGATTTAGACAATCAGGCGGCGACAATTCAAGCTATTCTTTGGCATAAATCCTGCTCAAGCAAGGTCCACCTCGTTTGTCGTGCAACCTTGAGGAGTTGGGTTGCGAGCAAGAATTGGTTGGTTAAGGTCGTATCTCGAATCCTTAACAATTCGGGTTGCTTTGCTGCTTACAATCACTTTGTGTGGTGCCCTGCGGTTTTGCGGAACAGCATTGCAAGGCAGTCTCCTTTAATAGTAGAGCCCTTACAGACTAAGATAATATATTGGAAATCTATTCAATTGACTCCGCACAAGAACATGTTCCGCTTCAACCGATTTAGCATTCTACACACAAGTATTGGGAGTTGTGCGCTTTTAGCTATCGCGTCTATCTCACCATGGATCGTTGCTGAGGAGACTTCGCAGGAGGAGGCTTATTCACGAGCGATTGCTGCACGATCCAGTGCGATTGTGGAGAAACTGGGCCTATCTGATGAAAAGATTGCCGATCGCATCGAACTTGCGATATCAGAGCAATATCGAGGCTTGCGGGACATCCACGACTCGCGTGATGCTGAAATCAAGGCTTTGCAAGCTAATTCCCAGGAGGACAGTTCAAACTCCGATAATGTGATTGAGGAGGTGCGACAGGATTCACGCATCAAGCAGTTTCAGTTGCATCGCACCTTTGTCGCGAGACTCTCTGCGGAGTTGACTCCCGAGCAAGTGATTGGCGTTAAGGATGGTATGACATACGGAGTCGTTCCGACAACGTACGCACGCTATCTTCAGATGCTACCCAATCTCACAGAAGACGAAAAACTGACAATTATGGCATTTTTAATTGAAGCCCGCGAGTACGCTATGGACGCCGGTTCTTCGGACGAAAAACACGGTTGGTTCCGCAAATACAAAGGTAAGATCAACAACTACCTATCTTCTGCCGGCTACAAATTTTAGTAGCAGGGCATAACATGCTCCGTTTAAGAATTCATGCAACTGGTTCACCGACTGCAATTGTGAAGGAAAACGATGACGCGATATTTTCTCCTCAGCCTGGGTATCATTCTTTTCCATCTTGCCTCAATGGCTGATCAATCCTTTAGCCAATATCCGAAGATTACGCCCGAAGTGGCTGCCGAATCGAAACAGCGAATGGACGCATTACAAAAACGTTCGGACGCTGCCTGGGAAAAGGCATTGCCGACCGTACGCCAGTGGGAAGCCAAAGATAAGCCCTACATTCCTTGGGCCAAGAAGCCAAGTGACTTGCCACAAGCGGCTATTCCCGCGTTTCCTGGGGCGCAAGGGGGCGGCATGTATAGTTTTGGGGGCCGAGGGGGCAGAGTCTACGTCGTCACGAATCTCAATGACAGTGGTCCAGGCAGCTTTCGAGAGGCGCTGGAAGCGGGGGGACCTAGGATTGTCGTCTTCAATGTAGCGGGAATCATCAAACTGAAGGATCGCATCGTGGTTCGCGCTCCTTACTTGACCATTGATGGAAGCCATGCACCGGGCGACGGTGTTTGTATCGCGGGGGATACGGTCGAGCTCAATACCCACGATGTTATCATTCGTCATATGCGATTTCGCCGAGGGGCGACTTGGGTAGGGGATCGCAATGATTCGCTCGGTGGAAATCCGGTGGGCAATATCATGATTGACCACGTTTCGGCCAGTTGGGGATTGGATGAAAACCTGTCAATGTACCGACACATGTATGAACCACCCGATGGAAGTCAGGCTCAGAAACTGCCGACCGTGAACATCACCATTCAGAATTCCATCTTCAGCGAAGCATTGGATACGTACAACCATTCCTTCGGTAGCACTTTAGGCGGTTACAACAGTACATTTCACCACAATCTTTGGGCCTGCAACACGGGTCGCAACCCCAGTGTCGGCATGATCTACGATTTTACCTTTGCCAACAATGTCCTCTTCAATTGGCGACATCGGACGATCGACGGCGGAGATCATCGCAGCTTCTATACGATCCTAAACAACTATTTCAAGCCGGGGCCGATCACCGATCTCTCTCGTCCGATCAGTTATCGAATCCTCAAGCCGGAAAAGCGCCGAAGTCCAGGCTTTAACCTAGACTTTGGAAAGGCATATGTGGACGGAAACCTAATCGAAGGAAATGAACGAATCACCCGTGATAATTGGGACGGTGGGGTCCAGTTCGAGGATGGCGAGCTTGTGCCTAGTGAGCAACAATTGACGCAAAAGGAATTAAGGTCGGGAAAGGCCGATCTCACACCGGAGCAGCGGAATGCTCTCGCCGAAAAGGTGCGGGCAGAAGCTATGGCTCAAGTGAAGGCCGACCAGCCTTACCCGCATTCTTTTCTTACGATTCAGCCTGCTGAAGACGCCTTCGCTTTCGTTTTAGCCGAAGCTGGTGCGACGTTACCCAAACGCGATGCTGTCGATCAACGTGTCATTGAAATGGTTAAAACGGGTGAAGTCGGTTATGAGGAAGGCAAGGGAATAATCACCGATATCCAGCAAGTTGGAGGCTATCCCGAATATCACGGTGAACCTCATGCTGATAGCGACGGCGATGGCATGCCTGACCATTGGGAGTTGAAGCACGGTCTCGATCCAGACGATCCCTCTGATGCGTCGGGCGATCTGAATGGTGACGGCTACACGCACATCGAGGATTTTCTATATGGATTAGATCCTGGCACGTTGTATGTCCCGTGGTATGCCCCGAGAACCTATCAGGATCTGTTTTGGCAATAGTGTGTTAAGCCAGAGTTCGAATTGCTATGGAACGTTTTTCCGCAACTTACTTGATTGAAACGCCACTGGACGTCGCTGAAGCTGCGGAGTCGTTGGCGGGCGAGCAATCCTCCGGCACTTTCGTATCCATTCCAGGAGAGACAGAAGCACTCAAAGAGCGGTTCGCCGCCCGAATTGAAAGTGTCGAAGAAATCGAGAGTTGCGACGCGCCTAGCCTGCCTGGTTCCTCTTCCAAAACGGACAAGCATCAGCGAGCAGAAATCGTTATTTCATGGCCCCTTGAAAATGTGGGCTACAACCTGCCAGCGATCATCTCAACGGTGCAAGGCAACCTCTACGAATTGAGACAGTTTTCTGGCCTGAAGTTAATGGATCTCGAATTTCCTTCCTCTTTCAACGACGAGTTCAGGGGTCCTGCTTTCGGTATCGAAGGTACCCGAGAACTCGCTGACGTGCATGGCCGTCCACTGATTGGAACGATCGTTAAACCGAGTGTGGGAATGTCTCCCCAGGAAACTGCCGAACTAGTCAGCACCCTTGCTGAGGCGGGTGTCGATTTCATCAAAGATGACGAATTGATGGCCGACCCTCCGCATTCCCCTTTCAACGAGCGTGTCGCAGCCGTTATGCGCGTGGTCCATGATCATGCAGCTCGCTCGGGCAAAAAAATCATGGTTGCCTTCAATATCAGCGACGAGATGGATCGCATGCTCGAACACTACGATACGATCTTGCGCCACGGCGGTACTTGCGCGATGATCAGTCTCAATAGCGTCGGCATGGCAGGCGTTAAAAGGATCTGTGACCGACGAGAGCTCGCTATTCACGGACACCGCAATGGCTGGGGAATGCTTAGTCGCCATCCGCTGCTGGGAATTGAGTTTAAGGCTTATCAAAAACTATGGCGATTGGCTGGGGTCGATCATATCCACGTCAATGGACTTCAGAATAAGTTCTGCGAATCTGATAATTCGGTGATTCGCTCGATTGATGCCTGCAAAGAACCATTACTGGGCGGTTTTCAGATCATGCCGGTTATTTCTTCTGGGCAGTGGGGAGGACAGGCTTCGGAGACCTACCGCCGAACTAAGAGCATCGATCTGCTCTATCTCGCGGGTGGCGGAATACTCGGACATCCCGACGGACCGCGTATGGGAGTGAAAGCCCTCCAGGATGCCTGGGAGTATGCCATTGCTGGATATTCTCTGCAAGAAGCCCTAGACGAATCTCCGGCTCTGATGCGCGCCTCGGAGAAGTTTTTAGACCTCAATGGCTCTAGTTCAGTTCGGACACCTGATTACCATGGAATATCACTTCCATGAATGAATTGTTACTCACTTATTACGGCGATGACTTCACCGGCTCGACCGATGCGTTGGAATGTCTAACCCGATCTGGAGTTCGCACGGCGTTGTTCACTCGACCACCCACTCCTGAGATGTTGGCGCGTCACACGGGATTGCAAGCCATCGGGGTAGCCGGAACGACTCGCTCTCTGGCCCCCGCAGCCATGGAGAAAGAGCTGATCCAGGCTTTTACTTCGCTTCAGAAACTACACCCTCGACACGTCCATTATAAGATCTGCTCAACATTCGACTCTTCGCCTTCCATCGGCAGCATAGGCTGCGCGATCGACGTCGGCCAAAGTGTCTTTGGTTCTCATTACGTTCCGCTAATTGTCGGTGCGCCTTCGTTGGGCCGATATTGTGTATTTGGTAATTTGTTTGCCGCTGCGGGAGTTGGTCATGAGGGAGAGGTTTTTCGCCTCGATCGACATCCTACTGCAAGCTGCCATCCGACGACTCCTATGGCAGAAAGCGATCTTCGTATTCATTTGGCTAAACAGACCAAGGCCAAGATTGCTTTGTTCGACTTGCTAGGTCTTGATTTGCCAATTGAGGATCAACGACTTGAGTTGAAGCGACTTCTCGCTGCGGAGGCTGAAGTTGTGATTTTCGACGTATTGAATGATATGCACTTGCTACACATCGGTACTTTGCTGGAGGAGAGTGTGGGCCAAGGTCGCTCCCTGTTTTCCGTCGGTTCGTCTGGAGTTGAAATGGCCCTTTGTTCTCAATGGACATCGAAGGGAAAACTTACGCCCAGAGCAAAGTGGGATTTTCCTGGTAAGACAAATCAAGTTCTGATTGTTTCTGGAAGTTGCTCGCCAGTCACAAAAGCTCAAATTGAATGGGCGGCCAAAAATGGTATTGCTGAGGTGACGATTGATACTCCCTCAGTCGTTGCCGAAAATGGTTCACGCCAATCGATCCAGCGATCTGCCAACGAAGTGATCGATCTTCTCAAATCAGGTAAGAGTGTTGTTGCGCACACGAGTAAAGGGAGTTCGGACCCACGCATATCGGCCACCGCTGAAGTTCTTTCCAAGGGAAGATCCCATGGCTTGCCGGGGGCAAGCTCAACTTCGCAGGTACTTGGAACGGCAATGGGACGTCTGGTGCGCCAAGCTTTAGATGAAACTTCCGTACGAAGAGTTTGTATCGCCGGTGGAGATACTTCGGGTTTCTTAGCACAGGAAATTGGCATTGAAACTATTGAGATGCTTTGTCCATTCGCACCTGGCGCGCCAATTTGCATGGCGTGCGCTCCCGATTCTCCGGCAGATAGAATGGAAATTGCTTTCAAGGGAGGGCAAGTCGGCTCAGAGATGTTCTTTGGTTCACTACTCGCAGGACAAGTCCAATAGATTGTTACGATCGATACGATCGAGATTAAGTAAAACAAATGAATCGTAAAACGCTTGCTCTGGTTCACACTTCCTCTACACTTGTACCTGTTTTTGAGCAGTTGTGCAAAGAGAAGAATCTTGATGTGGATTTAGTTCACATCGAAGATGCGAGCTTGATCAGAGATGTAATTGCTGATGGAGAATTGACTGCAGACATTCTGGAAAGAGTCCTGCACCATCTCACAGCCGCCGAAGATACGATTGCTGACTATATTATGGTGACTTGCTCGTCGATCGGCCCCGCAGTTGACGCGGCTCAGTCGCGGATTCACAAGCCTTTATTGCGTGTGGACCAGCCTTTAGCTGAAGCGGCGGTAAAACTAGGTTCAAATATTGGAGTGATAGCGACATTAGCCACAACCTTGGTCCCAACCGTTGATATCATCCGTCGCCAAGCTGTGAAAGTCGGGAAGGAAATTAATGTCGTTTCAGAGCTTTGCTCTGGGGCTTTTGAGGCTTTCCTGGCTAATGACCTTGAGAGGCACGATGCCGCCGTGATGGAAGCTATTGAGAGACTTGCCCCAACAGTTGATGTCATCGTTTTAGCTCAAGCCTCCATGGCCAGGGTGGTAAGTGAACTCAAGGCCGATGAAATCAAGGTCCCTATTCTATCGAGCCCCTCCCTCGCAGTGGACTATCTTGCGACTGTGCTTTAGTCTCTTAGCATGGCAACTGCGAATAAACTTTTCCTCGGTATTGCAGGCTTGGCACTCTTGCTGTTTGTTTATGGAGTATTCTGCTCCTCAGCCATGCTCTGGCATCCGGCTGCGGTAAGCTTTGCAGTAGCAACTGCAATCGGTTTCGGTGCTTTTCCGACTCTCGCGGGCTATCGATTCACCCTGTGGATCCTGGCAGCCGTTATCTCAGCGTTAATCTACCCAGCCTATTTTCTCCATCTAGGTCCCTTTGATTTCAAACTCTTCGAAATCCCAGAAATCGACTTGCAAAACAAGTGGGTGATCTTAATTATTGTCCAACTGGTCATGTTCGGCATGGGAACGAAGATGGGCTTTAAGGACCTCGCAGGAGTGGCAAAAATGCCTTACCCGGTCTTCATCGGCGTAGGCTTGCAGTTTCTCATCATGCCATTGATGGGCTACACCTTGGCAAAGCTGTTTAAGTTCCCTCCCGAGATCGCTGCAGGAGTGGTACTCATCGGCTCCTGCTCAAGTGGCCTGGCATCCAATGTGATGTGCTATCTCGCCGGGGCAAACTTGGCACTTTCGATCACTCTCACCGCAGTCGCTACATTGCTTGCTCCCCTGGCAACGACTTTTTGGATGCAACAACTTGCAGGCGAGTTTGTGGAAATCGATTCGCTGGCGATGCTAGGTCAAATAGTCAAGATCGTGCTCGTGCCCATTGGAGCGGCCATGCTCCACGACTACCTTAAACACGCTGCCTCCCAGAAGCGGAAAGCAATCATAGCGATTGCCGTGCTTTGCGCGCTAATTTGTGTTCTAATGGGACTAAACAAATTATTCTTAACAAACAGATTTATACTTCAACTCCCACTGCCATCTGCTGCCACGGAAGCACTGTTCATTGCCAGCGGGGCAGTGGTTTTCGCAGTGGTTTATCATTACGTCACGAAGGTGTTCCCGTGGATCGATCATAACATGCATGTCATCTCAATGTTTGGTATTATTTTCTTCACTGCCGTTACTACAGCGGCAGGAAGAGACAATCTGTTGGTAGCTGGATTGGCACTTATCCTCGCGGCAATCATCCATAATCTCACCGGATACGCGCTTGGGTATTCAATGAGCCGCCTGGCAGGTCTTGATAAGAATTCGGCACTAACGGTGGCCTTCGAAGTGGGAATGCAGAATGGTGGGATGGCTTCTGGTCTGGCAGGTTTCATGGGCAAACTGGGGACCGTCGGCCTGGCGGCTGCTGTCTTCAGCCCGTGGATGAACATTTCCGGTTCTCTTCTTGCTATGCAAGTGAGAAGGCACAACCAATCGAGGAAAAAAAGCGATGAATCAGATCATGCCGATAACCAATAAGACTCACATGAAAGCGCAAGCAGTTAGGCTGTTTCGAACGGGCCAACTTTCGTGTCATGCGTGGATCTTACTCCTAGCTGGCTTACTGACTTTAGTCAAATTGCCTGCCACGTCTTCTGCTGAGCCGTCTGTGAATCTCACGGCCAACGGAGACCTGATCTATGCTCACGACACACAAGGCAATACCATTCCTGATTTTTCGTACTGTGGCTACCACACAGGCTCCAGCGGGATCCCTCAGATACCAGTTCGAGTTATCCTGAACCCAGTTGATGGGGACGATGGTCAACGAATCCAAGCAGCCATCGATTACATAGCTGGTCTTCCCGAAAACAATGACGGTTATCGTGGTGCTGTCCGCTTGGCCCCAGGTGAATTCCAAGTCGCTGGGCAAATCGTAATCAAGTCATCCGGCATCGTACTGCAAGGGTCAGGCGCCGGCCAGAGAGGGACTTCCGTACTTGCTACTGGCCAGGACCGACGAGCACTTTTCAAAGTTGTTGGAGATGACGACCGAACATTTCGCGATGAGCCTGGCATCCAGGATATCCAAGACGAATACGTCGCAGTGGGATCGAACAAATTTCGAGTCGACTCATCCGACTCCTTCTCGGTCGGCAACTCAGTAGTGATCACTCGCCCAAGTACTGCGGAGTGGATCGAAGAAGTAGGAGGCAGAGCAGATGGCGTTGGCTGGAAACCCGGTTCAAGAGATATCCATTGGGATCGAATTGTAATGGCGTGTTCCGGTGGCATGGTGACCATCGATGCCCCTATCACGATGGCTCTGGACAATCGATTCGGAGGTGGCAGAGTGCAGATCTACGATTGGCCAGGGCGTCTTCAACACGTCGGGATCGAAGATGTGAGTCTCAAGTCGAGCTATAACCGGCAAGACCCCAAAGATGAAGATCATTGCTGGTTTGGGATTGCAATGGATAACGTCCAGGATGCGTGGGTACGACGAACATCATTCGAACACTTCGCCGGTGGAGCCGTTTCCCTGGGCCGCAATACAAAATCGATAACCGTGGAAGATTGCGTTTCGCTCGCTCCCATCTCAGAAAATGGGGGATATCGCAGGCATACTTTTTTCACACTTGGTCAACTTACCTTATTCAATCGATGCTGGTCTGAGTTTGGTCGTCACGTTTTTTCAGTCGGACACTGCGCTGCTGGTCCCAATGCCTTTGTCCAATGCCATGCCGATCGCGCTCTGGGGGAAAGTGGTCCCATCGAGAGTTGGGCTTCGGGAGTGCTTTACGACAATGTCCGCATTGATGGAAACGATCTGCAACTCCAAAACCGCTGGAACTCGCCACCCGGCACGGGATGGGCCGCTGCAAATTGTGTACTCTGGCAATGCCGAGCAGCAAACGTGCGTTGCTTTCGTCCCCCAGGTGCGAACAACTGGGCAATTGGCGTCTGGGCAACTCCCGCCGGAGACGGCGAATTCGAGAGCCTGAGTGATTTCGTCAAACCCCAAAGTTTATATCAAGCTCAGCTTAGGCAGCGAATTGGACAGAGTGCAGCGGCACGAATCGATCCAATTCTAGGCATACCGATTGCTGCCACAAACCCAACCTATCAAGAGGCCGCACGATTTCTGAAGCAGTCTGAGCGGCCGGCTAAGCGACTCTTGGAATTGATTCAGGATAACATTGCAATGGTCACAAGTGAGAGGTCCAATGATTCCAAGTCTGATTTGCTCCAGAATGCGTTGGTAATTGATGATCTGCTGACGCAATCGAAACGCAATGCGGAAACGCCAACACTCCGTGCTATGAAAAGACTTACGATTAAGAATGGTTGGATTGTCGTGGATGGACTGCTTAAAACCGGAAAGCGACTTACGCCAACATGGTGGAGAGGGTCACTTCGTCCAGAAGATGCACAGGATTTCGGCCACAACATCTCACGATTTGTGCCAGGAAGAGAGGGTGTCGGCCTCACCGAGGACGTACAGACCGTGGTCGGAGATATGGTTTCCACGGGCACTGCCGTGTACGAACATCACTACGGATTGTGGTACGACCGCCGTCGTGATGACCATCTGATGGTGAGGCGTGCCGACGGAGCGGTCGCCCCACCATTTTATGAGCAGCCGTTCGCCCGTAGGGGAAAGGGGACCGCCTGGGACGGTTTGAGCAAATACGACCTGACAGCAGACAATCCCTGGTACTGGAATCGTCTGAATAACTTCGCCCAGCTCTGTGATGAAAATGGATTGGTACTCGTTCATCAAAACTATTTTCAACACAACATTCTGGAAGCCGGTGCACATTGGGCCGATTGCCCCTGGAGACCGGCAAACAATATCAATCAGACGGGGCTTCCCGAGCCACCTCCTTATATCGGGGACAAACGCCTTTTCATGGCACAACACTTTTATGACGTCACTAACCCTAAGCTACGATCACTCCATCGGCGCTATATTCGCCATTGTTTGGAGGCACTTTCCGACTGTTCGAATGTTATTCAAATGACGAGTGCAGAGTTTACAGGGCCCTTGGAGTTCGCCCAATTTTGGATCGACACGATTATTGCGTGGGAGAAAGAAACTGGAACTGATGTACTCGTTGGCCTTAGTTGCACTAAAGACGTGCAAGATGCGATTCTGGTAGACTCAGGGCGAGGACCGCACGTCGACATTATCGATATTCGTTACTGGACCTATGACAAACATCTGCTGTTATACGCACCCGAGGGGGGGAAGTATCTCGCGCCCCGCCAGCATTTTCGACAGTTAAAACCACAGTCTGCCTCCTTCGATTCGATTGTCAAGGCCGTTGGTGAATACCGCCGGAATTTTCCTGAGAAAGCTGTTGTCTACAACGCAGACCTCGACGGACTCAGTCCTAACGAAGGTTGGGCCGTCCTGATGGGTGGAGGTTCGCTGCCGAATATCACGCTGCCGCCAGAACTAGCTCGCCAGGTGCCGCGGATGCTTCCTGTTGACAACGTAGTTAAAGGCGAAGGCCAATGGTGTTTGGCGTCCTCCGACGGAGAACTGCTGGTCTACACCAACACTCCCAATGTAGAACTTGAGCTGCATCTCCCCGCTGCTCTAGAACATGCCCGCTTGCAATGGATCGATACAAACACGGGAGATATCGTCGAGAAGTCGAATTTGCAAGCCGAAGGTAGCATTCAGCTTTTGCCGAAGACCAAGGTTCTCTGGATTTCCAAGATCGATCCCTAGAGAAAAACATCTTGCCTAAAAATTCCTATTGTACTGGCAACCAGACGGACATTTCTGAGGGCCCGCGATTTGCCCAGGCGTAATAGGGGATAAGCCGAAGCTTAAAGTCTCGAGTAGTTTTCGTCTTTACTTCGCGATAAAGTTCTTTTCCCCATTTTGCCGTGCGTTTGGCTAAGGCTGTACCCTCAATTAACGTAACACTTTGCAGGAAGTCGGCATCGTATCGTTCTTGAAGTTGTATGTCTTGAGGAATGAGGACTTGCTCAATTTCCACGCCCGACGGCAAATCTACGGACTCCAAGCAGTAAACGATGGGTCCGCGTTGGACTGCCACTTGATTGGTGGTTTCCTCAACCAGCGGGTTGGCTTGCATTAACTTTGCTGGCATGGGTAGATTCAATTCAACGAGGTCGCCGACCTGCCATTTTTGGCGGAGTTCTAGATAACCTTGATCAAGGCTGCCAATTTATCGCACTTTTTCATTGATTTTGACAGTCGCCCCGTCCGCCCACTGGGGGATCCGCAACTTAAGAGAAAACTCACTTTCAGGACAGGCCTCGATCTGAAACTTTACGATACCATCCCAAGGATAAGCAGTCTCCTGTGATATCTGGAGTGGTTGGCCAAGCAGCACCGTGGAAAGTGTATTGGCACCATACAGGTTCATCCAAAGAGCATCGTCGCTCTTGCTATAAACATATCCACTGAGTTCAGCGATTGTGCGCAGCAAATTTGGCGGGCAGCAAAAAGAAACAAAGAAAGGCTGCCGCGTGCGGGGATACCGTAGCTCTATCGGCAAGGGATCAACGACTCGCAACGGATTGACGTAAAAATAGTCTGTGCCACTCAAGCTGACACCACTCAGGATGCTGTTGTACAAAGCCAATTCGAGCACATCTATGTATTTGGCATCGCCCGTGATCTGAAACATGCGCCACGACCACATGAGATTAGCGATATTTGCACAGGTCTCATTGTGCGCTGTGGTATTGGGTAGCTGATAGTTCCGCCCATAGGCTTGATGCACACGTGTAATATGTTCTTGGTCTGCAGATCCCTCTGGCGAGGCACCGTCGTATAAGGCCCCGCAGGCCCCCGTGAGATACATCTTTTTCTCGACCATGTTTTCCCAGACTCTCTCCAGGGGTACGAGCGAATCGGGATCGCCGGTCTCGGCATACAAATCTGCTGTACCAGCGAAGAGATAGTTTGCCCGAACGGCATGTCCCACTATCTCACGCTGCTTGACGAAAAGGATTCGATCCTGGTTATCATCGCCTCCGTCAGTTACCAAGTTTCTCATGGCTAGAAATGTCTTAGCTAGTTCAAGATAGCGATCATCACCAGTCGTACGATAAAGCTCAACCGCCCCCATGTAATGGGAAGGACAGATCGAGTTGCGAGCCTGTTCGGGTGTGGGGCTGCGAAATGTTTCGATCAAATAGTCCGCCGCTTTCTTGGAGATGTCGAGAAGCGACGTTTCGCCAGTTACACGATAGTGCAGACAGCCCGTCGTCAGCAGATGTCCCATGTTGTACATTTCAAAAGCATGTCGATCTTGGAACGGCTTTGCGGTATTGTCGCCATTGCGTTGGGCAATAAGCACAGGGGTATGAATGTAACCATCCGAACGCTGGGCCTGTCCAATTGCTTCGATGGACTGGTTGATTGCCTCCCTAAGTTGCGGATCACCTGACACTGCTACCGTAGCAATGGCGGCCTCAAGCCATTTGTAAAAATCACCGTCATTCCATTTCGCTCCGTGATGTTCTCCTTCTGCACGACCAGCCGCAATCAGAAAGTGCTCTAAGAATGGTTTGTACTGATTTCCTCTCATCAGGTTCCACATAGCTGGAACGGATGTTTCTCGGCACACGTTGACCCGGTCCGCCCAGAATCCATTAGTCCACCGCACTTCATCGAAACCAACCGGTCGTACAACCGCGAATTTGCTGCGCGAGGTGTCCACCACATCTGCCGCATAAAGCGATCCCGATTGGATAAATACTAAACTGAGAAATGCAAAAATGACGAACTTGAGAATCGAAATGGATGAACTAGGCATCGTGAATCTTTACTGAATGTTGAAGTGCTGTGATTTGCAGAATATGGACCACTAACTGCAATCATAATTCTACTTAAGATCGTGACTCAGTTCCACTGATCGGGAACGACTTGTTCAATTCACGACTCACAGCTAGTATGAATCAGTCGACATTAGCACTTCATGTAATGTCCAAAATGCTCGCTTCCTCTCGTGACTTCTTTATTTGACCTGTCAAGCTTTTTGAGAGCACTGTTTTGAACCGCATTCTTCTAATTACTATGGCGTTGCTGTTAATGCAATCGTATTTTAGCTCCCTTTATGCTGAAACCGCGATTCTAGTTCCCGGTCAATTCGCACACTACGCGGAAAGGTTCAACGACTGCGACAGTGAGCAGGTCGTCAATCTGATTCCTAATGCGGATTCCTGGGAGTGGATCGTTGAACATGCTCCGCTGTTTGAATGTCCCTCCGCGCGGCTGGAAGAGATTTATTATTTCCGCTGGTGGACATTCCGTAAGCACATCAAGCGGACACCTGTAGGCATGGTACTGACCGAGTTCATTCTCCCTGTCAGCCACGCCGGGGATTATAACACCGTTTCATGTGCCTATGGCCATCAGGTCGCTGAGGGTCGCTGGTTGCTTGATCAGAAACTACTCGATGAATATACGCTGTTTTGGCTTCGATCAGGACCTGACGGAGGCCCAGCCAAGCACTTTCATAAGTTTAGTAGTTGGGCGGCAGCGGCGTTGTACGACCGTTATCTAGTCACCTTAGATAGCAAGTTTCTTGTGGGTATCCTGCCCGATTTGATTGCTGACTATCAAACTTGGGAAGCGGAACGCAAGTGCGAGAATGGTCTTTTCTGGCAATATGATGTCCAGGATGGGATGGAGGAATCTATCAGCGGTGGTCGTCATGTTAAGAACCTGCGCCCCACGATCAATAGCTACATGGCTGCCAATGCCATGGCGATTTCGCGGATCGCAGCCATGGCGGGCAGGTCAGAACTAAGTGAGGAATTTGCCAGCGAGTCTCACAAATTGCGTTCTCAATTGAACGAGAAACTCTGGGATAAGGAGGCCCATTTCTTCAAAGTAGTGTTCAATAATGGGCAGTTCTCAACTGCTCGAGAAGCTATCGGCTTCATTCCCTGGATGTTTAACCTGGCAGAGTCGAATAACGCCGCTGCATGGGCCCAGTTGAATGACCCCGACGGCTTTCGCGCACCCCGGGGACTCACCACCGCTGAAAAACGTCACCCGGAATTTCGCACTCACGGCACGGGAACTTGCGAGTGGGATGGTGCCGTGTGGCCCTTCGCTACGAGCCAGACGCTGACTGGACTTGCAAACCTTTTACGGAACGACCCTCAATCCTTTGTGACAAAACGTGATTTTTTCGACCAATTATTGTTGTATGCTGAGGCTCATCAGCAAGATGGAATGGCCTACATCGGCGAATACTACGATGAAGAAACGGGAAAATGGCTAATCAAAGGTCCTAAGGCTGAGCGTAGTCGTTTTTACAACCATTCTACTTTCAATGATCTCGTAATATCTGGATTGGTGGGAATTGTCCCTCGTGATGACAACCTCATCGAAGTTGACCCACTCATCCCAGACGAAGCATGGGATTGGTTCTGCCTGGATGGACTGCGGTACCACGGTCACATGCTGACGGTATTCTGGGATCGCACTGGGAAACGATACCATCGCGGCGAGGGTTTGGTAATCCTGGCCGATGGGCAAGAAATCGGCCGGGCCCCAACTTTAGAGCAATTAAAGGTGGTGTTGCCGTGACGAATTGTTTTTTGAATAAGCCTATCTTACTAACTCTGCTGTTTCTCTTTTCTGCAAGCGGGTGGATAGCTCCTGCCGGGTCGTTCGAGGACGAATCAACTCCCGATCTAGATAGCACGTCTCTAGAACTTTGGTACACATCTCCCGCAGAAGAATGGACTGAGGCGCTGCCACTTGGCAATGGTAGGATGGGTGCCATGGTATTTGGCGGGACAGAACGGGCAAGATATCAGTTTAACGAAGATACCCTCTGGACCGGTAGGCCTCGCAGGTATGCGCGTTCTGGTGCGGCCAAATACCTGTCTCATATTCGATCATTGCTGTTCGCCGGAAAACAACGTGAAGCTGAACACTTGGCGGGGGAACAGTTCATGTCCGTCCCCATCAGACAAATGGCTTACCAGCCATTTGGCGATCTTATCCTTGAAATTCCCGGACACGAACGCTATGAATCCTACCGCCGTTCGCTCAACCTTGACAGCGCAATCGCAACAACTCATTATCGTGTGAATGGCAACACCTATATTCGGGAATCGTTTGCCACTTTTCCTGACAGGGCGATTGTCATTCATCTCACGTGCGATTCGCCCAAGTGCATGTCATTCGCGACCACATTGACAAGCCCCCAGGCAGACGTCTCCATATCTCCAGTAGATGACCGTACGCTGGTCATGACTGGGCGCGTACGGAATGCCGAGATCAATCAGGTTGGTACGATCAAGAGCTGTATGCGATTCGCCTCGCATCTCCATGTTCTCCAGACGGATGGAGAAACTTCGATTAAAGAGGGAGTATTATATCTGGCAAATGCTAGCTGCACCACCTTGGTTCTTACCGCAGCAACGAACCACGTCGATTACCAAGATGTTTCAGCGGATCCCGTATTTCGCAGCCAGCAGGACCTCGACCAAATTCGCAACAAGTCTTATCAAGAATTGCGGGCAGATCATATCGCCGATTATCAACGCCTATTCAACAGAGTGACTCTCGACCTAGGCTCGAAGCCAGATGAGAATATACCAACCGACCAGCGTATTCTGCGGTATGCCGATCATCCCGATTCTGAGTTGGAGGCGCTGCTCTTTCAATACGGCCGCTATCTTATGATTGCCTCTAGTCGCCCCGGGAGCCAACCGGCCAATTTGCAAGGAGTCTGGAATGATCAGCTTAACCCCCCTTGGGACAGCAAGTATACCGTCAATATCAACGCGGAGATGAACTACTGGTTGACGGAACCGTGCAACTTGCCGGAGTGCGGAGAGCCTCTATTTCGCGCGATCCGCGAATTGTCGCATTCAGGCAAGGAGACTGCTCGGGAGCATTACGATGCACGTGGGTGGGTATTGCATCACAACTTTGATCTGTGGCGCGGCACGGCACCGATTAATGCATCGAATCATGGCATTTGGCCCACAGGTGGTGCATGGCTCTGCCAACACTTATGGTGGCACTATCTCTATTCTGGGAATGAGGATTTTCTCCGCAATGTCGCCTATCCCATCATGAAGGGGGCTTCGGAATTCTTTGCAGATTACCTTGTTGAAGATCCCCGACAACACAGTAAGGGACTCATCAGTGGGCCCAGCAACTCACCCGAACAAGGGGGGCTAGTGATGGGGCCGACGATGGATCACCAGATAATTCGCGGGCTGTTTGCAAATACGATTGAAGCTGCTGAGATTCTTGAAGTCGATCACGAATTTCGAGCCGAATTGTCTTCACTGCGTTCGCGCGTTGCCCCCAATCAAATTGGCCAGCATGGTCAGCTTCAAGAATGGCTCGAAGACATAGACGACCCACAAAACAACCATCGCCACATCTCCCACTTATGGGGGCTCTTTCCGGGAGATGAAATCACCCCTGATACTCCCGAACTTCTGGACGCCGCGAAGACTTCGCTCAACTTCCGTGGTGATGGGGGAACAGGTTGGTCTCGAGCATGGAAGATAAATCTCTGGGCATGCTTGCGAGATGGCGATCGAGCTCATCGCGTGTTGCATGATTTATTGAGACTCACGGATTCGCCACTCACCGATTATCGGGGGGGTGGCGTTTATCCCAATTTGTTTGATGCCCATCCCCCTTTTCAGATCGATGGGAACTTTGGTGCGACCAACGGGATCTGCCAAATGCTATTGCAGTCAAACCGCAAAACGGACGACGGTTACTGGTTGGTCGAACTGCTGCCTGCTTTGCCGAAAGCCTGGCCTCATGGGAAAGTTACCGGCCTACGAGCGCGAGGCGGATTTGAAATCGAAATTGTCTGGCAAGATGGTCGATTGGAATCGACGACTGTCAGTAGTTCCAACGGTGGTCTATGTAAACTGAGTTCCGGAACTCTTCAGACAATTGTATCCCTGGCACCAGGGGAAACGAAGCAATTCAATGGGGCACTTCAAGTTCAGTGAACACCTGAATTGCAGATCAATTTGAACTTTGGCTATGACAAGATGTCGCGGTTCACAACACCATGGACATCCGTCAGCCGATAGCGTCGCCCCTGAAACTTATAGTTCAATTGCTCGTGGTCAATGCCCAACAAATACAACATCGTGGCATGCAAGTCGTGGACATGCATGGGGTTTTCAACAATGTTGTAACTAAATGGATCGGTCTCACCGTAAGCCAGCCCCCCCTGGACACCAGCTCCGGCCAACCACATCGTGAAGCACAGGGGATGATGATCCCGCCCATAGTTGTCTGCAGTCAGTTTGCCCTGACTGTAACTGGTGCGACCAAATTCGCCGCCCCAGACGACAAGCGTGTCTTCCAACATGCCGCGCTGTTTAAGATCGCGAATGAGTGCCGCACAGGCCTGATCGGTGACACGGCACTGTGTGGCAATTTCTTGGGGAAGGTTGGAATGCTGGTCCCAACCTCGGTGGAATAACTGGATGAAACGGACATCTCGCTCAGCTAACTTGCGGGCCAGGAGACAATTCGCAGCAAAGGTGCCCGGCTCTCGTGATTCGGGACCATACATTTCAAAGGTGCTTTCCGTCTCGTCGCTCATGTCGGTCACCTCTGGCACCGAGGTCTGCATGCGAAAAGCCATTTCATACTGGGCGATTCGAGCGTTGACCTCCGGATTGAGAGTTTCTGCGAACCGTAGGTCATGTAGATCACGCAATCGATCTAACATTTGTCGGCGGGACTGGCTGGTCACTCCGGCAGGATTGTTCAGATAAAGCACGGGATCCTTGCCCGCTCGGAACTGGACTCCTTGATGCACCGAGGGCAAGAATCCGCTCCCCCAAAGCCTCGAATAGATGGGTTGCCCCTTCCCACCCTTGGTGACTAATACGCAAAAATCAGGTAGATTCTCATTGCAACTCCCCAACCCATAGCTGAGCCAGGACCCAATCGAGGGACGACCTGCGATTTGCGATCCCGTCTGGAAAAAAGTTATTGCAGGATCGTGGTTGATTGCCTCTGTATGCATCGAGCGAATGATACATAGATCGTCGACGACTTTCGCAGTGTACGGCAAAAGCTCACTGGCCCATATGCCGTTGCGACCATGCTGAGCAAATTTGAAAATCGA
This sequence comes from Bythopirellula sp., assembly GCA_041738415.1. Lineage (GTDB taxonomy): Bacteria > Planctomycetota > Planctomycetia > Pirellulales > Lacipirellulaceae > Bythopirellula. The sequence goes on from JBGSPU010000113.1 coordinate 55,220, forward strand.
ACCTGCCAACGGAAGGGTCGACTGATTACCAGACATACCAGTCAACCGCTGTCCCCCTCGTACAGAGTCGGGTAACTCCTGTCCATTCTTCTCGTTCAATATCGGCTTATAGTCCCACATGTCCATCTGCGAAGGACCGCCACTCATGAACAAATAGATCACCCGCTTAGCCTTGGGAGGGAAGTGCAGCGACTTAAGTGCGCCGCCCGACTCAGAGACGCTCGAACCCAACGCCCGGTTTTCGGTGCCACGCATTAACTGAGCGAGGACTGCTGACCCCAACCCCATGCTGGTGCGACCAAAGAAATGCCGACGAGTCAACAACCGACTCATTTCTTCTTTTGTATGCATCGCCAACCTCAACTTATTGAGCATTATTTTATGCTTGAATCGAAATAGTTCATAACGGTCTCAGCAACAACGGTCAGCGCAGCCAAGTTGGCGGGGTTTAGACTCTTGTCATACTGGTGGTCACCAATCTTTAAGAAATCGCTTGCTAAGGACTCCTCTCCCTGAAAATACATCAACTGCTGCTCGTAGAGATCGTTGAGTACCACTTGCTCTGCTTCCGAAGCTTTTCGGCCTGTAAAAGTGCGAAATAACAACTGCAATCGATCACTGATTGCCAGCTCTTGTTGTAGGATAACTTTCTCTGAGGCCCCCCTCGCAGCTTCAACATACTGTGGATCATTTAACATCACCAAAGCTTGCAGAGGAGTCGTTGTTGTCTGTCGATTCACCACGCATACTTCGCGATTAGCCCCGTCGAACGTAATCATCGAGGGGGGAGGTGATGTTCGCTTCCAAAACGTATACAGACTCCGCCTATGGCTGCCTTCTCCGACATCCCGAACATACGACTCGGATCCTTTCTCTTCCCACAATCCAGTAGGTTCAAACGGCTTCACCGGCGGACCACCACGCTTTTCTACAAGGAGCCCACTACCCAAGAGAGCACTGTCACGCATCATTTCAGCAGTGAGTCTTTGCTGAGGACCACGAGCCAACAAATCATTGTGAGGATCGCGCTCGCGCAGAGCGGGATCGCACTGCGAACTCTGTTGATAGGTCTTCGACATCACGATATGTTTCAACAACGCTTTGAGGTTCCATTCTGAATCGATGAAGTATTGGGCCAGATAGTCAAGCAACTCAGGATGGGATGGCAATTGCCCTTGGCTTCCCAAGTCGTTTGCTGTTGCAACAAGACCGCGGCCGAACAACATCTGCCAATACCGATTCACGGCTACCCGTGCGGTCAGGGGGTGATTAGGATCCGTCAGCCATTGAGCAAGTCCCAGACGATTGCGAGGCAATCGAGAGTCCATCTGTGGCAAGTGCGCTGGTGTGCTCGGGTTCACTTCCTCCGTCGGAGAGTCGTAGGCCCCTCGCGCCAAGAGATAGCTGGGCCTCCGCTGAGAAAGCTCTCTCATCACCATGACTTCTGGCAGTTCATCCAACAGGCGACTTCGCTGTTGCCGGAGAGTTTTTAGTGATAATAAGGCCTCGCGAAATCTCTTCTGACGACGTACGAAGACACTGAAGAGTTGATTACGTTCGACGGAGGAGTTTTCGTGTGGAAATCGGGCTAGCAATTCTGTAAGCGTCGTATCGTTGTAAAGGTTCTCAACCTCCAAGGGCATTAGCTCGCGGTCATAGATTTGTAGCTCATCGATTGCCCCGCCCTTGAAGCCACGATCTCGAAATCGCTGCCCAAGAGTCAGCCGATGGGCCTGAGCAAAATCTTCATCGCCACCCAGATATTCTTCCCGTTTGTAAAGGATCGTTTTGGTCAATTGGTCTGCGACTACTTCTGTCGCTGCAGGCTTTCCATTCACGAAGAGATGAAGTCCATTGGCTCGACTTGAACCGTCGTAAGTAAGCGAAACATGAACCCACTTCTGGAGAGGCAGCTTGTCCGAGGTTTTGAGACTGATGGCATTGCCTGGCAAAAAATGAATGAGCGATCCCACCAATCTCCCATCGGAAATAAGGATTTCGTATCCTCGACTCCCGGCATCAGTCCAGGAGCGCGAGCGATGGAGTATCACTGCCCTGTTTTTTTCATCGGGGGTTTTCAGCCAAAAGCTAATCGAGAATGGATCATCGCGGGTGAAATTGCCGCCAACAGCCGTCGAAAAGTTGTTTTCACCGTTAAACAGGAGTCCCTTGCCAAATCGACCGGTTACAAGTTCCGGCTCCCCCTCAAGTTTGGCAGGGTCCTTTGAAGAAGCACGATTTGCAATCGAATCTCCGTCAATTGCATCCATGGAGAAGTCGCCAATCAATCCGTCACTTTCAAAAACAATCGACTTACTTTCCAATGCCCCCTGGAATGGTGAGCGATACTGCTCCGTGACCTTTAGTAAATTGGCCTCGGCTTTTTCAATTCTTTGCTCCAGTTCGGAGAGCAATTCCCTTTGGAAAGGCGTTTTTTGCATCAGAGTCGGCGTGGGCACGGCATCCGTAAAATGCGAATAGAGGCCACTCTCGTTGATGTTGTTGAAGAACGCATACAGCTCATAGTATTCACGCTGAGTAATGGGATCGAACTTGTGGTCATGACAGCGAGCGCATTGAATCGTCAAACCGAGAAACGCTGTGCCAAATGTATCAACGCGATCCACTACATACTCATTGCGGAACTCTTCTTCGATGCTGCCTCCTTCATTGGTTTGCCGATGTAACCGATTAAAGGCAGTTGCAAGAATTTGTTCATCGGTTGCATTGGGTAGGAGGTCACCTGCAAGTTGCCAAATTATGAACTGGTCATAGGGCAGATTCTCATTGAAGGCTTTCACAACCCAGTCACGCCACTGCCAAACGGCCCGATACCGATCTGCCTGATAACCGTAGGTGTCCGCATAGCGAGCCACATCAAGCCATTCGACGGCCAACCGCTCACCGTATCGCGGCGACTCCAGCAGACGATCTACGACATGCTCATAGGCATTCGCTGAAGAATCATTCAAAAAAGCGTCAATCTCAGCTAATGTGGGGGGCAGTCCCGTCAGATCGAATGTCACACGCCGGATTAATTGTTCCCGAGTCGCCTCGGGTGCCAGCTCAAGCCCTTCGACTTTCTGCCTTTTCCTGACAAAATGATCTATTGAATTCTTGTCGTCTTTATTCTTGGTTCGATTCAAGGGCAGAAATGACCAGTGCTCCTTCCAGTCCGCTCCTTCCTCGATCCAGCGACGTAAGAGGGCAATCTCATCGTCAGACACAGTAAGCTTGGAGTCCGCGGGAGGCATGCGAAAATCTTCGTCATCCGATGTCAACCGCGAGAGAATCTCGCTTTCCGCTGGCTTAAACGGAACGATCGGATGCGATCCGGAGTCGGCCTCACCGTATGCCGAATCACGCAGATCAAGCCGAAAGCCCCCTTCTCGAGTTTCCTCGTCAGGACCGTGGCAGGCGTAACAGCGGTCCGAAAGAATTGGTCTAATATCAAAATTAAAGTCGACTCTTTCCGGCAATACTGCCATTGCAGGAAAGGGAAAACACAAAATAAGAATCAAGGCGAATGGTGCCCACAGCAGAACAGGAAACGGACGCCAAAATCGCCTGGTGAAAGAACAATATTGAGCTGTGGCGGAAGAGAGAAACATTTTTTTGCAAGGGATAGTCAGAGTTTCCTACTCAAATGCGTTTTCACGATGTCACCAATACCCCATTGTATCCGCACTTTCTACTGAAGGGCAGAATCGATATTCGCCGGGACTGCAAATTATTGCTTTTTTTCCGCATTTTAATGGAATCATCGAAGCTAATTTATAACAAGAGTCCTCCGTGAACAGACCTCGGAGATCGCTGCCAAATATTGAAGTCTCATTTACCAGCCCAGACAGGGAACTAGGCGAATCCCCATGAGAGGATTATGATGGCACTCTGTGTAATGTTTCAATTGCAATGAGACTGTGCAAATCAACATAGCATCTTGGAATTATTCCCAATTCTACGCACCATCTTCTTTGGAATTTCCGTAGACCTTCTCGCTCAATTGGAATCGTATGACCAACTCCTCTTCACTCGAAAACCAATCTGTCCCGGTTGTCCCCCAGCACTATCTCTTTCCGTTCGTGTTGGTGACATCGCTGTTCGCCCTTTGGGGGTTCGCCAACGATGTGACGAACCCGCTAGTAAAGGCCTTTCAAGAAATCTTTCAGATCAGTACCGCTGAAAGTGCATGGGTGCAAACGGCTTTCTACGGGGGCTACGCGACAATGGCAATCCCCGCGGCACTCATCATTCGCTGGTTTTCCTTCAAGACGGGAATCATTTTGGGTCTTGCCCTGTACGCGATCGGCGCCATGCTCTTCATCCCGGCTAGTATGAACATGCAGTTTTCGTTGTTTCTGATCGCCCTGTACGTATTGACTTTCGGATTGGCGTTTTTGGAGACCAGTGCCAATCCCTACATTTTGTCCATGGGTCCAGAAGAAACAGCCACGAGAAGGTTGAACTTGGCCCAAGCGTTCAATCCGATCGGATCGCTTACAGGTATGATTGTGGCCAGTCAGTTTATACTTCCCAACTTGCATGTGTCCGAATTCCGCGACAATCAGATGTCTGCTCATCCAGAATATGCCACGATGCTTCCGAGCGAGGTGGACACTCTGGTGACCAAGTCGTTAAGAGATTTCTCAGAGACCGAACCCGCTGCTCACCAACAAATGCAATCACACGACTTAGGGGTTGTGCGAGTTCCTTACGTTGTGATTGCTCTGGTCGTATTGTGCGTACTAATCGCTTTTGCTATTTCCACAATGCCCAATACGGGCCACTCGCATGACAAGATCCACTTGAGCCAAGTATTGCGCAATCTGGCTCACTTTCGCTATCTCGGGGGCGTCGTCGCCCAAGCGTTCTATGTGGGTGCTCAGATCATGTGCTGGACATTCATTATCCACTATGGGATGACACTGCTCGGGCTAAGTGCCGCGCAAGCGCAACGTTACAACATCGTGGCTATGGTGATCTTTCTGACCAGCCGTTTTGTTTGTACGTTTTTTCTCAAGTACGTGAGCCCCGGCTTGCTGCTGGGCATTCTGTCCATCGGTGGGATGCTGCTCACCCTCGGTACCATTTTTCTACAAGGGTTCGCCGGTTTGTATTGCCTCGTGGCGATCTCCGCTTGTATGTCGCTCATGTTTCCCACCATCTATGGGATCGCGCTTAATGGACTCACGGCCGACGATGCCAAGCTTGGATCGGCAGGATTGATTTTTGCCATCGTTGGAGGCGCTCTCATGCCACGATTTCAAGGACAGATTATCGATATGGCCCCTTTCACATTTGCAGGAAGAACTTTGGAATCGATGCGAGTCTCGTTCGTGTTGCCTCTACTCTGTTTTTTTGTCGTAGCTATTTACGGATTTCTTACTGCCCGAGCACCTGGCCACACAGACTGAGTTTTACACACGTAAAGCGGCAATAGAGAAGCAGTGATGCAAAATCAAGCTTTTGGTAGCACAGGGCTCGACATACCACGCATCGTCTACGGCACGAGTTGCCTGGGAAATCTCTACGTGTCGATACCAGATGAGACCAAGTTGGCGATTTCTCGGGAGTGGTTTGCACATCATGCGCCTCCTGCCGTAATCGATACCGCTGGCAAATATGGTGCAGGCTTAGCCCTAGAGGTAATCGGCCGCAATCTGCGACAACTGGAAATCCCCGCCGACCGAGTGATCATTAGCAACAAGCTCGGGTGGAAACGAGTGCCCCTGCGAACTCCCGAGCCAACTTTTGAGCCTGGTGCATGGGCTGACCTGGAATACGACGCAGTGCAATGCATCAGTCACGACGGAATTCTAGAGTGTTGGCAGCAAGGGTGTGAACTCCTGGGAGACGGTTATCGACCCCAACTTCTCTCAGTGCATGATCCCGATGAGTATTTGGCAGCCGCTACCTCCCCTGCAGATCGCAAACGTCGTTTCGAAGATATCGCGGCTGCCTATGAGGCTCTGCACCAGCTCAAACGCAATGGCGAGACGCAGGCTATTGGGGTCGGTTCCAAGGATTGGCGTTTGATTGAGGAACTCGAATCCGTTGTGGAACTCGATTGGGTGATGTTTGCCAATAGCCTCACGGTTTTTCGTCATCCTCCAGAATTGCTTGATTTGGTGGTACGATTGAGTAAAAAGAATGTGGGAGTTCTCAATTCCGCCGTTTTTAATGCAGGCTTTTTGATTGGAGGCAAATTCTTTGACTATCGCATCCCTTCACCAGAAAATTTGGCTGATCGGAGTGTTATTGCATGGCGAGATAAGTTCCTTGACCTATGTCGGCGTCGGAAGGTTGCGCCGGCAACAGCTTGCATTCAATTCGGCCTATCTCCACCAGGGGTTGCTGCGATTGCCCTCAATACCAGCGAACCACATCGCGTGGCAGAAAACGTTGCCGCTGTCCAGGCTTCTATTGAAGCTGCTTTTTGGAATGAAGCGAAGCAGGTTGGCTTGATTGCCGCCGATTATCCTTATGTTTGAAGACGGACTCTCGCGAGGCAACGACGTGATCAAAACTGGCATTCTCAATCCGCAAATACTTTCGCTTCTGAGTCGCGTGCGGCACACAAATACCCTGGTCATCGCCGACCGAGGATTCCCCTTTTGGCCGACAATCGAGACGATTGACATCTCCCTGATCGATGATATTCCGAAGGTGCTCGATGTGCTTCGAGCGATTCGCGAACAGGCAATGTTCGGTAACGCCTGGATGGCTGAGGAATTTACCAAGAACAATTCACAGAAGGTCGTCGACGAGTTTTCCGCTGCTTTACAGGGTCTTTCGCTGGTTCACGAGCCACATGAGGAGTTCAAGAAACGTGTTCCCCACACCATTGGCCTGATCCGAACGGGCGAAACGATTCAGTACGCTAATATCATTTTGGAATCGGCATGAAAATCGACGCCCATCATCATTTTTGGCGATACGACTCCATTGAGTACGATTGGATCGACGAATCCATGCAGCGAATCCGCCGCGATTATCTTCCCGTAGACTTACAACCAGAGATTCGTGCCGCCGGCATCGACGGCGTCATTTCGGTCCAAGCCAGGCAGAGCCTCACCGAGACGGAGTGGTTACTTCAGTTGGCGAATGAATACGACTTCATTCAAGGTGTCGTCGGGTGGGTCCCGTTGGTCGAATCCCGGGTAGGGAACATTTTGGAACGCCTGTCCACGCAATCAAATTTGCGTGCTGTGCGTCATGTAGTTCAGGATGAGCCGGATGATGATTTCATCCTGCGGGACGATTTCAATCAAGGTATCGACTTGCTCATGGAATTCGGCTTGGCATACGACATTCTCATCTTCGAGCGACACTTGCCGCAGACTATCACGTTTGTCGATCAGCATCCCAATCAAGTCTTCGTGCTCGATCATATCGCCAAACCCAAAATAGGTGACAACCTATTCGAGCCCTGGCGAACGCACCTTATGAAATTGGCCCAGCGGGAGAATGTATTCTGTAAGGTGTCCGGCATGGTAACCCAAGGCCATTTTGCTGACTGGTCCTCCGCACAACTACGGCCCTATTGGGATACTGTTTTGAGGGCTTTTGGACCAAGTCGGCTCATGTTCGGATCGGATTGGCCCGTATGCCTGGTTGTCTGTGACTACTTGCGCTGGTACGAAACGGTTACCACCTTCGCTGCTGAACTCTCCGATTCCGAACAGAAATCCCTCTTCGGGCAAACAGCAATCGAAGCCTACTCGCTCAAGCAATCAAAGGTGAAATCATGCAAGCACTCGTGATTGAGAAACCCGGTATCGCCAAACTCATCGAAAAAGATCGTCCGACGCCAGGCCCGACTGACGTGTTGCTGCGAACTCGTGTCGTCGGTTTTTGCGGTAGCGATCTGAGTACCTTTCGCGGCCTCAATCCGCTGGTTAGTTATCCCCGTGTTCCTGGTCATGAAATCGGCGCAACCATCGAAGCTGTCGGCTCGGATGTACCTGACGATTGGAAGTATGGTCAGAATGTCTTAGTGCTTCCATATACCTCCTGCGGCTCATGCACAGCATGTCGCCAAGGGCGTACGAATTGTTGCCAGCACAACCAGACGCTGGGAGTGCAGCGAGACGGGGCGATGTCTGAGTACTTTGCGGCACCCTACGATAAGCTCTTGTCTTCTCCCAAACTCTCGCTGCGAGAACTGGCTTTGGTCGAACCCTTGACCGTTGGGTTCCACGCCGTTGCGCGGGGGCGAGTCGCTCGTGACGATACTGTGGCAGTTTTCGGTTGTGGTGCGATTGGGCTTGGGGTAATTGCTGGCGCCGCAGTTCGTGGAGCACGGGTCATCGCTATCGATGTGGACGACACGAAACTAGCTATGGCTCGCAAGTGCGGAGCAACAATCGGCATCAACTCATTGCAGGAGTCACTACATGCTCGACTTCAGGAACTTACCGATGGTCACGGCCCCAGGGTAATTGTGGAAGCGGTCGGCCTTCCCCAGACATTTCGCAGTGCGGTCGAAGAAGTCTGTTTTGCCGGACGCGTAGTCTATATCGGATACGCCAAAGCGCCCGTCGAATACGAAACAAAGTTCTTCGTCATGAAGGAACTGGATATTCTTGGTTCCCGCAATGCCATGGTGGATGACTTTCAAGCCGTGATCCGACTGCTAGAAAACGGAAACTTTCCTGTGAACGATGTCATTACTACCACAGTACCCTTTGCATTGTCTGGCCCCATCCTCCAGAGTTGGAGCGAGAACCCTTCGGCTTTTACTAAGATACAGGTTAATGTGAATTAGCTTATTAATGGCTCTATCGCGATTTCTACTCCAAGTCTGATAAATCGCTTTGCTCCACCCTTTAGTCATAAAATACTACTCTCGGTTATATCTCTGCTTCAGGGGGTGGTGGGGCATAAGTAAAGACGCACTTACCAAGTAAATCAAGGAACAGTCCTATGCTCCACCCTCACAATGGATTGAATCCTCAGTCGAATTTAGGGAGAGCCCCTCTGAATTCGTGAATGCGAATTGTATTTGCGGCAAGTTTCGCCATCTATTTCTCAATGCATTTCTGTCTCCACGGTCCCGATGCCACCCCGATAATAGCTAAAGCGGACGTTGGGGTGGTCGGCTAGTAAAGACATCGGGACCGAACTATCGGGGATTTGCTTACTGATCATGAGGGCCGTCAGACGCATCCCAAACGGATTATCGTGATGACCAGGATGCCAAATGGAAACACATTCGGCCTTCCAGGTCTCGACCGGGCCTACGGTGGCCGCACAAGTGGGTACTTGGGGGACGTAGCCCCCTCCCGAAGTCCGCGCGTTTTGGATTACGGTCATCGGGTGCAGGTCGGTAATGCGCGTTCCTAGTGTGCGATATTCTTCTGGAGAAGGTGGTTGATCCTGGTAAGCTCCTTCGCGTTTCGGGGGGTCATTGAAGGCCCAATGCTTTACTTCACCCTGTCCTCCTTGCATCAGCACGCAGCGAACTTCATCGTAGCTCTTCGAATAGGCTTGCAGGTCTGTAGGAAAATGGATGTTGGCCTTTGGCATCAGCAGCTCGGGACGAATGCGATCAAAACACATCTCCATATCGGCCTTGGCAAAGGAGAGGGGATGATCGACCGATACCGGCTGGCCGTTCTCAATCCATTCATCCATGCCCCAAAAATGGGCATCCTGCAGTGTTAAATCAAGCGCGTTGACGATCTTGGCCACCAAGGGAAGTTGCTCCGTAGGGCCAATCGGACCACAGATTCCTGCGGGAGTATCGGGAGTCGCCTGCTGCCAAGCCTGGATATATTCGAGGGCCTCGGCACAGAAGAATTCTTCCAGCGTATCGTAGAGGACGACTTCGAACCCCTCGCGCGAGAGCCCCTGGAGGTCGTCGGTGGTAAGCCGGGCGGCCTCTTCGAGGATCGCAAGATCCAGGGTTGTGTAGTCCCACCACTGGGGAGCAACTTTACTCATCGGACGGGGCATTTATTTGCCTTCTAAAAGTTCTAAAAGAATGTCGGATTGAGGATACGGGTGTCCCCGGTGCTGGACAAAGGCCTCCGCATATTGGGTGCCAAGTTCTTGGCCTCGCATCGCACTATGGCGTTTCATGGACTCAATGTACTCATCCATCCCATGGTGGGCGCGGAGCCATTCGCGCTGCGAGGCATGGCAGGCAAGCATCTCGCCTTTACGATCCATCACTTGAGTGATATCAACATGCACCGTGGGACACACAACTTCTCCTGAATAGGGATCACGTCCCTCGACAGGGTCACAATAATAGAGCCAAGGGATCATAGAACCTTCGACTAACGGCAGTTGTGAGGCGTTCGGAATCGAGTAAGCGAAGGCCGCACTCCGGGCTAACTGATGCACTTGCTCGTGATCGAGCATGTAGTCAAACAGCGGATGGGTGAACACCAAAGAGGGAGCAATACGGCGAAATAGATCGATCACCTTACGAATCGTTGCCTTGTCGAACACGACATTCACATCGCGCTCTTCCAGGCAGTGGTAGGTAGCCCGAAACATCCGAGCGGCAGTGGCCGCCTCACCACGGCGAATCTCGGCAATCTGGTCTGCTGGCAGGGTGGTCGACCCGCAATCGCCGAGGGTTGCCGTCGCAATGTGGATTTCCCAGCCCTGTGCTGCCAATTGTAATAGCGTACCCGCACAGAGATATTCTGCATCGTCAGGGTGGGCTAGAAAGGCCAGGGCAACTCTGCGAATAGGAAGCGAAATGTTCATCAATCTTCATTCCATCTAGAGGAAGAATCCGCAAAACAAAATGTATCCCGAGGCCCCAGTCGTTCACAACCTTGCGAGCCAATCAGGTCGAGAAATGAGGTGCCAATTTCCCAGCGCATATTGCAACTAATTGGTTTAGACTCAGCACCACGGTAGCTCAGAAGCGCCCTAGTTAATGAAGTCGTCGTCACACTTTCTCAGATTGTTGCACTTGCCGGACTGACAGTAGAACAGAGCTACTGGACATTCTGTGTGCCATCAAGTCGATCATTTGAGCGAAACATCATCGCTTAGATAAACAACCTACCACTTTGCCGGAATTAATGCAGACCATTTTGACTTATATAATTTATTCTCTGGCTTCAGGTCAACAGGTCATGCACAGGATGCTGTTCTTCCACGCCAGTAAGCCGCATGTCAAGCCCTTGGAATTGATACGTTAGCCGACGATGATCGATCCCCAGGCAATGGAGTATCGTGGCATTCAGATCGTGGATATGCACCGGGCGGTCAACGACATTATAGCTGAACTCATCTGTTTCACCGTAAACGATTCCGGGTTTGATTCCTCCGCCTGCCAGCCAAACGGTGAAGCATCGCGGATGATGATCGCGGCCATAGTTTTCACGCGTTAATTCTCCCTGACAATAGATGGTACGGCCAAACTCCCCGCCCCAAATTACGAGAGTATCCTCCAGCATGCCGCGCTGCTTGAGATCTTGGATCAGTGCCCAGCAGGGCTGATCAATGTCTCGGCATTGGTTGGGTAAATCGACAGCAATGTTCTTATGCTGATCCCAACCTCGATGGAAAATCTGCACAAAACGCACATCTCGCTCTGCCATCCGCCGAGCCAAAAGACAGCTTGCGGCAAACGTACCTGGCTTATTGACGTCAGGCCCGTACATGTCCAGGATGTGCTGAGGCTCATTGCTCAGGTCCACCAAGTCGGGTACTGAACTCTGCATCCTGAATGCCATTTCATACTGAGTGATTCGCGCGGCGGTCTCCGGGTCGCCATAATCCTTAAGCGTCTGATGGTTTAATCGCGCCAACGAGTCGAGCATACGCCTTCGAGTGGAAGCATCAATCCCAGGCGGGTTGGAGAGAAATAGGACCGGATCGCCTTGACTCCGCAGCGCGACACCTTGATGTTTGCTTGCCAAGAAGCCAGAGCCCCACAGACGATTGTAAAGAGCTTGAGCCTCAACGGGTCCCGTCCATGATGATGTCATCACAACAAAAGAAGGCAGATTCTCGTTCAGCGAACCTAGGCCGTAGCTTAGCCAGGCACCAAGACTGGCCCGACCGGGCAATTGGTTCCCCGTGCAAATATAGGTGATTGCAGGATCGTGATTGATCGCTTCTGTGTAGATAGATTTGACGATTGCTATGTCATCGACCAACCGCCCATGAAACGGCAACAGTTCGCTCACCCAAGCGCCGTGTTGCCCATATTGCTGAAAACTATACTTCGAGGGAGCAATCGGAAACCGAGTCTGCGCGCTGGTCATGGTGGTCAGGCGTTGCCCCTGGCGGACCGAGTCTGGCAAGTCCTTGTCATACCACTGGTGCATCGTCGGTTTGTAATCGAGCATATCCATTTGCGATGGGGCACCTGCCATGAACAAATAAATGGCCCGTTTTGCTTTTGGGGCAAAATGCGGCACCCCTGGCAACCCGATCGTTGCCGGTACGGTAGCAGAGTTGGCTGACGTGGCTGCGGGAAGGAGCGAACTTAGAGCAGCCGAGCCTAGTCCTAAAGCGCCTTGCCTAAAGAAATGTCGACGGGTCGAGTCCAACAAGTATTCGCGAACTGGTTCCATAAACTTCTCTCCCTTGGAAACAATTAATTCTTGTTGACGACTTCATCTAGATTTAGGATTAGATTGGCAACCACCGTCCAGGCAGCAAGCTGGGTCTTTTCGAACTTTTCGACATGGATTCCCCCAAATCGCACGGCAAGCAACTTATGAGCAGTCTCATCATCCTGCTCATACTCTGACAGTTGGTTTTCCAATAGCTTGACGAGTTCCGCCACGGTCGTATCCGAGGCAACACGCGCCGTACAAAGACGGTACATATAGGCAGCGCGCTCAGTAGGGCTGGCAAGTGGAGCAGATAGCACGCGCACTGCTAAAGCCTGTGCTGCAGAAACATATTGCGGATCGTTCATCAGCAACAACGCCTGCAAGGGAGTGTTGGTGCGCTCGCGTCGAACGCAAGTTGACTCGCGAGAGGGGGCATCAAATGTGCTCATCTCGGGAGGAGGGGAAGTCCGTTTTAAAAATACATACAGAGAGCGGCGATTGATTTTGTCCGGATCCTGGTCAGGCACGAATTCCACGGTATTCGAGCTGGAAAAACCCACGGCTTTCCAAAGTCCGGCTGGCTGAGGGGGTTTTACACTTGGACCCCCCAGTTTCAGCACCAAGTCACCACCCAAGAACAAGGCTTGGTCTCGCAACGTCTCGGCATCGAGACGAAAACGAGGCCCGCGGGCCAAGAACCGATTTTTGGGATCCTCCTGGGCAAGCGTGGGTGGGACATAGGAACTCTGGCGATAAGTGGCGGAGAGCACAAGCAACTTCATTAGCTTCTTTATATCCCAGCCACTCGCGCGGAATTCCATCGCCAGCCAATCCAGCAACTGGGGGTGAGAGGGTGTGGTTCCCTGATTTCCGAAGTCTTCGCTAGTTTCTACCAGCCCGATTCCGAACAGTTGCTGCCAAAATCGGTTCACTGCGACTCGACTGGTGAGCGGATTCTCGGGAGATACTAACCAGCGAGCCAGTCCCAAGCGATTATTCGGGAACTCAGCAGGCATGGGTGGGAGTGCCGATGGAGTTGAACGCTGGACTTGCTCTCCAAGCTGATCGTATTGGCCACGAATCAAGATAAAAGCCTCACGAGGGTTCTGGCTCTCTCGATAAACCAAAGTGGTAGGTATCGACTGTTCTACTTTGCGTAATTTGTCAAGCAGATCATCGAGTTGTTGAGAATAAGAGATGAATTGGTCGTCATGACGCATCAAATAAAAGTGCTGTAATATCTGACGCTGTGCTTCGGTCCAACTTTCAGCAGTATCGGTAGTAAACGTGAGTTCGCTTTCCAAGAAAACTGCTCGAACCTCTGCTTCGGAAAGTCGCTTGCCATACACGCGCACATCGTCCATGGTACCGTCGAGAAAGTGAGAATCCTCATCACGACGACCTAGCAATAGAGGTTCCGAGTTGCGGATTCCTCCTTTGAATTTTAATGCGTCAGACCAAACGTCGACTAGCTGTGGTTTCCCATCGACATAAACCACCACCCCACTTGCCATCTTCGAGCCGTCGTAGGTTACAAACACATGATGCCACTCATTGGGTGTTATCAAGGTTTCCTTAGTGACAACTTTTATAATGTAGCCTGGACGGCGGCGGCTGATGATTGCCTTGACCTGTCCCTCTTGTATGGAAAGCTCGTAGCCTTTATGAAGTTGGGCGGGGTCAGTTTTAGCCAGGATGACACTGTTTCGTCCGTTAGCTGTTTTAACCCATGCTCCATAGCTAAAGGGATCCTCATCGTCAAAGCTGGCCACGTTTCCTAAATCCACGACCGCGCCTTCGGGGAAGTGAACTCCGCTGTCAGTGCGTCCTGCGACTCGACTAGCACCGATCAACCGGCCTGGTTGATCTGGATTGGCATGGTTGACAACTTGAGTTCCTGATTCCTCATCAAAAGTACAATGAACAACTAGCTGGTCGTCGATGTGAAGTTCCGAATCGGCGGCTAAAGAATCTCGCTGGGAGAGTTGCTCAAGCCAGTCGAGAAACGCTTGATCGACCGAGGCTCCTCGCGAATCTCGTTTTTCACAAAGTTGCGTGATTTGATCTTGCAATAGAACAAGTTTTGCTGCCTGATCTTCGCTGGGTACACTAATCACAGGGGCAGGATCCTTGATGTTTCCATCTAATGCCGGCCCGTCGAGGCTATTGAAGTAGGCTGAGAGTTGGTAGAACTCCTGCTGGGTGAAAGGGTCGAACTTATGATCGTGGCAGACCGCACAGCCCAGCGTTAGCCCGAGAAAGACCGTCGCCACATTACTCGTGCGATCGACGACATTTCGGACGTGAACCTCCTCTTCAATAGAACCCCCTTCGTTGGTGGTGACGTGAGCACGGCAGAATCCCGTTGCGACGAGTTGATCGAGAGTTGGGGCGGGGAGCATGTCGCCCGCCAATTGCTCGATAACAAACCGATCGTACAAAAGATTTGAGTTAAAAGCATTAACTACCCAATCGCGATACGGCCAGATCTCGCGATAATTGTCCAAGTGCAGCCCATGCGTGTCGCCATAACGAGCCGCATCGAGCCAAAAGCGTGTCATGTGCTCGCCGTATTGCGGTGACTTAAGCAGACGATCGACAACCCGCTCATAGGCATGGGAAGAGTCGTCTGCCAAAAATGTGTCGACTTCCGCAAGAGTGGGCGGCAAACCGGTCAAATCGAGAGTGACTCGTCGAATAATCACTTCCTTTGAAGCTGCCGGAGACGGTTTCCAACCTTTTTGGTCGAGTCGGGCCTGCACAAAAAAATCGATTGCATTGTTCGGCCAACTTGGATCGCTCACGCTAGGGATCTCTGGACGGATTGGATTTACAAATGCCCAGTGTTGCTCCCACTTGGCACCTTGCTCAATCCAACGACGGATCAGGGCAATTTGTTCAAGGGTAAGAGATTTTCCCGATTCGGCTGGTGGCATCACTTCCGCTGGATCATCACTGGAGATCCTCCGCAGCAGTTCGCTCTGCTCAGGATTTCCTGCAATGATCACTTTCTCATCCGTGCCAGCGGCAGAGATGGCCTGATCCAAGCGATCGAGCCGTAACTCCGCTTGTCGGCTCTCTTCGTCTGGGCCGTGACATGCGTAGCATGCGTCTGAGAGAATTGGACGGATGTCCTGCAGATAGTCGACCGGGACGTTCGGCTCGTTTGCTTCAGCCGAGGAGTTTACTGAATTCGACTCTTCTGCCGACTTTATTTGGTCTGCCTGCCAAGCCCATCCAAGCAATAAACAGCAAGTTATCCAGACACCTCTTAGAGAGACCATAGTTGGTATTCCTGACTAAATGGCATACTCTCCGCATTTTACTCGGCATAATTGCTCGATGCAACATAGCATAAGTTGTACACGACTTGCATCTACAGAAGATCTGACTTGGACAATCCAGTAAAGATTGTTTGTGAGATAGTGTTCCCTAGTTGATAAGTCGTGACATAATGACGTTTCGTCGGTGCATTTCTCAACTCGATATATCACATTCGGTCTGGTGGATGGTCATAATGAAACTTAGCCTTTTCTCTGTGAGCTACGCAGGATATTGGGGACAGAAGCGACTTGATGTACCTGCTTTTATCGCCAAAGCTGCTGAACTCGGGTATGAAGCGGTAATGTTAGCCGGAAAGCGGCCTCATCTCTCCTTGCTTGATGCGAACGACGAGTTCCTTGCCGCGATTCGTTCCGCGCTGGAGGCGAACTCCATTTCCTGCGAAGTTATAGCCGGTTATACCGATCTCTCCCCATTGGCAGCCACTGAAGTGCCGTACTTGGAAATGCAAATCAGCTATGTTGCTGCATTAGCAAAGCTGGCTCAGCAGCTTGGTGCGCGCTACGTTCGAGTTTTCACCGCTTACGAATCCGAGTTGCAGAGTCCGCAACAAGTGTGGCAATCCGTGGTGTCCTCGATTCGGGAAATGTGCGATCGGGCAGCAGAATACCAGGTTACCATTGCTGTGCAGAATCATCACGATGTGGGGGTACATAGTGACGTACTGCTTGAGGTCCTGCACGACATTGATCGTCCCAATTGCAAGTTGGGATTCGATGCCTGGTCACCTGCATTAAGAGGAGAAGACCTCTATGAATGTGCGAAGAAGATGGCCCCTTATACTGCCATCACGACCAGTGCTGATTATGTGCGATTGCCGCGATATCACTACCGACCGGAACTCATCAATTACGAGCGTGCGCATCCAGATCTTGTGCGGGCCGTGAAGTTTGGCACGGGTTTTATTGACTATTCGGCGTTCTTCCGCGGATTACAGGAAGGTGGCTTTACAGGCATCGCGAACTACGAAATGTGCTCACCCATTCGAGGGGATGGGGCAATGGAGAACCTGGACAAGTATGCAGCCCACTATATTGAATGGATGCGAGCGAATTTCCAACAATCCGTCTAACTACGCGAAGGCCCCTCGAATAATGTCGAGATATTTCGGGCACTCTTGACGTGGATCGCCTGCCTCTTCGTATTCTAATACGACATAGCCACGATAGTTTGCATCGCGAAGAATCTGAGCAACCCGGCGAAAGTCGGTTGGCCGCTTTTTCTCTCTGGTTTCATCAGAGGTGACGACCTTCACTTGAACATTGAGGCTGTAAGGTGCAATCTGGGCGAGATCCAGATAGGGATCCTCCGTATAAAAGTTTCCTGTGTCGAGATTCACTCCGAACCAGGAACTCTTTACGTCGTGGATGAAATCGAGCATCCCTTTAACGGTTGCCGTGGGCCCGCCATGATTCTCCAAGGCGAGGTGAACACCATGTTTGCCAGCATAATCACAGCACTCTTCAATGCCCTCCACCATGAGAGCATGTGACCGCTGGGGATCCACGCCGGGTTTCTGTTTGCCTGCAAAAATTCGAATCACTGGTGCTCCGAGTATTTCAGCACGATCAATCCACTGCTTTGTCATAGCTATCTGCTCATTGCGCTCGATGCCTGGCAGAAATCCGAAATCGTTGCCGATTGCAGTCCCAGAAATATCCAGGCCGAACTGGAAGCATTTCTGTTTGAGTTCGCGTAAGTAGTCATTCGAAGTGGGAGTAGGAAAATAATACGAAGTGAGTTCTGTCGCCTCGAGGCCCATTTTGGCACAATCTTCGATAAAATCAGTTAAAGTCAATTCTGGAGAGTCGCCGGTCAAAAGATCGCGATAACTGTAAGCAGCAAGGCTGAATTTGAATTTTGGGATGTCGTTTCGCTGAATTGGAGTAATGGCTTGAGCCTGCCGGGAAAGTCGCTGCACGCCTCCAGCAGTAAGAGCGGCGGTTGCACAACGCTGCAAGAAGATTCGACGAGAAGTGTTTGTGAACAATGGAAATTACTCCGTCGGAAGTTGAGTTGCGGATGATACTCCATTCTTGCGTATACTGGATGGACCTGCAAGTATTTGTCAAGATGTGCTCTTTTACAGACGTTGGTTATGAGAAAGTCCTTCAAGAACCTTTGAGCAGTCCACGCGAATTCGTTTTCTCTATGCATGTGTAATGATGCTTCAATACTTCGGAGCAGATGGCGTTCCCAGATGTTCTTAGGCAAATGGAAGTCTATTATCTTCTTTTGATCGATGGGTTTTTGGAAAGGGCCTGCAATTGTTCAATGCCTATTTTATTTGTGACCTAACATCGACGCGGATATCCCTGTGCTTTCTGGTACTTTGTTACTCGACATGTTTTGCAGAGAGCTCGATCCCAGCTTCGCAGGTATTGCTTTTCGATGCGGGGCCGCAGAACTCTGTAATTGCCGACCAAGCAATCGCGTTAGATCAAGCGGCTTGCTATCAGTCAACTTTGGGATTTGGCTGGGTCACACCTCCCCGTGGGTCTTTTGTACGAAATGAACTATCGCGTTCGCGCACGCCTTTTACGATCGATGGCGTTGCAGGAAAAGTCTTTGACTTTCGCGCCGACTTGAAGGCAGGGGATTGGACTGTGACTGTTTGGCTCGAAATGGATGAATTCGACCAAAATACTCCTCTGATATTCGTTCAAGGCGAGCAGTGCGCTGTAGATTGGCAGAAGTTTCCAGCTTCTGCAGAGCCTGGTAAAAAACTTCCGAAACTTTATCGGGTTTTCAAAACGACAGCTCATGTCGGCAGCGATGGCTTGATCCTTACATTCAGGCACAAAAACGCAGATGTTCGACTGCTGGGAATTTCATTGATTCGTCAAGTCAACGAACACACAAGTGCTCAGCAAGACTACCTGCGAAAAGTTAAGTCTTTCACTGGCTTACAAAACGACTCATCACTCCCTGCTTTGCTCAAGGAGACAAAAGCTGCGGCGCTCGCCGATCCATCTGATAGCATTTTAGCCCTCTGGCTACAAAGGCTAGAGTTCTTGACACAAGCTGAGAAGTACTACGCGATGCGCGGCTGGGACTGGGCTGAAGAAGAAACTGGACTCGGCATGTTTGATCGGCATCATCAGGCAATCATGCTCTTGGATGGATTATTGGTAGGACATAAAGTGGCGGGAGAGCCTTGGATGGATCAAGCCCGCTATTTGCGAGGTCGAATCCTGTATTGGCTCGACAAGGAGCGAGGGGGAGACGAAGTTCAAGCCAACGCCGACCGCGATCTAAAGCTTCTTGCCGAACACTATCCTGAAGACGACTTACTGGCGATGTACACCGGCAAGCGAATTGATTCTCACGACGTGTGTGATTGTCTTGAGGCCAGTTCGGCTGCTCCAGCCTGGTCGGTTCTCCAGCGGGAGGCCTTGTGCCGAATGCGCCAGATTGTTCGATGGTGGACCGCCGAGCGTCAATCTAGTACAGGAGAATTTGGAGGCAAATTCGGTGATGATGTGGAACTGCTCAGGTGGTGGTCGCCGCTCTGTCTGTCTGGCGATCAAACCGCATTGCGAGGTTGGAAACTACTGGCAGATGGCGTCTGGCACAGTAAACACATACACCAGGGTTACGCGCGCAAGTTGGCCGATGTAGAACACGCTTCGGAGTTTACTGCCGACACGGCCCCATTGCTGGCAGTCTACGTCGATGCTCCAGAGTATTTGGCGCGTTTGCGGCCTTCAGCCCAACATTTTCAAAACCTCTGGACGGGAGTGACGCCCACAGGGAATCGTTTTTTCCGCTCCGCTTGGTTTAATGCAACTGAAGTTGCGACCACGGAACCCAAAGGACGCGACGTCGAGTTGAACTGCCGTGCGGTCAAGGCTGTCCGCTACTTGACCTGGCGTCGGCCTGATCCTGATCTCATAGCTCTCCTCCACGAGTGGTCCATGGCTTGGGTAAAGGCCGCTTTGCGAACTGAAAAAGGCAAGTCTCAGGGAATTGTGCCGGCTTCCATTCGCTTCTCAGACGAAGCGATCAACGGAGATGGAGAAAACTGGTATGAGGCGAATATGTATTGGGACTATTTTGAATGGGAGCACTCCGCGGGAAGCTTGCTGCTGGATCAGTTTCTCTTTACCTACCTCTTGACCAAAGACGCACGACTCTTGGAGCCCATGTTGTTGACACTGGAACTGATTCGGTCGACTGAATCGAACGCTCTTGAGGGGAATCCTCCGCCAGGATCGCCAGCTTGGGCAGCGCAGGTGTTAAGAAACTGTGCTCTCTTCTGGGATGTGGTGGAACAATGGAGATTCGTTTCGAACGATCAAACTTATGACGAGCTTATCTTGCGTTATGGGAGTCCCTACGGTCGATATCGCTTAAGCGGAAACGAACATCACCTCGTTAACGGGCTGGAGACACTCCTAACGGATTTGCGCTACAACACACCACTTAAGACGAGTGAGGCACTTTATACGGATCGGGTTTATCTTGCAGAGTGGGAATCTCTCAAAGGAATGCTCACTGGCGACGGAATGCACAATAACACCTCCCCCTATTTTGCGGTGTCCTGGGAGGGGACCGACGATGATTTCACTGCTTTGGTCAGTAACACGAGTGAGATAGGATTTTCGATTCAACTCTTTTCTCATGCAGATAAGCAGCGCAAAGCTGTCATGCGTGTCTGGCGATTAGAGCCGGGCCAGTATCTGTTGCGCTGTGAAAGCTCTGAGTCACCTGTCGATGATGCGGTAGTAAACATCCGAGCATTTGGCGAGCGAATATCACTCACCCTACCTCCCCAGCGTTTATTGAAGATTGAGCTTGCCCGAATCGCCGAACCTCCGACGACCGACTAGCAGTCTCAAAAACTCATGATCGAACTACTTCGCTTCCCCTCACTCGTAAAACTGTCTGTGCCGCGTAGTCTCTTCATATAAAAAGGTCACGTCAATTGGGGAATCTCGTAAGGGGGTCGAGCTTGACGACGCAGCAAAGCGGTGGCTTCGGTATCTCCCTGTATCTCGGTTCCCTGTGGATCAAGCTCCAGCCATCTTCCCAACTGTAATTTTGCATGGTCATCGCTGAGAGTGACATCGTTGGCGCGGAGATGACTGACCATGCGATCCAATGAGTTAGCGAGCAAGTCGTTTCCGAGGATTTGCTCTGCCACTGCATCTGGTGAAGCCAATTCGCCCACTTGGTGGGAAATACCAGCGACGTGACAAAGAGTACTGCTCAGATGTCCCTCTCGAATTCTAGCTTTCAGTAAAGATTTATCTTGACTTGCGACTGCATTAAGCCAGTTAGCAAAATGATCGCTGGTACCGTCCCACCGTTTCACCTCATGGCCTTCACGATCGATAGCAATGGCACTGTCGTAGTTTGGCACGAGTACATGTCCCTGCTCACACTGGATCAGCACACCAATTTGACTGCCTCGATAGGCGTCCATTGAGTCTTTCCAATCGGCTTGTGCATTCTTTGACCGAGGCAAACCACGCGTTTCGAACACAAGTGGTGCTTTAGGATAATCAAAATAAGCGACTTGTGTATTTGGTGTATTGCCCGCATCCTCGTAACCAAACCGCCCTCCGATGCTAAGCACTCGCAGCGGTAGTTGATCTTCCCCCAGAAACCACCGCGCAATATCCACCTGATGAATCCCTTGATTGCCGAGATCGCCATTTCCAGTATTGAAGTCCCAATGCCAGTCGTAATGAAGCTCTGGTCGAAATATCTCTTTCTTTTCGGCAGGGCCACACCAGAGATCGTAGTGAAGATGCTTCGGAATCTTCAGTGGGCTGGTGAGCTTTCCGATACTCATTCTGGGCTTGTAGCACGTGCCTACGGCATAGTAAATCCTACCCAGGCCACCCTGCTGAACCCACTCCACTGCCTCGGCAATCCCTGAACTAGATCTCGCCTGCGTTCCACTTTGAACGATTCGCCCGTAGCGCTCGGCGGCAGCGACAAGTTGTTGTCCTTCCCAAACATCGTGACTTATCGGCTTCTCGACGTAGACATCTTTCCCTGCTTGGATGGCTGCGATTGCAATCAACGCATGGGTGTGATTCGGCGTCGCGATCGAGACGGCATCGATGCCCGCCTCGTCCAGGAGACGGCGATAGTCGACAAACTTTGATAACTTCTGCCCAAGTTTCTCGGCGGTTTCTTCTGTGCGCTGATGGAGGATTTGTTCATCCACGTCACAAAGGGCCACCACATTTCGGCCGAGTGCGTCGAGGTGTTCTCGTCCGCGGCCTCTCACTCCGATGACTGCGACGCGAATGTCCTTCGTCTCGGTAGCCATGGCCGGAGGAGAAAATACAGCTAATCCTGCCGCTGACGCAGTACAAATAAACGATCTTCGGTTCATAGGTTTCCCGACTGTGCCTAATAAAAAAAGCTGAATCGATAATCAGAAAAGCACTCAAGCAGCACTTAGGATAGCCGTCAGTTTACGATATTCACGAAAAGTTACGGCAACCCGCAACCCCTTCTACCACTCCTGGGGAATTGACTTTCCAACACTACTTTCCCCCTCCTAATCTCGCCGATTCGGAAAAAATACCTTGGATTATTGGGAAGATCGGCCTTACAGTGAAAAAAAGGTGACTCCAAGTGAACTTGCACTCACTTCAGACGAACGATTCAAAGCCATTCACTAAACTGGGCTCATCTCGTTGCAAATTCTCTAACAACTAAGTTATAATGGAAGTTCTCGTCATTTGGTACTAGCGCTCCTTGAATTTACCCTCTTATTGGATCCAGATGGAGTAGATGCGCATGCGTTGGAAACTTTTTGCTCTTGCTAACTTTACTGCCTTCTTGCTGTGTTCGTCTCCAGAATTGGTGATGGGTCAGGAAGACGAAACCTACGATTTCGATGGGGTAGCAGATATGGATCCGCAACCTGCTGATCCCACCGACTGGATGACGTCAGAGAATTGGAGTGATGGAGGGGCCGATCCCTTTCCCCCCTTCGGCCCGGCGATTCCTGACTTCGGAACTCGTGTCGAAATCCAAACCTCGACATTTGGTGTTAATGCGCCCGTCATAGGACCCGGTGACACAGCCGAAGCATTTGAGGTACGCATTGGTCGTTTCGGCGGCGAGGGCCTTCTGACCATGACTGGCGGCACGCTGACTACTGCAAACAGTTGTTCGGCGTCTCCGTTTACTTGCAATAGGAGGTTGCGAGTTGGTGCTGCCGACGTCCTGCTGCCGGAGGATCGTCATCCGGGCACCTTTGATTTGATTGATGGAGTCGTGACTACTGATACACTTTGGATCGGCAGCGGCTCAAAAGGACAAATGAATATGAGCGGAGGAGTAGTGAATACTCGTGCAGATTTATCTTTCGACTGGAGTTTTGATGCGGGCAGCAACCTCTTCATGACGGGGGGCACCATCAACGTGGGAAGCGACCTTAGGATGTACCGCACTTCTTCTTTGGATATTGATGGGGGCACGATACTCATTGCGAATACGGCAAATCTAGGGTTTACCGATGCGAATATTACCCAAACCCCGAATGTGTCCGTCAACATATTGAGTGGTTTACTACAAGCAAATAATGCTCTTCGGGTGCAAGGATCGGTCGTTGTGGATGGCGGTATTTTGAGAGCTGGCAGCTTCAATGAAGCAGTGAGCATGGGGACTATTGAGATCAATGGAAGTGGCCTCTTGCAATTCAAAAACGCTCAGGAGAGTGTTTCGGCTGTTGAGAGCTTGATCACCAGTGGGTTTTTCACAACAAGTGAGGTTTCGCCTCTGACCGTTTCGATTGTGGATGTTGGTGGTATTGATTACACCCAGGTTTCGATTTCAACTCCGGGAATCCTGGGTGACTTTGACGGCGATGGCGATGTGGATGGCAACGATTTCTTGCGTTGGCAACGGGGTGACTCGCCAAATGGAGTTGCTGGAGTTTCTGTGTCCGCAGCAGATCTGATTGACTGGCAGGGCAACTTCGGCACGCCTCCACTCTCCGCCGTTGTTGCGGTTCCAGAAACTTCCTCGGCGGTGCTAGCAATGTTGGCTGGATTTATTGTAGTTTACCGATGTCGAAAAACGGACACCTCACAGCGATAGATTTTACGACTTTTCAAGAACCAGCTAATTGTGTCTTTTGAAAACTGCCAGCTTGAAATAGTGATTTTGATTTGTTTTCAATTGCAAAAAAATCTCGGTAGATGAAACTTTGTATTGCTTTGAGTTTACGGATGATCTTTGATACAGCGATTGGCCATATGAGAAAATCAGGGAGATACATTTTTCGAGCAAGTGAGTTTCACGGGATAGTGGGTAGACTGCCGTGGCTCTTGGTACTGCTAGTGTTCAATGGGTGTAGCGACGGTCGACCGCCGCGGATGGATGTATCGGGGCAGGTATTGATCGATGGAGAACCACTCACCTATGGTTATATTCGTTTCGTTCCGAAAGGTGCGCGTCCTTCAGGAGGAAAACTCGATGAACAGGGCCGGTTCACTCTCTCCTGCTATGGAGAGCATGATGGCATTGTTTCGGGAGTGCATCGAGTTGAGGTCAATGCAGCCGAATGGATTAGCAGTAAGAAACGGAAGTGGCATGCTCCCCCAAAATATTTCCGGTACAATACTTCCGGCCTTACCCAGGAAATCACGGGTCCAACCGATTCGCTTGTGATTAATCTTACCTGGGACGGCGGCAAGCCCTATGTAGAGCAAGTGAAATAAGCCAAAAATGTGAGATTCTTAACCAGGCTGATTAGCGAATCGACTTGGACACTATTCCTACCAAGTTGCGGTCTTAACCACTGCTAATTATTATGGAATGAGCTAGAACCGGAGAAAATTGGATGACACATACTTCCCAGTTGCGCCGAATGCCGAATCACTCGTTTGGAGGATTCACTTTAGTTGAATTGTTGGTGGTGATTGCCATCATCGGTGTGCTCGTTGCGCTTCTCCTGCCTGCCGTGCAAGCTGCCCGAGAGTCTGCACGCCGGATACAATGCACAAACAATGAAAAGCAGATCGGCTTGGCACTTCTTAACTACGAATCGTCTTTCGGCAAACTTCCCGCAGGTAGACATGGTTGTGATGGGGCAGTAGGTGAGCCAGTAACTGGTTGCGAATCGCAACCTGTGATCAAGCGATCTGCGATGAGCGCTTTTGTCAAGATTTTGCCCTTTATCGAACAACAGTCACTTTACAATGTCCTGGATTTGAGTAATCAAAACGCGATTATTTGGCCCGTTCAAGTTTCGTCCGATGAAGGAAACGCAAATTATGGCAGTTGGGCGACTACAGCCGTCCAAACTGCACTCAATACTCGGCCCGATGCTTATGCGTGTCCCAGTGCGGGGTCGGAGCCCGTGACCGATTCGCTCCAATATGACAACGCTGAGTTGCGGCCAGCTACAGGAGACTATGCTCTCTGCATGGGGCATCGAGGTCCGAGTTGGGACAGAGATTTTCTTGCTGTAAAGGCGGATAATTCAGGACTCTTTTTCTACATACGCGAAATTGAGTTAAGGGAGATCGAGGACGGAACCAGTAACACTTTGTTTGGAGGCGAGGTACTCGACAGTCACACCATTGACAGCAGCAATATCTGGAGCCGGGCTGAGCGACACCTTGATGGCGTAAGAACTACAGACAATCCAGTCAACACTCCTGCTGGACCAGATTTTGCTGATATTACAGTAAATCACCGAAAGCGAGTCGCTCCCGATAGGCCATATTTCGCGACTGGTTCGTTCGGCAGTCGGCACTCGCGTGGAGCAAATTTCTTGTTTGCCGATGGTCGTGTGGAATTCATCTCTGAAGACATTGATTTAGACGCCTACATAGCTTTTGGATCACGTGCCAGTCAAGAAATCAATGATCCATACGTGCCTCGACTTTGAAGTTAATCTCAACTCTTAACTGAAAGGGGAATGATTAAGATTTAGAACATGTATAGTAACAAACTCACCATTGTTAAACTCATCTGAAGGAGAAATGCTAATGTGTAGAAAAATCCTAAATTCGACTTTTGTTATGCTCGTCTGCGGTCTCATGACGACCGCCAGCTATGGCCAGTTGCTTGGCCTCTACGAATTCGATGGAGGTGGCGACGGCACCTCATGGGACGATGCAACCAACTGGGAGCAAGTCCTCGATCCGTTTGGGGGGGCCATTAGCGGCAACCCAGCCACACCTCCTGACGCCGTGACTTCTGCGGATATTCCAGTGCTGGGTGTGGTCGTCGACAGCACCATGCCTGGCCAGACTGCCCTGGATGTCAACGTAGGAACAGCCGGCGGCGCCGGTTCACTCAACATGAGTGGGGGCGACCTTACCACCAGAGATGTCAACGTGGGTGCCGACGGGTCGGGGGCCAATGCTGGTTCGCTTGATGTGTCCGGCACAGCGAGTCTGGTCGCTGGCGACGACATCACTATTGGCGCTGGATCAACGGGCACCATGACAATGAGCGGCGGCACTGCTAGTGCTGGCGACGACTTCTTTATCAACGGGGGAAGCTCCGTGACGATTACGGCAGGCAATCTAAATATTGGCGATCGGCTGGTTACCAGTGGCAATGCCATCCTGAACGTTGACGGCGGTGATGTGTTTACCGATGATGATTTCTTTTTCTTCGAAGATACCCAGATTACCGTCGATAGTGGTTCGATGATCGTGAACGACAAGCTGCGTTTTGATGACAGCGAAGCGTTTAATGGAAAATTGACCATCAACGGCGGGTTCGTGCGAAGTAATGAATTTGGGCTAGAAATTGATGGCCTGCTCACTGATTTCCGCGGCGTGGTGGAAATCAACGGCGCAGGTCTTTTTCAGGTTGAGGAAAATAGTGGTGCACCCGGCAGTCCCATCAGCCAATTGAGCCTTCGCACCGCTCGTGATCTGATTGCTGAAGGAGTGCATTTGACGACCAGCGAAGTAGCTCCCAAGCAACTCGGTGCATTCCTGGTAGTTGTCCCGAGTTTCGACGGACGCTCGAATGTCTCATTCGTGGAGATCTCCGTAGTCCCAGAACCAACATCCCTAGCAATGTTTGGTCTCGGTACCTTGGCGCTGTTCATGCGACGCAAACGGGTACTCTAAAAGGCGTTTTGCAAAGCATCGATAGTTAACAAAAGGCTGGTCACTTTAGTGGCCAGCCTTTTTTTCATGCAAAGGCTACTACTGTTGCTGAGGGATATATTCCAATCAGAATAGCACAAAGTGGTGCTTAATTACCCCTGGTGATGCGGATGGTTGGCGCACATGGCTGGGGAATAATCAGGAATTGGCACCTAAAACGGTGCGGCAACGTTGCGAGATTGCCAGGCAGTTCTTTCGGGCTGCCCCGCGCAAGCGACTCATCACTGGAAACCCCTTGCGGAGATGCGTGAGGGGGGGATCGTGTCTCAAGAACGATGAGCAACAGCACACGCTGGTTGCCCAAAAACACTACTGGCAAACCACCGATGCCGACTCCGAAAAAGCCGCCCAGAAGTGCATGCAAAATTGTAAGCAGAAAGCGTCGGAACTGAGAGTGATGGAAAACCGCCGAGTCTAGATTTACCGATGTTTGCCGCTCAGTTTCGACGAGTGCTTTTGCATTAGTGGGCGACACTGGACTCGAACCAGTGGCCTCTACGGTGTGAACGTAGCGCTCTAACCAACTGAGCTAGCCGCCCGGAGAAGTTAGCATTTTAGCCTTCCTCGCGAAGAGTGGCTAGGTGCTCTCGGATCGTTCACCAGGGGCATCGGCCAGATTCTCGGCCGCTGTCGCGGGCTCTAAAGATGATTTGTCTGTCGAAGTTGGCACACTATCGAGTGTGCTGTTGACGACCGATTCACGGCCACTGTAGTCAGGTTCGCTATGGGTGGGACCGTCGTACTGCGGATTGTTGTATTCGGATTCGTGGTAGCTGATTCGACGAGGTTCGTCGTAAATGGCTTGGTTGAACTCGTTTTGGAATCCGGAGAGTCCTTTGCGAAGTTCGGCCAGACTTTTTCCCCAAGAACGCGCCACCTTGGGTAAATCCCCGCCGTAGAGCAGCAGGGCTACCAACACAAGCAGCAACATTTCACTCGGACTGGGGCTGAGAAATCCAAGCAGCAGGTAGGTCGGACACATCGTAAGTGAAAACCTTCGTATGAAACTAGCCAGGGATCTCAACTAACACTGAACCAGGCACCTACTAATCTCGCTGGTCCTCTATACGACTATTGGGATCCGACTCATTACCCTTCATCCCTTTTTTGAATTCGGTAATTCCTTCTCCGAGCGAACGCATCACGGAGGGGAGCCGTGTCCCGAATAGAAGCAGGACGATCATCGCCACAATCAGCGCTTGCCATAGACCTGGAGTAAACATTGTAGCAGTCGCCACCTTTGCCATAAGCCTGCCGAGAGTGTCTAGCCAACGCGAAACATTCGCTTAACATAATTAGGTCGGTTGACCTAAAAGGACGACACACCCGGCTGTAAGCTAGAAGTCACCACCTTCAATTCTACTGGCGGCTAGTGGTAAGTCAAACCGCCTCTGGATGGAGGTCCCTGGGAATCTACTTGATTCCAGGTTCTTGGATGACAATTTAGCAAGAAACCTGCCCCACGAAGAGGCGTTTACCGCTGGAGAGACTGCCAACCGTCACGACCGGCAATTTCGCCAGTCTCGCCAGGGGGTTTATAGCGATAATAGACTTCCAAACAGAGGGCAGAGAGGGCAGTCGTGTAGACTTTCCCGCCGTAGCCTCCCCAGACCGTGTCGGCATTCCAACTTCCATCGTTTTCTTGGGTGGTCAGCAAGGCTGTGGTCAGAGCGTGGTTCCACGACTCCCATGCCTCTGCAGAACCGGGAGAATGGTCTTGATTCTGTTGCAAGGCCAGCGTGGCATAGTACCAATAATAAAGATTGCGATTGCCTGGCGAGGGCAATTCTGTCGAAAGCGACTCGACGGCTTCGCGAATCGAGTCGGGGTTGAGCGATCCGCTGCGATCGACTTGCAGCAATTGATGGCAAAACCACGCCTCGGCGGTCATCGTGCGACTGGCTGGACCGTCGGGACGATACGATGCCAGGCCGCCTGCGTTGCCGCGCCTCACTCGCCGCAAGAATCTTTCGATGCGGGTCCAGGTGACATCCGGCACTTCAATGCCCGCCAACTCGGCGCTCTTGAGTGCCATGAGTTGCCAACCGAGTTGGCTGGTGTCTCCTGTATCTCCGCGACGGTAACGCCAACCACCATCGGTCGGGTGTTGCATGGCGAGTGAGTACGTTGTTGCCGCTCGGGCAAGCGCGTCCAGACGCGAATCGTTGGTCATAGCATAGGCTTCGCAAACGGCCAGCGTAGCCATCGAGTGGCAATAGGTGCGGGCAAATAATTGGGCGTCACCATAAAGTGAGCCATCGGCGCGTTGCCGCTGTCGCAGGTATTCCAAACCGCGCGCAACTTCGTTGCGATAGGAGCCATGTTGGTGGGAGTGGCCATTGCCTAGAAATGCCAACAGTGCAAGCCCGGTAACTCCCGTGTCGGCCTCGGCACCAGCACCCCCACGGTTGTGGCCAAGAACCACACGTTCGCGTCCGGAACCGAAACGCGACGCATCCCAACCTCCGTTTTCGGATTGGGCTTCAGCGAGCCAGCCGAGTGCCGCCCGGACCGCTTTCTCGGTCTGTTCGCTGCCGCCACGTTGCGTGGCAAGCTGCGTGAGATCCGTGGCCAATCGGTCGGCGTATTTTTCGGGAACTGGCGGCTGATTGGGAGTGGTAGGAGCGGTAACTGGCAAGACGTCAGGAAATCCCTCTGAGTGGTTTGAATCGGCAAGGTTCTCAACGGAATCCGAGACCGGCTTTGTTGCAGCTTCGTTCGGCTCTGGCTTTGAATCTGCAGTGGATGAATCTGAGTCTTTTTGATTCGGTTCGTTTTCGGCTAAGATTCTTTCCGGCATGGAAGCAGGCGCAGGCAAAAGTGTAGGGGCTGCTAACGGCGGGGCAGGGGGGGGCGGTTCCTGGTTTGCCGGAGCCTCGGTGAGCGTTTCCATTGCTTCAGAATCTGGCTTGGAGGAATCAGTTGTTAGATGTTCGTGGTCCGTTGGAAGCGGCTCGGCTGCGGGAGCCACTAGTGAAGGTGCTGCGAGGTGTTCCCAGTCGGGTTGAATGTCTTTTTTTGGATCAGGCTCGACGATCGGTGTTTCGGCGGGCAATACAGCAACACGAATGGGCACGTCGTCACCGGTTTCGGGCGCACCAGTCACGACTCGCACCGTCAATGCGAGAAATGCGAATATCACATGTACCCAGAGTGACAGAATCGCACACTTTTGCCAGGTGCGCTTGTTCGCCCAGCGAGTGCGTAAGAGCACCACGAGCAGGATTGTGATCGTTCCCAACACTCCCCACATCACGATCCAGGTGGAGGAGGTGAGCCCCCAAAAGGCGAGCGGCGGTAGTTGAGAATAGTGCATGAAAATTTTGAGTTTAATAAGCTTAACGAACCATTCTGCCCTAACGAGCGACGTTACCAGTTGCCTGAGCCAGTTTGACCGTGATACCCAACTCAGAAATATTGGCGTCTTTGCATGCCGACAGGGCGGCGGCTACATGCTGGAATGCACAGGTGGCATCCCCGCGGATCACCACGCTGAGTTGCGGATACTCATGCTGGGCTGTCGTGAGAGTGCTGGTTAAGGTTGCAAGAGACATTTCCTCATTGTCCAACAGTACCTGTCCGTCGGCCTGGATGCTTACAACTCTTTGTTTAGGAGCTGAAGTGAGGGGAGCGGCGGCAGCCACTTCGGGAAGTTCTAGATCGATGTCGCGTTCTACCTCGGCAAACTTGGTCGCCACCATAAAAAAGATGATCAGTAAGAACACCACGTCGATCATCGGCGTGAGATTCAGTTGCGAAACTTCATCTTGTTGTGTTTTGAGTGGCACGTTTTCTACTAGGGGGTTTGGTTCAACGCCCCGGGATTGCAATCCCGGGGCGTTGCGGTTGATTCTCAAACTCAGGGTGTTGTCTACGCCGCCTTTTTCGGTTTTGAGTTTCCTCGAGGGCGATTGCGGCGATCTTCAAGCCCCTCGGCAGAAATCAGATGCACGATTTCCTGTCCCCGCCGATCAAGTTCCATGACTAGCGCATCGACTCGACCGACGAAATAAAGATAAAAAATCAAAGCAGGAATCGCGACCGAAAGTCCCGCGGCGGTGGATATCAACGCGCTGCCAATTCCCCCAGCGAGCAATTCAGTACGCCCCATGGCGGAACTATTAGCGATCACGTCAAAGGACTGCATCATTCCCGACACCGTGCCCAGGAGTCCCAAGAGAGGGCAAACGGTCGAGACTCCGTTAATGACGCGCAAATAGCGATGTAATTCATTCGCGACGCGTTCCCCTTCGTCGAGAACGGCCTGCTCGACTTCGACCGCCGGTTTCCCCCATTTTCGCACCGCGGCCGTGAAGACCCGGGCAATCGAACTTTCATTGGAATCGCAGCGGTCGAGCGCTTCGGATTTTTCCAGTGCTCCTTCTCCAATTTGCAGAAGAAACCGCTCGACAAACAACCGGGGGACAACTCTGCGGCGGCGCAGGCTGAAGGTGCGTTCAAAGACGACCAAGAGCAGCACAAAAGAACAAATCAAAATGGGATACACCATGGGTCCCCCTGTGGAGATCATGTCCCAGAGACTTTTCGACCGCTCGGCCATCAGTACCGCGCCGGAGGGAGTTTCTTCCGCCTGGCAAGCTGCACTGCCAAGCATGAGTGACAATCCCCAGACAACTGCAACAGCATGAGCGATCCGACTGATTATTAAGATTATGGTTTGCATCTTACTGAGCTCACCTCTCGGGTTCTCACTTTTCAGGGTCGAGTTATTTTCTTAGGATCGAAGTCTTAAGCGTCGCTTGGCGCTGAGCCCACTCGAGCCTTCGAGCCAAATTGCCTGCGACCCCAGTCCCTTGCCAACTCTTTAAGGCTTGCTGATAGAGTTCGACGGCCTCCTGCCAATGTCCTGCCAGCTCCGCACATTTTCCTGCTTGCAGGGCGGCTTTTGCCTGCCATTCTGGAAATCTGTGGTCAAGCATCACCTGTTGATAGACTCCTTGGGCATTTTCGTAGTCGTGTTGGTGAAAGTAAGTCTCGCCGATCATCCATTCTGCCATGGCTGCCGTCTCTAAGCCGTTGGTCAATTCATTCTGCAAGACTTCTTGGTAAGCTCGCCGAGCCTCGGACATTTGGCCGAGGCCAGCCAAGGCACGGCCACGCAGATAGTCTGCCTCGTACGCCAATTCAAATTCTGGATACGAATCTTCGATCTCGCTGATTATCTCCAATACCAGCTTCCATTGTTGTAGTCTTGACGCTAGTTGAGCCCGGCGCAACGGGACCATAGGGTGCCACGGCTCCGCCGTTCCAACTATCAGCAACTGGATGTTTTCAAACTTCTCTCGTGCAGCACTGTATTTTTTCAAGCGAAAATCAGCCTCAGCGTCCCAGTAGGCCAATCTTGCGGTAGTTAACCCTGTTTCGCTTTTCCAAGTGAAAGTGCCCAACAAATGGCTGATCTCCTCCCACCTATCCACTTCTGCCTCGAGTTGACACTTCAGGCACACAGCCTGCGCTCGCAGCGACTTGTGCCGCTCGCTGACAATCTCTTCTGCCGGGTCCCAGGAATTGAGAAGACTGTCGACATACACTTTCGCTGATTTGCTATCCTTACCATCGGCTGCTGCCAGTGCTAGCCAATAGGCGGCCTCATCCGCTTGGGGGCTTTGGGGAAACTTTTCCAGCACTTCTTTGTGTCGATTTGTTGCCAAAACGTGCTGGCCCAAGTCGGCCTCAAGTCGGGCTAAACTCAACAGGGCATCCGCTGACCGATCAAATAGGGGAAAATCAGCGAGAAGTTGGGTGAAGACAACTGCTGCCTCGGTTTTCTGACTCAAGCGATCATGGAGTCTTGCAGTTCGCCACAATGCTTCAGCGTGTAAGGAAGTGGCTCCCGCTGTCGCACGGTACTCTGCGTAGGCTGCGAGTGCTGCATCAAAGTACCCATCTCTTTCGAGCCCCACGGCTTCTTCGAATGCCTCTGACCTCGAGATTCCAATTGCTGGCGAATTGTCAGAGGAGTTTTCGCTCCAAGGCTCTGCATTTAACAATGGCAAGTACGCACTCGCAGGGTAACGGGATCGAAGCAAGGCCGAAGCCCACTCAAACTCTGTGAGATTTCTCGTCTTCCGAGCTATCTGCCCTAAAGCCCACAAGGCGTCATCGGCCCATTCGCTCTCGCTGTGATTGTCAATGAGTTGCTTTAGCCACATTTTAGCTTGTGCGAATTGCTCGTTTCGCAGACAACTTTCTCCCAAATAAAACAACGCCGCACCGTGAAGTGAAGAAGTTGCCTCAGCGACGGCTTGCGTGAGTTCCCCGATTGCCGTTGTCCAGTTCTGGCTGCTGTATGCCGCCATCCCAAGAAGATAATGATATTCCGATGCGAGCATTGAATCGGTAGGAATCTGTCCGATCTCGGCTACAATATCCTCATGGCGAGCGAGTTTCCAGAGTGACCAGCCAGCCGCCAGGCGGGCTCGATTCACTAGAGGATTGGCTACAGGTAGCTGATAGGCGGAGCGAAAGGTTTTGAGTGACCGATCGTATTGCTCGGCATCGTATTCTGCCCGACCGCGCAGGACGAGTGCTTGCAGTTTTATATTTGCATCCTCACACTGCGTGAGCGCACCCAGAGCAACCGAGACTTGGCTCCCCTTACCGCTGGCCAACAGGGCTCTTGCCATTCCAAGTCGGGCTGGAATCTCTGAAGAATCTTGAGTTTCGTGATTGATAGCGTACTGATACAGGGCGATTGCTTTCTGATGCTCGCCCCTCTCCGCAGCAATATCACCGACTAGCGTGCTGGCAGCAGGAGCCAACGGCTCGTGCGGGTATTTGCTGAGAAACTGCCTGAGAGTGAACTCGGCTTCTGCCGTGATACCAGTCAGGCGAGCAATCTCGCCCATTCGAAATGCTGAACGAGCATGGTACGCTGCTCCGGCCGGCGTGTTGATTACCTGCTGATAGGCTTGCTTGGCAGCCGTATGGCGACCCAGTTGCAGTGAGCACTCACCCGCATAAAAATTGGCTGACGCCGCGGACTCAGGATCGCTTGCTCTCTCGGCAACGAGCTTGAATTGTTCCAGTGCCGCTAACCAATTTTCCTCGCGATAAGACTTCGCCGCTTCTCGTACCGCATCTTGCTCAAGTGGTGGTGCAGCTATCACCCCAGAACAGGTGACGATCAAGAGAATCAGAATTGGTAGAGGATATTTGGGCATCATGGCAACTTGCGATGGTGCCCCCCCTAAAAAAGCAGGCCTGCCGGCCTCGTCCATTGAGGTTCGGCAAGCCTCGTCAAGAATTCATGACTTATGGTACGAACAGAGGCTAAAGTTCCGATTCGATCGCACCCTCGACATTACCCACCATATGCAGGTGGTTGTGATCGACATAGATGACTTCGCGAGCATCTTCATCCTTCAAAGTATGTGGGAACGGCCAGCCGATGCGGCGAACGTCTTCATAGTAGATCGTACACTTGTAGTGAGCATGGTGCTGTTGAGCCGGTCCGATTAGCGGATAGACACGAGGCGGATCGATGTAGTCAGCGATCTTTTCCTTCACGATCCGCACGTTGTTACGATTGTGCTCGTGCAGGAAAGGGACACCTCCTTGAACAGGTTGTGCTTTCTCCAGAGCTCGCATAACTTCGTCGTCACTGGGAGGGTCCAGAGCGACAATGTCGGCCCCTGAAGTCAGCGGACCAAGGATCGGAGCTCGATCGTAACGCTCATGATTCCAGAATTCATCCTCTTTCTTCTTCTGAAGATAAGGTGTCACTGGTACCGGAACTGAGAAGGGTAACAAGCTTGGTCCCAAGGTTGTTGCACCCCAAAAACAGCCTGTCGTCGATACAGAGCCTACCGCAATGACGGAAGCCAGAATCGCAGAAGTGAATTTGCACGGAAGTGACATCGAATCTGCCTTTATCAATTCAGTGATTCGTTAGGAAGACGGGTTCGACGGCCCTGCCGTACGAACGCCGCTCCACTGGGCGAAAAGCGACGCAGCAGCCTAGCTGAGTCGATGATACTGTTATCGAGTGAAGCTGGGGAAAACTTGCGACCTTTTCTGGTTGTAACGAAAAAAAAGAAAAGTGGGATGAACAGTTGCTAGCATGGTTCCTGCCAGATTGATGGCACTAAATACAAAAACCCTCGCCCAGCTTGGTGCTGAGCGAGGGTTGGGAACCATGTGATCTGTGCCAATCTTGCCCTACCTGCAGTTCTTGCAGTCCTTGAAATCCAAGAACCACCAGCCGTCATCCCATTCCAGAGTGACCTTTCTCCATCCCAGTGGAACCTGGGGATAGGGATAGAACGGGCCGATGTAAGGCCATGCCGATGCTGAGTATTGCTTTGGATAAGTCAATGCTGCATAGTTTGGCGAGGCAGCATAGCTTGGCCAGGCGTAACCGGGCATTTGGGGATTGTCGTAGTTCACCGAAGGCCCCATCGCTCCAGGAGCGTAACCACCCCCAGCGCCAGCGCCGTTTGCACCACCGCCAGCACCTGGCAAACAGCCCCCATCAGGGCAGTATTGTGCCTGCTGGCTGTAGGAGGCAGCCTGAATGTTGCCTGCCTGGCTTGTATAGGCGTAGGGAACTGGCATATTGCCGTTACCCCGTTGAACTGGTCGCGGGTTCATCTGGAGTGGTGCCTGACGTGGCGCAGAAGTCATGCTAGCTGTCTCAGCCTGCTCGTAAGCGGCTGGACTGGCAGTCTCTTCGCTCGTGACCACTTCGATTTTGCTGATGACGTGTTGTACGCCCTCGCTTTTACGAGTGATTTCTTCGGCGAGCCATTTCTGTTGTTCGCTGGTGACTGTGCCTTTGAGCCACGCAACTCCGTCTTCGTACTTCACACCGACCCGGTAGCCCTTGAGCTTACCACTTTCCTTGAGATTGTCAGCAATCTGTTGTGCAGTATTCTCATCGCTGGTAGCAGCAGTTGTTGTCGAAACCGCTGGACCCAGCGCTGAGATCACTAGCGCCAAACCAATTATGAAACTCCGCATGGTCCCCCTCCTGAATTATTCGCTGCTCTGTCCCCTCGCTGAGCCGCTTAGCTAGCGAGTGGCCGATACGTTGCAACTGGGCAGCACCTACGTGGTGCATCCAGACCTTCGCTTGGCATTGAGTAAACGTGGTGCCAGACGAATTGGTCGATCT
This sequence comes from Bythopirellula sp., assembly GCA_041738415.1. Classification (GTDB taxonomy): domain Bacteria; phylum Planctomycetota; class Planctomycetia; order Pirellulales; family Lacipirellulaceae; genus Bythopirellula. The sequence goes on from JBGSPU010000113.1 coordinate 91,339, forward strand.
GCAATAAGGTTTCGGCGCGCGAGGCTGCGGAAAGGGAGTTTTTTTCCGATTCTGACGGAAAAAACATCAGCGCGTGAAAGTTTAGGTAGACTGCAATAAGTTTGCCGGCAAAAGTCTACTTCCTGCTAGCAAGTTTGACCCGTTGCTAACGCTATGCGGCTAATGAATGATCCGAGCTAAGAAGCTTGCGGACCGAAGTCTACTACGGCAGTCACGATCATGGCCCCCAAGGTACCTGCCGAGAGTGGCCACATGTCGAGGCAATAAACTTGCCCAATGACGGTTATCATTGCGATGAGTGGCAGGCTAGCATAGAAGCCACTCTGTGCAAGTGCCTGCCGAGAACCCGTGGTTTCCTGGCGTACAAGCCAGGCTGCTAGGAGCCCAAAGAGATGGATAGAAATCCAAGTTACCTCGAGTGCAAATGAATGTTCCATTTTGATTTCTTTCTCGCGGTGAATCCCTCACCGGCGTTGTCATCACTCTCGTACCAGATCCTAAGCAACAAACTGCTCAGGGCTCAGAATAACCTGCGAGGTAGTGAAAGATGGGAAGAGCCTGCTAGCACGAAGAGTGATCGTTCGATGAGACATCGAAGTTAAGAAATCACAAGTGCGATTGGCGTGCCAAACGGATGCTTTTGTGAATTCGCTGGGTATATCTGACAATCGCAAGTTTCAGGTGTCAGACATTACCCCGTTTGTACACAGGATTGCAGGAATTACAATTCGCTAGGCCCCAAGGAATTGGCCTCTTGCGGCTAATCGCATCACGCTCAAAGCTTCTTGAGTTCCGTCTCGATCTCGGCAGTCTGGATATTATTCGAGATGACCTTTCCGTCGGGTCCGACCATGATCGTCAAGGGCACGGTCACCACACCAAGTTCACTGGCCAATCGGCCATCAAATCCGCCTTCGTCGTACAACTGTTTCCAAGGCAAGCGGTTAGCCTGGAGATACTTGACGACGGCATCGCGATTGAAATCCAGACAGATGCTGATCACTTCTAATGTCTTGCCGCCATATTTTTGCACAAGCTCTTTCAGCATGGCATGTTCGGCCTTGCAGACATCTGAGGAAGTAGTCCAGTATTGAATGACGACCGCTTTGCCTTGCAGATCCTTCAGATCTACTTTTTCGCCATTCAAGTCCGTACCTTTGAGAGTGATTTCTTTGCCTTCGCTGCTTAACCGGGTAATCGCTCCTTGGGCAAGTTTAGCAGCAACATTTTTAGGATAGTCACTCAAGATTTTGCGATACCATGTGATGGCCTGGTCGGTTTGGCCAGACATTTCATATCCCATGGCCATGGCTCTTAGGGCCTCGGCGCCATGCTCCGATTGTGGGTGCGCTTCAACAAAGGCCTCGAGGTCTTTCATCCATTGCTCTTGTGCTTTGGCAATGTCAACGTCTGGCTTGGTGAGGGTGACGCCATAGTACTCAGCGGCCATCCGATGAAACTCGAAGTAGGCCAGCAAGTCCTCCGCATCGTCACTTTTGGCAAGTTGTTCTTCCAAATCACGAAGATAGGCAACCCCACCCGGATAACTTCCCTCTTGTGTGGCCGCACTCACGCTGTCCGCCAATTGTTTGAGCCACTGATCTCTTTCAGTCGAATCCGAGACGGAGTTGGCTATTGCCAACAGCAAAGCTGCCCGACGTTTGTTTAAGTTTGGTTTGTCTGCTGGTGGCGAGGAATTGAGTCCTTCGTCGATTTTTTCCAATTCGACGAGCATTCCTTGCAGCTTTTCAGTGGGTGCCACATCGCTATCGACAATGGCCCGCTCTCCGATACCTTGCCCGCCAGGATCGAAGAAGAACCCTCCCGCCACTTGCTGACCCGTGCCCAAGGTGGGTCCATCGATCAACTTCCATGCTCCGCCGACACCAATCAGCGTTCCTAATTGCAATTGGCGATGTTCCGATCCATTTTTCACCATCGCCCACACGCTTTCGTAAACCATCAAGTCCTTGGTGACACCCTGCGACCCGGCCGGCACCATGCCTGGCTTGATGCCGCCAAAATCGCTAAATTCGAATCCAGGTTTCAGATCTGTCGCGGAGACTATCTTGTTGAACTTATCGGGCGCGGATTCAATACGTTTTTCCAACTGTTCCGCTCGCGCAGCGTCGAGTCCTAGCTTCTTGATATCCGCGGGTGTGATGAGCAATCGTTTGAAACGGTCCAAATCGTTATCAGACAGTGCATTCACGACTTCCTCGGACACTTCTTCCGGAGAGATCAATTTCCAACTGTCGATCGAGTTGTCTTCATTCTGATCCAAGGCCCAGCGGATTCCGGCGCTGTGGAACCAGCGATATTGATCTGCCTTGCCGTTGTTGTTGGAGTCGATATCCCTATACACTTCCAATCCATCCCGAAAATAGCTCCAGATGTCGACGACATTGTCGCCGTTGGTATCGCCAAACTCCCGTAGGATCTCACTCTGGGGACCTCGGACAACCCAGGCAGTGGCTCCGTTGATTTTTTCAGCTTTTATCGTGCAATCGGCGATTTGGTCCGCAGTGGGTGTGTCGTAAGCAACACCTGACTGGACAGGCTTGAGCTTGAGCGCATCGGCCACCGAGGGGGCAGCCTCAGCAAGAGAAACAGGTGCAAGCGAGACGAGGTACAGAGCTGTTACCAGCCGATACATGGGGGGAAACATAGCAAAATCCTTTTGAGGGGGCTCAAATGTACTGAGCAAGTAGTCATCCGTAAGACGGCCTGCCTGGTCGAGATACAGACCCTGTTATAGCCTTTTTATCGTCCTGTCGGCCAGAGCGAACCATCCCCCAGCCAGATGTGCCAATTCGCATTATTTGGCGTTTGACAGCACGGATTTGCGTTTTAGAATGTGAGATTCGGCAGAGCACGGGAGAGGCAGGCGACAGAGATGTCTCCCGGCTCAATGCTTCGCGGGCGCATAGCTCAGTTGGTTAGAGCGCAGCCCTGATAAGGCTGAGGTCCCAAGTTCGAGTCTTGGTGCGCCCACTGGATTGATTGCGCAATTCGGATTGAGGAATGGGGATGCCCCATATTATTCTGCAACCCGGATTCCGAATTCCCCATTCGTAATGGGGCCGTAGCTCAATTGGGAGAGCGCCGGCTTTGCAAGCCGGAGGTTAGGGGTTCGAAACCCCTCGGCTCCACTAAACCTAAGTCCTGCCGAAACTAGAGTTTCTGTTTCCTGTCGATGGTTGGCAGTGCGGGTTTCCTGAAAGCGCAATACGGTTCATACCGTATCAGCTTTTTATCAAGGAGATCTGCATCATGCCAAGCCGTCGAATTCTGTTCTCTAGTACCGTAAGCATCGAGGCAGTGGACAAGCGGTAGTTTCTCTCAGTGGTCGAGACTACTATCTCGGCTCCCATAGCGCTAAAGTAAGAAAGCTGGAATACGATCAATGGATCGGAGAATGGCTTGTCAATGGATGCACCCCCTTCATGTGGCAAACGGTGGCATTACCATCATTGAATTGTGCGCCAATTACTACAAATTCGCTCAGGGCTACTTTTGCAACAATAGCCATTCAACCAATGTTGTCCCTGCCCTGAAGTGCTGGCGTTTGAGAGGATACCAAAAATGGGATTCTTTTCCGAGTGACGTGCCCATCTAACCGTCGTGAGTAAGTGAGATAGGTGAGTGAAAATAAAAGCCGAGATGGTTTTTCAGGGAATTTCATCCTTTCAGGGTTCTATACAGCTAATTGCGTTACCGTCCGTTGAACTTTCAAACAAATTCAAGTTTCGATACCAGACCTCGCTGCCATGATCAGTCAGCATGATTTTGCCGCGGCGGTTCGTGCCGAAGCCTTTCAAATCTGCGAATTTGCTTTTTGCCACACGGTTTTTCCAATCCTTACTTCCAATCGTGGCTGAAACAATGAGTCGGCCATTGAGCCAATGTTGAATATGATTGCCTTGAACCACGATCCGGCTTTTGTTGAACTCTCCGACAGGAAGCAAATGTTTTTCCTGGTTCGGTTCGTACAGGTCGTAGAGTGAACCGGCACTCGTGCGCGGGGTCAACTGCTTGGGGTAATTCTGGTCGTCGCAGATCTGATACTCGAATCCCCGAGTATCTCCGGCATATTCACGAACGCTATATTTCAAACCACTATTGCCACCCTTGGCTATTTTCCATTCGAACGATAGATCAAAATCCTCGAAATCACGCTCAGTCAGAATACTTCCAAACCGTTGTTCCTCCTGATCGTGCTCCTTGGGGTCAAGATGGATCATGCCGTCAATGACTTCCCACCCAGCCGTAATGGGTTGACCGTGGTTCAACGTCCAGCCCTGAAGGTTTTTTCCGTTGAAAAGTGGTTGTTCTTGGGCAATTAATAACGCTGACGAAAGGTGAAAGAAGCTCGTTGGCAGCAGTAGCGGGATAAGAACTGCTCGCAAGATGTAATCGATAGTTTGCTGCATGGAGTTAATCAGCCATCGTAAAATGCCTGCCTTTAGACGAGTAGAGATTTAAGAATCACAATAGTCACGATTCCCGTTATTCCTTGTAGCAATGTAGCGACAGTATGGCAACGCAAGGCAGTTTCGGCGTTCATATCAGAGAATTGGGAAACCACCCAAAAATAGCTGTCATTGAAATGCGAGACAGTCATCGAACCGGCACCGATCGCCAAAACTACCAGAGCCTTCGCGTTAGGTGTGGTGAAGCCCAACGGCTCGAGCAGAGGTGCCATTAATGCTGCGGTAGTAATTATTGCGACGGTCGAAGAACCCTGCGCCGATTTGAGTACCGCTGCGATTAGAAACGGCAGGACTATACCGAGGTGCCAGTCAGCCATGCCCTCTGCAAAATCATCGGCGATACCTGTCGCTCGCAGGATACTTCCGAAAGCTCCGCCGGCACCAGTGATAAGGATAATTGCCCCAGCATTCATCAGGCCTTCAGAAACCCACCGCAAGGCAATTTCAGGCGAATGCTGCTTTCTCAAGCAGACTACAAGTAAAACTCCGGTGAGCAAAGCGATCACAGGATTCCCTACAAACTGAATAGTGTTCCGGAGAGCCCCTTCTCCAAGTGGTGCGGCAGGAGAATCGGCAATTGATTTTAGTGTGATCAGCAAAAGGGGTGCCAGCAGCGGCATAAAGGCTCGAATCGCGTTGCCTTCGTGTTGACTCTCTTCAATGCCGCTTTTGGAAATTTCATTGGGGACTATGGAAAACCTGGAAGCGTAAAATAGCGCCCACAGCAGTCCTGCTCCAGCGGTCGGGACAGAAACTACCAGCCCCCAGATCAGTACTAGACCAATATCTGCGCCCAAAGTCCCCGCCGCGGCCAGAGGTCCTGGAGTGGGAGGCACAAAAACATGGGTCGTGTAGAGCCCCGTCGAAAGGGCCACTGCCAAAACTGCTAATGAAATGCCCGTTTTCCGACTCAACGCCTTATTGACCGTAGACAGGATCACGAATCCAGAATCGCAAAACACGGGAATGGAGACGATAAAACCTGTGATGCTCATGGCCAATGGCGACTTTTTTTCTCCGACAAGTTTCATCACACTGGAAGCGATGAGATTCGCGCCGCCTGTGTGTTCCAGAAAAGTTCCGATGATCGTGCCGCAGGCGATGACGATGCCGACACTTTTAAGCGTATTTCCAAATCCTTCGCTGAGTTTCTCGATCACATCGGTGGAATCCAAACCACCGAGAAATCCGCTGAGGATTGCTGCGAGAAGGAGCGCGAGAAACGGATGAACCTTGAGCTTGGTCGTAGCAAAGATAACCAGTGCAATGACGAGCAACAGATAGAGAAGATTCAGCATGAAAATCGCTAGTCATCCTTTCGGTGCTGCCTCTTGGTTTTAGCGCCCTGAGCTAAGATTATTAACCGTGAAATCTTTGTTAAAAGTAGATGTCTCAAGGTATCGAATCTTCAAACACAACGGAACCCGGATCAACTAGATCGACGAGTTGTGGCACGTCGAAGTGTTCAAGCAGCCCAAAACAGAACTGTTCGGGGCCGTCTTCGACTCTGAGATTTTGTTTGATAATCTCCCGGAGCGATTTTCTCCCTTTTCGAAGTTCGACGGAGGCTATAGATTCTGGCTCCAGCGAGGCTGCAACGAGCGCAACCAAGCTGTTGCGCGGACCTGAGGCGATGACTCGGGGGGCTTGTTCACTCAAATCACCGATAGCCCAGTCAGCAATTGCAGATAATTGGGCAACTTGAATCCCCAGCGGTCGATCACCTACTGTGGCAATCAGCATCAGCATCACGTCGTCGTGGTCCTTGGGGTCACTGCCGGGGTCCGCTTCGCCAAATCCCAACAAGTCAACCGAAATGACTCGATTTCCGGCGGCCAGCCGTGTCACGTCTGAGACCACCGACTGTTTGCCCCAATCGCTCACCAGAATGTAGGTGTTCTTGTACATGTTCTTGGGACGACATTCGATCACAGGTACTGTCCAATGGTCGCCGACTTGCAGTCGCCATTGGGAGATAGTTATGCCGTTCGACTGATCCTCCTCGATAAGTTCAGAGTTTACTTCGTATCGAGGGGGCTGAATGATCTCTTGCAGAAGTTGTCTTTGCTTATCTAGCGAACTAGAATCTTTGAAACTTTTCCCTAGATGTGCTGCCTGACTAGGAAGATTCTGACTGATTCGTCTGGCGAGTTCGTGTAGGGTCAGATTATTGGAAGGAAGCGGCACGGCAAGTTCCTCTTCCGACTTGATCTCGCTATCGTCAACTGGGATTTCAACAGGTTCAATATCTGTGTCAGGGTCAAGCCAGTGTTTCTGCAGAAATCGATAGAGTGCTTCGCGATTGTCCTTAGCAAAGTTGTGCGTACCGGGATCATGATTGATATGGATCTCGAATTTGTCCGCCGCATCACACAATCCATAAGTGTCTCGACCGACTGTTTCCAGTCGTTCCAATACGAACTCAGGAAGAAAACAGCAATCATCCTGAGTGTTATATGTTAAAAGCAGCGGACGCGGAGCCATCATGGCGGTGAGATGCGTGTAGTCGGCGACACTGCAGAGGCCGGAAGGAATCTGCTCGGCGTCGCCTATATTGTTGTCGCCGCTAACGCGTTCGTGAATGCTGCAATAGCCGGCTACCGGATTGGCAAGCGTGATGCGCGGGTCGAGAGCTGCGAGCCAAATCGACTGCCAACCACCTCCCGACAATCCAGTGACACCCACTCGCGTTGGATCGGCATGTTCGTGTGACAGTGCAACATCCAGCCCGCGCTCGAGCGCTAGATAGAAGGGAGCCACACCACTCGTGCCGCAGAGGTCAAGCTGGACGAGTCGATTATGTTTGTTGCTGGAATCGTGCAGTTGGCCCATATCGATGAATTCTAGATTGTAGGCCAAGATACCGCGCCGCGCCAGATTGATGCAACGTCTTTGCTTGTAGGGCAAGGCTTTGCCACCTCGATGATGCCCATTGGGATTGATCATAACCGGCATACTGTCCATGAGTGTTGCCGGTTCGTAGAGCAAGCCAGGAATCCAGAAACCAGGTAAAGCTTCGTAGCAAAATTTCTTGATTCGGTAGCCATTGCCCTCGTCGATTGTGTCGAACCACTTAACCTTGGTATCTGCAGTGCGCCAGTTTGCGGCTTCACCTTGAAATACAACTCTCGTCAGAAATTCTTCACGAAGTTGGGCGGACTCCTTCAGCCACTCAGCTTTGGTCGGTGGAAGTTCAACTTCTGGTATTCTTTCTGCGACATAAGAACGGACTTCTTCTTTTGACTGTCCATTGGTTAGCAGTGGCTGACTTAGCGATTCGGAGACCGAACTTGCGTGCCATGTGCCATCCCGCCGTTGAAAGTCCATGTAAAAAACACCACTAGAGTCTTCGGGAGTATCGATCTCGTTATCATCGAGTTTCAATTTATCGCCGAGTAAAACTCGCCGAGCGATTTCCCCTTCAGGGGTTGTGATCAGGAACTCGGCTGGGTGGGTAAAGACAAGGTATTTCTTATTCTCACTGGAACGCTGCTGCAAAATGTGATCGTTTTTTTCAGGACCAAACATGCCACCGGACGGACAGATCAAGAGGTCTGCCCCTTGCGAACAGAATTGCTGCACGACCTTTTCATTGCGGCGGTCGGCACAAATCATCACTCCCAGCTTGCCAAATAGAACACTTTTATCTTCGATTGCGTATCCATCCAAGAAACATTCGGTAGTACAAACGAGCTGTGCTCCACCGGCTGCTGCGGTGCGAACAAGAGGCTCCAAGCGGGCGAAATTGGCCTCTCGATCTCCGCGAATCCATTTGAGCACGATTCCTGCAATCCGCAGTTGATCGAATTCCGATTCGGTCGCACCTGCGCTAGGCAGCGATTCGATTGCTATCGCCAGAATCAAGAAAACCAGTACTCGCTTGGTCACTGCCACTCCAGTTCTGCAGTTACTGCGTTGTGGTCAGAAAGCGCAGTGACACGATCATCTTGAAATAGCTTGACAGACGTAGCAACCGGCTTGAGTTGCAGCTTGGGCGAGGGGGGATTGCTCAGCAAAACATAGTCGATCCGCTTACCGACATCCGAAGATTCTTGCTCCGTCGTACCACCCAGTGCATCCCCATAGAGATGTGGCCAAACGTCGACCCACTCTTGGCCCGAGCGTGCGCCGGCTAGTTGCCGCATTAATTCGGAATATTGGGATTGCGGATCACGTCGGAACTCTACCCCACCACGTGTATTCAAATCACCCAGCAAGAGCACGGGGTGATCTTCGTCGCTGTGCAGCCTCACAAATTCTGCGATCTCGCCATACTGCAGAGGCCGCAGCTTATCGTCCCGCGCTTCGAGATGCGTGACAAAGACATCGACAAATTCATCTGCATTCCCTGCTTCGCGTTGCACACGGGCATGCAGAACTCCCTTGGCTGCGAAGCCGTCAGCACGCAGCCCATAGTCAACGGGCTTACTATAGTTGGCGAACACCATAGTATGTTGGGCTGCAAGCGGAGTTTTCGAGACGAGCAAACAGCCGCCGCTGGTAAAGAACCCCTCAGGAGTGGGGCTAGTAACATAAAATAATTGCTGCGACCACGCTTGTCGCAGACCATCGAGGATGATCGCTCGATGTGTGTCATTGAATGTTTCCTGCAGCGCGATGACATCAAAGTGACTTACCTTCCCGGCGATGCTAGCCGCCCGGTACTCTGCGTCTGGTCGCTCGTTGTGGTCGCTGACTGGATCAGGCAGGAACTGCACATTATAGGTGATCACGCGAATTCGGTTGGAAGCCTCGACTCCTGTCGAAGCAGCCACGCTCGACCAGCCTGAAACTACTAACTGCAATAGTATGCAGAATGGTGGTATCCACCATTGCTGAGATGTCTTCATCTGGTATTCCGCTGGGGATGTTGCTGCTGATATTCTCAATCTAGCTTAAAAGCGTAGATTCAACCATCCGCGAACATACTCTTGTGATTTGCTAAATCAGAAAACTTTACTTGGCAATTCAAGCCGAAGTTCGATTACTAAAAGCGAAAACTACCTGAGTTATCTGAATGAGGTTCTCGCTGTTATTGATTCGTTTCTCGAATTAGCGGATAAAGACAAATGAACTATAGGAACACGAAAGCGGATAAATGTTTCATAATCACTGAGTTTGATTGTCAGTTCTTTCCACTCAAGATATACTCGAGCTTTCCAGCCAGTGGGTTTTCCAAACCTGCTCTTGCCATCCTTTTGTCCCCCAGGTTTTCTCATGACTCGCAATACAAGAAGGCTCAGTGCGTTCACGCTCGTAGAACTTTTAGTGGTGATTGCCATCATCGGTGTGCTAGTCGGAATGCTTCTGCCAGCGATACAGTCAGCACGCGAGTCGGCACGCCGCAACCAATGCTCAAACAATCTCAAGCAGATAGCTTTGGCTACCCAAATGTATCATGATACTAAGAAACAATTTCCCGCTGGGCGGATTGGGACCGACGAATTCACTACCTCTTGGGCATTTCATTTGCTGCAGTATTTGGAAGGTGGCAACGTGTTTCAAACTTGGAAGCCAACGGTACCTCCCTTTGAGACGGAAAACGCCTCGGCCATGCGGACGCCCGTTGAAACTTACACCTGCCCCAGTCGGAGGACGCCAGCAGCAGACCGTGACTTTGTCGATGGATCGGTTCCCAAAATATTAGCGGAAGCTGTTGGTGCGGGGGGCGACTACGCGGCCAACGCAGGACGAGATAAGGTGGAATATGGCGTTGATAACCAGCAACGCCCGCTACCCTCTATCGATGAAACCGTCGCCGGACCGATTTTTACCTTCTCTAAAGTGGGAGATCGGCAGGTACAAGATGGCTTGAGCAACACGATAGCCGAAGGTGAACGGCACATCCCGCCTGAGAAAGAGAATCCATTGGGCGGCATTCAACAACTCTCGCAGGGTGATACAGCATTCTTTTCGGGTGACATTCCCCAAACGATTCTGCGTTCGAGTCGCGATGGTCTTGCTCAGAGTCCCCAGGACCCGTCATTTGAGAAATTTGGGAGTGAGCACCGCGGCCTTAGTCAGTTCGCGTTTCTCGATGGCCACGTGAAGGCCATCACAAACACTATCGATTTGCTGGCGTTTCAGTTATTAACTTCTATTGGAGACGGTCAAGTCATCCCCGCAGATCAGCCATGATTCGGACGGTGGTGGTGAAAAGCTGATCTTATCCATTTTCCAGCTCTTATCGTTTCATTTTTTTCTCGAGAACCACACATGTTTAGATTTTTGCATCTTGGGCAGATTGTATCGAAATCTGTAATGCCCCTTTTTTTGTTGATTCCCTTCCTAACCAATCGCGTGTTAGCAGAAGACGATCCGCGTCCTAATGTCTTATTCATAGTAACGGACGACATGAATAATGATCTCGGTTGCTACGGAAACTCTCGCGTCCAGAGTCCGCACATCGACGAACTAGCAAAACGAGGAATGCAGTTCGATCGTGCCTATTGTCAGGTGACTGTCTGTAATCCTTCGCGTGTTTCGATGCTAAGTGGCCTCAGACCGGACAATACTCAGGTTTATACTCTGACTCAACAGACGCGGTCACACCTGGGTGATTGGGTGATGTTGCCGGAGTATTTCCGCAAGCAGGGCTATTTCACCGCTCAAATAGGCAAGATCTACCACACCGATGAGGGATTCGAGGATCCCCGTTCGTGGGACGTGGAGATTCGCGAGTTCGGCAAGCGCCCTCCAGTAGAGGAAATCTTGGTAGGGGCCGATCCTGACGGACCAGGTGAACATACCAACGATTGGGCGTCGCTCAAGACACCGGATGAGAAAACCCCCGACGGCATCGTGGCCCGTAAGGCAGTCGAGATCATGAAGCAAGCCGTCGACCGGAAGGAACCATTCTTCTTAGGAGTTGGATTTCGTCGTCCTCACGCTCCCTTTGCAGCACCGAAAAAGTACTTCGATCTGTATCCGACCGAATCCATGGACATGCCGCTCCCCACACCGGAGGGTTATTACGAGAGTTTGCCCGCCGCAGCGATTAATTATCCCGCGCCGGAGAAGCCTTTATCTGATCGAGAACAGCGAGAATTGATTGCAGCCTACTACGCGTGCAATTCGTTCGTCGATGCTCAGGTAGGTGAAGTCCTTGCGGCAGTTGATCGACTGGGGATCGCAGACAACACGGTGATCGTATTCGTCAGCGATCACGGTTATCACCTGGGAGACCACGGCGGATTTTGGCACAAGATGTCTCTGTTTGAGGAGTCCGCCCGGGTTCCTTTAATTATCTATGCACCAGGAATGAAGGCTCCTGGACAAAAAACCGGACAATTGGTCGAGTTGATTGACTTGTACCCCACATTGGTTGCCTTGGCAGGGCTCCCAGAACGCCAGAACCTCGATGGGATCAACTTTTCTAAAGTGCTGGACGATCCAACTGAGACTACGAAGCAGGCTGCTTTCACGGTCGTTTCCCGAAGTGAGAATCCCGCCGCCGATCATGCCAGGAATATGGACTACCTGGGACGCACAGTGCGCACTGACCGCTGGCGCTATACCGAATGGGACGATGGCAAGCGCGGCGTCGAATTGTATGACCACCAGAGCGATCCCCGCGAGTTGGTAAATCTAGCAGAAGTGCCTGAATTGGCCGACACACGTCAACAATTGCAGAAACTTTTGAAAGCTTCGCAAGCTCCTTAGGAGAGAATCTTGAATAAGCTATTTTTCTTTGTGGCAATACTTGTACTAGCCTCAGTGATAGTGCTTGTTGGTTCGCATGCCTGTCGTGCTCAAGGAAGCATTTATGGCCAATTTGCACCGGCCGATGCTTTTGAAGATGACCCCAAACTGGCCTACTATGGTAGTGAGAATGAATGGAGTAGACGTCAGTTTTCTCAGGAGAAGGCCAAAGATGAATACAAGCGACGTGGGCAGCGGCTACTCTTGGCAACTTTGAACGGCAATCCCAACGAATCGCTTAGATGGGCTGCCGAGTATCTTGCGGCGGATCCTCAGGACCTGGAGTCAATCTTCAACCAATCGATTGCTTACTGTCAGTTAGGAGAAATAGACCAAGCGTTTGCCGCGATGAAACAGGCAGTCGAGGGAGGTCTCCCCATTGAGAGATTTTTGGCGGGTCCCCGGCAAATGCTGATACCTCTCACCGAATCGGAGGAATTCCAGGAATTTGCTCGCCATCGTACATCAGGTTTGTTACATGGACCAATGCTGGGCTGTGTCACGGACCATTCGGCCCGGATCTGGGTGCGAACCGAGCAGGAGACACCGGTAATTGTGCAGGTATTCTCTTGCGACCAGCAGGGCAGCCCCACGGCTAAGGTCGTTAGTACCGGTTCCGCATTAACCGATCCCCAAAATGACTTCACGGCGACCATTGATCTGACGGGGCTTCAACCCAATTCCCACTACGCTTACGACGTATTGATTGACGGCAAATCCGTTCTCGAAGGGGACCCCCCTCACTTCCACACATTTACTGCGCCGGGTACTCCGGGCCTGTTTAAGGTCGCTTTCGGCGGGGGAGCGGGGTTCATGCCCGATCACGAACGCATGTGGGACACGATTGCCTCTCGCGAACCTGATGCGTTGTTTCTGTTGGGTGACAACGTCTATATCGATCTACCTGAAGAACCTCGCGGTTTGCATCAATACACCTATTATCGTCGCCAGTCGCAGCCGGAGTTTCGTCGGCTCACTGCGAGCACGCCTGTCTTTGCCATCTGGGACGATCACGACGCTGCCATGGATGACGTCTGGCTTGGTCCCTATCTCGATCGGCCTGCCTGGAAGCCTGCGATGCTCAGGGTGTTCAAAGAGAACTGGGTGAACCCCGGCTACGGCAATCAAGAGTCGCCCGGCTGTTGGTTTAAGGCCACATTTGGAAGCGTCGATTGTTTCTTTCTTGAGACGCGATATTTCCGCACCAATCCATTTGGTGAGAATCCTACGATGCTTGGTTCCATTGAGAAAGAATGGCTACTCGCCGAATTAAAAAACTCACAAGCGCAGTTCAAAGTCATTGTCTCTTCCGTCCCTTGGGCTCCTGATGCTAAACCGGGCAGCCACGATACCTGGGACGGTTTCCCCGAAGAGCGCGAGGTAATCTTCCACTGGATCGAGACGCATAAAATTAACGGCGTACTCCTGCTCTCAGCCGACCGGCATCGCAGTGAAGCCTGGAAAATCGACCGTCCTAATGGCTACCCCCTTTACGATTTGATGAGTTCTAAACTCACCAACGAACATACGCACGAATGCATCCCGGGACCGCTATTCTGCTATAATAAACTGTGTTCATACGGAATGGTCACTTTTGATACCAATCAAGCCGATCCCACCATCACCTATCAGATCGTCAATATCGACGATGAAGTAATTGACACTCTTGTGATAAAGCACAGCCAAATCAGCTTTTAGTTTTTGAAATAAAACCTCGACTCCTCATAAAAAAGGCTCCTCACCAGAATTTGTGGGTGATTGATCGGGTTTTGGCAGGCGGGAATGCGTTTTTTCAGGCATCGGCAGGGCAAAAAAGAAGGTTCCCTCCGGACGTGGTGAACGGTAGCGCTGGACAATGCTCAATCATCGAG